>JAJYOL010000004.1 GCA_021796225.1 Microcaldota archaeon | reverse complement strand
AACAGGTTCTTTGGACTGAAAAAGGTCAAAATACATGTGTTTTCCTGCGTTATCGCATACCTCCTGCGATATAAGATGTGATGGTTGGGGTTTGACGAGGTGGTGCAATGTAGATGTCAAGTTCCTACCGATACATAATGGCGCGTAACATTTTTAAATATCAATAAGATATGATATATACGTGATTAAGTGGCAACATTATCAACGCCGCAGCAGCAGGCAGGAATACTCAGCTTTTACGATGCGCCGGAAAAAGGCCCTATGCTTAATGCAAAGGTAGTGCTTTTTGCAGTGGCATTGTTTACCGTAATAGTAATATTGCTGGACCACTTTGCAGTGCTCTGATACGCGTTAAGTGAGCATGAACGTATCGCGTCTTTTTTCTATCACGTCGCCCGATTCTGCAAGATAATAAAGTACGCCTCTTACTCCCCCTTCGGGTATTTTTGTCGACTCGACTATTTCGGACACCTTTTTGGTCCCGGATCTCAGTTCTTTCAGGATTGCTCCAGAATTCTTCTCCAAAAATGCGCGCATCAGTATGTAGAACTTTTTATTGAATGCACGTGTTCCGAATACCTGCCCGTGCCTTATGCTGTCTTCCAATAGGGATGAGACATGAGCCGCTTCCGCTTCGGTTTGCAGAACTATGAATCCTTCGGCTTCGAGTTTTTTGACGCCTTCATCCTCAAGCCCCATTTTTTGTATAGGATATCTTGTTTGAGGGACCTGGCGCGGAACGGGAACCGGTTGCTGCACGGCAACGGCGCCCTGCGGACGCTTTCGCATCAGAAAAGTATCATAAACGCCTTTCGATATGCTGTATATCTTCTGCCCGCTTTTTTGATTTGAAAAAAGCGTGACTGCTTTTTTCTTGAGCAACTGTGACAAGTAAGATTTCTCTTCAGGAGAAAGCATTTTTTCCACGTTTTCCTGCGTTCTTTGCTGATAGCGCAGCGTGTCGAGCTTCTTCAGTACGGCTATCTCGGGACCGGACATTTCATCCGAAGCGACAGGAGAATATGAAGGCGTGCTTGGAGCATTTCCCACAAGCAATGATGTTATATCAGCTTTCTTGGCAAGGATGAACATGTTATCCTTCATCTTGAAGAAATCGACTTCGTCGTTCTCCTCGAGTTTTAAAGCTTTTATTACGTCAAAAGGCAGGTATATTGCCAGTTTGTTGTTATATTTGTATATCTTTACCATTCGCTTACCTGCATCTTCAGTTACCTGCAACTATCGTATCCCATGCAAAATTTAAAAGGTTTTGTAAGTCGTATCGTACAGGCGTTCTTCGAATAAGTAAGGATTTGCTGTTGATATTGACGTTATGTGCTTTGTTGACCGTTGTAGGAATTGACCTCGGTATAACCCG
This sequence comes from Microcaldota archaeon, assembly GCA_021796225.1. GTDB lineage: Archaea > Micrarchaeota > Micrarchaeia > Micrarchaeales > CABMGC01 > JAKAVK01. The sequence goes on along the minus strand of JAJYOL010000004.1, from coordinate 103,647 downwards.
CAATTTCCTTAGAATTAACCAGATAATACCCTTTTATATTCTCAGGAGGTATATATTCGATACGCATTTCTGCTTCATGTATATATTGTTTGGTATGTAATACGTCGGCAAGTTCCAAACCCTTTGCACCTATCACAAAAATAATGCCATAATCAACGTCGGCGAACCATTTTGATTCGTAAAGAAGAGCACTTACACACACCTGGCCATCATATCCCTTACCACTATATTTTACTATCTCTGGAGGTAAAAGACCCTTTGTAAGGGCAAGGGATAGGATTTCAGATCGCTCCTCTTCATCATAAAAAGAAAGACCTCTGTAAACCAGCCCGCTTTCATTTACATATTCTCTAATTACGTGAGTAGCATCCACAGACGAATCATTTTTTCCTTCAATCTTCCTGAAAACTTCACTAAGTAAAGAACGTTTTCTGCTAATATCGCTAAGTTGGGAACGTAGTATGTTTGTAGGTTCACGCTTGCCATTCGTATATATTTCTGCGTAGTGTGACGTTTTAGAAACAGGCATCTCCATCCCTTCTGGAGGGTTTACGTCTATTCTACCACCATACGACTTTTCTCCTAGATCAACTAGTAAATTAGCATAAAGACCAGGTAAATTGAATTCTGAATCAGGGTTTGGATATAATATGATATGTGCAGAGCCACTCATCCCAGTACCTACTTTTTCTGTAATATTTCCGTGGATGGTAAGTTGGGAAAACCCAGACATTCCTCCCCCCACATAGTATTCCGCGTTTCCGTATACTGTGATACTGGCGGATCCTTTCATTCCGTTACCTAAGTACGCTTTCGTATTCCCATAGATTGTAAGTTTAGAAGAACCAGACATCTCTTCTCCTGCAAATCCCCCAGTATTTCCGTATATGGTGAGTCGGGCAGAACCAGACATATACGCTCCAGCATGACTTCCTGCATCCCCCTTCAATATCACATTTCCTTTACGAAAACGTCCAATTGCATCCACTTTTGCCCCATTGAAGTTCAACGTAACGGTCTCGCCGTCCTCGATTTTGTTATTAATTGCAGCAGAGATAAAATAACCTGTATTGGGGGTTATCGCTATTTCAGGGCACAGTTTCTCTATATCCTGGAGTGAGTATTTCAAGCTTTCGAGACGAGAATTGAGAAGTTTCAATTCGACAGGCCAACGACCATATGGATTTATTAAATTGAATACTTCGAGAAGCCCTTTGACTCCTCTAAGCTCAGTGGATTTTTGGGGGTTTTCCTTTATTAGAGTTAGCATATTCTCACCTTCTCCACAATGAAAATTGCGCCTATTCTCATATTTAAGTTGCTATGTAGTTCAGATTTGCAGGATAGTTAACTGCTAGTAAATAGCACGTTTAGAGCAAGCAATTTAAACCTAAATAGGACATGTTAATAAGTGATTTCACGGTCAGTTATGGAAAGTCGACAAGGCAATTGTTTTCACAAATGCTTAGCAATGTGATAAGCAAGGCATATCCCGATGCGGATATCCCTATGGAGAAAATAACCGCAAGCATATCGGGACAAAAACAAGCGCATGGCGACATCAGTTCTTCGATATCCTTCATGCTGGCAAAAAAGGTAGGAAAGGCCCCGAAGGACATTGCAAAATCAGTTGCGGAAGCGATTGAAGCAAGGTCCCCGATAATGAAAGTGGAAAACGAAAACGGATACATAAACGCTTATTTTGATGTCAAGGAATATTCGAAAAACGTCCTGGCTGAAATACTGGAAAAAGAGAAGGAAGGCGCTTCGAGCAATCTCGGTTCGGGTAAAAAAGCGCTTGTAGAATTTCCGAGCGTCAATCCGAGCAAGCCGTGGCACATAGGACATTTGAGGAATGCGCTTCTCGGGGATTCCATTGCAAACATAATGGAGCGGTGCGGATACAAGGTGGAACGGGACGATTACATTGAAGATTTAGGACTCCAGATAGCGGAAAGCATATGGGGATATATGAATCTGAGTGACACGCCGGATAAGAAGTTCGACCAGTGGCTCGGAGAGCAATACGTCAAGGTAAACAAACTCATGAAGGAGAAGGACATTTCGGGAGAGATAAACGGCATATTGAAGAATATGGAAAATCTCGACACCAAGGAATCAAAGCTTGCCCGTGAAGTCAGTGAAAAATGCGTCGACGCGCAGTATCAAACAGCATTCAATTACGGAATATCGCACGATTTGAGGATATGGGAAAGCGATATTGTAAGGGCGAAACTTCTCGAAGCCGCCATCGATGTCGGAATGAAAAAAGGCGTACTTCATAAGGAAAGCGAAGGAAAATATGCCGGATGCATAGTAGTGGACCTTGAAAAAATGAAGGAAGTTGAAATGGATTTCAAGAACCCCGCAGAGGATACGAAAGTACTCATAAGGAGCAACGGAACCGCAACCTATTCCGCAAAGGATTTGGCATTTCACATGTGGAAATTCGGGTTATTGAAGGACGAATTCCATTATTCCGCAACGGATCGCAAACAGCGCAATGGAAAACAGTTATTCACGACTGCAGAAAAGGGAAACGAGGGAAGTTTTGGAAACACGGACATAGCGGTTAACGTAATCGGCTCCGCACAGAGATACTCGCAGTTGATTCTCAAGGCGCTTTTCAGCCTCATGGGCTATCCGGAACAGGCGAAAAACATAATGCATGTCGCGTACGGCGAGGTTGCACTTGAAAGCGGATCTTTGAGCGGACGGAGCGGCGGATGGATAGGCGAAGGGAAGAGTTTCACAGCGGACAGCCTGATGGACGAAGCAAAAAACAAGGTAAGGGAGAAAGTGGCCGAAAGCAGCAGGAAGACAAAGGGAGACATAGATGATAATACGGCAAACGTGATAGCTGCGGGAGCAATAAAATTTGAATTTCTAAAGATAGCTCCGGAAAAGATCCTTACATTCTCCTGGGACAAAGCTCTCGATTTTGGCGGAAACAGCGGACCGTACTGCATGTACATGTATACTAGGGCAGGCAGGATAATTGAAAAGGCAGGCATCGGCATACCGAGTCCGGAGAAAGTTGATTACTCAGGAGTTGACAGTTCTGCGGAATTCGGTTTGATAAAACTCCTTTCCGAATCCAGTGATATCTTGGAAAAGGCATGTGCTGAATACAGGCCGAATGTAATCACGGATTATCTCATTGACGTTTCATCTTCATTCAGCAAATTCTATGAAACTTCGCCGGTGCTGAATTCCGGAAAACTGCTCGACGCGAGGGTAACGCTCGTCGCCGCAACAATGTCCGTGATAAAGGACATGCTGCGCCTGTTGGGCATAGATGTCGTAGACAGGATGTAGGCAATGGCAGCAACTCCGAAATACAGAAAGTCGACCCTGCGTGACGTGGACAGCATACACACGATGATAAAGAACGAAGCGCATGAGAGCGGAGCGGTAGTGGCGGTAAGAAGGAGCACTATAAGAAAATGGATACGCGATGGACTTTCGTTTGTCGCAACAATAGATGGGAAGATCATAGGGCACGAAGGCGCAAACATGTGGAAAAAAAGCAAATGCCTTGAAATGAGGTCTGCAATCGTGCTCAAGCAATACAGAGGCCTTCATATCGGAAATGGCATCAATACGCACCTCATAGGGCATTTGAGAAAGAATTATAGAGGATGGCGTGCAATAGCATTTGTGAATTCCGCTGCGAAAAGCAGAGGAATGCTTCAGAGAGAAGGCTTTGTTAAAATCGATAATGCCGAACTCCCGCAGGAGTTCTTTCTGGAGAACGGTGCCGCATTGACCGCACAGGAGCATGGATATGAAACATTTACCGAAATATTGTGAATGCAGTTTTGTATCAAATGATACAATTTAGGCTAATTTATAACAAATGCGACGCAAAGTTAATATAGGACATTCGGCTTTGTATAATACAGATATCATGATTTTCAAGCAGCGCCATACAGGAGGAAACAAGATGGAATTCGGTTACAAGGTAGGCTTGGCTACACAGGCTGATGCAGGAAGCATAGCTAAGCTCGTTAACACAGAATATGACAAAACAAAGGCAGTTCTTCCGCTTACAGAAAAAGAGGTTGGGGAATGGATCGGGAAAGGATGGGTCGCGGTAGCAAGGAAAGAGGGTGGGGAAGTTATCGGATGCCAGGCCGTTACGACCTGGCCCATCTCCGGATGGCATGAATTCAGGTCTTCCGTGGTGAAGGAAGAGGAGCGCGGGAAGGGAATAAGCATGGAATTGAAGAAGTACCTTCTGGACATGGTGCATGAGAAGGAACCTGGAGCAATATTCGTAGGTCTGAAGAACGAATACAGCAAAGGACAAGAAGTTCTGAAGAGCCTTGGTTTTGCAAAGGTTAGTACAGATCAGATACCTCAGCATGTGAAGGAAGAGATTCTTACAGTGGGACATGATCAGGTATGGCAGTGGTATGTTTTGGGATACACGGTTGCATCTCAGGCAGAGAACCACGAACTCGTACAGGACCCTCTCGCGTTGAAGAACGTTGCACGCAACACCCAATAATATTTAATCGGCAGAGCGCCGTTCAGCGCGGTGCATAAGGTGTTTATTTGGCAGATGAAGATCACGATGTAGTAAGCACGTTCATGGAATTGGTATCTATACCGTCACCCAGTGGCAACGAACTCGATGTTGGTCACTATATAAAAGAGAGGCTTGCTGCCGAAGGCATAGACGCGCATTTCGATGACAGTGGAAAGAATAATGACAGCAATTCGGGAAACCTTATAGCAACCATAGACGGTTCTGGCCATACGCTGTTGTTTCTCGCACACATGGATACCGTAGAGCAAGGCAAAACAACGCCTATAATCGAAGGGGACACGATAAAAACAGATGGAAACAGCATATTGGGAGCTGACAACAAGGCATCCGTTGCACCATTGATGCATGCAATAATATCGGCAAAGAAGAAAGGCGGCAACCCAAAGATAATAGCCGCATTCACGACGCGTGAGGAAAACGGCTCAATGGGGGCGGGATTTCTCGATCTGAAGGAGCACGTTGATTTTGTTTTTGTAGTAGACGGATCAAACAAGACTGGCACATTCATAAACAAGGCACTCGGACAGATGCCGTTTTACGTGGAGATAACTGGAAAGGAAGTTCATGCGGCGAAGGATCCCGAGAAAGGTGCAAATGCCATAAAGGCTGCAGGGATTATGCTTACTGCGCTCGATATAGGGAAAAAACAGGATGGAAGCACGCTTAACATAGGAACCATATCCGGAGGCACGTTTGTAAACGTCGTTCCCGGAAAGGTGGTCATGAAGGGAGAAGCCAGGGCATACGAACAAAACCGGATAAATGAAAGGTTGGTAGAAATTGAAAACGCGGCATCCAGTGCATGCGAGAAGACAGGATGTACCTATTCGATAAGGAAAATCGAGGAAGAAGGGGCTCCGGCATTTTCGATAGAGCCAAGCAATAAGATAGTAGAACTCGCAAAGAAGGCATCTGCTGCGACGGGCGTGGAATTCAACTTGGATTCGCTTAACGGGACATGCGAAGCGAACGTGATATCCGGAAAGTTTGACAATATAATATGCATGAGTAGGGGAGGAAACATGCCCCATTCGAAAAACGAATCGATTACCAAACAGGAATTGAAAGCGGCAGAAACGCTCATAGAGAATCTGATATTCGGCGCACGTGATTTCGCCTGACTTCGTCAGACGCAGAAATCGGAAAAATGTTTTTAAACCATTTAGATTTAATCAAGATTATTGGTAGTGAGAATGGCAATGAAAAATCTGACGGGAAAAAACAGACAGAACGAGAATGCCGTAAAAATTTCGGACATATCTACACCATATTCTGCACAATTAAATGACAAGATTCCGATAGTCGCATATATCAATAGTCTGGTAGAAATGCTGCAAAATGAACCGGGCAAAATAGTAAAATTCGGCAAAGAAGAAGACATAACTGGAGGAGTAAAGGCAACCATCCAGATAAGACGATTCACCGAGGTTCACGATCCCAAACTTGCGGTAAAAGATACGCTGCACATGCAAAATGCAAAGGAAATGTGGATAAGGGATATAGACGAACTTGCGAAGGAAGTGGCTGGAACAAACGGGAAAATACGTCTTGATATAAATGCCAGTGAGATGAACGTGGAATACATACTCAAAATGAATATTATGGACTCGGACCTTCAGGATATTCAAAGAGTTTGACGTTTAAAATTTACGCGTTATTTTATTATGCGTGATAAGAGCTCATAGCTGCGCAGCGCATCGCTCCTGTTCACAACCAGTATTGTTTGCGTATAGCAGGAAATGAATTCTATTACGTTTATATTCTGTTCGGCAAGAAGCGATGCTATAAACGCTATAACACCTGACGCTCCTTCTATATTTTCTTCCGAGTAGATTATCACCGCGGAGCAGTTATCCCGCACTTTGACCAGATTCTCTCTCGTCTTCTTTGGAAGGGATTTGATAACGTCCTTGCGCGTGAGATACACATAATACTGATCTATCTTTACCTTCGCGTCATTCTCTATGTTCAAATCTTCAAGCGATATTATCACATGAACGCCGTCAAGAAGTGCCATCCTGTTTTCCTTGAGAATGTTCAGGGCACGGGTTTCAATGCCGCCTTTTACCTTGGCTATGTGCTGAGCATACCTCCTTATCGCGGCCTTGATAGCCTGATAGTTCTTAATCCTCAATTCGTCATGTATTAATCTGGCTAGGGAACTGTAATTGACTATCCCGTTCTCCAACGCTTCCAGTGTGTAGGGCTTGCTTTTCAGATACGTACGCACCGTGTCGGATATGCTCATGGTAACCATGTTTTGTTTGAAACATATTCAGTTCATTTGCTATTAACATGTATCAAAATATTAATATTGGTGTTCAGAACCCATGGCAGAAAACCCGTTTCGAATTGGATAGCGTGGAAAACCTGAAAGAGAATTCCACACAGACGGCACCTATGGGGCAGTATATATATTTTCTCATTTCTACTATAAACCAAATGGGTCCGTAGCTCAGCTTGGATAGAGCAGCACCGTCCTAAGGTGATGGTCGCGGGTTCAAAATTGCCAGGTATGTGTCAGGCAATGAAAGTCCCGTCGGACCCGTTTGGTGTTCATATGGCAAAGACGTCAAAAAAGAGAAGCGTGGAAAACAACCAGGGCATGATTGTCAAACAGGTGCGCGGATTCGGCGGATTGGACAACATACACATAACGCTTGGAATACTGATTGTGATACTCATTGCTCTTCTTGTGACTTCGGCTTATTACAAACCGGTAAGTATTCCGACCCAGCAAAATTCCACGGCAACGAACGGTACCGTAACCAACACCACTAATTACAACGAAAGTCAGATAGGCGCACTGGCCAAGTCGTTCCTCGCAGGATATGTTCAGACAAACAGCTCCCTTTCATTGCTTCCATTCTATACCAATGTATCGGCAATGTCCGTATCGTATATGCCATCTGTAAAAGAATGGTACGTGCAAATACCGACGTATTTGCCTTCAACCGGGGCTGAATATCACGTCTATGAATTGATACGCGATTCCAATGCCACGCTTGCATCCATGTCGATACAATTGGCAAGCCCGATAGGCACTTACGATTCGGTAGCTGCACAGGGCGTAGTGGCAATCGGTGGAAAAACATCATGCCTCGTAAAGTCACCCATGCACATATACTGGTTCATGGATCCCTATGCACCCGGTTCTGTGAAGAGCCTGGAAAATATAAGCAGTCTTGAAACGAAATATGGAAATGCAGTAAACATCTCCATAGAATCCGTATTCGGAAGCTCATATCAGCACATAGCCAATCAAGTAGGAGACTTGAATGCACAATACCTTGGAAAATACATGATGTGCGCAGCAAACCAGAAAAACTTCAGCCGCTTCGCCGATTCCTTAAACAGCATATACGGAGGCGATTACATATCGCAGAACACGCTGCAAAGCATATCGGAACCTGCCGGGCTTAACCTAACAGAACTTGATTCGTGCGTAAACAGAAGTTCGGGCGTGACAGGAGCGCAGGCACTTCTTGCAACATATTACAACATAACTGCGGTCCCCACAGTAGTTGTGAACTGTAATTATCTTGCAATACCACAGACGGCAAGCAATGCAATATGCTATGCGAACAGCACCATATGCAAAGAGCAGCAGAAGTGATTGCAAATTTGCGCCGCATGTTAACGCTTAAATATACCTGTTGAGCAAAGGATATCTGACAAATGACAGTGATAAGAGGGATTTGCGTCTGGTGAAAGAGTATGGAAGAGGGGAAAATTCTTAATGGAAGCGGTGAAATATCCAAAAACACGGTTTTGATAGGCAAAAAGCCCACGATGAATTACGTACTGGCGGTCGTAACGCAATTCAACAACGGCGCAGATTCGGTGAAGATACGAGCCAGGGGCAATGCGATAAGCAAGGCAGTCGATGTTGCCGAAATAGTCCGCAACAGATTCGTAAACACATTGAAGGACCCGAGCACCGAATCGATAGCGATAAATTCCGAGGAGATATCCAACGAGGATGGCAGCACCTCAAAAGTCAGTTCGATACAGATACTTTTTTCAAAGACGGAAGACGATCCGGCAGAAAACGATGCAGCTGAAAATACCGTTTTGATAGGCAAGAAGCCTACGATGAATTACGTACTGGCGGTCGTAACGCAAATCAACAGCGGCAAGGATAATGTGATGATAAAAGCCAGGGGCAATGCGATAAGCAAGGCAGTCGATGTTGCCGAAATTGCAAGAAACAGGTTCGTAACTACCGCAAGAAATCCAAGCACTGACAATATAATGATAAATTCGGAAGCCATAGAAAACGAGGACGGCACCGCATCCAAAGTAAGCTCGATAGAGATACTGCTTGTGAAATAATAGCGTCACATCTTGCCTTCCCGTCTCCTTATCACATCGGCAAGTCCGGTCGACGTTACTATTCCGGTTATCCGCATATTGCTTTTATTATCTACAACCGGCAGACGGGAATAACCCGTTTTAACGAGAATTGACACCGCGTGTTCTATGTCGGAATGCTCTTCCACGAATACCGGCGTTTTCATTATCATCCCTGCAGGGATTTCGCCGTTCGGATTTTCCCCTACGGAGTCTTTTGTTATTATCCCTACCAGAATCGCACCGTCGAGAACAGGCACCAGTGAGATGTGGGATTTTTGCATCAATTCCGATACGACGCCGATCTTGGTGTTCAGTGACACTCCCGCTATATGCCTGCTCATTACGGAAGACACCGTTATCATGCCACCTAAAGCCAATTGGATGCATAAATTTTTTAATTTTTGGCAAGACTGCAGAAAATGCATTACCGGTACGCATTTACGAATAGGTATTTTAATTTAGAATGCAGAGTTAAATACGGTGTTATATTGAGCAATGCATATAGGACCCATTACATCAACGAACTTAACGGGGATATGGACGGGAAAGAGGTCACCGTTGCAGGTTGGGTTCACGAAACCAGGAACATAGGCAAGATAGTCTTTCTTCTTGTGCGCGATCACAGCGGAATTGTGCAGGTTACCGCGAAGGAAGGAGTAACGGCACCGGAAGTCATGAAGGCAATGGATTTGCAGAAGGAGAGCGTCGTAGTGGTCAAAGGCATGGTCAAGAAGAACCAGCAGGCAAAACTGGGCTATGAACTATCACCAATAAGCGTAACAAACCTTAATCCGCTATCGGCAGGGATACCGTTTGAAGTTACGGGAAAGGTGCCTGCCGACATCGATGTTAGATTGAATTACAGATACATCGATTTGAGAAGAAAAGAAACAACGGCGATCTTCAACATACAGTCTTCCATATTGAGAGGATTCAGAAATTTCGCGCTGAAGAACAAATTCGAGGAAATAAGGCCGCCAAGCATAGTCGAAGCCGCAACGGAAGGCGGAGCCGATCTGTTCAGCATAGATTATTTTGAGAAAAAAGCATATCTTGCACAATCTCCGCAGATATACAAGCAGCTCGCCGTGATAGGCGGAATGGACAGGGTGTTCATGGCCGTGCCCGTATTCAGAGCCGAGAAGCACAATACAGTATTCCATCTTAACGAGAGCACGCAGATGGATATAGAAATGGGATTTGCAAACCATGACGACGCAATATTCATGCTGAAGGAGGCGTTCGGTTCCATAATCGACAGCGTACTCGAATCGAATAAGGAAGACCTTGAAACGCTTGGCATAAATCTTACGAAACCGAGCATAGACGTGGTCGCGTACAAAGACGCGTTGAAGAAACTCTCGGCAAACGGTTCAAGGATAGAATTCGGGCAGGACTTTTCACGGGAGGATGAGGCAATTCTCACAAAGGAATACGGAGAAGCCGTGATAATAAAGGAATATCCCACGAGCATACGCGCATTCTACAGCATGCCGAACGAAAAGGATCCTGAGATATCGAACAGTTATGATTTGATATACAAGGGCCTGGAGATATCGAGCGGCGCACAGAGAATACATCTGCCAAAGCTTCTTGAAGAGGCGCTTACAAAGCGCGGGCTTAACCCGAAGGATTTCGAGTTTTACATAAACGCATTCAGAATGGGTGCTCCACCGCATGCAGGATGGAGTCTTGGACTCGAAAGGATAACCATGAAAATAACCGGAAGCAGCAACATACGCGAATGCACCATGTTTCCACGGGACAGGGATCGATTAACGCCGTGATTCTTATGGTATCGATAGATATTGTAAAGATTGAAAAAACCGAAGACTTGCAAGTCATGATTGGCCATGCAAGTTTCATTAAAACGGTGGAGGACCTTTACGAAAAGATAGTCGAAACGGTGCCGGGAATAAAATTCGGACTGGCCTTTTCGGAAGCCAGCGGCCCTTGCCTTGTCAGAACCGATGGAAACGATGAAGAGTTGAAGAAACTTGCAGGGAAGAATATGTTTGACATCGGGGCGGGCCATACCTTCATCGTGCTCTTCAAGAATGCATATCCGATAAACATAGTAAATGCCGTGAAGGGAGTAAGCGAAGTGCAGCGCATTTATTGTGCCACTGCGAATCAGGTTGAAGTGGTTATTGCGAAGGGCGAGCACGGAAATGCCATTCTCGGAATCGTGGACGGTTACAGGCCGAAAGGCATTGAAGGAGAGAAGGACGTAAAGGACAGGCACGACATGCTGAGAAAGTTCGGATACAAAAGATGACGGGATGGATGCGAGGCTTGATGTTAAATCTTCCGTAAAGGTAATCGAACTTATAGAAAAAACTTATCCAGATTCGCATTATTATCTTGATTTTTCAACACCGATCGAATTGCTTGTTGCCGCGATATTGTCAGCGCAGACGCGCGACACTGTCGTTAACGGGATAACTCCAAAACTATTCAAAAAATACCATACTGCAAAAGACTATTCGGAAGCAAACCAGAAGGAACTCGAATCGTATGTTAGTGGAGTAAGCTTTGCAGGAAACAAAGTGCGTAACATAATACGTGCATGCGAAATCGTCGATAAGGAATATGGAGGCAGAGTTCCAAATGAGATGAAGTCGCTTCTCGAACTGCCGGGCATAGGACGCAAAACCGCCAATACTATACTGATAAATGCGTATGGAATCGTGGAAGGCATACCTGTTGACACGTGGGTAATAAAGATATCGAACAGGACAGGTTTGTCCGTGGAAAAAAATCCAGATAACATAGAAGAGGACTTGAAAGCGATAGTTGATAAAAAATACTGGAAGAACATAGCATATGCGATGAAAGCGCATGGACACGCCATCTGCAGATCTTCTATTCCTTTATGCAGCAAATGTTTCCTGAATAAATTATGCATGAGAAACGGTGTAAAAGACAGCGGGTAACGTCAATGGAATACATAGCGGATCTTCATATACATTCAAGGTATGCGGCAGCATGCAGCGACAGGCTTGTACCAGAAAATATAGACGCCGCCGCTAAGATGAAAGGCATAGATGTGATAGGAACGGGGGATTTCACCCATCCGCTTTGGTTTGCGGAGTTGAAAAAGAAATTGGAAGATCCTGATAAGACAGGACTGTACAGGCTGAAAGGCAGCAAAACTGGAACGCGATTCATGCTTACATGTGAAATAGCGACGATATTCGATTCTCCCCACCCTAACGATTACGTTAAAAAGATACACAATTGCGTATTGGCTCCAAGCGTTGAAGTTGTGGAACAGATAAACGATAAATTGGCAAAGTTTGGAAACCTGCAGGCAGACGGAAGGCCGGTGCTAAAGCTCAGTGCGGCAGGGCTTGTTGAGGAAATGCACAGCGTAAGCCCGGACATAATGGTATTCGGAGCGCATATATGGACGCCGTGGTTCGGTGCTTTGGGTGCGTTTTCTGGATTCGACTCCATTCAAGAAGCGTATGGTGATCAGGCGAAGAGAATTCACGCTGTTGAGACGGGATTGAGCAGCGACCCGGAAATGAACTGGAGGGTGTCTTCGTTGGACAATTATTCGTTGATATCTGGAAGCGATGCACATTCCCTTGAAAAGATAGGCAGAGAGGCAACCATATTCGATTTCGGGGAACAACAAATGACATTCTCGAAGATACGCAGCAAGATAATGGAACACGATACGAAGATGACTATCGAATTTTATCCTGAAGAAGGCAAATATCATTTTGACGGACATAGAAATTGCGGCGTATCGCTAAGCCCGGAGGAATCGGAAAAATACGGAAACATATGTCCGAAATGCAGGAAGAGATTGACCGTCGGAGTGCTTCACAGGGTGGAAAAACTTGCCGATCGCGAAAGCGGAGAAATGCCGCATTCGGGAAGACCGTATGTGCATACCGTGCCTTTGCAGGAAGTTATAGCATATGTGAGCGGAAAGGGAGTAAAAACGGCATACGTGCAAGGCACATACGACAAACTGGTCAGGGAATTCGGAAGTGAATTCGACGTTTTGCTGAAAAGCGATACCGCAAGCATTGAAAAGGTCGATGAAGGCCTCGGAAATGCGATATCGAGAATCAGGGACGAAAAGGTAAAGGCAATACCAGGATATGACGGCGTATTCGGCATTGTGGATATTCTAGGCAGAATGAACGTAGAAGACAGGAAGAAAGGGAGACAAAGCACGATTGGCGATTTTTAGCACCGTTCACCGGATGCCCAATGGTTGTTTTTAAACATTGGCATGGTATAAATCTGCATGGACATTTTTTCAAGGACATCGGTATTTTTATTGGGTTTTCTGCTGCTTTTCGGATTTGCTGGCGCATACACGACATACATACACGCTCCTGCGGTATTTCTCAATCAGGATGTGGGAACCCTCACCGATATATCTTTGAACATAACGGCAGGCAACGGAACAGTATCGATAACCGGACCGGCAGTTGTTGGAAACAGCACGCTCATATCTGCGGAAACGGCAGTGGCATACGCAACGTCGAGGCTTGGAATAGATGAAAACAACAGCAATTACATATACCACATAACTGACCATCAAGCAGTAACATCAGATGTCAGCGGACCCAGCGCGGGACTCGCACTTACGCTCCTTGCAGTATATAACCTGCAAGGGAAGAGCCTTCCGAATGATTTTACCGTAACGGGAACGATATCTCCCGACGGCACTGTAGGGCAGATAGGTGGGGTTTATGATAAAATCGGAGCGGCAAAAAATAGAGGAATGTCGTACGTACTCGTACCTTATGCGCAGAACGGGAGTTTTGAAAACGAGCTTTATTACATATCTCAGCAAACGTTCAACATACCGGTAATCGAAGTGGCAAACGTAACGCAGGCATTGGGTTTCCTAAACGGCAGCAGAAACCTTTCACCAGTCGGATACAACACTTCCGTCGACTATAAAGTTTCCGGTCTCCCGTATGGCAATCCGGAATGCGCTACGTGCAACATAAGCGCATTTACAAGGCTTGAAACGTTTACGTTCAATTATACCAAAGACAGGATAGCACAGATTGGTGAAAATTTCAGTGCGTTGAAAGGACAGATGCAAACCCAACTGCAGCAATATGAAAAAATAGGTGCAAGAGGATATCTCTACAGCGCGTCTGACCTCGCATTTCTCGAATACATAGATGCGTTTATCATGGTGCATTCCAATGGCATAACGCCGCAAAGTGCATCCAGCGTCGTCCAAAACGTAAGCAGCTATTGCAACTCGCTCGTTCCGCCGAGCATGACAGATACGAATTATGAATATGTGGTGGGAGGAGAACTGAGGCAGACGTGGGGCACAATATATGCATCCGAAGCAAACAGCAGTTTGAATGCGTCAGAAACTTCAGATCAGCTGATAAGCAGCATGAGTTTTGCCGGAAGTGCCGACGCGTGGTGCAAGGCTGCCGGTGAAATGTATGCGATAGCGTCTTCCATGGGAGGAAGTTATGTATCAACGAATCCGACCCTGAAAAACACGGCTGCAATGCTGATAAACAACATAAGCGAATACGGGCAGAACAATTTCTACGTGGAATCGGCACTCAAAAACTACAAGGAAGGCAATTATGCCGCTGCACTCTATAATTCGGCATACGTATATTCGTTCATCGCTCCGCTGCCGTCGATACAGAACATAACTTCGGGGAATCCGATCCTTGGAAACCTGTCGACTTATAACAACGGCATCTGGCCTTCCGAATTCGTATTGCAATCCCAATTCTATGAATACGAAGCGCAGCAGAACAGAGGCAATACCTCAATGTTCAACTCGTATATGACCCAGGCATATGAAACAGGATTGCTTGCAAGCTACCTGGACAAATACAATGGAGAGATAAGCAGTTCTTTCCAGTACAACACGACAGGAACGACAGTCACACAGGCCAATTATACGCAACTCATTACGAAAATAAACAAACTCCAGGAGGAGATGTACGGAGTATATGCATTGCTTTTGATAGCAATCGTCATCCTGGTAATCATAATAGCCATTGTTTCCGCAAGCGCATTTCTGAAAGGCAAAACATATGTCAGTTCTAATACCACGGTCAGGAGGAGGAGGAGAAGACGTTGAAACAAAATGCGGATCCTTTCTGCGACAAACGGGTCATATCTTCAGAGAGCGTATGCTCGAGCAGACATTTTGTAATACTTTACAACATCAGACCTACGGTTCCCGGACACGTGCTCCTCGTATCGAAAAGGCATGTGGAAAGGATAACCGAACTCGATGCAAAAGAGATATCGGATATGCATTCTCTTTTGAGAAAGGTGATTCCCGTTTTGATAAAAGCGTACGATGCGGAAGACGAATCTTACAATCTCATAGTCCAGGCAGGAGAGAATTCAGGCATGTCGGTACGCCACTTCCATATGCATATCGTGCCGAGAAACAGCAGGGACAGATACAGTAAAAAGAACAATGCACTCTATACAGACATTGAACGGGCAAGAAAAGGACTTGGACACAGGCACGTTATTGAACAGACGGCGCGGCTTAGACGATTGTTTTCCAAAAAAAGGATTGAATCATATCGCACTTGATATGAGCAATGTAAGCAGCGCGATTGCCATCGATGCGAGTGAGAGATTTCTTGCAAGTTTGTGAAATTTCCCGGTATCACGCTTCAGATATCCTATCCCTACGTACAGAAGGCTCAAGTCGACAGCGAGTATCGGAATCAGATATATGAAATTTCCTTTGAACGGCAATACGTCTGCAAACAGGTATATGCTAATCAGTATCGCGATAACGTAAAATACAAGCGCTATGCGGGCCGATGCGGCCTTTCCGATAACCTTTGGAAGGGTATGTACGTTTCTTGCGGCCATATCGCCCTTCAAGTCCCGTATCGTACCGTGTATCTCACGTGACAGTCCGCTTAGGAAGATCATTGCGGATACGAATATTATGGATGCATGAAGAACCCCGGATACCACATAATTCCCAAAAATGAATGGTATTGCCATGGAAAACGCGATATACGCATTGCCCCATAAGAGCAGCTCTTTGAGTTTGTATCCGTAAAGAAGGGACAGCACGCAGAATATCACAGCTATCACAAACGCAAACGGGTTTATGAAAACACTTGCCGCGAGCCCCACGATCATCGATACCGCTGTTATGTAAAGTGCGGATTTCGGAGACAGCTCTCCGACTACCAAAGGCCTTTTCTTTTCGTTTAGTCTGTCGACTTCCACGTCAAAGTAATCGTTTATTGCAAATGCGCCCATGCTGATGAATATGGGGGTTATCAGGCTCAATATCAGAATGGGAAGGGCAGGCAAGCCCCCAGACATGAGTTCCGCGGCGAGAACCGCCACGCACAGCATTATGCTGTGCTCTATCCGTGTAAGCTTGAAAAGCGAAATTAGTTTTGACATGCAAATACACTGGAAAGATGACACGTATTGATGGCATCCAAGGCTTATATTTCTTCCTGAAAAGGTTATTTCAGTCGTGTATAGACCAGAATTCCTTGTTCATCTTTATCAAATCCGAGAAAAGATAGTTCGGGTCCATCTTTTTAAGTACGTCTCTGGAGTCGACGCCGTTGCATACCCCGCAGGAGCTTACCCCGGCAAATCTTGCGGTGAGAATATCCGATGCCATGTCCCCGATATATATGCAGTTCTTTTTGCTTACGCCGAACTTCTTCGCTACGAGTTCGAGTCCTCCGGGATTTGGCTTGTACATTTTTACCGTATCCGCACTTAGGACGTAATCCACATAGTCGGATAGGCCGAGGAGCTTTATTTCCTTTACAAGGCGGTATTGCTTGGAATCGCTGAATATAGCGGTTTGCTTGCCGGCCTCGTTCAGCGTACGCAGTATGTCTACGGCGCCAATCTGCAGCCTCGGCTTTGCAAACGTGAGATAGAGGTCGTAAAGGCCGGCATATGAGCGGTTCACCTCCTCCTTGAACACGAGCTTTTTGTTTCTTGAACGTTTATAGTATTCGGGATGAGACCTGACATATTTTACGTTGTATCTGCGCTTGAAAAATCGGGAAAACTTTACCAATGGCGTTGACGTGCTGAGCGTACCGTCCCAGTCGAAAATATAGAGTTCGAAGTCGTTTATGGGCATAAAGTTATTAATATTATCAACTACATTAAAAAAAGTATATGATGTGACTGGTGATCGCTGAGCTTTTGCGATGACGATAGGTAGGCGGTCTGATACATCCTGTATTTTGTCTTGATTGGGGCAGTGAACATGGAAGTAAGTGGCGTATTGGAAAAGCTTAACATGAAGAAGATATCGGCCACGGACATTGCCAGCCAGTTCTGGTGCGAGAAGAAGATGGAACTTGGACATCTTTACGGTGCCAAGCGCACGGTGTTTATGGAGCGCGGATCACAGCTTCATGAAAAATGGCAATCCGAAGTGTACGTACCCTTGACGGTAGAAACGAGAAGCGGTGCCGACTGGTACTATAAGACGGCATATGAAAATTATACCACGGTCTCAACGCTCATGGACAAGCATGTCGGCAGGGAATTTTTCCTGTACGGTTCCGTCAACGGATATAAAATAACGGGAAAGATAGACGAGCTCAGAATAGCCAACGGCAAGGTAGTCATTGTCGAAGATAAAACTACAAAGGCCACGGATGTGGGCAACATGAGCAGAAAATCGCATCTTGTGCAGATCATGCTTTACAGGAAGCTCCTTCAGGATCTGCGCGAATCCAAATACACCTATTCAAACATGTCAGCGGCGTATGGAATTGAAAACATGAGAATGTCCGAAGAATTTCAGAAAGGACTTGCGGAGATAGGCGTTAGGGAAGAGCTTCGCACCCTTCCGGGAATATTCAAGATGATGTTTAACAGGGTGGCAGCCATGCCCCCGATTGACGACAATCTCGTGTTGAGATACAGCGATATTTCAAGCGGCAAGGAACTCGGAGAGGTAAACGTCGAATACAACACGGACAACTTTGACAGCGAGCTCACTTATGCGATGAGATACTGGAACGGAGAGCGCACGGCAGCACCTGTTCCGGAATCCGAAAGATGGAAGTGCACCAGATGCGAATTTTTCGGCAAGCAGTGCACTACGTGGTATGGTGGTTCGAATGCTTAAGCTTGACAAACTCGATAAGAAGCACCTGCGTGCGGAATTTGCAAAAACGCCTGACGTGTATTACAAAGTGGCACTGTTTGAAAAGGAAGGCTTTAGCAGGCACACGTGCAAAATTTGCGGGCTTAATTTCTGGAGCATCGAAGACAGAGACGTATGCGAGGATTCTTCCCATGCGGAATATTCGTTCTTCAGGGAAAAACCGCGCGACATAAGTTATGTTGAATTTTGGAAGAAATTCTCGGATTTCTTCAAGAAGAACGGACACGTTGAAGTGAAAAAGTATCCAGTAGTCAGCAGATGGAGAAGGGATCTGTACTTCACCATAGCCAGCATACAGGATTTCCAAAGGATAGAAGGAGGTAAGATGGGATTCGAATATCCCGCGAATCCGCTTATCGTGCCGCAGATGTGCCTGCGCTTCAGCGACATAGAAAACGTTGGAGTGACAGGAAGGCATTTTACCGGATTCATGATGGCGGGGCAGCACGCTTTCAATTATCCGAAAGAGGGATATTGGAAGGACAGAACCGTCGAGCTTAATTTTGAATTCCTTACGAAGATAATGGGGACCAAAAAGGAAGACATACTTTACAGTGAAGACGTTTGGGCAATGCCGGACTTCTCAGAATTCGGACCTTCGACGGAAAGCCTGTCACACGGAGCAGAACTGGTAAACAGCGTTTTCACGCAATTCGAATACGTAAACGGCGGAATACGCGAACTGGACGGCAAGGTTATAGACGTAGGATGGGGATTCGAAAGGCTGCTGTGGTTTTACACAGGATATGATGACGCTTACGAAGCGGTATTTCACGACATACTCGCACGCCTCAGGAAGACGGCAGGCATAGAAGTTGAAACATCCGCATTCAAAAAATTCTCCAGATTCGCAGGAGAGTTGAATGTTGATGAAGTGAAGAATGCCCGCGAGAAGGAAAGGCAGCTCCTGAAGAGTGCAGGAATAACCGAAGAGGAGTATGAAAAGAAGGTCAAGCCCGTCCAGGGGCTTTACGCGATACTCGATCACACGAGGACGCTGATGTTCGCGGTATCAGACGGCGCGCTTCCTTCAAACATCGGCGGAGGATACAATCTGAGAATAATACTCAGAAGAGCGTTCGACTTCATGGACAAATTCAAATTCGATATAAGCATACCTGAATTGGCGGGAATGATGGCCGAAGAACTTAGTGCAATATATCCCGAATTGAGGGAGTCTTTTGACAAGGACGAATTCACCAAGATAGTAAACGTGGAACGGCAGAGATACGATAAAAGCAAGGGAAACGCGAGGCAGGTTGTAGACAATCTGATAAGCAAGAAAAGCACGATAGATATGCAGCAGCTGCGCACGCTTTATGAAAGCAACGGCATAACACCCGAGTTTCTGCAAACGGAAGCGAAGTCGAAGGGCGTGGATCTTAAGATGCCGGAAAACGTCTATGAAAATCTAATAGAAGGGGACATGGCCCGCAAGGAGAAAAAGGTAAAGAAGAATGCGGACATACCCGAAGACCTGCCAGCAACAAAACAGTTGTATTATGATTTTGCCACGGATTCGAACGCTACGGTCCTGTTTGCAAACAAGAACCTCGTAGTTCTTGACAAGACGCCTTTCTATCCTGAAGGAGGGGGACAGGCTGCGGACAGGGGCAAAATAAACGGAATAACTGTTACAGACGTGCAAAAATACGGAGATGTGATAGTGCACACGCTTGATGCAAAAACGGGAAAGGAGCAGGGATTCAAAAAAGGCATCAAGGTATACGCGGATGTCGATAAGGAAGCAAGGATGAGGCTTACGGCACACCACACGGCTACGCATCTTATCAGTGCCGCGGCAAGGCAGGTTTTGGGAAGACATGCATGGCAGGAAGGTACTAGAAAGGAACCTGAAAAAGCGCATATAGACATAGCGCATTACGAAAAACTGAGCGATGAGGAACTTGCGAAGATAGAAACTCTCGTCAATGGGTGGATATTCAACGGCATAACAGTAAGCGCGGATTACGAACCGAGAGGGGAAGCCGAATCCAAATATGGATTCGAAATATATCAGGGACACGGAGTGCCGTCAAAATCCATGCGAATAGTAAAAATACAGGATAAAAACGGTAATCTGCTTGACGCACAGGCTTGCGGCGGTCTTCATGCAGTAGGAATGGAAAGCATATTGGGAATAGTCAAGATAATCAACTCTTACAGATCGCACGACGGAATAATAAGGATAGAATTCGTTGCCGGACCAGCGGCGCTGGATTATTTCGGAAAGGAAGACAGGGAATTGCACGAGGCTTCGAGAGTGCTCAATGCGGAAATATTCGGAATAGCGGAAAAGGCGCAGGCATCGTTGAAGGAACAGAGCGACATGCATGAGAAGCTGAAGGAGAACATGGCGCTCGTAGTTGAGGAAATGTCGTCTTCAATGGGCAAGGAGAAATTCATAGACAAGGAAGTGAATTTCGAAAGGGATGCAATGCGCAAGATCGCGGATAACGTAGTAAGCAAGGACAGCACGAAGGCGGTTGTTCTCAGAAACAGGAACGGTGAAATACTGTGCATTGCAGGAAAGGATTCAGGAAAGAGTGCAATAGAGATTATCAAGAAAGCTGTAAAAGGAAAACACTTTTCAGGAGGAGGCAGTGCGAAATATGCGGAAGGCAGGATAACTGATTGACAGTTGTTTTGATGTATAATCCGATTTATTTGATAATAATTTACCCCATAATTTACATATGGCCCGCATACGTGGCCAATGGGGCCCCCGTGATATTCGGAAGGGGAGCGCCGATAGACGGCGGTAGAAAGCTTCGCGGAAAACCGATATTCGGAAAGCATAAGACAATCATAGGGCTCATTGCCGGACTTCTTGCAGGATTCATAATGGCAGCGGTTGAATCCGCTTTTCTCCCTTATATGCTCGCCGCGGGAATAGCGATGACCTTCGGAACGCATTTCGGAGACCTTTTCGGCAGTTTTATGAAAAGGCAGCTCGGGATGAAGGAGGGCAAACCTTTCCTCTTATTCGACCAATACTTTTTCTTCATATTCGCACTGCTGTTCGCACTCCCATTCGGCCACATGCCTTCGGTATGGGGGCTTGTGTTTTTGACCGTGCTCACAGGGGTATTGCATAAGGCGACAAACATGGGAGCGCATAAGGCGAAGCTCAAGGACGTGCCGTGGTAACAACGCCACGAACGTGAATTCAAATGCAGTCATTCATACACGAAGTATAAATAGCTTATTTTCATGTAGTTACGCGGTTGGATGGAAGGATATGCAAAACTTAAAGTTCCTGGAGGAAAGCTTCTTGCGACAAGAATAGTGTTTTCCGATAAGATAGAACGGATAGAGATAACAGGGGATTTTTTCGTGTATCCCGAAACGGGATTGTGGAGCATTGAAAAGGCACTTACCGGACTGCAGGCAAAATCGGCGGAAGTCGATATAGTAAATCTGGTAAAGAAGGTTGTTGAGAGCAACGGCATAACGCTTGTCGGAATAGATCCGGAGTCGCTTGCAAAAGCCATGATAATGGCGATGAAAAATGGAGTGGCGGGTACTTAAGATTTCGGAAAATGCGGCATGCTCTAACATGGCGATAGATGAAGCAATATCCGAAGCGGTCAGAGAGGGCAAATCCCCGAAAACGATTCGATTTTACACATGGAATCCCAGCGCGGTATCGATAGGCAGATTTCAAAGCATGCGCGAGGAAGTAAACGTTGAAAGATGCAGGGAGCTTGGTGTTGACACCATACGACGGATAACCGGCGGAGGTGCCGTGTATCATGACAAAAACGGAGAAGTTACCTACAGTGTCATAGGAAACGAGACGGATTTCAGGAAAGGAATACGGGAAAGCTATGAAGAAATCTGCGGGTGGGTAATAAACGGACTTGGACAACTTGGAATAAAAGCCGAATTCGCTCCGATAAACGACATAGTGGTAAACGGCAAAAAGATATCAGGTAATGCACAGGCGCGAAAGGAAGGCGTGCTTCTGCAGCACGGAACGATACTGTACGATCTCAATGTAAAGAAGATGTTCGGCCTCCTCAACGTAAGCAAGGAAAAAATATCCGACAAGATGATAAAGAACGTTGAGGATAGGGTGACACGGGTGCTCGATTATTCCAACGTTACGCAGGAAGGGCTTTACGAAGCGCTTCTCTCCGGATTCACCGAAGGGAAGGAATTCTTTTTTGGAAATTTGAGCGAAGAGGAAAAAAGCAGGGCGGAAGAACTGTCAAAAAACACTTACAGGAGCGACGAATGGAATTTCAGCAGATAGCCATGGAGTTTATTTTGAAGTTATCGATCTTGTGAGATATTCTCCCGCCTTGTAAGAGCTTCTTACGAGCGGGCCGGCAACCGCGTATTTGAAACCGGATCCCATCGCCATTTTTCTGAAGTATTCGAATTTTTCCGGGCGTATGTATTCCGCTACGGGTTCATGATGCAATGAAGGACGCAGGTATTGCCCCATCGATATAAAATCCGTATTGACGCTTCTCAAATCCTCAAACGTTCGCAGAACCTCTTCGTCCGTCTCGCCGAGCCCCAGCATTATTGACGATTTGGTATACTTCTGTCCCAAATCCTTTGCCGCCCTGAGCACAGACAGGGAGTTGGCGTACGATGCCCTTCTGTCGCGTATTCTCGGGCTTATTCGTTCGACGGTTTCTATGTTGTGTCCCAAAACATCGGGCTTTGCATCGACAACCTGTTTTATCAGAGATTTATCTCCGCTGAAATCCGGTATCAGCACTTCTATCAGCGCAGAAGGATTTTCCTTTCTTGTCTCGGCCACGCATCTGGCAAAATGTTCCGCCCCCTGATCTTCCAAATCGTCCCTGCATACGGAGGTTATTACTACGTATTTCAAACCCCACGCCTTTGCGGTAATCGCAAGTTTGTGCGGCTCTTCCGGATCCGGAAGGGGACCTTTTGCAATTTTGCTCACTGCACAGAATCTGCATCCTCTTGTGCAATTTTTTCCAAGAACCATGAATGTAGCCGTGCCGCTGTCCCAGCATTCCGATGAATTAGGACAGTGCGCTTCCTTGCACACGGTATTGAGCCCCTGCACGCCCAGATCATGGCGCAGCCTGCCGTAACGATTTGAAGCCGCAGGCGTTATCGTAAACCAATCGGGAAGCAGACAAACACCGAAAAATGCTCTCTTGAAGAATATATAAGAATAATCCCGTCGCACGCGTAATGGAATAAACTTGCACGGTCATATGCGCTTCAGAACGTCGTATATCGTTATTATGCCTACCGCCTTGCCCCTCTCGACAACAAGAACGGCATCCCACTCTTCGAGAATCTTGCGTATCTTTGAAAATTCGGCTTCGGGGCCGACCTGCGGAAGACCGCTGTCTATGATGTCGCTAACGTGTATCTTGTCAAGATTCTCAGGTTCGTTTGTCGCAATCCCCATGACTCTTTTCTGGGATATTGCGCCCATGACGTTCATGTCCTTATTGAGCACCGGGAGCCGGGGGAAATCGTAATTTTTAATGATGCGTATAGCCTCGGCAACGGTATTGGTGGCTTTGGCATAGATTATCTTCTTCTGCATTATGCTTCCGGCCGTTTTGCGGAGCATGTCGTTTTTAATGTCGATTTTTTCAAGATCATTGAGCATCGTGGATATCCTGAATATGGTATCGTAGCTTGGATTCAGGCGTTCAATGTCGTTTTCCACCCTTGCAATCGTGCTCTGGCTCATTTTAATGAAACGGGCGAGCCTTTTCTGGCTGATGCGGAGGCGTTTGCGCTTTTCCCTTACGGCTGCCGAAACTTCTTTCAATGAATCCATATCAACACTATTACTAATGGTAATATTTATGTATCAATAATTATAAATACTTTTTCATTCCCAGTTTAGTTAAATTACAAGTCATGCAGTCATGCTTAATTCTGTGATGCAATGAGAAACATAACCGTAGAGAAGCTAGAGTTGAAGCCGATTGGAGAACAGAAGACCGAGTACGTTGAAAGAAAGGGACTCGGACACCCGGACAGCCTTATAGATGGCATAGTCGATGAAACAAGCCATGCATTGTGCAGGGAATACCTTAACGTCGCAGGAAGCGTGCTCCACCACAATGTAGACAAAGGGCTCATAATCGGGGGGGCTTCGGACGTAGGTTTCGGAAGGGGAAACATAACGAAGAAGATAGAGGTAATAGTCACCGGAAGAGCCACAAGCAAAATAGAAGGCAAGACCATAGACGTAAACCAGATAGCAAAGGATGTGACGCTCAAATACCTGAAGGATAATACGCGTTATCTCGATTTCGAGAACGATCTTGAAATAAATTCCAAGATAGCGGAAGGAAGCGCGGATCTTACGCACATATTCGGAAGGACAAGCAATGTTCCTCTTGCAAACGATACCTCATTCGGTATAGGCTTTGCACCATTCACCGATACGGAAACGATAGTGCTGAAGACCGAAAACTACCTCAACAGCAAGGAATACAAAGCACAGGTCCCTGCAGTGGGAGAAGACATTAAGGTCATGGGGTGCAGAGAAAACGGCAAGATAACGCTTACGATAGCAATAGCTTTCGTTGCAAGCCAGGTTAATGACATCGACAGCTATGTGAAGCTCAAGGAACGCATAGCGAACGACGTTCTGAAGCTCGCATCGACGCTTACGAAGAAGGAAGTGACGGTCGAAATCAACACGGGTGACGCTATAGAGGGTGAAAACGTCTATCTTACCAAGTCCGGCTTAAGCTGCGAGGCGGGAGACGACGGCTCAGTGGGAAGGGGTAACAGGGTAAACGGATTGATAACGCCGTTCAGGCATATGAGCCTTGAAGCGGCTTCGGGCAAGAACCCGATAAGCCACATAGGCAAGATATACAACATACTCGCAACGCAGCTTGCAGACGATGTTGTTAAACAGTATCCGCAGATACAGGAATGCGACATCGCAATACTCTCGCAGATAGGCAAGAGGATTGACGAACCGCTTAACCTGAACATGAACGTGATAGTGGAAAGCGGAGCCAATTTCGACGACATAAGCGGCAAGGCGAAGTATATCGCAAACGGATGGCTGGAAAACATAAATAAGCTCACCATGGATATCTCCCTTGGAAAGTACAAGACGTTCTAAACAGCTTTTTAAGTGTTTAGCAACAAAGGAGAAGGCACATTGAGAGTTTGTTTTGCATGTTTTGGAAACGCAATAATAGAAAGCAGGATGGCAGAAGACCGGAATGGATCAGGAGAGGCGTCATGCCCACCCATCCTTCCGAGAACGGTGCGTTCACGCATCCCCTTGAATTGATCTGCTCGCTTGCTTTCAGATCGGAGAGCGGAAGAGTGGTAATAGGAGACATAGAAAACCACGAAGAGCTGAGAAAAGCGGTGGACAATTCGGATGTCGATGATAATACCAAGAAGGCATATCACAGTGAAATAAACAGGCTGTATGGTCTGAGCAGGAACTGAATTGCCAGGCCGCAGTCTTCTTTTTTTATTTATCCGGTATGGGATTTATTTACAATCGATTATAGCCGCAGCTATGGTAAAATGATTGATGTGGATGAAACGGAAAAAAGGAAGGAATAGAAAAAAGAAAATGACACGCCTGAAAAATATCAGGACAGTGTCATTTCTATCTGAACGGTGTCCGGAACGGTTATTCTCATAAGCTGTCTCAGCGCCTGTTCACTTCCGTCTATCTCTACGAGCCACTTGTGGATTCTCATCTCCCAGTGTTCGTACGTGTGCGAACCGTCACCGCAAGGAGTCTTCCTTGTGTGAATGTTAAGCACCTTGATAGGAAGCGGGATGGGGCCCTTGAACTTGACCCCAACGGTCTTCGCGATCTCGACTATCTGCTTTGCTATCTTGACCACGTCGTCCTTGTTCCTGCTGATAAGCTTTATCCTTGTTATTGCCATTCGCTCACTGCGCTTTCTTTACGTCAAGGACAACTCCTGCAGCTACCGTCTGGCCCATATCCCTTATGGCGAATCTGCCAAGCTGAGGGAATTCACCGAACTTTTCTATGCATATAGGCTTGCTCGGCTTAATCCTTACGATGGCTACGTCGCCGTTCTTTATGAACTCAGGGTTCTTCTGTAAGGCCTGGCCCGTCTTAGGGTCTTTCTTCTCAACTATCTCCACTATAGTCGCTGCAATCTGCATCGTGTGTATGTGGAAGACAGGAGTATAGCCAGGTGCTATTGCCGTAGGGTGGTTTATTACCACTATCTGAGCGGTAAATTCTGCCGCAACCGTAGGGGGGTTTGAAACCGGCCCGATAACGTCTCCTCTCTTTATGTCCTTCTTGTCAACGCCCTTTACGTTGAATCCGACGTTGTCTCCAGGTTCTGCCTTCTGAAGCTGCTGGTGGTGCATTTCTATGCTTCTTACTTCAGTCTTTGCGCCACTTGGCATTACTATAATCTGGTCGCCAGGCTTCATTACGCCCGTTTCGACTCTTCCTACAGGAACAGTTCCGAATCCTGCTATGCTGTAAACGTCCTGAACAGGCAGTCTGAGTGCCTTGTCAAGAGGCTTTGTTGGAAGGTTAAGCGTGTCGAGAGCGCCAAGGAGCGTAGGTCCGCTGTACCATGACAGCTTGTCAGACTTTGCGGCTACGTTTGATCCTTCAAGTGCGGAGTAAGGAACGAACGTTATCTTGCTCGTATCGTATCCCACAGTCTTGAGAAGTTCGCTTACCTTTGCCTTTGCATCTTCGAACTTTGCCTTGTCGAATCCTGCAGCGTCCATCTTGTTTATACCGACTATTACCTGCTGTATACCGAGAACCTTTGCGAGGTATGCGTGTTCCCTTGTCTGGGACTGTATACCGTCAACACAAGATACTACAAGCACTGCGGCGTCTGCCTGGCTTGCTCCGGTAATCATGTTCTTTACGAAGTCCCTGTGTCCAGGTGCGTCTATAATCGTGAAGTAGTACTTCTGGGTCTGGAAATCCCTGTGCATGATGTCTATAGTGATTCCCCTTTCCCTTTCCTCCTTAAGCTGGTCCATGACGAATGCAAACTCGAATGAAGGTCTGTTGTACTTTACGACTTCATCCTTGAGCTTCTTAAGATCCTGTTCACTGACAGCCTTAGTTTCGTAGAGCAATCTTCCGACCGTCGTTGACTTTCCGTGGTCTATGTGCCCTATGAAGATCAAATTCATGTGTGGTTTGTCTGCCATTCTATTCACCAATATAATCTTGTGACTTGTGTAACCTTTTGAAATTCAAAAGTATAAAAATCTAGAGAATGCATTGCAGTCAATAGATTACGTTTATTTCACATTCTGTGTAATAACACGCAAAGATATTATAGAGGGTAACGTATTTAAATCTTTTGCTTGTTTACGGCGTATAATTACACCAAAATCCAGGCTTTTACTCGTTTATTTGGCAAGGGAAGTATGATCGAAAAAGTAGTTAGGGGCGGCTTTCACCGCCCCGTTCCGTTTCTAGGTGTTGCCGGGCACGGCCCGGCAGGATGTCTTGGGGGCAAGGTCCTATATAATTCTTTTCCTTTGATATAAGATAGTGTAGTTAAATATATATAGTTTATCGTAGTATATACTTTGGAAAAGCGGAGCCAGCGCTGTAAAAAATGGCAATCTGTTTCTGGGTGTATGGTTCCGGTTTCTGGGTGGTAGCATGAAGGTGAGTGTAAACTATAGGGGAACTGTGAGAGGACTGGATAAGGTACTTACGGCCGCATTTGACGCGTGGAAGAAGAAGGAAAGCGTCATGGAAACCTCTTCCGCATGCGAAGATTTCGGCAGGCTTGCAAACGAGCTTGCGGAACTCGCGTGGATATGCAGGGAGGAATCCGAAAGCGGACGGCACGGTGAGTATGAAGTGGAGGTCTTCGTGACCGATGAAGGTCTCACATGGCAGAGATACAGGGTGGCGGTGGTTCCCCGCCCCTCTCTGGCACATGTGGCTTGGCACGGCAGGGCATTCGGATGCCTGCTGAAGCGGGTATCGTTATTTATAATCGGATTACCATAGCTGTCTGTGGACATTATGGATAGTGACGTAAAGGCATGGCTCCTGTGCGAAGACGTGCTCACCCAGATTAAAGACGAGCTCGTGCTTGAAGCGGTAGACATATTGAAGAAAGAGAAGAAAGAAGGGCGGATGAGCATATCCGGTTACGTGCCGGCGATGCCTGAAAAGGGAGGAGAGCTTGAGGAAGATCTTTTCATGATAAACAAAGTTGTGGAAAATGCAAAGGAGATGCGCAGCACGTGGTCGAGATATCTCGAAGACAGCGGCAGTGACGGATCTGTTCCCCCCTCAAGGATAGAGGAACTGAAGAAATTTCTGCTGGCAGTCGATGCGATAGACCTTTTGATGCATACGAGCAATGTTTTCAAAAAATGGGCGGATGATACCGGAAGATTTCAGAAGACCGAAAGGCCCGTAGACGTGATAGTGGAAAGCGCAAGAGGCAGCAAGACGAGAATCGAGGCTCTCGGGTTCGTACTGTCGAGCAGCACTTTCAACGGCAGCAACTGCCCGTTGAAGAATGACGAGCTCTCCATTCTGAAGGAAGGATACTCCAAACTCAAAAATGAATGATGGCAATGGTAAAGGTAGGACGACACGTATCGGGCGCCGGAGGATTGTCTTATTCCATAGGCAGGGCAGTGGAACTCGGAGCGGATACGATACAGGTGTTCGTGACAAACCCCAGAACGTGGGCGATGAGTCCCGTTGATAAAAAAGAGGCGGGGCTTTTCCTGAAGCGTGCTTCCGAAGAAAAGGTCGGGCCGCTGTTCGCGCATATGCCGTACCTGCCGAATCTCGCATCTCCTGACGATTCGATATGGAAAAAATCGATTGCATCGTTGAAGGACAACGTGTTGAGATGCGAAGAGTTGGGAATGGATTATTTGGTAACGCATTTGGGAAGCGGAAAGGGCAGGCTAAATCTTGATGAAAGCCTGTCAAGAGTCGTTGCCGCGCTCGATTCGGTTGCAAAATACTGCGACAAAACCGAGATACTTCTGGAAAACCAGGCAGGGCATGCAAACAGCATAGGAGCCGATCTTTCAGACCTGACAAGGATATATGAAAAAAGCGCGCTCGGAAATTCGGGAAAACTCGGATTTTGCATAGACACGTGCCACGCGTTCGAAGCCGGATACGACATACGCAGGAAGGAGGGATTGGATAAGATGGCAGACGACATCGATCTTAAACGCGTTCGTGCAATGCATGTGAATGATGCAAAGTTCGAAATGGGTGAAAGACGCGACAGGCACGACAATATCGGTCAGGGACACATAGGGATAGACGGATTCAAAGCCCTCCTGTCTTACAAAAACGTCAGCAGCAAACCGCTCATAATGGAAACGCCGGAGTGCAAAAACATAACGTGGAAGGACGAGATAACGCTGATAAGGAAGCTTGCTTCAGACTGAACGCTTTCGGATTTTGTCACCGAGCATCTGTCCTATGTCGCTATAATGCGAACCGTCTTCCACATCTTTCATATACCTGCTCAATTCTTCCTTTCCCATGGAAGCTATGGTCTTTTTCCAGCCGTCGGGAATGAATATCTTGCCCACGGCCCAGCCCGGAATGTTTCTTCCGCTCGTTGACATGGCGAGCCTGCCGTATGAATATGAAGTGAACGTGTGGAACTTGCCCTTGTTGTTATCGTAAAAAACCGCCGTGTTTACGAATCGCGCCTTTCGATTCATGCCGTGCACCATGAGAAGCAGGCCTTTTTCGCCTATGGTATGCATCGTCGGTTTCAGTAAGGCGCCGGGAAACCCGTTAAGCGCTTCTATGTTCAGCCCCGTATCTTCCACCATGAATGAGGAATCGCGTATCGTGTGCAGCGCCTGCCTGGCCTTGGATATCGCAACCTTGACCGTATCGGTTTCCTGTATCTCTGCAAGATCCAACGGATGCGCCACGACCTTTATTCCGTATCCTTTCAGTATCCTTTTTGCCATCGAGAGTTTGACGGGGTTCGTTGTTACAAATTTCAATTCCATGCGATTTCCTTTGTGGATGATGTGCTATTCCTTCAATGTTCTTTTTATTGCTTGCGCCGTTTTTGCGGCACTTGCGAACAAGTAATGGTGATGCTATGAATTTTTGGAAAATGTCAAAATGGAAAATATTCAATCGTAAAAAAGGCGGAATGATAACGTTTGGCAGGATAACTTCGATGCTTGTGATGAAAAAGATATATTTCGACAAGCCGCGGTGGCAGTGGGAGCGCAAACATTACGGGAACATGATGCTTAACCCCAATTACCGTATGAATCCGCATATCGTAGTGGTCGGAGAAAGCGGGAGCGGGAAATCGAACGCGTGCATGGGGCTTGCAAGGCAGCTTGCCGCAGCGGGAGAGCGCGTTGCCATACTTGACCCGCATGACGAGTATTCGGGGCTTGCCGATGAAATCAATGCGAGGATATACGATGCCGCGTATAACGGAATAAACGCGTTCGAACTCGACGGTGCGAGCGAACGGGAAAGGGCAAGCGAACTTACGGGCATGCTGAAGAGAATATTCAGGCTCGGGGAAGTGCAGGGTTACCATTTATACAAAGCCATAATGTATACTTATGCAAGGCTGTACGGAACGGAACGCGCCCAGAACATACACGATCTGCTCTATTCGATTTCGCTGTTGAAAAAGAAGGCGGGAACGGCGGATTCGCGAATACTTGACGGATTGTCACGCAGGCTCCTCCTCCTTGATACGGGAAACGTATCGCATAGCGCGGATATGGACGGCGTGATGAATGGAAACAGCATATTCGTGCTGTCGGGATTGCATACGAACGAAGCACAGTCCGTATACATAGAAAGTTTCCTGAGAAAGATATACAGGCGCATGCTTCAGATGGACAAGCGGCCGAAATCCAGATTCTACGTCATAATAGACGAGGCCGAAAAACTTGGACAGAAATCGATAGCGGGGAAGATAGCCGCGGAAGGGAGAAAGTACGGCATCGGGATAATAGCGGTGTCGCAAAGGATCAAGAGCATAGACAAGGACATTCGAACCAACGCGTCGCTTATCGCCGCGTTCTACCAAAGGGAACCCGAGGACTTGAACTATCTTGCAAATCTGGTTTCGGGAGGAAACGAACTGAACAGGTTCATCGAGATAAAAAAGGCATTGCGCGGATTGCGAACAGGCGAAGCGGTAATATGCGAATCCGGAATGAGGAATCCGGTAATAACATTGTTTGGAAACGGGGCTCCGAAGAAACCGTGTCTTACATACGAAATCGCAAGGCGGTGCATGCTTGCCGCTAACGCGGATGAGATATGCGTAGCGATGAACGGGCTGGGATTTGGAAAGGAGGATACCGTCAAAAGGCTCGATTCGATGGAGAAGGAAGGCTCCCTACAGTCGCATGTTGTCGATGCGGAATCGGAATATGACGGAAAGTGGTACATGTCCATGCCGAGAAACAGCCCGGAACACGACGTTTGCGTGGGATTGGTAAGCAGGCAGTTGAAAAGACTGGGAATTGACAGCAGGATCTACAACAACTCCTATGGCCCCGATCTTGTTGCGCATTATGGCAGGGAAAAAATAGCGTTCGAATATGAAACGGGATCTAAGGATATAGAAAAAACGGCGTCGATGTTGAAATTCCGGCTCAACGTTTATCCGCGGGTTACGGTAATAGTCAATAATGCGCATTTTCAAAGGTATTTCAACGCATTGAATATTGAAAACGTGCGCGTGATGGGCCTGTCGGAATTCCTCAAGGCGAAGGGCATGCACGAACTTCTTTACATGAAAAACGTTTAGCGCATGCCTGATGCAAAAGGTACGGGATTATTCGCCCTTAAGCGCCATTATGGCTTCGGCTATGTTGCCTTTTGATTTTGTCAGCGCATCCCTGGCCTTTTCTTCATCTGTCGTGCCCGATTGCTCCATGACAACCTTGACGTCGTCTTCGCTTATTTCGGGAAGGGATTCGGAATCGGATTTTTCCGTTTCGGATATGTCTCCGGTTATCTGAAAAGAACTGCTGCCCTGTGCGTTTATCAGCGTAACCTGGGGATTGTCTATCAGTATGTTCTTGTCCCTTGTTTCTATCGTCACGCGGAGCGCGTCTATCTCCTCGCTCCTTATGCCCATTCTTTCCATCATCTTCTTGAGCGCGCGCGGATCCATGTTCGGCATCATGCTATCAACTATCAATACACATTGAAATGAAAATAGATAAAAGGACAGTATTCAGATGTTGTTGAGCCTTGTCCTTACCTCTTCGGTAGTAAGACGGGTTGTGAGAAGAGGTATGCGCTCTATCTGCGATATCTTTATCGCGAGCTTGTCCACCTGGTCTATGTTCTGTATGACAACGAGCCGGGGTTTTATCGGAGCTACTCTTATCACGACCATTGGCGATCTTCCGGTGCTGACCTGGTCGAAAACGAATGCACGCTCATTTGTCGTGCCGAACAGCTTCGGATATTCGCTCGGAGATATCTCAAGTATGACGCGGAGCGAATCGATCAGCGTGTATCCGAACAGTTTCATCGAATCGAGGTAACCAGGATTTGCAACTATTTTCGCATCTATAAGCCTTGCAAAATCCATGCCGCTTATCGGTGCCGAGAAATCGTGTATGAAATAGAACGGATCCTTCGCCGGTTCCTTGTCGAATTTTTCAAGATTGCGTATTACCTCTCCTCCGCGCTGCTCGTCTATCGCTATCAGTGAAGTTACCAGCCTTTTTATTATCCCTACTCCGGGACTGGCCCTCCTGTTTCCCTCGTAGTCGCTTATCGTTGATGTTGATATCTTCAAATGCTTGGCCAATTCTATCTGTGACACGCCGAATAGCTCCCTCCATTTCTTCATGGTGCTGCCCGGACTGTCGGACAGGGCTATTTCCCCGGCTATTCGTTCCTGTAAACTGTCCATGCAATAGATATGGCTAAAATTACTTAATAAAGGTAACTGACGAAGTCATGTTAGACAATCGCTATTTAACCGCTTTCTTGCCCTTTTTGGGTGCGGCCTTTTTAGATGAAGGCTTTCTCTCCACCTGATCGTACAGTCTGTTTATCCCTTCGTCGGTTGCGTAGATCTTTTCTTCAGAGGTCTTTCTTTTCAGAAACAGGCTTATCACGACAAGCGCAATGCCTATGAGGGACATCGCACTGCCGAATACGCCGTATCCCAGAAGATTCGTAGAATTTGAAAGGGTAATGCTCGCTTCGGTGCGGTTATACATGGAATAGAAAACAGTGGCATTCGCAGTTTCATTGAGATTGCTGAAAACTATGTAATAGGTATCCGCAGGAAGGAAGTAGGACGCATTTTCAGCCAGATACGTTGGAGGCTTGACAGATACGGCATACTGCTGCTGATATGGAAACGCGCCGCGCGCGGAGTCCATGTAGAGAACCTCAATGCCTTTTCCTTCAAGCGATTGCACGGTATTGCCGGCCGTCGTGCTGGAATTTATGTGAGGAAGTATGTTTGAAAATGCGGATTCGTTCGCAATGTAGAAGTTTATCGGAAGGGTGGAATTGTATGCAACGGCAATGAGCATTGAGGAATTGAACGTTGCGGGCATGTACACCGTGGAGCCTTTGCCCAGATGCATGCTTCCGCTGCTTACCCCGTTGGAACTTGCGGAATTCTGAAAGAACTGCTGGCTCGACTGGTATGTAACGAAAAGACCAGCTACGAGAATAATTATGCCCAGCAGTAGAAGATTCCTGTTCATGAGTAGGTATCGCAACATATCTATATAAAACTCTGCACGCATGTATAAGCTAAGAGAGATGGTGGAATGCTCAACAAGATAAAAACAGGCATAAGCGGAATAGACAAGATGCTTTATGGAGGGATACCGGAAGCGAGCCAGGTATTGATAAGCGGAGGGCCGGGAGCGGGAAAGACGCTGATGGGCTTCGAGTATCTGTACAGGAATGCGAAGATGGGAAATACAGGAATACTCTTTGCATTTGAGGAAGAACCGTCAAGAATACTGGAAAACGTCAAGTCCACGTTTCCAGAATTTACCGACATAGA
The DNA here is from genome assembly GCA_021796225.1 of Microcaldota archaeon. Lineage (GTDB taxonomy): Archaea > Micrarchaeota > Micrarchaeia > Micrarchaeales > CABMGC01 > JAKAVK01. The sequence continues at coordinate 69,566 of JAJYOL010000004.1, read as the reverse complement.
CGATCTCGTAAAGCAGGGCAAGATAATAATAGATGCGAAGGCCCCTTCGGAAACCGCGCTCGGGAGTTTCGGCGAATCCCGTTCGACATACGAATTCGGAAAGGTGATTTCCGACATGGAGTCGCTTGTCGTTTCATCCAAAGCGACACGCGTCGTCGTCGATTCCATTTCTGTATTCAACATACTCATACGCGACGAAGCGCTTTACAGAAAATACATGCTCGCGTTGATACTTAGCATGAGAAGGCTCGGCGTAACTTCGATAATGACAACTGAAATGGAATCGCCGGAAAGGCACAAACTGCTCTTCAAGCCCGAATACTTCATATTTGACGGAATTATTGCCTTATATCAGACAGGTGAAGAAGCAAAAAGAATGCTTGCAACCGAAATACTGAAAATAAGAGGCAGCAAGCACAGTTTCGTAACTACGCCTTATGAGATAACTCCTGCAGGATTCAGGATCTTTGCCGCAGAGGATATGGCACCGTACTGAGATAGCAGTTGTTTTTGATGGCATTTGGAAAAAAGACAGATGATGGAGACCCGAGAGAAGAGGGTCTGCGCATTCTTGCGCTCGTAGTCATAGTCATAGCGGCAGTGGCCGCGCTGGCCATATTCCTAGTGCCACGCGGATCCCAATTGCACATGTGCCAGAGCATTCCGCTTTCTGGCAATAAGGAGCAGTGCCTTTACTCGCTTGCGTTAAGTTCAAACAACGGAAGCGTGTGCGGCCTCCTGACCAACCCTTCAATGCAACAGACATGCTATCTCACGATCGGGGAAAGCAGCAACAATACGGCATTGTGCTACAAAGCCGGAAATGAAAGCGTTGCCGCAACATGCGTTGACAAGATAGCGGGAACGACTGACGCGTATTCAGCATGCGACAACCTGCAAAACGGCTACAAGGATGCATGCGTGATGCAGATTGCGATATCGCAGAGCAACGCCACGCCATGCAATTCACTGTCAAGCCTGAACAACAGGACGATATGCAATTCAGTGATAAATTTCGGTTACGGATTGAAAAAAGGAAATCCCGCATACTGCGGGAACGTGACCAAAAGCTATGAAACGAACATCGTCAGTGCCATAGTAAGCCAGGTAGACCTGTTAAATTACACGAAAGCTTACGAGAGTTTGAATTATCCCGTATTGATGTCCGAATTCCTCAATTCGCCAAGCTACAGCGCGCGCGATCTGTGTTATATGGCGATAGGAGTCCAATACGGCAATCGGACGAGCTGCAATGAGATATCAAATTCCACGATGAGCCAGGACTGCGTCTTTGAACTTAGTCAGCAGAATGCGACTGCAAACACAACCCAGAGCGCCTCGTTCAACTATTCCGAACTTTACGGCCTGTGTACCGCTGGAGGAACGCAGTTGGGAAGCTCGAGCTGCAACGATACGCTGAAAATAGCGGAGGCCGTTTCCACGAAGAACGTAAGCATTTGCGCTTCGCTTCCGGAAAATTTCTCGTATAATTGCTATGCGGCGCTTGCCTCGAATTACTATAACGAAAGCTATTGCAGTTACATAACAAACATTACTGTAAACAAAGCATGTCAGGAATACATGCTGATAAACCAAAGCGATATATTAAATCAGACGCAGGCATTTCCAAGCATAAAGTAATAGGTGCATGCGCCTATGCGTCATGAATGCGGAGAATTACATGGAAGGATTAGTGTTGTCGACAAAAAACAGGGCAGGAGAGGAAATCCAGTATAGCATATGGACCGTTGAAAAAAAGAGGATAGCGGACTTCACAAGCAGCATACAGTTCGAACCCGGAGACGGGATAACGGCGCACGATGAAGGCAGCGTTTTGCACACCGTAGACGTATCTTCCGGAACCCTCATTAAAAAAGAATATGAGAAGTGGGCAAATAGCATAGTGGATAAGACCGCGGGCATGAAACCGTACGTTTCAGGCATCGAAGGATTGGATATCACTACGGAAAAAATGTGGAAGAAATTGCTCGGATGCGGCAGCCTGTTTCTGAAAAAAATCGCGGGTGCCGCGCCGGTAATAGTGCGATTTCATAATGATGCCGACGGCGCCGGAGGCGCTTACGGCCTTTTTGCCGGAATCACGGATTTTATGGCAAAGAACGGCTTTGATGATACCAAAAGCAGCATCATATGGATAATGCACACCGGCATAGCGTACAACAGATACGACGCCGAGAGCGACCTGATGCTCTCAAGGGGGTATTCTTCGCTGGAAAAACCCCTCCTGGTCCTCGTTGATTTCGGCACGTCGCTGGAAAGCAATGACGGCATAGAAACGCTGCATGACGATTTCGACGTCATATGGCTGGATCATCATCCGATAGTGGAAGGTTTTGAGGGATTGAAGTTCGACTGTTATGTGAATCCGTGGATGAACGGGGGCGATTCCAATTATACGGCGGGATATCTGGCGTGCACTTTTGCAAAGACATTTTCAAACCAGAATACGCTGGCGATGGAAGGCGCCTCGTTGATAGGGGATTACAGCAGGTTTGCAGCGGAAACGCAGAACGGGGCGGATCTTTCAATACTTCTCGACATGCTTACAAGCGATGCAAAAGTTGCATTGGGTCCGGCAGTGACGGGAATCACGCCTTACGAAATAGATAAGATAATTTCAAATCCGGGAAGGATGAGCGAGCTTGTGTCTTATGCGAAGATGCGGCTTTCGGAATCGATATCCGATGCCCTTTTACAGGTAAAAAAGTACAACGCAAATGACGCTAAGATATACGTGCTGGATTTTGAAGACGTCAAAAGCGAGGAGACGCGCTATCCGTTGCCCGGCCGTTTTTCATCAAAGTTTCTCGAAACGCTGAGTGAAATGGAAGGTTCTGCACCGATTGTCGTCGTACATTCGGGCAGGTACATCTCCATAAGGGTTGACCGCAAACTTTCCGAACGCATGGATCTTGCGGAAGTTCTTCAGGAGTTGAAGGAAACCGATGAAGAAGCGATAGAAGCCGCAGGAGGGCACAGGATGGCATCGGGAATCAAGCTTTCCAGCCTGGAAGACAAAAACAGGGTTGTCAAGGATCTCGTGTCCGTGCTGAAAAGAAATCTTGAGAAATAAATCCCCCACGTCGGAATATGTTTTGTCACAGGCTTATTCCGAAATATGTGCGCAATACTGCCCCTATTATCATCGTCAATATCGAAGCGGTGAGTGTTATTGCCAGCATTTCCAGTATCCGTTTCAATATGCTTGTACGGCTTATTACGGCTATTATTGCGGAGGCGGTGGATATCACTATCGCCGCAAGAGCTATTGATACCGCTATCCCGTTTATTCCCGAAAGGCCGAATATGAATGGAGACGTTACAACAGCGGCACCGGCAAGATAATACAAACCTGTGTAAAATGCATCGGAGATTGGCAACGTGTGGTTGCGTTCATGTGAATTCTTTTCCACGAGGCGTTCCGATTTCGACGAGAGATAAGCCCCGCCGGCCATCGACAGCGTTCCCGATATCCCTATTATTATTCCGGCGATGGCAACTATGATGTGCGAATGCGCAAGCATCGCGAATCCCGAAATTGCCGCCAGTACTTCCACGATCCCGTCATCAAGCCCGAGGATTATGGAACGCACATTGTCCATCGTTCCTTCATACGGAATTATCTCTGTTGAGAATTTTTGCTTGTGCCGAAGTTCGTCGCGCATTACAGCACGGATTTTTTTTCTGTATCCTTCAGGCAGATGATCGCCCTTTGTCACCCTCGCATATTCGTCAAGGACTATGCGTTCGCTCCTTTCCATGATCCTGTCAACGAACGCTATGCTGAACATCCGTTTCAATACGAGAAGCGCCGGCACTTTTACGCGCGAAAGGATTGATATGCATGACGAATTGTTGTCTCCGACAGGCAAGGATTTCCACAAATCCATGTGCCGAGATTCGTCTTTCGAAAGTTTTGCGAGTATCTCTCGCAACTTTCCGTTCTTTTCGGATAGGGACAGGCTACGGTACACGTTGAAATGAACATACTCCTCATTAACGAAATATCGCTTGAGCTTCCGCAGGTCCGCGCGGTTCTGTGCCATAAGTGTAGAACTGCATTATGCAGTTTTATATATTAAGATGGTATTCGTAACATGGCACTTCTTTGGAAAAAGAATTTCTATACGCACGGACGCGAAAGCCACAGGTATGTGGAAGACCTGATAAGGAATGGAAAGGAGATCTGCATAGTGTCACCGTATATAGATGCATATTATGCGTCTTTTCTGAGGAAGAACGCGTTTAGGAAAAAAATCTATATCCTGTCTTCATCACTGGATCCGACCGCGAAGAAAATACTGCAGGCAGAGGGATTTACGCTTGGTGTATTCGTGTTTGCCGCGCTTGTTGCAATCATGGACGTGTTGTTTCTGTATGCGAGGCTGATGAACATTGAACTGCTCCTTGCATCGGTTGGGATAGTGCTTCTCAGGATAGCCATATTCAGGATATTCGACAAAAACATGATACGCATAAGGATACCGCACAACTTCGTCCATGCCAAGATATATGTATCGGGAAAAATGGCGGTAAGCGGTTCCGCAAATCTCACTTACAGGGGTATGCACAGCAACATAGAGCACATAGAGGTTACGAGAGATAGGAGCGCTGTCGAAAGGCTGCGGAAGGAATTTTGGGAGCTGTGGGACAGGAGCAGGTAATCCGCTTCACACGGAGGAGACCGTTCCGGATGCAAATACCCTGGGCACCTGACTGCGCATGAGAAGTATCCCGTCGCCTTTTGCTATCGGAAGGGGTTTTTCCAGATCGAATGTCACGGATTCGCCGCTTATCGAAGCGACCTTAACTACAGAATGTGAAAAATTCGATGCCAATGTGTACGTAGCGCCTTCATGTATTGATTCCTTTGCGATCGGACTTGAATGCACGGTTGCTGTAAGCTTCCCCACTTTGCGTATTGGCGAAGTCGAAAGGACGTCGCCCTTATCCATTTCGTCATGGTCTATGCCTTTCATTGCAAGGCCGACACGCGTGCCGGGACCCGCGGATTGCACGGATACGTCCTGGCTTTGTATCGAACGGACGCTGCATTCCTTTCCGGAAGTGTGATGCAGAGTATCGTGTACCTTGACAGTCCCGGATATCACCACGCCGAGCACTACGGTTCCGACACCGTTGACCGGAAATGCCTTGTCTATGTCTATCCTTAATGTATCGGAAGCCCCGTCGGCCTTGAATGCCAGGATGGTTTCCAGAAGCTTGTCGCGCGATATCACTGGCGAATCTGAAAGCGTGCCTTGCGGGAGAAGTTTGCTGACATCGTTATCATCGGTGAACAGCACCTTCTTTCCGGACAGAGATGCTGCAACTATCGCTTCGCCAAGATCTTTGTCGACATTTTTGGTGCTCAGGATTATCTGCTCGGATACGAGGATCGATTCAGCTATGCCGTAAGGTTTTTCAGCGGGATTTGTTGGGAATAATACGACAATGACATCATCGCCGGATTTTCTGTTGAAAAACGTTATTCCGTTAGCGGAACCCTTTTTGCCTATGAAATTGGCAAGCTCTTCGTCCAGGAGAATTGAAACCATGTGGTTCATGCAAATCACTTGAATTTTATTTCCAGGCTTCCCGAATAACTGAAGTCGGGAGCCTTTAAGTATACGTCGATTATGTAACTGTCCTTATGGTCCAGGGTTAAAGGCAACTGCGGAACCGTATTTACGATTTCGAAGGGTTTGCTTGCTTCGATCAGATTTACCTTGTCCATGAATTTGTATATCTTGAAAAGCTGCATGCTTTTTTTGAATACCTGTCCTTTCTGCACCGTGAGCATGAATGCGGAATCGTCAAGCGCCACGCTTTCGGACGGGGAGCTCACCGTTACCTTGTTCACGCTTAATGTGATGAGATCGGTAGATGAATTTGAAAAGGAAACCGAAAGCGGGCCGTTGTATCCAGATTGAGGAGCCTCGAGTTTCAGCTTGAATATTATTTTGGACATGAAATCCACTTTGGCAGGAAGGGAAGGTTCCGTTCCTAGCAATTTGAACGGAGGCAATACGGCTATTTTCTCAAGAGTCAGGGGAGGAACCTTCAGCATGTCGGGAAGCATGCTGCTCCCCATCTTGTTCTGAAAGGGTATTGACACGTCGAATTTCCTGTTTTTTATCTCCAGCCCGGGAAGCGTGTGCGTTTCGCCGAGAAACTTGATGCTTATCCCAGTTATGGTACTCACGAATTTTTTCCTCCCGAATAATTTTTCGATAAACATGATTCCACCGTGAACTGCAGCGCATGAATATACCATTCTTTGATGTAATTGTTATTTATACCATGCACGCCGTGAAGGCTACACGACGTATTTGATGCTTTTGCAAATGGCGGGTTTTGCCGGTTTCTATGCGTTTATACGCGAACGTGATTTGCACGATGTCATATCCGTTGCACGCATGTTTTTTAAGCATGTAATAAGATTAATGTAAACATGTACAGCAGTTTTCTAACCGTGATAATACCTTCCATTCTTGCATTTGCAGTGACAGTGATAAGCACAAGGTTTCTTATGACATACCTTTATGGTGCGGGAATAATAGCAGAAGACAGAAACAAGAAAAAACCTGTGAAGGTACCGAGTAGCGGTGGAGTCGCGGTTTCATTCGGCATGATAGTCGGGATATTGGTATACACGTTCGGGGCGACGTTTGTCTTTACTCCTGTGAAGGATGCGCTGCCGAGGCTTCTTGCGACCGCACTTGCCATAACGCTCATAACATTCGTAGGCTTCCTTGATGACATAAACGTGAAGAGCGAACGCGTCAAGAGCACGGACAGAATGGACATACGCGAAGGGTTGAAACAGTGGCAGAAACCCGTACTCACCCTCGTAGGCGCATTGCCGCTAATTGCGATAAACGCAGGAGTCAGCAGCATGGTCGTGCCGTTCCTTGGCAGCGTCAATCTTGGATTAATATATCCGCTGATAATCCTTCCGCTTGCAATAATATTCGTTTCGAATTCGTTCAACCTGCTGGGAGGCTTCGACGGACTTCAACCAACCATGGCCATCATAGCCGGCGTCGGTCTTTTCGTATATTCGGTCTTCTTTGGAAATTACATGGGTACGCTGCTCTCAGGACTATTAGTGGCATCGGTTCTTGCATTTCTTCCGTTCAACACGTACATGTCAAAGATAATACCGGGAGACAGTTTTACGTATGCAGTAGGAGCCGCGCTGGTAGCGATCATGGTCATGGGCAACGCCGAGATATTCGGAATGATAGTCTTCATGCCTTGGATAATAGAATTCTTCCTGCATCTGAGAAGAAAATTCAAGGTCAGCGATCTGGGAATATTGCAAAAAGACGGAACCCTCTCCGCGCCTTACGGAAAAAGAATATACAGCCTGACGCATCTGATAATGAATTGGAAAAGGGTCAATGAAAAGGAGGTTACCCTTTATCTTTCCTTCATAGGTGCGGGATTCGTAATCCTCGCGTTCCTTCTGAAATTGTCAGGACTCATATGAGAAGGATTGGACGCACCCTGCATCGGCTGCTGCGTGCCATTCCTCTGTGTAAGCATTATGTCTTCCTTTCGTATAAGTTTCCTGCGTCCCGCGTGTTCTGCATAACGCATTGCCCGATTAGATATCTTTTCGGCAAGCCTTTCCATTTCCTTTTCAAGGTCTATTACCGCGTCTTCCGTTATGCGCTCCGCACCCGCTTCCCTCATGAATTGTTCTATATCATAAAGACTGAATTTCCGTAACACCATACATAATCACCCGCCCAAAAGAAGCAAAATAGAATAAGATAAATAGCTTTAAAAAGGCAAGAAAAAACATTGAATAGCGGCAGAACCATAATGTCGCTTCGGAAAACGTTTATAAGTGTTTATCCCGCGGACCCTCTTTCTTCGAGGAAGATACATGCTTATGATGCACACGTATTATATCAATTATCATGTCCAATAAAATCATAAGCTGGTGAAGTTATGGCAAACCCTGACAAGAAATCTCTGCTTGAAGACAAAGTGCGCGATATACGCATAAAGAAAGGAATGGATGTTAAGGAGCTCATAGAAAGCATGAGGGATATGGGAGGATTCTCCGCACAGAATATGATAACAGGAATTGACATATTGAAGGACATGCTAAACGACAAGAAGTCGTTCAATTTTCTTTCCTTCCCTGCGGACATAATAGCTACGGGAATGCGCGGGATGATTGCCGATTCGATAAAATACTTCGATGCGGTAATGACTACCGGAGGGACGCTTGACCACGATCTTGCAAAGGCTTTCGGAGGGAAATACAGCAAGGGCAGATTCGAAGCGGATGACAGCAAACTGCATCAGATGGACATATACAGGCTCGGAAACATATTCATAGGAAGGGACGAATACGGGCTCTCTGTCGAAAAGTATTTTGACGACATAATGAATGATATATATCACTCGAAAGACTACAAGGAGGAGTACAGCGCGTCCGAGCTCATCAACGAATTCGGCAAGAGAATCAAGGACGAGCATTCGATAATCAGGCAGGCGTATTTAAACAAGGTGCCGATATTCTGCCCGGGAATACTTGACGGCGCGTTCGGAACGCAGCTTACCATGTTTTCACAGGACAAGAAATTCAAGCTCAATCTGATAAAGGACGAATTGGCGCTGAGCAACATATCGTTTGACAATAAAACGACCGGCGCGTTCATGGTCGGAGGCGGGATAAGCAAACACCACGTCATATGGTGGAACCAATTCAAAGGAGGATTGGATTATGCGGTATACGTAACAACCGCAAGCCAGTATGACGGAAGCCTTTCAGGGGCAAGGCTCACGGAAGCTGTATCATGGGGCAAGGTAAAGGAAAAGGCAAAGTACGTCACCATAGACGGCGATGCCACGATAATAATGCCTATAATGTATTCCTATCTGGATCTTGTCTGAAAGAGGTAAAAGCGCATTACAAATACTGAATCCACGGCAAAATAAGCAGCGCGAGCGCCAATATCATTATTACTTCCAGAACCAAAAGCACGCGGTATCCTAGATTGGCGTTGTATACCCTGAATCCGTCAAGCATCGGGACGGGAAGCAGGTTGAATATCGCTATCAGGAAGTTAAGCAGAAATGAGAGCGCTATGAACGAGTATATGAAATTTATCGCGGAAGGCAATAATCCCTTCGTAGTGTCCACGTTTTCCTGAACCAGCATGACACCTATCTTTCCGGTAGAATTTGCAACAAGTTGGACTGTGCGGTTGGTCGTCGTTACGGTAACTATGCTTCCGGGAGTATCCTGCACTGCGGCAGACTCCAGTTCGGAGAAATTATTAACCGTGTGATTGTTCCATTTCAAAATCGTTGCACCGGCAAGAGTCGCATTGAATGCGGGAGAGTTGGGCACGGTTGACGAAACTACTATGTGCGATGCGAAGAATTGTGGGAGCACTGCGTAAAGCATGAGCAGCAGAGGGATGAAAAACACCAGCGTAAACAGGAAGTTCATCGAAACCCCTGCTATGGATATTTTATCCTGCTTTATCTTGGTAAGCTTGGATACCTCCTTTTCGTCAGGCTCCACGAATGCCCCTACAGGTATTATTCCGAACAGTATTACTCCTACGGATTTCAGCTTTATCTTGTATCTTCGTGCAATTATTCCGTGTGAAACTTCGTGAATTACGAGAAGGAGAGCAAGAGACAACAGGAGAGGTATTGTTATGCTGGGCTTAAGAAACGGAAGCAGTATCACTGGCACGCCTGCAGGCGCAGGGAGAGCGGTAGATGACCCAGATGCGCCACCTGGCAGGGATGCAACGGCGAATGCCATGAATCCGTGTATTACTATTATCAGTACGTAAAAAAGGAACGCGACGATGTAAGCGGCGAATCCACCGATCACTGCAATTATGGAAAGTGCCAATTCGATATAGAACGTTTCCGGTGTGTTCGGTGTGTAGGTTGCCGTCGTCTGCGCCGTATATTTCGGCACGTTGAGTATGCTTGATGCAACGCTAGTATATGGGAGGATGAGCACTTCCATCGCTATCAACGAGAGAATGCCGAGCACCAGAATGCGCCTTGAGACGTATTTCTTGAATCCGAAGTAGGAAAGCACGCCGAAGGACATCACAAATCCCCAGTCCACTATGCCGTCCCAAAGCCACACCCATTTCTTCGAAAGCTTGTCTATAGAGACTATGCCTTTTTGTGTTTTGAAAAGGTACAACCCGAGAAACCCCGGAAAACCGAATAGTTTGGAGACGAACGTACCGGAAAAAATCAGTGAAAATATTGCAAACACTACCGAGTATATTATTGGGAATCCGCTGCCCATCAGGAATGCCAATACGGCTATGTTAATCGCAAACGCGGCGATAAGCCCGGCGGTTTTCGTAACCCCGTTATACGACGATTTTACATGCCGAGATTCAGAGGACATAATATGCAGTTAGCTTTTATTTCTATCATGTTATATAACTATTGGTAAAAGGGGATTTTATGGAAGATTGTGAAATATGCGGCAGGCAGATCAGCACTGTGTATGTCGTAAAAATTGAAAACGCGATCATGAACTTATGTGCCAGATGCGCAAAGGGCAAAACCCCCATAGAGGTAATCGAAGAGCAGGTAAAGAGCAGACCTTCCCACATGCAGGAAAAGAAAAGTGCGGAGGAATACGAAGTTGTCTCAGATTATGGGAAAAGAATCCGCAATGCGATGTCTTCCATGGGCTTGACCACCAAAGTGCTTGCGGAAAGGATAAATGAGAAGGAAAGCGTATTGATAAGAGTGGAAAACCAAAAGCTCCCTCCCGACGACAAACTCGTGAAGAAGCTTGAAAGGGAATTGAACGTGCGGCTTACGCAGGAAATCAAGGAAGAACGAAGCAGGGCACCGCCAAGGCACAACGAGCCCCTCACGCTTGGCGACATGGCAATAAGAAAGGAGAAAAAGTGAAACCAGGAGGTGAAAAGATTTGGCAGTTGACATAAGCAAGCTGATAGCCGAGGTCAAGGAGAAAATTGACTTCAAGGACCTTACAGGAAAAACCATAGCGATAGACGCATTCAATACGATATACCAATTCCTTTCGATAATAAGGCAGCCTGACGGCACGCCGTTGAAGGATGAGAAGGGGAGGGTGACCAGCCACCTGTCAGGGCTTCTCTATAGGTCGTCGAATTTCATGGACTATGGAATAACTCCGATATACGTTTTTGACGGAATACCTCCGGCATTGAAGGAACGAACACTGCAGGCACGGGCCAACAGGCGCAACGAAGCGCATGAGAAGTGGGAAGAAGCCAAAAGGGAAGGAATGCTTGAGGAAGCGAGAACTTACGCAATGGTCAGCACCAAAATCAATAAGGAGATAATAGACAGCGCAAAGGAACTCCTTGAATACATGGGCATCCCGTACATACAGGCTCCGGGGGAAGGGGAAGCGCAGGCTGCGCAGATGGCAAGAGACGGATTGGTGTATGCTTCGGCGAGTCAAGATTATGATTCGTTCCTGTTCGGTGCAGAAATAGTGATAAGGAATTTTGCGTTCAGCGGAAGGCGCAAGCTCCAAGGAAGAAATGTTTATGTGAACGTGGAACTGGAGAGGATAATCCTCAAGGACCTGCTGACGAAATTCGACATAACGCAGAAGCAGTTGATATGGATGGGCATCCTCATAGGAACGGATTTCAATTCAGGAATACGAGGCGTCGGGCCGATGACCGCGCTCAAGATAGTGAAAACGTTTGACAGCCTGGAAAAGATAACAAAACACGTGAAGGAAAAATACAATCTGGAATTCGATGCTGATCCGCAGGAAGTCGAGGATGTGTTCCTAAAACCGGAAGTTGCGAAAATAAGCATGTCGGATTTCAATGACATATCGAAGAGATTTACATTCAACGAGGATAAACTTGTCAACTTCATGTGCAGGGAACATGGATTCTCGGAAGAGCGTGTCAAGAAATATTCGGAGAGATTTAACAAATTCAAGAGTGCAAAAGGCCAGAAAGGCATAGGCGGATGGATGTAAACAGACATGCTGAAAAATTCCGAATCGCATAGCATATTTTATATTTATCTGATAATATTTGTATGGTACTTTACGATCAGGCGCATATGCGCTGCAATCGGAACATTGAGGTATTCAAATGCAGAGAACCGTTAGCAAAAAGACAAGAAGAGTTGGAAAGGCGCACAGAAAGATAGCGAAGCATGCAAGGCTCAAAAAGACAGCAAGGAAGAGATTCAAGCTTCACAGAAAACGCGGGCACGCATGATTAAGTTCATGCAAGGTCAACGTACATTTTGTCATTGAATTCGTAAGCGGCCGTTTCGTCGTCCGTATCGGCGCCGTAACCGTGCAGAAGATCATCCTTGCTCGCATACTCGCCGCTCTTCCTTCCTTCTATATCCATGTATAGTATTTTGTCGTTTAGCTCGCAGCATACGAGTATTGCCCTGTAATTTTCCTTTGTGATTATCGCGATTTTTGACGAAGGATTGCCAAGCGCTATGAGCATACTGCAAAGAAGAACCGCCCGGTCAAAATGATCCCCGCATTTCAAAGAAAGCGTTTCTTCAGGCATCAGCCAGAATTGTATTGGCGTAGCTACTACGGATATCGAATTGTTCACGTAATCGAATGCTTTAAGTGCAGCCTCCTTGAAATTCGATTCGTATTCATAGCCTTGAAAAGTTTCCTTTATGGAATTTGCAAATGACGATACAGCTTCGTTTTCAGGAGTTACAAGCTTTGGCAGTTCCGCGACGTAAAGATTTTCGCGTTCCTCTATGTAGTCCTTATAGCGGTTTATTATCTCGAGATAAAGTCTGTTGTACCTCTCAAGTGATTCCATTTTTTCAGGAGCTTGCGTTTCCATACAATATAACATGAATACGTTGTAGTTTTAAGGTTATTGTACGTTTTTGTGCTTGAAAATAAGCGGCCTGCCGGATTCGTGTCCCGAGTAAGACACCGCGATCAGGCCTGATAAAGACAAACTCGGATAGATAACCTTGAAAGGTTATCTTCTCTTTCTTCTCTTTGCAGCTACTCTTCCCTTTCTGTTCATCTTTGTCCTTGCAACGTAGCCACTCTTGTCTACGAAGTAAAGATACCCATCTTCCCTGGAGACCTTTTCAGAGCCAACCTTCGACTTTCTTCCTCTTGGGTTGTTCTTCATAGGGGTTCTCCACGCATATCCATCCTTTCCTAGGAAGTACAGATATCCGTCTTCCCTGTCTATTCTTTCGTCAACAACTCTTTCAGCCATTTGTTCACCAGATATACATATAACAGATATCTTTTTATACCTATTCGGAATCTTCCGTCAGTAAAATATACGTAGACGACGCAGGAATAGGGGATTTTTCAAAGTCTGCAAAAATATTAACGTCGGAAAAATTGTCACTGTCCGAAGTGAAGCACTATAATATAATAATTAAGGTACAATTAACAGATATACAGGAACACATTTGGGCATGTGGTGTAACTTGGATAGCATGTCGGCTTGCGGAGCCGTTGGTTGCGGGTTCAAATCCCGTCATGCCCGTCATTTATTTTACAGGATAACCGAAGAGGGGATTTGATGGAGAAGAAGCGCATGGATAAAAGAAATGAAAAAATTTTGTCGGTATTTCTTTCCGAAAAGCTTGTTTCGCCTACAGACGCTATAAATGCGGTGCCTCATGGATACAGACAGGCAAATCTTGAAGATGTTGTTTTGAAATACAGAAACGACGAAAAATTCAGAGAGGAACTGCATGAAAAAGGCCCGGCGTGGATTGCGCAGAAAGGATTGCTGACGCGTGGAGCTTATCGCATAAATAGCAACGGCGAATTGACGCGCATGGAGGATCTGGATGGTTTCAATTCCGAAGAAAAATCATATCATTTTTCAGGTACGGGATATGTCGCCGTGGATTTGGATGACGCGGCCAGAGGATTGGATATCGATGCGCGTATTGATACAGGGCTGTTTGAAACGGCCAGAGTGGCATACGTCTGTGTAAATAATGGTAACGATAAGGAAAGAGGCATGCAGGTAGGACCTCTTAAAAAGATAATGAGACGTAGTACCGACTGATGCGTGTATCGGATACGATACGAATTTTTCATGGCGTATGGCAAAAGAATTATGAATGTATGGTGTATAACCGAGTTATAAGATTGTGTTCAGATGTTAAAAGAAAGTATTTCGGATTTGAGAAAGGTTTTCGGACCGGCATGGCTTGTCATGATGGCGGATGTCGATGCCGCAAGCGTGATAACCGCAATGCAGAGCGGTGCCGCATTCAAATACGAATTCATAGTCATACTTCTCGCACTCATAATACCGTTGTATTTCATAATGGAAGTCGCAGGAAGAGTCGGAGCGGCAACGAAAAAAGGACTGGGCGAACTGATAAGGGAAAACTTTTCAAAAAGGCTTTCAATCGCACTGAGTTTTCCGATGGCAATAACGGATTTCCTCAGTTACGTTGCCGAGTATGCGGCCATCGCGGTAGGTTTGAAAATAATAGGCATATCGCCGGTAATCTCACTCCCTCTGATATATTTGGCGCATGTTGCCGTAGTATTCAAGAAGGAATATGAAAAAGCGGAACGGTATCTGCTTGCGGTATCGCTTGTTCTCGTATTTTCATACATTGTTTTTATGGGAAAAGGATTGCAAGGATATCCGCTGTTTCCTTCTGGAGTAAATAGGGAATTCTTATTCCTCGTAGCGGCAAACGTCGGTGCGGTAATAATGCCGTTCATGCTCTTTTATCAGACATCTGCGACTGCGAAGAAAAAATATCATTCGGTAAAGGCCTCGAGAATAGAGACGTTTGTCGGTGCCGTGTTCAGCGAAGTGATAATGGTTGCAGTAGTGCTTGCAAGCGTAGGATTAAACCATTCGACGCTGATAAACAGTTCGGGCGAACTTACAGCGGCCATAACAGGAATAGGCGGAGCTTATGCGCCTTACCTTTTTGCAGTGGGTATTATCGCAGCAGGATTTCTCGCACTTGTTGTAATATCGCTGGCAAGTTCGTGGGGCATAGTCGAAGCGTTGAACATCAAGGACAATACATGGTTCAAAATATACATAATTGAAACGCTGCCTGCGGTTGTGCTGCCCTTTTTCTTCAGCGATCTCATAGGACTAGTTCTTACGCTAATGGTTGCGTTGGTGTTCATATTGATAGGTCCGGTAATAGCAATGGGCGTGCTGGCACAAAACGGAAAACTTATGGGAAAGCACCGCCTGTCGGGATTCGGAAGATTGGCATTCTGGGCCAGCGTAATCGCCGTAATATGCTGCGGCCTTCTGGCATTCGCATAATCGAAGTAATTACGTTTTCAGTTTTTTACCGGTGTTTTTACTGGTGAAATCAAGAACTTTTTTCATCCCCAGAACGTCGGTTGCAATGCGTACGTCTTGCACGGTATCACGCACATTTCCGACTACGCCGTAAGTCTGGTCGCGCGGTGTCCCTTCGAAATTTGCGCCGTATGTTCCAGGAAGGGCGCACACGAGAACATGTTCATGTCCTTCCTCCTTCAATGCAAGATCCTTGACGTCTATATGCACCGCGACGACGTTGTTGGAGAATTTTAGCGCGTGTGTTTTTTGGATCTCGGCATTCATCTTTTCCACGGTCGCTCGTACCGTTTCGATCAAGTCGCCTTTGTGATATGCGGATGAATAAGCGGAACCGCCGAGATGTTTGAAGAATTTGTCGCTGCTTTCCGTAGCGCCTTCTACAAGTCCTTTCGTGACTATCGACATGCCTCCGCAGTCCGTATGCGTTACCAGTATTATGCGTTCTATCCCATTATTTTTGGAGGATATTTCCTGCAATGTATTTGACAAGCCGTTTACGTTTGTTCCGGCATTGGAAAGTATTATGACATTCTTGCCCTGCGTTTCCGAAAGCAGCTCTTTCAGTTTGTTGAAGGTCGTTCCGTGTGTCTTGAAGATTTTTGAAAGCGTATCGATTTTCTGTGCAAGCGTTTCTCCGGTATTTTCAAACGGTTTAAGCGTATTTACAAGCCTTCTGTCCATGCAGGATATGACGACTATTGCTCCGCTCGAAGTGGCATTTTCACTCATATAATCACTTATTTACCAATAGAATTGCAGATTTAAATAGGTTTTCTGGGTTTTTGCAATACCGGAAACGATTACGGTTCAAGTCTGTTTGCCATTCTTGGAAACGGAATCGCATCGCGTATGTGGTCAAGGTTGAGCATCCACTTTATGACGCGCTCCATGCCCATCCCGAAACCCGAATGCGGTACAGAACCGTAGCGCCTGAGATCTATCCACCAGCTGTAATTATCCATGTTGAATTTCACGTCCTTCAGCTTTTCCACTTCGTGCATCCTTTCGACCAGCTCGTCGTACTTCCAGATTCTTTCGCTTCCGCCGATTATTTCGCCGTGACCGTGCGGTGCCTGCATGTCCGAACAGACAACAGTACGCGGATCCTTCGGATTTATCGGCATGTAGAAAGGCTTTATTTCCTTAGGCCAATTGCATATGAATATCGGCTTGTCCTCCTCCGCGGTGATTGCACGTTCTTCTTCAACGCCGAGATCGTCGCCCCATTTGAGCTTGAATCCCTTTTCATTGAGTATTTTAATCGCGTCTTCGTAGCTTATGCGCTTGAACGGAGGCTTGATCTTGCCTAGCGCCTTGTGATCGACATTCAAAACGGTCAATTCGTCCTGATGCTCCTTCGCAAGCTTCTCCGCTATATGGCTTATCAGCCCTTCCTGAAGTTCCATATTCATTTCATTGTTGTAATATGCCATCTCCGGCTCCAAATGCCAGTATTCGGCAAGGTGCTTTGTGGTGCGGGATTTCTCCGCCCTGAATGAAGGAACAAATGAATATACGCGCTCTAGAGAATATATCATCGCTTCGGCGTAAAGCTGCGACGATTCAGTAAGATACGCTTTTTTGCCGAAATAATTGACCTCGAAAAGGTTTGCGCCTGTTTCTCCGCCCGCACTTGTAATTACGGGAGGGGTTACTTCAAAGAATTTCTGCTTGTCGAGAAATTCGCGCGCGTATCTGAAGAAATGCGATCTTAATTTCATTACTGCAGTCATCGACTGGCTGCGAAGCCACAGATGCCTCTTGTCAAGAAGAAGCTCGGTGCTCTGATACTCCGTTATTGGATAAGGTTCGGATACGGAAACGTTTTTCAGGCTTGTCGCCTTTATCTCATAGCCGGTAGGGGCGCGTTTGTCTTCAACGACCGTTCCGCTGAGCTCCACGCTCGATTCTATAGTAGTCGCTTCTGCGGCCTTCCATGTAGCCTCGTCAACGCTGTCTTTTTTTATCGCCGCCTGGACGACTCCGGACATATCGCGAAGAATTATGAAGACTATGCCGCCGCTTACGCGCTTGCGGTATATCCATCCTTTAATAGTTACGCTTTCTCCTGCTTTTTTTGCTTCGGATATGTGAAGTTCGACCATGATCCCACCATATGGGTTTTGCCGCAGGACATATGCAAATTTTGTCGTAGGACGGCAAGCAGTATATTGATACAAAGACGCATATAAAAAGGTATTCTACATGGAAAGGATTCAGGAGAGGCTTGGACAGAAATGGGATATCCCACGGTGTGCATTCGGATCATTGCGAAGCGATCGCGTGCGGCTTGTAAGCTACGGGAAGCGCAACCGAATGCTCTGACGCTATGCCTATTACGAATGGATTGATTATTGCGTGAATGCCGCTGCGTATTACAGCTCCGACATATGCCCCGTTGCTGCGCCAGAGGTATCTTGCATTCCCGTCAGTGCTGGACGACGGATGGCCGTCCGTGATGCCGTTTTTGCCCATTGAATAGTAGCCGCTCTCCTTTGGGAAATCAGTCATTATGGAAAAACCGTTCTTGTTCGGAATTATCGTTCCGTCAAAATCGAGCGAATAGCCTGTGACGATTATGGCGGTATCTACAAGGCCGACGCATTCGCTCGGCACCGTGAAATATAAACCGTCCGAAACGATTTCGTTCGGGAGTGCCTTTCCGGGAGCAGGATATGCGACAAGCGTCCCCGTGCGGAATATCCCTTTCAGCTCCTCGTGCATCGCAAGCGAATCGACCTCCCTTGCGGATGCTAACTGCAGATGATTAAGCCGCAGGGTCTGCGCGAACGTGAATTTTCTTTTGCTCAGATGGATAGTCATGCTTTCGCTCAACACGTTAAAAGGCATTAACGATTGAAAATTGGTTTTACATGATATTTAAAGATTACGTGCGATTTTGGAAAAACAGAAAAAAAGTACACACTGAATTTGATTAAATTTTTAAAAAAGGAAAGACCGCAAGGCAATAGAAAATATCCAATTATTGCCTTGCGGATTTTATAGTTATGTGGTTCTTACCGTCAACGTTCCGATAGGGTTCGTGAGCCAGTTGCTGCTCGGCGTTCCCGACGATGTTGTGTAGTTAAGCCACAGTTTCCCCGTGAAGGATGTTCCTACTGCACCAGGGTTGAACAGAGAGCCAGTACCGGAATAGCAGTCCAATCCAGTTATGGATACCTGGCTTCCCGATAGTGCCGTATAAGTATTCGCAGGGATCGTTCCGCTTACAGCACCGCTTGTTGATGAAGGGAATTCCCAAGGGTTTGTAGCACCCGAATTCGGCATGCCCGTGCTCGTTGAAGTTTCAGCACACGCAAAGCCCACGTTATACTCGGTTGTACCGGTATTCTGGCCGAATGTGAAGGACAGCAAGCCTGCGGTCGTCATTGAAGGATTCTCACACAGATATCCCGGAATGGATATGCAGGACGTTCCAAGGGCGGTGTTGCCGTTGAATATCCCCAATGAGTAGAGCACTCCAAGAACCACAGCTATAATGAGTATAGCCCAACCGTATGTCATCAGATATTCCATAGCTGATTGCAGTCTCAGCCTAAACTTTCCTTTTGCCATGTTTACCATTTTATCACGCGTGCTTTTATCTAGCAATTAGTTTTGTATTAAAAGTGAATCTTTAAAAAGCTTTTGCGCTCTTCGCTTCTGTACGGAGAGATGCGGTGTGTGTTTCGTAAACGCATATAGTACCTGCCAGTTCATCGCGTTTTGCCGCTTTCCATGCGGACGAGTTCACCTATAGTACTTTCTATCTGTATTCGCGCGACGTCCTGCTTGCGCCTGAAATCCGGAAGAATCGCCGATGGCGATCTGAAAGAAGATGTCGAATCATATATCTCGAGCATTATGCGGTAATATGAATCTGCCGTCTTAATGTCTCCCGCGCGCATGGAGTCGAACGCCTCGCGTTTCAGTTCACCCACTACGTCCATGAGCCCCAGAAGATACGCGATGTCGCTTTCCCCAGTTTCCGAAACGGAAGGCAGCTTGCCAGTTTTTAGTATGTGATGCAGGATCTTCGCTTCAGAATATTCCTGATGTGCCTGCAGGGAATAGTGCTCGAACCCTTTTTCAACCTGTTCCAGTTCCGCAACCATGCCGCCGAGTTTTGCGAGATTTGATTCCGCATCTCCCATTCTTTTAGAGTGCATGAGCGTTATCGTCTTCGCTGTAAGCCTGATTACGTTTCTCGACTGTTGCATTACCGCATCCATCTTGCCTTCCAGCTCCAGTACCTTTTTCTCTATTCTTTCGCCATCTTCAAGCATCCAATCTGCCTCCAAAACCGGTCTCGCGGCCATACCAGAACAGGTACTGCTGCGCGTATCCGCGCATTCCTCCCCATTTTTCATATGCTGCGTCGTGTATGTTGCGAACCGTTGTCTTCTTTCCTTTAAAGTATAATGATTCCATTGTCTTTTTAATCCATGTGTCTATCGGAAATGCTTCAAATTTTCCGTATCCGAACAGGAGAATGCAGTCCGCAACCTTGTCCCCTACCCCTTCGATTTCCATAAGACTGCTTTTCGCCTTGCCATAATCCGTGCTCCCGATTGATTTAACAGTATCGTTCGCGAGGAATGCATTTGCCGCAGCTTTAAGATACGTATCGCGGAATCCCGTTCCGCATGATCTGAGCTCATTCATGCTTGCGGAAGCTATCGCTTCGGGAGTCGGAAAGAGTTTTCCCCTTCTCCCTTCAATCTCGACGGTCTGGCCGAATTTCTCCGTTAAATTTCCGACTATCCCGCGTATTCGCTTTATGTTATTGAATTGGGATATGACAAAACACATCGTGGTTTCCCACGGATCGTTTTCCGTAACGCGCAGGCCGTGGAATTTGTCTATGGCTTCGCGCATGAACCCATCGGTGCTTATCTTCGAATACACTTTGCCCATGTTTGCATCGAGGCCGAAACGCTTTCTTATTTCCGCACGTGCGGCCTTTGCTGTGTAATCGCCGAAGTAATCGTAATCGAGTTCTCCGGAGCGGGAATTGCCCGACCATTCGATTTTTATGATTCCTTTGGAAGTGGAGTATTTGAGAAACCGTATTTTATTACTGTCCGAATATTCGGAATGAAAAGCCAGGGGCTGTCCGCTCATGGAAGTGAGAGTAAGATCGAAGTCGCGTGTGCGCATCACGAAATCTCACCGATGCCCTTCCGCTCCTGTTTTGTCGTATCGCGGATACGCACCGTTGCCGTACCGTCTTCAAGGCTCTGGAAATCCACGGTTATGCAGTACGGAACGCCCATCTCGTCGGCCTTGGCATACCGCTTGCCTATGCTTCCGGTTTCCGAATAATAAGAAGTTATCCCGAGATCGTGCAGCCTGTTGTGCAATTCGAGTGCCTTTCCCACAAGCTTCTCATCCTTCTGCAGTGGAAATATCGCATATTTGTAAGGAGCAATCGATTCGGGAATCTTGAGCCATGACCATCCCCTTCCGTCATTTGCGACGGAATTCGAAAGAAGCGCGAGCATGAGCCTGTCGAGCCCTATACTTGCCTCTATGACGTGCGGAGTGAGCTTTCTTCCGTCGTTTACGACGCTTATGTCGCTGTTCGACGATTTTGCGTGCGCGGAGAGATCGTAATCGCCGCGGTACGCATTGCCCGCGACCTCTATGAATCCGTATTCCGTGGAAAGTTCAAGATCGACATTGCCTTTCGAATAGTGGGGAAGCTCCTCCTTCTCGAGCTGCCTGAAACGGTATTTGTCATCCGGTATGCCCAGATGCGCGAGGAGCCTGTGTTCCAAATGAAGCATTGCGCCGAAGAATTTGTTCGGTATCAGTTTCTCCTTCACCAAATCCGCGAGCGACAGTTCGATTGCGTTCTCCTGTCCCGCGGGAACGAAGCGCACCTTCGTCTTAAGCATCTCGTCGAGCGGCATCCTGTTGAGCTGTTCCTGCTGCTGCTCCGGATCGAAGAATAATTCGGTTTCCATCTGCGTGAACTCGCGCATGCGCACGAGCCTCTGCCTCGGCGATATCTCGTTTCTGTACGCCTTTCCCACCTGGCATATTGCGGAAGGAAGCTTCATGCCGTATGCGCGGAATATGTCCTTGAAATCGAGAAATACGCCCTGTGCGGTTTCCGGACGTAGATATGCGACGTCGTCCTTGTGCCCCACGTTAGTTTTGAACATCAGATTGAAGCGTTCCACTTTGGTAAGCTTGCCGCCGCATTTCTGGCATAGGATGTTGTTCCTGCCGATGCCTTCTTCCATCTCGTCTATCGTAAGCTTCTTCACGGCGTTGAGGCTGGCGGAATCGTTTTGCTTTTCGTAGAATTCTTCAAGCAGCTTGTCTATCCTGTATGCGGTTCCGCATTTCGAACATTCCGCTATCGGATCGGTGAATGTCGCAACGTGGCCGCTTGCCCTGAGCACCGCTTCGGGAAGTATGGTGGTCGATTCGATTTCGAGAGAGCCCAATCTCTCCACGAAAAGATTTCTCCATGCGGATTCGACATTGCGCCTTATTCTAAGCCCGATGGGACCGTAGTCGTAGAATCCGCTCATTTCGTTATATATTGAAAATCCGGGATAGTAGAACATCCTTCGGTCTACGATTTCGTTTATGCCCGCATCTTCCGACATGTTGATTACCAAAACATTATGATAAAGAAGCGCAACTAGTTAAGTATCTTTCCTACAGGCTGCATTTCCTTCATCGTTATGGTGTAAGTGCCGGACATTTTCTTCGCGGCCCTGCTCAGTGCTTCCCTCGCTACCTTTTTGTTCACGCTTAGCGTGCGAAGCAGGAAGACGGTCTGTCCCTTCTGTATTCTTGCCGCTACAGAAGACGGGCTTCCGAATGACAGAGACATACCCTGCGAGATACGGTCTGCACCTGCACCGGTAGCTCTCTTCTTCTCCCTTATGACTATGTGAGGATAAGGAACTATTTTTAAATAGTAATTTGACAGAAGCTCGCGTTCCAGATATTTGTTCGATACCTGCCTTGCGGCTTCGAGCGTGTTCGAGCGCAGATTGACATGCTGCTCGGATATGAGCGCCAGTTCCAAGTCGAACGTAGGCTTGTTGTTGCCCATTTGGAATATCAGAAGGCTCGTGTGCGGAAGCGCCTTGATGTAGTTCTTCCTAGGCTTCTTTACAGAGTATCTTGCCCATGGCTGGCTCATTATTCCGCGTATTGATCTTGCAGGCCTCAATTTCATTACAATCAACTTGTATATTCTTGCAGCGTGCGTTTCCGTTAGGAATTGCACTTGCAACAGCGAGCTTATGCTGTGCATTGCAAACTTACAGTGTAGTATATGCTCAGTAAGATATAAATAGCATATGCCTCAGGCCGAAGGCATATTTCACTGGCTTGGCTGTGCTTCCTTGCATTCCCTTATGTGCCAGAGGAAATCTGACGGCGTCTCGTATGCGGACTTGCACATCCAGCAGGTATATCCCGTTGCAATCTGCTGTACAAGCTGCACCGTTGAAGTTCCTGTTTGTTTTGATGCCATGTTGAACGCCTGATAGTATTTGCCCTTTCTTCCTTTAAATACTCTGTTAAAAAATGGAAAATATTTGCAATTTATTCGGATTTAATAACCGTTCCCGAGGAAGACGTATCCGATTCCATTAACCCGGTTTCACCGAATACCTTCGCATCCATCCCCGTAAAGAAGCGTTCCGCCTCATCGGGATGACCTGCCTTGAGGACCACCATATCGCCGGGCTTCGCATCGACCACTTTTCTCACGAATTCCGCTTCCTGCGTTATCGTCGCGTGATTGTCCGTATATACCCCGGCTTCATCGTTTGAACCGAGAAAATTGCGCACATTATCCGTATGCTTTCCTTCTATCTTTAATGCGATCACCCTTCCGCCTGCGGATAGTGAATTCCTTATCGCGGTTTCTCCCGTGTTGACGAATGCGCCGGTTACGTCGAATAGAACGGAATTTCCGAATTTGCTGCGGCTTTTTGATCTGTACGTTCCGCCTACCGCATCGAATCTCTGTATCAATATACCGACACCGACAAGCGCGCCTATTATGAGATAATACGGCTTTATCGTCTCGCCCAAAACCAGCCATGCGAAGAAGAACGTTACGAACGGAGAGAGAAAATACAGGTTCGTGGAGAACGTCGTCTTCAGTATCCTGAACGCGTAGAAGTAAATGTAGAAACTGTACACGTTGTAAATTATTCCGATGTAGAGTATCAATCCTATGTCAAGCGGCGTAAGATGCGAAAGTGGGAAGCCCCATGACGCGAAGAGTATGGAAGAAAAAGCAAACAGGAAGATGCTGTATATGAACAGTGAGGACTGCATGTCGAATACGTATCTCTTTATCAGTATGGATGATAGCGCGTATGAGAATGCGGCCAGCAGAAGCATCGCTATTATTGGCAAGTTGCTACCAATGCCGCCATGCAGGAGCGACATCGGATTTCCGCCGGTGACGGCTATGAATACGCCGACAAATCCGAGCATCAGGGCGATGAACTGCGTCTTTGTCAGCCTTTCGCGGAGTAACGTTGGAATAAACAGGAGCATCAGTATCGGCGCCGTGCGGAATATTACCGTCGCAAGCGACGCGCTTACGAAGTGTTCCGCATAGCCTATCAGAAATTCCATCGGCACGTACATCAATAATCCGGTAATGCCGATCATGAATAGGCTTTTCTTATTCGACAAATAGGATTTCAGCGTCTTCGTCCTTCCGGATGCGACGACAAAAAAGAGTGCCGAAGGAATGAACAAAGCGGAAAACAGGAACAGCAATTCTGCAATGTTTACCCCCGTAAGAAAGTAAAGCAATACAGGAAAGGACCCTCCCGAGAATAACGATATGCAAATGAACGTATTTGCGCGCAATTTAATGTCCAAATTCATCCTTAATAGTGATTTTGAACATCTGCTTTTAAACGTAATGTAAATTTCAAAAAATACCAGCAATATCTGTTATTTTGGAAATGATTTAAAAAGGCAAGCCAGTATATGTAATGCATGGAAACAGAAGAGAATTTTACCAGCGAGTTCAATCAGAGATACAACGTCGTATCGAAAAAGATACTCAGGGTTCTTTCGGAGGATTCGAGATCCTCCTTGACAAAAATCTCAAACGAACTCGGAGTATCGAGACGCTCGGTAGCGCTGCGAATGGAAAAACTGGAAACGGAGCTCGGCATACATTACGTTCCTGAATTGAATGAGGAAGCGCTAGGATTTACCAACGGACACATAATAATAGCAAGATTTGACGAAAAGCCGGATTTCACGGAAATAGGAAAGCTTCTGGCGAAATCACGCGTACCACAGGTTGTCGCGCAGATCAAAGGCACGTTCGATCTTTTCATATACGCAAACGCGCCCTCGAAAGACGAGTACGTGAGATGGGACAAAGGCACGCAGGTTGCGCTTGCCGATTACAAGGTTACGTGGCAGCCTTCGGAAGTCGCACACAAACAGCTCGGATTTTTCCCTTTGAGAAACGTTCTTCTCGAAGCCGCGAATCTTAAACCCAAATACAAGGATCTGCTGCTGAAACTCAATGAAAACGCGCGCGTCAGCTTCCAGGAGATAGCGAAATCGACGAACATGCACTTCAATACCGTTTCCTACGAATTCTGGAAACTGATGAAGATGGACTACATAAAGCGATTCACGCTATCGATGGACATTCCGAAAAACGTATCGGTAATGTCTCATTTCGGAAAATACGTGCTTCCTAAAACGTTTGAACAGGACATGCAGAAAACTAGAAAAGAGTACAAGTCCGACGATGAGAATCCGGTAATAAGCAGATACATACTGTGTTCGCAGCTTATAGGATATTACGATTTTACGGCACTCGGCGTTTTCGACAATTACGATTCCGCATACAAGAAGCAGGTCAAATTTTTCAAGGACACGCTTAAACCGGAACAGGTAAAGGTGGAATACGGAGAAATAGAAAAAGTGCTGTTCGGCAGGCTTCCCATAAGGACGATAGACACCGCAAAAGAGTACAACACGATCGTGTGGGATGAAAAGGCAGCAAGCGGAGAAGCGTAATGGCACAAGAGGGAAGAGCAGAACGAAACTGATTACATCTTCTTTATTATAGCGACATATACGCCGTTTTTGCGGAATCCTTCCGAATTGATAAACTTTGAAACGCGCCATCCAGTTCCGTTCAGAAGTTCTTTCATCTCGTCTTTCGATACGTAGAGGTAATCATACCAGGGTGTTGAGTACTGCATGAATCTTACGCGAATCTTCAATTGTCCAGGCATTCTTCCCCGTTTGACATTGCTAGCGTGATATTTGAAATGAACGGGATTATCCGTAATATAAGGATCTCTGTCTTCGGCAATAATCGTCGCATTGTCAGACGTGATCGTGTGTAGCGTTTTAAGCAGGCGTTTTGCCTTATTCTTATTGCCGAACAAACCGAAGTTGTTTCCGTACATTATTATCGTGTCGAACGCGCCTTTTCTGAAAGAGGTTACGTCGTCTATGCCCATGACTTTTGCATTCTTGACACCGCGGAGCTTGCATACCTTTATTGCAAGTGGTGAATAGTCTATTCCGACGCAATCCAATCCTTTTTGTTGCAGATACAGCAAGACCCTGCCAGCGCCGCAGCCTATGTCAAGACACCTGCCATGGGCATGCCGAATGGCCTGCCTCTCGCTTTTGTCCCATTCGCCATACTTGGAAAAATAGAGTTTCGCACCTTCGTCCACGTTGACAAAACCGTCTTCCCTTTCAACAACATCGAAATTGTGTTCTTTGTTGAAATACTTTAGTATTACTTGACCGTGTGCATCTGCTCTTGAATATTGCATTAAATTACCTATTTTGGTAATACAAATCACAAGCACATATTAAAGAAGTTATAGTACTATTTCATAAATTATAGATATGAGTGTAAAAATGAACGGTTCGTATTAGACTGTCTTCCTTTCGTACCTGATTGTTTTAGTGTACGATATATAGAAGGTCTTGTTTTTGGATCGTGTCTATCAGAAGTATTGTGTGGTAATTGCCAACGCATATGTTGGAGTGAACAGTAATTGAATGATAAGATAACTTTATAAGTAAGTGAGATATAGTAAATATGAGTGATAATATGATAAACAGTGGGTATTAGTTATAATTAATTTGGGTTTTGTTTGTTACTTTGCCCATTTCTGTTAATACCTTATAATTCTTTGTATAGGTTGAATCCGTTCTTCTGTAGCAAAGTTCTCCTTTTATTATGCCCGTAATGATGAGAGTGTTTACTATACTTCCTTGCAGTTCATCTTTTACTCTTTCCGCTGTTTTTTCTAATTCAAAGTCATATGATAACGGAAATAAACCCATAGCACCATTTGGCGACCCGATATTTCCAGCCAAACAACATCTATCAACAACCGATCCGTGTTCATTCAAATCTAACAAAAATTTGTATCTATTGGCACGTATTTTTTCATAATCTATATTGTAGATTTGCAATATGCCAGTATATTTAGCAACGGCTTTTGTCATGGATATCGTAGGTCTTACAATTAATCCCTTGTTTTTAAGATTGTGATAAGCGTATCGCGATGTTCCTTTGTTTAAATTGTATTTTTTATCTATGTCAGAAAAAGATACTTTACTGTCAGAATTCAATTCCTTTAACAACAAAAACTCTCGATGTTTCAATGAACCAGTGTGGGATTGAAATATATCTTTAGATTTAGATCCTATTTTATTTTTTAGTATGTTTTCAATAAATGTCTCGTTAAGTGGAACAAATGATAGCGATTTGGTTATGTACCCAAAATTCCAAATCGCTTTATATTTAATAAGAGGTTCCTTATACCGCAAACGTACAAAATGTTCATTGGCAGATGCAGGATCTTCATCGATAAGATACATCAGTATATCATATTCCCCTTTGGTTGTTGCTGCGAATATGATGTGGTTCTCGTCCATTATTGTTTCTTCGATTTCTTTTGAAGTAGGTATATTATCTTGGAATTTTATAGTAACAAGATATGTTATATAACCTAAACTTTCCAAGTTGGTTTCTAACAGATATTTTATCCCTAACTTTTCTTCGAGTATTTTCACCCTCGTGTGCGTAGCCTGTTCGCTTAACCCTGCGAGCTTCGCAAGACGAGGTATCGGAAGCCTGGCATTCATGCTCAAAGCCATCAGTAATTTGCGATCTGCATCATCCACTTCTATGTTGCCGCTTGCCGATTACAAGGTTACGTGGCAGCCTTCGGAAGTCGCACACAAACAGCTCGGATTTTTCCCCTTGAGAAACGTTCTTCTCGAAGCCGCGAATCTTAAACCCAAATACAAGGATCTGCTGCTGAAACTCAATGAAAACGCGCGCGTCAGCTTCCAGGAGATAGCGAAATCGACGAACATGCACTTCAATACCGTTTCCTACGAATTCTGGAAACTGATGAAGATGGACTACATAAAGCGATTCACGCTATCGATGGACATTCCGAAAAACGTATCGGTAATGTCTCATTTCGGAAAATACGTGCTTCCTAAAACGTTTGAACAGGACATGCAGAAAACTAGAAAAGAGTACAAGTCCGACGATGAGAATCCGGTAATAAGCAGATACATACTGTGTTCGCAGCTTATAGGATATTACGATTTTACGGCACTCGGCGTTTTCGACAATTACGATTCCGCATACAAGAAGCAGGTCAAATTTTTCAAGGACACGCTTAAACCGGAACAGGTAAAGGTGGAATACGGCGAAATAGAAAAAGTGCTGTTCGGCAAACTTCCCATAAGGACGATAGACACCGCAAAGGAGTACAACACGATCGTGTGGGATGAAAAGGCAGCAAGCGGAGAAGCGTAATGGCACAAGAGGGAAGAGCAGAACGAAACGGATTACATCTTCTTTATTATAGCGACATATACGCCGTTTCTGCGGAATCCTTCCGAATTGATAAACTTTGAAACGCGCCATCCAGTTCCGTTCAGAAGTTCTTTCATCTCGTCTTTCGATACGTAGAGGTAATCGTGCCACTGCGTAGAATATTGCATGAATCTTACGCGCAGTCGCAATTGCCCAGGCATGCGTCCTCTTTTACGATTTTTTTCGTGATATTCAAAATGGACAGGATTATCCGTAATGTAAGGATCTCTGCTATCTGCTAGAATAATTGCATTCGGTGCTGTTATATTATACATCACATTTAACAACCGTTTTGCTTTAGATGCATTTTCTAAAAGACCGAAGTTTCTTCCAAACATCACTATTGAACCAAATTTTTGAGCTTTTAATTTACCTATATTGTTTATCGACAAAACTTTGGCATTATTCGTGCCCCTTGCTTTGCATATCTTGATTGCAAGTTTGGAAGTATCTATACCGAGAAATTTTATATCGTGTTCTTTAGCATATAATAAAATTCTGCCACCGCCACAACCAATATCTAAAAGGGGGCTTTTGATGTACTTGATTGCTTTCTTTTCGTGTTTATCCCATGAATTATATTTTGCTAGATAAAGATTTACACTTTCATCGACATTTACATAACCGTCATCACGTTCAACTACACTAAAACTTCTAAGTCCTTTGTACAGATTACAAAGTATATGACCGTAAGCATCATTATCTTTAGACATAGTTCAAACCGATTATATTATGCATATCAGGATAACACACTTACAAAGACAATATATTTAAACAAATGCAGATTAAATAAATCTGATTGATTACCGTAAATGAGAAGCAATTTAGAATCGAAAAGATTTGCTAATAAGAATATGTTGTTTGTCAGAATCTTCAGATATGTATTTAAAGTTAAAGAATGTCATCAATATAACCATGTTAAGGTGAATTCGATGGAAGGATCCTATTAAATTTGCTTTATATTACACAGATAGATATTAGTCATAATTTATTAATTTTTTAGGAGTTATTTTTTGAAACTCGATAAGTCTATTATATTGTTTAGTGTAGGTATTATCTAATCTTCTATAACATAAAGAACCGGTCAATATGCTTGTTATAATCAAGCTTTTGACGTCGCTACCTTGTAAATCTATCGTTATTTTTTCAACAGTTTTATCAATGGATTCGTTTGCATCAACTGGAATAAACATAACACCGCCATTCGGTGCACCTATATTACCCATTAAGCTGTACTTATTAGCAAGTTTGTTATATTCAATAATTTCAAAGAGATATTTGTATCTATGTGCTTGAATTTTGTCCTCGTGGATATTAGTTATAAGAATGACTCCGAGATATTGGAATGGTAAATTAGACAGTGTTATCGTAGGCCGTACGATAATACCATTTTGTTTAAGCATATGATACACATATCGAGAAGCCCCTGGGTCAAAATTGAATTTTTGATCTATAGTAGTAAAATTACAATTACTGTTTTTATTTAGTTCCTTTAATAGAGCAAATTCTCTTTCTTTTAATTTGCTTCTATCGAAGTGTGGAGTTTCTTTTGATTTATGCCAGATTTTATCTTTTAACACGTTTTCTATAAACTTGTCTTTCAATGGCATAAATGAATAAACTTCTGCAAAGTATATCAAATTCCAAATTGCACCGTATTTTTTAATTGCAGGTTTTGTTCTTAGTCTATATAAATTGTTATTTACGGTTAAAGGGGCCTCATCAATGACGTACATTATTACATCATATTCCCCCTTCGTGGTAGCTGCGAATTGAATTTTATCTTCGTCTTTAATGAGTTCTTCCAATTCGGCCAAGGTGGGCAATTCGTTTTCAAACTTAATCAATATTAAATACCTAATATAACCCAACTTTTCAATATCTGTTTCTAACAGATATTTTATCCCTAACTTTTCTTCGAGTATTTTCACCCTCGTGTGCGTAGCCTGTTCGCTTAACCCTGCGAGCTTCGCAAGACGCGGTATCGGAAGCCTGGCATTCATGCTCAAAGCCATCAGTAATTTGCGATCTGCATCATCCACTTCTATGTTGCCGCTTTCCGAATACGTGACGCCTTCCTGGGGCCACGTTACCACGCCGCCGTTTTCCCTGATCATGTCCTCTGCAGTCTTCAAGTTGTCGATTGGTTTTGTCGCTTTGGGTACGAATATGCCGTCTTCCGTTATCTTTCCTATATATTCCGCCTTGGTGCGCGTCTTTTTCCGTTCCCGGTCCCATATGCCGGTGTGCTTGTATACATAGTATTTTTTGTTGAATTCCTTCAGCACTAGATACGACGACGATTCCTTCCGTATTTTATCGAAGGATTGCCGCACGGATGGAGGAATCTTTGACATATTCTATATACTATATTGAAAACGTATTTAAACATATACTATATTTGGATTTAATACCATATGTTAATAGCATGTTTATTAATTTTTATAGCTTGGATAAATTTTTACGAGAGTTTTTTGCGGATTTTGTGAGAGTTGTTTTAAATAAAAGGTAAGGCATAATACTATCACGGGTTGGGACAATGGGATCTGGCAGATGTTTCTATATATCTAACTCATACGCTAGTACAGTTACCCCACCTAGCACGCCTGAATGTCGTGTTTCAACCCGTATTTATGCTGAATAAGGAATAGATTGGTGGATAAATGAACATATTCGGGATCGGGATGGGAAATAGGAGAAACAGAGTGCAAAGCAATGTGTCTGAGGATAACAGGCCGGTGAAACTCGTGCCTGACGGATACAATTCGTGGAGAATCGTATACGCGGATTGAACTTCTGATTCTTTAAAAAAGATGATTTTTATGGGATTAGTGGAACGGCTGTTCGGTACGAAGACTGATGAGAAAGAGAGGTATCTCTGCTGGATGTGCGACGAATCGTACGTACTTCCGGGAGATTTCCTGAATCATATAAAGGAGTGCAAGGAACGGAAGGAGAAGGAGGAATCTGGATCCTGCATAAGATAATGCTGAAACTTTAGAGGGTGGAATTATGGAAGGAAAAGAAATATACAAGGTCAGCAGCGGCCGTCACTATTTTTTCGTGAAGCCTATGCTTGAAAGGAGCACAAGCGCACATTCCCGTGCAATGCAGCTAAGTGAAATAGATCATGTAAACGAGGTGATCGTAACCGAAGGGGAATGCGGATTTGTAGTGATAGCGAAAAACGTTGAGGGGCATCAAGCTGTCGCCAGGAGCATACGGAGAATAGCCAGGGGAGAAGTCGTCGGAGCCGCCGGCGTATACAGATACGCAAAGCGAAGAAGGAAGAAGTGATCAGACTTCCCTCCATCTGCTCTTCTTTACCGCAAGGAACAGAAGGCATAGGGATATGCCGAGAACTACGGCCCAGTCGAGCGCAAGCGACGTGAGCGACAGGGGCAGTGCGCCTATCGCATTCTGCACTATCTCAGCTGCGTATGTCGTAGGGGATATGTATGCGATGTATCTGAACGGAAGCGGAATGTACGTTATCGTGTAGTATATCGGAGGTATCGTGGTCAGGAGCGTGGATAGTATTCCGGAAAACGCCCAGTTCTGCATCACGTCCGTGCTGAACGTGGATATGATGAAACCCAGGGATATGGAAAAGATGAACATCAGGACTATCACGGTAAGCAGTATGAAATAACCGGTAACTGTCGTGTGTATGAACAATGCCGCAAGTATCGTAAGCACTATGAATGCGGGAAGCGAGTATATCACTTCGGAGATTGCCATGCCGAGCATATACACTGCTGAGCTGGTAGGCGAGCTGACTACCATGTCCTGGAGCTTGAAGTCGTTCTTCAAATGGGAGAGATCTCCCTGGATGCTCATTCCAGAAGCGACCATGCTTGCCATAAGAGCTCCTTCTATCGAAACGCCGAGCAGCGTCCCCTTGCTTATCAAGGTTATAACGATCAGTATCGAAAGGGGGGCCAGGAGCGTGTTAAGCAGCGTTATCGGATAGTTCTTCATCGCGTATATCGCGTTTATCAGTATTGATGCGTAAAGCTGGCTGAATACGTTTCTTCGTTTAGTAGTCATAATCGTCGCCTTTTTCCTCATCCCCTTCGGAGATCGGCTTCTTTACGAGATAGAAGAATATGTCGTCAAGCGAAACGGGATTTATAGAAAATTTCTTTTCCTTCTCTATCAGATCTTTTGCAAGCCTGTTCGCCTCGTCGCGCGTGGTGAATATCTGCTTTTTTCCGTTGTGTCCCGTAACAGTCTTGCCGACAAGGGGCTTGACTTTCGCGTTTTTGTCGAATATGGATACGCTGTACTGGTAGCCCATCTTGTTTCTCAACATATCTATATCGCCCATCGCGACCGTCTTTCCCTTTTCCAGTATGCACAATTTGTCGGCGAGCATCTCGGCCTCTTCCAGATAATGCGTTGTGAGAAATATGAAATGGTCCTTCTTGAATTCCTTAAGCACGTCCCACAGCTCGGCCCGTGAAAGCGGATCGAGCCCGGTCGTAGGCTCGTCAACGAAGAGTATGTCAGCATCGGAGGAGAGAATTGCCGCGATCATCGTCTTTCTCTTCAATCCGCCCGAAAGATACCTGTTCAGCGTGTCGGAATATTTTGACATGCCGAGCCTTTCGAGCATGTTTTTTGCCCTTTTTGCAGATTCGGCGCGATCAAATCCCCTGTAAAGCAGATACGAGTATATCGTTTGCCTTGGAGTGAGCCACGCAACCGCACGCGATTCCTGCGGCAGTATTGCCATGCGCTCCCTCAATTCGTTCGTATCGTCAAGTATGTCCAAGCCGTTTATGCTCGCAGTTCCAGAGCTCGGAGCCAATTCCGTTGCGAGTATCCTCGTAAGGGTGGTCTTTCCCGCGCCGTTTCTTCCAATCAATGCAAATATGCCTTTCGATGAAGAAGTCGTAAAACTGACATGATCCAGCGCGGTAGGCGTACCGGCATACTTCTTCGTAAGGTTTTTACATATCAGCTCTTTTGGCATTTGATCACGCAGCATTTGCATGCATATGGTTCTTTTCCGAGGAGGTGCCATACGGACACTGCCTGTCCGTTCCCTGATAAAAGTACCGATAGTAATATGCCATGCTAAGTTTAATATTCCTGTGCCGCAAGGCGTGCTCTCACTATTTGCACCGCGATTGCCGGATTCGTGAAACGGATTATGCTCTTGACGCGCGGATAAGTTCCGATTCCTTTATCAGGCCGACTCTTCTTGAGCCTATTGCTTCCATGACATACGATCCTAGAATCGAGATTATCATGTTTGCCGCAAGCGCTATCAAGCCTATGTACAGCAAGCCTATTCCGGTCTCGAAATTCGAGGTCGCCAGTGAACCGTAGTTGTTGGCAACGAGTACGAGCCATATGCCGAGTATTATTCCGACTGCCCATCCGAGCGAGAGCGGTTTCCAGTCGAGCTTCTTCATGTAGAGGCCGAGGAAGATCGCCGGGAGCAATTGAAGTATTATTATGCCGCCGAGCAACTGGAGCTGTATCGCGTAAGTCAAAGGTGCGACGAAGACGAAGCCCAGGGCTATGAATTTAATCAAAGCGGAAAGCCATTTTGCAAGTCTCGTCTCGCCCTTCGGAGAGATTTTAGGCTTGAATTCCTTCACTACATTCCTTGAAAGAAGATTTGCCGCGGCTATTGCCATGAGTGCGGCGGGAACCATTCCTCCGACGAATACGCCAAGCAGGCATATTCCCGCAAGCCATCCAGGAAGAACCGTGACTATGAGCGCGGGAACTGCAAGCAGTCCGTTGCCCGTCGTCTTTACAATCGAAAGGGCCGCAGGTACAGCATAGATGATTATACCGAAGAGTGCAAGCAGTGCAAGTCCTATAGAATATATCGGAAGGACGGCAAGGCTTCTCCTAAGGGTCTTCTTGCTGTTTGCAGCAAGGCTTCCGTTGATTATATGAGGATACAGATACAGTGCAAACGCGCTGCCTACGAACAGGGTGAAGAATGCGGGAACGCTGGCCGGTGGCAATACCGAATACGGAAGCGAAGCTGCCATACCCTTGGCTTTCGCTATGGCTGCAAACGAATGGGTGAAGCCTCCGTATGACCACAGTACCGCAACTATTACGACTATTACAGTAAGGAATATCAGAATGTCCTTGAATATGGAACCCAGGGTGACTCCCCTCAGGCCGCTTGTGAAGGTAAACGCTGCCAATATTATGAATGAGATTACGAGCGCTATTTCCGATACGACCTTTGCGTCGGCAATTCCGAACAGCATTATCGTGAGTACTGCCTGCATTCCGACTATCTGAAGGGCTATGTAAGGGAGTATTGCAACCACTGCCGTTATCGAAAGGACTATTGAAAGGAATCTGCTGTTGAATCTATCCTTGACGAAATCCGATGCGGTGATGTAATTCTTATTCCTTGATACCTGCCACAATCTTGGCATCGTAAGCATTGCGATTCCGAAGACGATTGCGACATATGGAACGGCGAAGAATGCCATTGAACCCTTGGCATACGCCAAGGATGGCACCGCTACGAAGGTATATGCAGTGAAAACGTCGGCGCCGAGAAGGAACCAGCTTATGTAAGGACCGAGCCTTCTCCCAGCTATTCCCCATTCCGAAAGCATATTCAGATTCCCTCTTCTCCAGCGCGAGCCGAAGAAGCCGAGAAAGACAAAGATAACGAAAAGAACAAGGAAAATCGCGATTCCTATCAAGTCAACTAGCACATTTTCACCAATCTATCAGATAAGCAGCAATTATGAATAGCACGGCCGAGATCGGAAGCATTGCGATCTGGAACCAGTAGAAGAACGGAAGCCCGCCGAGCGTCGGAGTTACGACGTTGTAAAACGGAACGTCGAAATACACCGCGAACGGTATGAGAATCAATATTGCGGCAACTATCTGCCGGTCTCTTTTACCCCACATGATTTTTAACATAAAACCGCAAGATTTATAAACGTATTTATAATTCCGCATGCAAAAACGCGCTAAAAACAGAAATTTAACGACGGAATCACGTATGCGGTTCGGCACCGGACATATGTAGGAATGCTTGCATTGCGATGCGTCTATCGCTCAAGGCCCTTGAGAAGTGCGGAATCGGAAAGCAGGTATGCCAGTGAAAGAATGCCTTCGCTTTCCAGATGCTTTGCCATCTGTTCCAGTGCAAATCTTATTTCGCCTGTATCGCTTATTCTGCGATTCAATGCAAAATATCCGTCATCCTTTGCGATGTCACTTGCAACTTGTCTTAACAACAGGTCTGGATTAAAACCGCTTGCGGCAAGAAGGTACACGTAAAGTGTTTGGCCGTGCCTGTAAGCATCCCTCCAATAGAATCGCCCTTTGTCATTGCGATCGTAATTCCTATCCCAGTATGCGTCGCGGATTGATCTCATCCAGTTTAACGAATGTAAACTGGCCCTTCTCTTCTGAAAGGAACGCATGACATCCTGCTCCATGACCATCGTATCGTAATAATCCAGCACTTCCCTTATCAGACTCTGCCCTGCCGGATGCGGAGCTCTGCGCTGATTGGACAGTCTTCGTATTAAGTCTATCGACTTTTCAACGGGATCCGTACATTCTGATACGGTATAAGCGGCTACGAAGTCTGCAAATCCCTCATGCCTTGCGGACCAAAGAAAATCTTCACGATTAAGCCAGTGCATGTTTACAAAATTGCCGAGTTTCATCGCACTTATATCCGTTTTTTCGAACATCTTCGTAACGGCCGTTCCGGAATCCCTTGCATACCGGAGGCGCATGAGTTTTTGACGGAAAATCTGCTTCCTTTCGTATTCGGAAGTGTAAACGTGCTGTATGTAGTGCCCTACTTCGTGCGATATCGTCCAATCCCTCATCTCACCCTCAGATGAAACGGTCCTTCGGCGCAGTCTGAGTTCATTTTCAAAAGGGTTGAATAAACCTATTGCCTCCTTGCAGTAAAGCTTTTCCGTTATGAAGGGATGGGGCCTTTCGAATCTTCTTCCCATCACGGTTCCTATCGCGTCCAGTGTAAAATCTATCCTTGCATTGATTTCCTTGTAAGTCCCCATCGTATTTTTCAGCATCGGTTCATCTCGGAATGGCAAAACAACGTCCCGTTCGGATAACGTTTGGTATCCAAAAGGTAAGGAAAAAATATGCTCTTTTTTAGTACTTATAGCTATTCTCCGGAAAATTACCATGAAAACATACGGGAGCAAAGATTTAGAAAGGAGAAAAACAGTAATTTTATACCGTAAAGGAAGGAATAGTCCATTTCTGAAATTCAAAAGGCCGTAATATGATAAAAAAGACAAATGAAACGTCATTCGTATCCGCATTGAAGTACAATGCGATGAACGAAACGCTTTCGTTCAGGAACAGGGTAGTTGCCGTTGAAGGTATAATGCAAAGGGCGATGAGATTTGACGAATCGGAAGCGATACCGGCGCTCGTGCGCGTAGCCAGCATGTCGAACAGCTCCAATCACGACAGCAAGCTTATAGCAGACGCAGCAGTGCGCGAACTCAGATACATAGAAGCGGAAGGAAGCACTGGAGAAGGCAGCGCCCATTTGAGTGCTGGAGCAAAGGCCGCATTGATCAATCTGCGCAGATAAAAAAAGCAATAGTGCATGTTCCGAAAATGCAACTTTTCCTGTTAAAATGAATGCTTTGGCAATATGTAAATAGGAGGATAGACCCAATAAATGTGACCTTTATGGCTATCAAAACCAAGGGCAATCTCGGAAGCAGGCTTTCCCCAAGCCTTAAAGCTGAGCTCAGAGACCTTTATTTCAACCCCAAAACGCAAACGACACCGAAGGAAAGAAGCGGCGCGCTGATAAAGGAGTTTTGGAATATTACGTCGGTAATAGCCCCGAAAATAGGCACGGGTAAGCCGGATAACATATGGATAACGGACAGCATTCCGTCTATGAGGGCAGGTAGAAAAACCAGTGCCTTATGCATACCGGAAAGCATTGCCAATATAAGCCAATCCACGAAGGAAGTCATAGTCGCGCACGAACTGGAGCACATGAAGAACAAGGATGGTATGACGATTGCCAGCATCCATGATCAGTTTCTTTTCGCAGGTCCGCTTGGAGCATCGGTTTCCGCTCTGACGATGTTTTATCTGAAAATAAGCGAACATGAAATAGCAGAGGTTGTAGGTAAGATACCGATCCATTTCTCGAATCCCGATGTTTTCAGGTTTGGAGAAGCCGCCGTAGTCGGTGCCGCGGTAGGATACGCGATACATATGGCCAGCAGACCGGTGATCATGTTTGTCAGCAGGAGACAGGAGCTTCGCGCCGATATAGCTTCGGTGAAGGCGGTAGGCAGTGCTACTACGGTGATAGGCGCATTCATGGAATACATGAATGAACGCGTGACGCTGGAGGAACTGAGCGACATACTCCGGATAGATGAAACAAAGACCGAACGCGACGAACGCACATTCGATAAGGCAGTAAAAATGCTCAAATGGGCATACCAGGAAGCTGTAATGATTACAAACAGCGCGATTGCGGAGACCACGCCGGCGTACGTGTTAAGGATCGCCGCTGAATGGTACGGTTGGCTCAGCAATGCGACGCATCCAAGCACGGAAAGAAGGATACGCAACGTGCTTGAATATGCTGCAAGGCACAATATGGAAAAGTAAAATGAGATGGCATCTTTATGAAATTGAACATTAAGCGCAGGGAGAAACTGTGCAACAGGCTGCCGCAGAGCATGGTGGCAGAGCTGCTCATATTGAACAGGGAGAACAGCAGGCGCTATGACTACAACGATGCAAAACTCGAGAACATGCGCGAAACGGTGCTCAAAGCCAGTTCGATTGCGAGAAATCCCGAAATAACGGAAGAATTTTCATTCAGAGCTGCGGAAGCCGCGGAATTTTTAGGTACGACCCCGCCAAATTTCGTATTCATAACGTTCGGAGATTCGCTCAGTTCCATGTATCTGGAAACTGCGGGTTACAGCATGCTTTCCGTTTCGTCCAGAATGACCGGATTCGATGAAAAAATGAAGGAATTTGTCGTTGGCCATGAAATAAGCCACAAGGCGCACAGCGACGCCTTTGCCAAAAAGGCCGTATTCAGAAGCCATGAAATCCTTGCGGTATTTGCCGGTGCGGGTATGGTACTGTTGAACCTTGGAGGTTACAACAGCGCATTGGAAACCGTCGAACGGCTTGCGGCCCATCCCTCATTTGCAAATGGCATTAGCGTAACGCACTCGCTCGTGTTTGGTGCGGTAGCGGGATTTGGCATTTATCTTAGCAGAATACCAGTTTCCAGGATAGTAGATCGCAAAAACGAACTTCGTGCAGACATAGACGGGGTAAGATTTTCGAATAGTGCGGTAGCGATGGTAAAGGTTTCGATAGAGGAAATAGACAGGGAAAAGTCAGTAAACACGTTGAATAAAGTGTTAAGGGGACGCGGCAGCGTAGCGTACGAACAGGTTGTCAGAACAGGTCAGCAAAAAGGGCAGCTTCATTTCAACGTGCTGGGCGCATTGCAGAAAACGTTAAAGCGCATGGATTCGTTTATAGTCAAGATGGATGCGACAATCGCAAAGTTGTACGCGACGCATCCAAGCACGGAAAGAAGGATACGCAACGTGCTTGAATATGCGGCAAGGCACGGCATGGAAGAATAAACAATCAACACCGTTGAAGGAATAATTAAGCATGATAGAATCAAAAGGCGGATCTGATGGAAATCGGAAAGAGTCTTAATGAAGTGCTGATCAACATGGCACTTAATGATAGGATAAGCATCGATGGGAGAACGGGTGCCGTGAAAAAGCTGCTGGATGGTGCGATACGGAAGGATGACGCGGATGCGGTTTATGCCATGATGTTCCTCGCAGTCAGAAGAAATGATCCCGATACGAATGTGCAGAGAATCGCATACGAATCCGAAAGATGCATCAAATACGTAAGAAGCGAGAGCATTAAACTGCACGGTGAAGCGAAGAGGATGCTCAAACAGCTTCGCAAATTGTAGTAGCGTCTATCCGTAACCGCATCTTTTCGACAATGGACAAGACAGGATAATTCCGATTAAACACACACGTATAGAAGAATTCGGATAGGGCTTCGCATTCGAAACCGCTCATTTATGCAAACGGCGATTTTTCCGCGCCCTGCGACGAGCGGCAACTATTAAGATAATGATCAGTGCAACCGTTATGAAAAATATAAGATAGTATATCGGGAAGAAGACTGTTCGCGGTTTTTCCGTATTCTTCACCGTGGATGGTGCAATCTCGAATATCCCGATAGTTGCATTGTCCGGTGCGCTGAATGTTACCGTGCAGGTGCTTTGTGAAACGAGATAACCATTTACCCGGGACCATGATCCGTTTACAAGTATGAACGGAGTTATGAGGGAAGGTTGCAATGCGCAATTGTATCCTGCAGTAATATTGCTTGAAATTCCCGAAGAAGGCGTCATTGACATGTTGAACAGGTAAAGTGAAGTATAATTGCTGGGAAGGGACGGCTCGGACTGCGGAGTGAGATTCCTGACAGTTACACCTATCGTATTATTTCCAGGACGCAACGAGCGTATGCTAAGCGTGATCTCATTGAAGCTGAATTTTGAAACCGTCGCGTTTGAGACGTTCAGGGTTTCATGCATGGTTTCATTGTTTCCGGGAGTTTGAGGCACGGTAGTGGTAAGCGAAGTTGGCACGGCCGGAAGCGTTGACGAAATGGATGTTGTTTGCTGAACCGTTGGCTGCACCGTTGAAGACGTCGTTTGAACGGATTGTGAATATTGCGCGATGAAACTCTGTCCACCGTACGATGAGAAAGTACTGTTGCACGAGGTTCCGGCGCCGTAAACACCGTTTGTGAATACATACTGCTTGCCATTTGAAACAAATGAACATGCCGCAGAGAAACGCAGCATGTGACCCCCGGTAAACGAGACGGATGCGGGAAGCTGATTCTGATAAAGATACTCTTCGGTGGAATTCCCGGTATGTGTGTTCACAATAGATATTGAAAATACAGGTACGTCGGAATTCGAGGTGTTTTCCACATTGTCATTAAAAATATCGGTATAGTAGGCCGGTCCGCCAGAGCCGGAACCCGTTGACACGGCCTGTGTCTGGTTAACCAGGACTATATCGCCGTATGAACACACGGCTTCGCCAACGGTATCGGTAACCTTGAAAGAGTATCTGGTAGTGTATGAAGGTGCCGGCGAGTATGTCAATCCGGAATATCCTGTGGTAGTATTGCATGCACTGCCGATGTACCATTCGAATGAATATGCCGGTGCTCCTCCGCTTGCACCCGCAGTTAGCGTAACGGATTGGCCTTCATTTACGGTAGGATATGTCGGGCTTATAGAGTTTGCCGCAAGCGATGACGAGATTGTTATTTCCGGCGTGTTTGACGCATATGATTCCGGTTCCGTAGCACTGTCATTTACCGTTACGGCAAATTCGCAGTTCGAACTTGTTCCGGATGGAGTATATGTAAATGAATTGGAGCTTCCAGGATTGCTGAATCCGGGACAGCTGGAACCCGCATTAACTGCCCACGCATAAGTATACGGAGACGTACCGGTAGTCGGAGTCGCAACCGATATGGTATACGACTGGCCGTCGTATGCAGATAATGCCGATGCCGGAGAGGATATCCCGGTAGATTGCAGTGCCGAACTTACCGTAAAGTCGGGCGATGCGGTTGAATTGAAAGGAGTCGGACGTGAATCGGACAGTACGAAATTGCCGGTCTCTGTCCCTATCTCGTTGGATGATACAGTCCATGATTCCGATACGTACGTACTGGACTGGCTTGAAACCGCGATGGAATTCGTGACCGTTCCAGAATTCGTTATTATCGCGTTTCCGTAGTAGTTAGGCACTCCGCCGGAGATCATTGCGGATATCGTTTCCGTTTGTCCCACGTCGATGCGCGGTCTGTTTATCGTAGGTTGTGAAATGCTCGGCAGGAAAAATTCCTGGTTTAAAGAGGTTGATGGCATCGTGTTTCCAGGAGGAGCCGTTCTGGTTCTGGCCCATTGATACGTTATGCTGCCGCTTACCGGTGACGCACATGTGCCTGCGGAAATACCGAAAAATGCGTTTCCGGGATACGATAGGTATGGTGCAATCGAAAGGGATTCGTTGTAATTAGTATATACAGAAGCCGTTCCGGAATTTGGCCAGTATCCCGTTATCACGTCGGGTATCGATGCGCCGGTGCCGGACGTGAGAATCACGTTGGATCCCGAATCAATTTCCCGTATCCTGGCACCGGAAGCCAGGAACGTCGAATTTTCATGCGGCTCGAAGAGAAGACCGGTGGTTACCCCGGAACATGAGTCTATGGAACCGGTTCCTGGAGTGACGTTCTGTAAAAATGCTCCGGAATCGTAGTCTTGCGTCAGCGAAACAGATGGAACGAAATAATCGAGCAACTGCCCGTTTGTTATTTCAGTGTTGTAGTACACGGCATCGTATCCAGATGCGGTGAAACTGAATGTCAATCCATTATTAACGGAATATGACACGCCGGATGCGCTGCCGTAGATGCCGAAGCTCCCGGGCAGCGAGTTTCCAACGAAATTCCAATAATCGTTGAAGACGTTTGCGCCGTTGTCATACTCACCATATGTCGGAGAAAGCTGCGGCGCCTCGCCGATGTCGTTTCCAGAAGGGAAGAAGTTTGTTCCGGATGCGCCTATTCCGAAATAGTATATCCCGTTTGCGGATGAAGATGCAGGTATGGTATTCGCACCGAGATTCACCCATACGACACTGTTTGATTCGACCCATGCGGGAAGCAGCGTACCGGATATCCCGTTGTATACCACGACGTTGCCCGCAAGTGCATTGAACGGAAGATTTGAAAACATCTGCTGGAAGTTCACTGGGGTCGCTGCAGACTGCGTATTTACTATGTTTATAGGATAGCATGCTGCAATTTCCCCAGATATTGATGCCGGGAGATTCCCACAGCGCGCGGATTCTACCGTGAGATCGGGAGTATTGGCAGTGTACGATTCTTGCGTTGTCGCATCATCCTTGACGCTTACCGTGAACCTGCAATCCGAACTTGTCCCGGTTGGAACGTATGTCCATGAATTAACATCCCCTCCGATATTACCAGGGCAGGATGCACCACTCGCAACGGACCACGTATACGTGTACGGAGCCGAACCTGTAGTCGGCTGCGCTACCGTTATGGTGAGCGGCTGTTCGGTATACACAGACATTGCAGATGAAGGTGACGAAATCGACGTCGGCACTAACGCAGAGTTTACATTGAATGACGCGGAAGATATGGAATTGAACGGGGTAGGATATCCATCGGTAAGTACGAAGTTTCCAGTCTCCGTACCTATCTCGTTGGATGACACAATCCATGATTCCGATACGTATGTGCCGGACTGGCTTGAAACCGCGATGGAATTCGTGACCGTTCCGGAATTCGTTATTATCGCGTT
This sequence comes from Microcaldota archaeon, assembly GCA_021796225.1. GTDB lineage: Archaea > Micrarchaeota > Micrarchaeia > Micrarchaeales > CABMGC01 > JAKAVK01. Next base: position 26,848 of record JAJYOL010000004.1, on the reverse strand, counting down.
TCCATAGTAGTTAGGCACTCCGCCGGAGATCATTGCGGATATCGTTTCCGTTTGTCCCACGTCTACGGTGGAATTGCTGATTGAAGGTTGCGAAATTGTCGGAGCGTTGTATGACACGGATGAAATTCCGGAAACGGGTCCGAATGCCGTGGAAGGCATCACGCCTGAAGGAGGCGTTAGCCTTGTACGAACCCATTGGTAAAAAGTCGAATCCCAATTGCTGCCGAATGCGGCGGTAAGGAATTGCTCCTTTGGAAAATCGACAGCGTTTTGATAAGTCTGACCGTAGTCATAGCTCGCATAAGATACCGACCCGTGAGTCCAAACGGAAATTACACCGTCAAGCGGTGAAGACCATGAAGTGACTACGGAATTTCCGCTGACTCCGTTGTTATTCTGCAATTTGGTAGATGCGCTGCATTCCACGGTCAGGATGTTGTTGCTTGAAAACATCCCATATCCCCCGACAGCGTTGCAGTACGCATTCCCCGATTCTATCTCCTTGGTAAACCCTTCCATGGTATATCTGCTGATGTTGAACGTTTCCTTGGTGAGCACGGCCGCGGCGCAGTAATCTCCAGAGATCGTTGCCCCGTTGTCTATGTAATATTTGCTCGGAAAGCTCGTACATGCCGGACTGACCGTATCTGCATTGAACGACCATTTGCTTGTATTCAGGCTTGTCCCTTCGAAATTGTCGTACATGCCGAACACGCTTGCGCCATCATCGTATTGAGCATATGTGCTGGAAAGCTGCGGTGCTTCGCCTATGCCGGTTGTTCCGCTGCTTGATAGCAGGTTGTTTGATGTCTGGGCAAACCCTATGAATATCTGATAGGCGCCCCCCGCGGCGATGGAAGGGTTGATTTTTGCCCACGTACGTATTTTTCCGAGCGTATTGCCCTCTATCCATGATGGTATTACAGTCCCATTGGAATAGAAGTATTCGAAATCGGCCGTATTGTTGCTGTATGATATGTAACTGGAAAAGTTTGATTCGCTTATGTTTATCATCTGAGGCATCTGCGCAGGTGTTGCGGAAGATTGTGAATTCGTTATTGTTATTGGGGCATAGTAGACAGTATTCGAAGGAACCGCTGACGGAGATGTTTTTTGTACGACATCCAACGTCTCTCCGGAGCTTACTACCCCCGTGCTTAAATCATTTGCATAGTAAGTATAGCTTCCCGCAGACATTGTCGATGGCACGATATATGTTGCAGTTCCGGTGCCCGTCGCCAAGTGCGTGCCCAAAGGACTGTCAACGGCACATGAATCAGTGCTTGACGTACATGTAGCCGTTACGGTTGACGTCTGTCCTACGTATACCGGATTCGGGCTTATTGAAAGGGATAGTGTCGATATTGAGCCCACGCTTGCCGTTGGCATTATCCCGGAAGGGGGATACGATCTCACGCGTATCCAATTTTGAAACGTGGCCGTGGAACTCGCACTGGTGTTGTGCGATGTGATTATGAACCCGAAATACTGTGAAATCGCCCGTCCTATCGCGTTTATGAACGTGCCCTGTTGTTTTGTATTGGTATAACTTGTTCCTGTGAAGGCGCCTACGCCGCTAGAATTGCTTACAAACTGCAAATATGTTGGAAACGTGTACGAATTACCGTTTGAATTGTTGTCTGGCGCGGTATTCACAGGAGAGCCCTGCCATTGGAATGCAACGCCGTTGCCCGGAGTCACGAAGAGCATCGCTTCCCCGTTATTGGTAGAAACGGTATTGGTATTCTGAAGCACGAGTCCCGCCTTGGCCCACGAATTCGAATCGCCTTGAGAGGTTATTTGTGATTCTAAGATGAAGTTGCCTGAAATCTTTGTTTTGGAATATACAAATTCCGCATCGTAGCTGTTGATGCAGACTCCGGAATTGCAATTCATGTAAATGTCGTTGCCGTTCGTATCCGTTATGCTGAATCCGTTATTTACCGCGTAAGACCCGGAATTTCCTACGTCGGTAGATATCGTATTTGCTGCCCATCCTGCCGGCAGCGAGTTTCCAACGAAATTCCAATAATCGTTGAAGACGTTTGCGCCGTTGTCGTACTCGCCATATGTCGGAGAAAGCTGCGGCGCCTCGCCGATGTCGTTTCCAGAAGGGAAGAAGTTTGTTCCGGATGCGCCTATTCCGAAATAGTATATTCCGTTTGCGGATGAAGATGCAGGTATCGTATTCGCACCGAGATTCACCCATACGACACTGTTTGATTCGACCCATGCGGGAAGCAGCGTACCGGATATCCCGTTGTATACCACGACGTTGCCCGCAAGCGCATTGAATGGAAGATTTGAAAACATCTGCTGGAAGTTCACCGGGGTCGCTGCAGACTGCGTATTTACTATGTTTATAGGATAGCATGCGGTAATCACATTTGACAGTGACGCTGGTACCGTGCCGCATGCCGAGGCGTTGGCAAAGCCAGACGTGATCGAGAACAGAAATAAGAACGTTATTAAAACAGGTAATGAATAGCTACGACCTTGCATAGGGGATATTTCGAAATGAAGATTTAAGTGTTTTGTTGTTCGGGAGAGGAACAATCTTTATTGCGGATTTCCATTTGCATCGGAAATATGTAGAACGTTTGGGGAGGAAAGGCATGGAAGATATAAAAAAGTATCATGTGTTAGGCTAAATGTGGTTACATGAGTGGAAAACTCTCTATCATAATGTTCAGTGGCACGGCCGACAAGTTTATCCCGCTTGGGGTCCTTGCACAGGCTGCCGCAGCGATGGATATGGAAGTGAACGTCTTCGTTACCGGATTCGCCCTTATGGGCTTTTCAAAGGAGAAGAAGGACCTTCCCTTCCCTGTCGAATTCCAATCGATGGCACCCGCACTCATGCAGGGCATGAAGAAGAACAAGGTTGCCCCATGGTATGACATGCTTAAGCAGGCAAAGAAGCTTGGCGCGCACGTATACGCATGCTCGATGATGTCCGGAGTGATGGGCATGGACAAGAAGAGCTTCAACGAGCTTGTCGATGACATAGTCGGGGCCGCGACATTCCTGCAGAAGGCTGAAGGAGGACAGACCCTCTTCATCTGAAAAGGTGTTTCATTGGCAAACGAAAACCGTAAGATAGTGGACTCGCGTGGAACCGCCTGTCCCGGACCGATAACGGACCTCTCGCTCGCATACAGGAAATCCAAGGTAGGCGACGTGATAGAATTGTGGGCCACCGACCCGGGAGTCAAATCCGACACCAAAGCATGGGCGGAAAAAACCGGCAATAAAATCGAATCGGTAACCGAAGACAAGGAAAAAATCGTCATCGTGATAAGGATAGTGAGGAGATAGGATGGCGAAGAAGAACCTCCTGATAATCGGATCCGGCGACGGAGGAACGATACTCGCGAACAGCATTGACAAATCGATGTACAACGTGACTCTGATCGACAAGAGCGACAAGCACGTCTTTCAGCCGCAGTATCTTTACATCGCGTTCCAGGGTTCGAAGGATACGATGGTAAGGGATGAGAAGTCCTTACTGAAAAAAGGAGTCACATTCGTGAAGAAGGAGGTTTCGCGCATAGATTTGAATGAACGGAAGGTATACACGACAAAAGGCAAGCCCCATAGCTATGACAAACTGGTTGTCGCAACCGGTGTTACGAGCGACATCTCGATGATACCGGGAATGCAGGAAATCAACAGTAAGTACGGCGATTATCACACGAATATAGCGCAGGCGCAGAAGGTCTGGTCCAATCTGAACTCCTTCAAGGGCGGCACGATCGTCATAGGCCAGTCCTATCCCATATGCAAATGCCCTCCCTCCCCTCTTGAAGGAATATTCCTTGCCGAGGAGCTCATGCACAGGAAGGGCTTGAGAAAGAAAACAAAATTCGTATTCTTCACACCGTATCCGCGGGCTTATCCCGCCGAAGGGATAAACGAAGTGATCGAACCCCTTTTGAAGGAACGCGGAATAGAGGTAATGCCCTTTTTCAACATCGACAGGATAGATCCCGCAAAGAAAACGATATACTCGATAGAAGGCGATTCTGTAAAATACGACCTTCCGATAATAGTCCCTCCTCCCAAAGGAATGAATATCGAATACAATCCCGACAGCGTGAGGAATGACGACAGATTAGTTTACGTTGACAAATTCAACCTGAAGATCAAGGGTTTCGACGATGCTTTCGCGATAGGAGACGGTGCGGCAGTGCCGACAGCGAAATCAGGAGTCGACGCGCATCTGGAAGCGAAAACAGTCGCACGGATATTGGAAGGAAAGGATGCAAAGTTCAACGGAAGAACCAACTGTCCGTTCGACACGGGATACGGCAGGGGCACTTTCGTCATCGGTTCGTACGACGAAAAAGTGATCAAATATCCGGTAACGCACATGAACCTCTTCATGAAGCACATGATGGCGAAGATCTATTGGGAGAGCCTGAAAGGAGAATTCGACAGCGTCTTCGACATTTATTTCAAAGAAACGGAACCGTCGAGGCTCGAAAAGAAGTACGGCACCGGCAAGGAGTAGCATTGCAAAGAAAGCACTGATAGGTTATCGGCCAAACATTGCGTCTTAATATTCATTGGCATGCAGAATTGAATATGGAGATATCCGTTTCCGTAATCCCCAATGCGAAATCAAAGGGGATTGAAAAGCTTAGCGATGGAAAATACAAGGCGAGAGTGGACGCGCCGGCGGAAGGAGGAAGGGCAAACGCAAGGTTAGTGGAAATGCTTGCGGAATATTTCAACGTAAGGAGAACAAATGTAAGAATAATCTCAGGCATGAAGAATAAGAACAAGACAGTCTCAATCGACACGAATTAAAAACAGGGATGTATGAATATGGAGAACTATGATATATCGATTGGTTTTATCCTAGTTAACAGCGAAAACCGCTTTCTAATTATGAAAAAAGCCACCGATGGGGTATGGGATTTTCCAAAAGGCCATGTTAAACCAGAAGACAGAGATGAACTTGCAACTGCAATACGCGAAGTTAAGGAAGAAACAAGTATCGATGCAGATAAATTGAAATATGTCGATGGTTTTCGCAACGAGAATACATATATAAATCCGGATAAGATTAATCGCAAGATTATATTATTCCTGGCAATATGCGATACTAATCCGGTCCTGTCTGTGGAGCATACCGAATATGAATGGCTTGACCTAGAAAAAGCAAAAGAATTATTGCATTTTAAGGGAGGGCAAGAAGCAGTAACAATGGCAAACAAATTCTTGCACGAACACCATATATAATCATACATCTTCATTCCAAACAGATGGACTCATTTTGTAAGTGAATGGAAATCTATGAAGTAGTTACAATATTTTCTAAAACGAGGTTGTAGTCTCCGCAGTAGTATTCCCCCTAGAAAAAAGATCGAGAATGACCTTCTTGCTGCCGCAGCTTTCACATCCCATAATGAGACATGGAAGGCAACCTATAAAGTCATTGGATTGATTTCCCAAAATCTTCAGAAAGATATCTCTTGGTTAGGAACATCAAGTATTTTTGGTATAGCGCATTATGTTTTGTGCATGTCGCTGTACTGTAGTTATACTTACATGAGTTACCTTAAGTTACGTTGTAACTATAGTCAATAACCACCAAATACCATTAGGGTCAGTATCGAATTGTTGCATATAACGTTTTCATCTAAAACGTTAACAGTCTTTAAGAATCCGTAAGTGTTGGTAATATCATGAAACGCACGATAACAGAGGCATTCAAAGTAGTAGATAATCAATGCTTAATAATAGATGGCTATGGATACTTTTTAGGCAAAAACTCAAATAGAATTGTTGTAAAACAGAATGAGAAAACAGTCTCACAGATCCCGTTTGATGATATAAACTGTATTATACTGTCTTCGAGAAGTGCATTTCTGTCAACGGCTTTCATAAATGAAGCGTGCCGTCACGGAGTCGGAATCGTAATATGGGGCAACGGATCGCCAAATATCCTTGTAGCGTCATCTCGTCTATCTGCTTTTGTTGAGGCTAAAAGAGCCCAGTTTGATGCTTACAAAAACGTAAAAGGTCTAAATCTTGTAAAGAAAGTAATTGCTTCAAAGATTGCAAATCAAACAGCATTGATTAGGTATTATTCTAAGAATACCAATAAAAGGGCATACTTTGAGAAGGCATCAAGAAGTCTTAACCTTAATGTGCAGAATGTAAAAAATATTGATGGTGATAACATCTCTGCAGTTAGAAATAGCATATTAATGCTCGAAGCCATTTCATCAAAAATTTATTGGAAATGTTTTATCGAACTTATGCATTACGATTTGAATTTTTCAGGTAGGGATACTGAAGGCGTCGACGCAGTTAATGCAGCGCTTAGTTATGGTTACGCAATTTTATATTCGCTCACTTGGATGGCGATACTTAATGCGGGACTCGAACCGTTTGCAGGCTTTCTACATACAGATAGACCAGGCAAACCGTCTTTAGTTTTTGACCTCTCAGAGCCTTTTAAACAGCGACTTGTCGATAGACCAATCATGTCACTGATAAATAACAGACAACTTATTAGATCTGTTGGGGCATTGCTAGACACACGATCAAAGAAACTGATATCTACAAAGATCATGAATGAGTTATATAAGAAGGAAAACTACTGTGGTAGAAAATTATCACTAATTTCTATTATTCAGTCAAATATTTATTCCACGGTGTCTGAATTAAAAGATACCGGCCAGTACAACGAATACAAATTCAAGTGGTAGGGATGTATAGATTTGGTGTAATCGTGTCGTACGACTGTAAAAGTAGCAAGCTTAGAGAAAAAGCAATTGAAGCCTGTTTTGACTGTGGTCTTGATAGGATCCAATACAGCGTCTTCTCAGGAGTGCTAAAATCGACACCTTACAAGGAACTCGTGAACAGATTAAAGCTTCTGTTAGAACATAAAGAGCCTATCAGCATATTCATACAAAAGGTTCCTGTAGGTAGCATACGTGACTTCTTGCTATACGAGTATGATGAGAGAGCTATACACCACTTTAAGGTTTATGTGAGAGGAAAACGTTTCTTTGACTGATATTATGATACAGCTGACCATAAATGACATCAAACAGCAGGGCTACTGTGAAAGAATCCCATTCTACAATCATTTTCTAGATGGCGAGGTTCGCAGTACAAAGATGATGGATATTGGCAGAGCATATGAGGACAAGATAAGCGATGCAAGGATAAGAAGAGAATTTTACATTACTTATGGAACCCAAATCTCTGTTTTAAGGCATATGCGAATCATTGATCCGGAATTTGGATTGAGCGGGTCGTTGGACTACGCAATAATCCGCAGTGATAGATATTACCCACTTGAAGTAAAGTTTAGTGAAACACCAGAGGTCTATATTGACCAACTGGCAGCATATGCATTACTGTTAGAAAGGAAATACAGATATGAAGTCAGGACAGGCTATTTCTACTACGGTTACGGATTCAAAGACACATTAAAGGAGATAGATATATCGGAACGCGAGAAGTACAACATCTTAGAAAAAGCCAAGGTGATAAGGCAAAACCTGCTGGCCGGAGAGAGACCAAGTCCAGTAATTAATGTGAGCAAATGCCATCACTGTGAGTACAGAAATTTCTGCAACGACATTCTGTAATCGGCCTGGATTACACAGTCTAAATATTTATGCGTTAACTGAAAGACGTGACGGATAGAGAATACATGATATCCGTCAATACTTGCACAGTCTAAATATTTATGCGTTAACTGAAAGTATGCCTGCATGTAGTAAGTCCTGTTAAGAAGATACTTGCACAGTCTAAATATTTATGCGTTAACTGAAAGTCACCCACACGAGTTATTTTTAATTTCGTATGACCTTGCACAGTCTAAATATTTATGCGTTAACTGAAAGTTTCTGAATGAACGCTTGCAATGGCGTATTGCTCTTGCACAGTCTAAATATTTATGCGTTAACTGAAAGTATCTATATATGTTATATAAACATGCCACCCTTTCCTTGCACAGTCTAAATATTTATGCGTTAACTGAAAGTCAAGAGTATTGAGGAAGTATAGGTTGGGTGAGCTTGCACAGTCTAAATATTTATGCGTTAACTGAAAGGATCCCGAATGGGTGGAGGCAGCTGTGCGTAAAGGCTTGCACAGTCTAAATATTTATGCGTTAACTGAAAGAATATTTTGTATTTCTTCCTCTGTGAGGTATTTTTCTTGCACAGTCTAAATATTTATGCGTTAACTGAAAGTGCGATGCTGAACATTACCTCTTTGGCTGATACTGTCTTGCACAGTCTAAATATTTATGCGTTAACTGAAAGACGAGAAAGTAACTTATGAAATAAGAGAAAAGGACTTGCACAGTCTAAATATTTATGCGTTAACTGAAAGATGATGCAGAATTGAAGGAATTAATCCAAATGACTCTTGCACAGTCTAAATATTTATGCGTTAACTGAAAGAAAGGCAGGGCTTCTCATTCGACCTTACTAATAGGCTTGCACAGTCTAAATATTTATGCGTTAACTGAAAGTTTCCAAATATTGAAATGCGTAATACCTCTTTCCTCTTGCACAGTCTAAATATTTATGCGTTAACTGAAAGTATCAATAGTTTCGTTGCGTATTCTCTCATGCGCACTTGCACAGTCTAAATATTTATGCGTTAACTGAAAGCGCACGAGGTAGAAGATGTTGCTTATGATATGGAACTTGCACAGTCTAAATATTTATGCGTTAACTGAAAGATCCACCCCAACTGCTGCAGTAGCAATACTATTCTTGCACAGTCTAAATATTTATGCGTTAACTGAAAGAAAAGCAGAACAAATATATTATGATGAATTGAACTTGCACAGTCTAAATATTTATGCGTTAACTGAAAGACCATTTATTTAAAGTTAATTGCTTATTTGAAGTTCTGTCGACATAATACAAAGTAATAGCTATGAGAAGAAAAGTAGCTCCATTTTTCCTCTATAGTAATAAATACACTATTTTTATACTCGGAACGAATGCCTATGTTTGAGAAGAAGATTTAGAACTTGTGAGGAATGTAATATCCCCCTTGGTAAGTGTAAGATCACTCATTTTAACTACGGGGCTCACATTGTCAATTTTTATACTACTCAAATCTACAATCTTTTTATAAATATCCTTGTTTGTCTTTTCTTTTTCCTCAGGCCTCATTTTAATAGACTGTCCTAATTTAGTTATGATAAAGTACCCTTCTTTATGGGTGTTTGTTTTACCAAGCCATATTATGTCGTGAAGCCGTATGTGCACCGCATTTTTGTAGTTTCTCATGTAATCGTTCTGCGATTTAAAGGCTTCTTTCAGATGTTTATTATTTATACTTTCTAGATCCAACTTTCCCGAAGCATATAATTCAAGTAATGGCCGTATTGGCGTGCGTAGAATTGCATCTCCTGTTAAGATAACTTCATCAAATACTGGACTAATTTGAATGTACCTCTTAGGACCATCTTTTGGTTGTATTTCAACCAAAGTGCCGCCAGGTTGGGACTCCAAGAAATAACGGCTTCCATCTACAACCTTATGATAATATTTCTTTTTTATATCTAATTCGTGCTTGCCTTCCAATAGAATTGGCCTGTCATCTTTAACCGGTCCTGTTTTGTTTGAACCAGGTTGTTTATAGATCTTATCAAATTTTGAGTTCGCATTATATTTCTTATAAAATGTGTCATCGACTATGCTGGTTTTCCAAGTGTAATTTGTTTTACCCAACACCGCAAGAAGAGGTGATTTTCTATTCTCTACATATTCTCCCCAATGCGGGGCTATATCAGGTATGGCAAAATCGGGCCGTTCTTTGCCATCTTGAAACTTTGAAGTATACCTGTAAATCTGTTCTCTCCATATTTTTGGCGGCATGCTTGCTGCTATAGCTGCATCTTCAGCGTGGTTAAACATAGTTGTTCTATCTTTCAGTGGAGGCACAAATCCAGGATTTGAAGTTCCCCATAGACGCCTAAGTTTTTGGGTTTCGTTACCTCTCACAACTTGAATTATCGGTTTTCCTTTCATGAAAAGAGTCTGAGGCGATTCGATTCCATACTTATTAAATAGTTCTATTAATTCCGTTTGGAAATTGCCAATTCTAGCGCCAACCTTAGCCAATTCAGTTGGATTATTTTCAGGGTATTCTCCGCTTTTATTAAGAAGGAGCTCTAGTTTCCTCTTAGTCAACCTGCCTTTTTTGTAGAATTCATTACACCTGTCTGAAAAGACTTGCCATTTTGCATCATCCCCATGCAACCATTCCCATGGAGTCATGTTATTCTTATTTTTATTAATTGCGTGAGTAGTAAGTATAAGATTATCTTGTACTGATGGTCCATCCCTTGATTCTGGAAATATATGATCTGCTTCATACTCCCCCATCTTCATTCTGTCAAGCATATTTCCAGTATATATACATACTCCCCCACAGGCATCAAAAAGCTTCTCCTTCAACTTTCTAGGATCTCTTTCGGTTGTTTTACCTTTCTTTGTTTTCTTAGTTTTAGGCTCTGGTGCTTCTATAGACACATATTTTATCCCAGATGTTTTTATCTGCTGGGTTAACTTATCATCATAATTGAATAGCAATTTTTCCAGAAGATTTAGTACCCTCTTGTCGTGGTTCATTAGTGCCACGTTACGGTCGTGTCTCTTCCCGATCTGGCCATGGCGACCTTCCTCTACATCCTTTCCCTCAGCCTTGATGCCCAGATGGTTCTTGCAATACCTTGATCGACCATATAACTTATTGAACAGCAAATCAACAATTTGTTTTTTTACATCCTTTTGCTTTTCAAGGATGAACGGGTTGTCGGAGCAATATGTTTTAGGTAGTATTTTACTTATGAACTTCCTTTTCTCAAATTTTTCAGATGCACTAAGTGGAGTTTGATCCAGTATCTTGCTCCTTATAGATTGCGAGTTATTATACAAGTCCAAATAATATCTCTCAATCTCAGGTGACTCGTCAATCCGCCCTGACTTAAGAAAATTTCTTACAGCATCTAGATAACTAAGTTTTCTAACTTCCATGTTTCCCTTGTTCGGAGTAGGCTTATCACATATGTTGCATCTTATTAATATGCGGTTCTTGAAGCGCGCCTTTCTTACACGCCTATTCAATATATGTACAAGATCTGACGCCCATTTATCCCCTTCGTTGATGCCTGCCCTATTACAAAAAGCGTTGACCAATCTCTTGATCTCTCCTTCACGATACTTTCTATTCTTTTCATCAGGATTCTTCTGCATTTTTGAGACATGCTCTCTAGCTTTTTCATATTCTGAAATTGAATAGCCCCCGTTATTATACCTTGCTTCAAATTCTGCTAACAATTCATCATGTTCTTCCTGCGATACTGCAGTTCTTTCATTTAAAAATTCCAAAAATTCCTTATCATTAAGGCCCTCTATTTCGAATTTATCGTAACTTTGACCTCTTTTCATGAATATTGTTACTAGCGCTTTGACAAATGCTTCTTCTGAGGTATTTTTACCATCTATTACTGCACTGACCCAGTTTGCCTTGCCTTTAATGTTGGAGGGTTTTTCTCCTGCCCTATGGAATGGGATATTTCGTATTTTGTATGGATCTGGAAGTTGCTTTCCATTTACTTTTTGCCTTAATACCCATGATCTTAGTCTTGCAAGTCTTTTTTCTTTTGCCCTTCTGCTTCTCCTATTTCTTCTATGTGCTCTTCTCTTTTTAACATCAGTATTATGATAGTCTAGAAACGTCCTTGCAAGTATTACTTTGTTGTTTTTTACAAGTGCTATGCCCCCAGTCTTCGTACCTAAGTCTATTCCGAGTTTGAATGCACTGTTAAACTCGTTTACTTTTGACCGAAGCGCGTCGGTCATTTTTGTAGGATTATTGACATCAACAGGCATTGTACCATCATAAGTGTTATGGCTCCTTGCTCTAATGGCGGGGCGGACCAAATGTACTAGATCCCATGCCGGAGCCAAACACAGGAGAGCAGTCCGCGCCTCGAGCTTCTTTCAGTTAACGCAATTAGACGTTGCTATGTAAGACTTTTAAACTTTGTGTATCTACCCTCTCCGACGTGTATAAGGTAACATATTTATTTCCCACAATAACACCCAACCCATTCCCCATAAAGTGCATACTGCGTAAAGTGGCTGATATTGCATCTTCTTCTTTATGCCTTTGCAGTTCTTGCATGGTTCTCTTAGAATGTCAAAGTCGTTCTCCAACGTGGTCGCCTTTTGAAGAATGAGGAAATGAGATAACAACTTTGTCAAAAGTCTTTGGTAGTTGGATTCGCATTACTTTTAGTGGCTATGAATTACCAATCTATGTTGCATTTTTGTGCTGTCGCTTACCGTAGCCCTCTTAGCGACTGGATGTGATTTGATTCGAATCTATTTAGGGAGAGCAGTGTCCTGTCCTATTTCCCTTGACGTTGCAAAATCATTCTGTACAGTGCCAAACCTCAATCAGGATTGTCACGCCCAAATCCTAGCTTCTTCTTCAACCTGTACCACCTGGATCTGTTCCAGCGGTTCTCGCCGTGTTCATCCCCAAACCCCCAGTCCTTGCCTGCATAGACCTTTTTGATTAACTCGTCCTGTTCCTTTTCAGTGAGGGGATTTCCAGTCAGTACGGTGTAGACAGCCTCCCTTTCAGAGGACTCAAGCGAGTCGATATGCATCCTTGTTGCAGCATCGACATTCATTTCATGGTTCATCTGCTTCCTGAGCTTGCTTATCTCATCTATCAGCTCTGCACGTTCTCCCATGTTATTGGTCCTACCAAGCTTCTCTATCAAGAGCCTTATTTCTGATTCAGGATCCATAGCGGCAGATCCAGGCTTTGAATAGGCTTTTCTTTTGTCAGACTTCGGTTGCGGCAACGGAGCGCCTAGATCCCTCCAAAGTGCATTAAGAACCTGGTTTTTCCTCCTCTCGAAATCTGCCCGTTCAGTGTCTGTGTTATGGTTGAAACCGAGGTGATGCATCACTTCATGGACCGCTGTTTCCTCAAGTCCGGATCCCAGATGCTCGAGCTTGAGCTGCCTCTCCGATACACAGATCGTGCCGCTGTGGTAATGCGCAAGCTGTATGCCGCCGTCGTTCTTCCACTCGTGAGGGCAGCCATCGAAATTTATTTTCGGAACCTTTACCTGACAGAACTTGCAAGCGAGCTTGACGGCTCTCTCAATCCGGTCCTTCTTTCTTCTCATCATCGTTCTTTCGGATTCTGATGTTCCCATAAGCTATCAGTATAATTTTCCAACAGTCTTATTTATAACTTAATTCTGCCTCGCCGCAACTTGCATGGACATTGGATATGCGGAGCTACGCAACTGAATCGTAATGCCAGCCCGCCGATCGACACCGCATTGGTGTTATCCGCCTCCTCCTTCACTCTTTCCATGCTTTCTTTTGTAGTCTGTCCTGCTATATAGGCAGCGGGGGATAACCGCACCCATCGACTTTAAGCCCCGAGAGGGAATTGAACCCTCGACTTCCAGTTTACAAAACTGGCGCTCTACCACTGAGCTACCGGGGCATGTGATAAGCGTAGATAGAATTATGTGTTAAATTATAAAAACATGCTTAATATTTTATCCGAAAAGAGGAATGCAGGGTTGGGAAGGAAAACGTTGGGAAAGTATCAGGAATCGTTGTCCCTGTCCCTGCGTTTAGCCTTAAGAAGTTCAATCTTGTCCCGTTGAACATGAAATTCCCTGTCCTTCCAGAAGAAGCGGACATTCTTGTACAAGTCGTTTCCGGAAATCCTTATCTCGATAGCGTCAAGAAATTTCGCTTCTATCTTCCCGTCCCATATCCTGCGCAGGGATTCTTTCGTGACTATCTGATAGAGAAGTGATTCGATGGTGAAATCGTGGGATACGCATACCAGAAGATTTCCCCTATCTGAATTTCTACGGGAGTGGACACGGATTGCATGCTCCATGAATGGAATCGACGCTATTGCGAGATGCTCCTGAAGATTCATTCCGTTGTAAGGTTCAAGCGCAGCAGGCAGTGACACGTCAAGATAGCCTTCCGGTGCCCACAGCCTGTCCAGAATGAAAGGAGGGATCGTCTGATACAGCGTGCGGTTTTCCGCGATTCGTATTGCCGTGGACGCTTCATCGATGAACAGAGGTATCGTCATGCCTGAATCCATTTCATTGTTCCAGATGCCGAAGAAGCCCATTGCAAGATACCGCGCTGTCTGCTGGGTTCTCCCTATATGCGAAGACCACATTCTTCTAAGGCGGTAATCAGGATATAAGGAACGGAGATCCCTTCCAAAATCATATGCGCCACGTTTACCCATATCGGTAAGAAGTGCGATTTCATCATGGGATTTGTGCTCCTTCTCCCCGTGACGCATCAGCAATAAGATGGTGTCCCTGCCCTGCTTTTTGGACTTTGAAAATGATGCCATTTGACGCACGGATTAAAGGTCATTTTCGTGGTATATATGCATTTCCAAGGATTTGCTTTTCTACGCTTCTTCGTCTTCCTTTTTCTTCTTCAATTCCGGAATGGTATGCCTGTTCCAGAAGAGCTTGTACAGCTTGAGCTTGTCAGGAATATCGCGGAGCAGCGGAATGTACGGCAGGCAGATGAAAAGGATAAATGAGATTGTGGCTATCAATCCGTTCTCTATGTCGTTCCACCATGGTATCCCGGCGGTGGCCACTTCTAAAAGATCGTAAGGTGCGGTCCAGTATCCGCCGTACTGCCAGATGCCGGTGCCTTTAAGGCCGACTTTCGGCATGCCCAAATCCTCTTCGCTCAGGCCGCCCAGAGAAGAGGCATGCGTGTAGAGGATTCCGCTGTCCGCGTAGAAGCGTATCGCGTATGTGTAGTTCAATCCAGAATGCTCCTCGCCCTGCAAAACCGGCCCGTATACCCCGTCCTGCGCCATCCTGACCAGACTTCCCGCAATCGCTATCATGGGATTTGAAGAATTCAACGCGCCGGATATGCTGCCGTTGTTTTGGAAATATGAAAATGCACCTTTCAGATAATTGTTTTGCACGGATGCGGATTCCGAAAGGTACGCGTTCTCCATGTTCCTTCCGTTCGTCAGGTTAACGTACTTCGCATAAGGAATAGAGACGTAGACGTTTCTAGTGCTGAACGTATACGGCTGGATCGTGTCAAAGTAGGTTGCGGTAGCGGAAGAGAAATTGAATTCGTTCAAAAGCGTTATGGCAAACGTATCTGGCTGCGATATTGAAATGTTGTGCATGGTCAGCGGAGCCGAATACGGAGCCCTTATGAATATGGCGAACAGGAGAATGATTGCGAAAACGTATGCCATGCGCACGTACATCTTTCCGTGATTGGCTTTTGTCATGCTGTACGGTATGTCATTCCTGTAAGGCTTGCCCAGCCCGTCTTTCTTCACCAGAAGATAGTGCGTGAATATGAGCCCGATGAGGAGAAAGGGCACTATTGCTATGTGCCACCCGTATACTGCACCTATGTTCAGCGGGTTTACCCAGTATCCGAGGCCCATCCCGTTCCACAGGTCCGCTCCCGCCTTGGCATTGAACTGCGCGACGTAATCCCCAGTTATCCCTACCCCGAAGGCGAATTCGAGAAGCACGAGGAAGAGCATTATGCCTCCGAGCATCCATACGAGCTTCTTGCGCCTGTACATCGATGTGAACAGGTTTACCACTAAATGTAAAAATATCAGTGTGACGAAAGCTTCCGCGGCCCAGACGTGTATGCTTAGGATAAAGTTTCCTATTGGAGTGAGGCCTGCCCAGAAAGGCCCGAAAATCGCCATTATCATTCCCGTAACTGCGATTATCCCGAATATTTCCATCAGGTATATGCCTATCGTGAAGAAGAAGCTGTTTCCGTAAGACGGAACGTCCGTTATGTACATCGACTTGACGACGCTCCATACCTGTGACAGGTTTTCACGCAGAAACCCCTTCTTCTGCGGTTCTTCCTCTTCTTCCGATTGCATACAGCAACTTCTTGAACGGGAACAGTTAAAAAATTTGTCCTGCATTTCGGACCTCTTGCTTTAGAAACGGTTATTTCCGTTCACGCGATCCCAAATCCGCAAGTTTATATGAAAAACAAGCATGTAATTTTCAAACTTGCTGCGCGATGCACGTCTCCCTGACACCGTTGAGCGCGGAGAGGAATTCTTCCATGAGAATGCTTGCGTAAAACGCCCCGCGATCGGTAACCCTGAAACCGCCATCCTTCTTTTCTATTATTCCTGCAAGATCCAACAGTAAAAGTTCGTTTTTCATTATTCGGTAATCTTTACGGGAATAGTCCGATATCCTCATGCCGAAAAGGGACGAAAGCAGATTGTAGAGCAGATATTCCTTTCTGTCAAGCCGCTTGTACCTTGCGGTTGGAAGGCGATTTTTTGAGAGACGTTCGCCGTATTTCCTGATGGAAAACGTATTGATGTACGCGATGTCATTAAGAAGGCTGATGGAACTCGATCCTATTCCGACATACTCGCCGCTGTGGTTTATGTACTCCTCCACGTCGTCCCTGTTTTTGGAGAAGCACCACGCGCTTAATTGCAAATATCCGGAATCGAGAAGGTTTTTTCTTACCAAATCGTAAAAGAATTTTCTCTTTTTAACGCTCCTGCTTTTCAATGCCGTTTTCTGGAACCTTCTTTCGATCGCGGTATTCTTATTTGGCCCGGGCATCAACGGATATAGGGTTATCTGATCCGCGCCTGATGATTTGAAGAGCCCCAAATCGTTTGAAATCGATTCCGCGCTTTGAGAGGGGAAACCGTATATCAGGTCCATGCCCACAGTATTGAATTTTCCCTTTGCCATTTTGATTTTTTCAAGCGCATCTACACCCTTGTACCTCGGACGTCCCATGTCCTTGAGAATGGCATCGTCGAAGCTTTCGACGCCTATCGACAGCCTGTTCACTCCCGCGCTTTTCAGCGTGCGTATGTTTTCATCCGTTATTTCATTAGGCGTGCTTTCCACGTCTATAATAGCCAAATCAAACAAGGATTTCGCCTTGTCTATAAACGATGCCAGCATGTCCGTACGAACGGTAGGCGTTCCGCCGCCTACGTGTATGGAATCAAACCTGTATCCTTTTTCGGCATAAAATCCGAGTTCCGCGTTCAGATGCGAATAGTAAGTTTTTACTTCCGCTTCTTTGAACAGGTATCTGTTGAAGGAGCAGAACGGGCAGAGACTCTTGCAGAAAGGTATGTGGACGTACAACGGCAGCGCCGCATGTTTTGATTCGTTGGAGCTTATCGTTTTTTCAACCGAATCGTCGCATTCCGAGAATGTGAGATTTTTGGCCTGCCGCCTGGCGTAATGCTGCAGAATCGGTGCAAGCAGATATTCCCGCATCATGGAACATCTTCGTCCTTATTTTTAAACATGGTGTTAAGGTATGATTATCCACGTGGATAGTACCTGTCAAAATGAAAAACCGTATGGACCCGCGGAGAATCGAACCCCGGAAGTCCGCAATACTTGAAAGGATAAAGACGGAAAGATCAGTTTGTCGCGAAGCTTCTGTAAATTCTCCTGTACTGTGCGAATACGGCAAGAACGAAAGCGGCAACCAGCACCAGTATTTCAAGCGATGTGGGATGACCGTTCTGCTGCATTATCGCGATTGAGAATATCAGAAAGAGCGTAGCGGTAAAAAGCGATGCAAGAGCGTGTACGGTAAATACCCTGTTTATAACCAGGCCTGCAGTCTTCGGATTCTTTTGTATTCCGAGCCTGTATGCGAAAGCCGGCAGGTTCACCAGATAAGGATATCTCTCAAGCAACGCATATCTGAAATAGAGAATCAACAGGAAGAGCACGAATATCGAAAGGAATATTCCCGGTATGATCATCAGGTCGGACCTTCCGGCATGAGCACCGTAAGAGAAAAAGATAATCGTTGCCATAGCGTTGACTATCAGCGCAATGACCAGAATCAACTTTGCACCATCAGAAAGCGGAAAGTGCGATACCTTCATCTTCTGCATGGTATGACCTTGTCAAGAAAGTATAATAACCCACCGTTGAATGTCATTATAGTAGTTTTGTTGTCGTTTAAAAGAGTTAAGATTGTTAAAATCCCATTGCCTTATATGCAATTAGGGATTGTCGTCACTTCTTCTGTAAAGACTCGAATAAACCCTGTCGGAAGTCCGCGGAAACATGTCTTGAAACGGCCTTCAGCGAAGCGCGCTCCTTCTCAAAGAACGTGGCAAGGCTGCCTTCATAGTACGTTTCGAGTATGCCGCGTATCACTTCTACGTCCTTTTCCCTTCGTATTTTCCCGGAAGGTTCGCACTTCGTGACGATTAAGAATGGAAGGGTGGCAAACGTGAGCCTGAAGGATTCATGTTCTCCGCGAGTATACGTTTCCGTGTATGCATTCAGCACGACAGGCCTGGCAGGTATGTTCATGATTTCGTTAAGCAGCTCCACGTTTATTCCTTCGAAAGCAATTCCTGCAGAGAGATACGCACCGGCAGGCCTTGGTGGTTCGCTATCATATATCTTTGAGACAAGTTCCCCGCCCAGTTTGAATCCGGTAGCGTTTAGCACGTCAACGGTGAATTGATTTACCTCCTTGTTGTCTGACAGCCTGTTCAGGAGCATGAAATCCACGTCGCCGCCTTTCCTAATCACATCTCTGTCTTCCACGCCCTGTCTGGTTACCGCAAGATTTAAGTTCATCGCGGTGCTGCCAACTATCGCAACCGATCCCTTCCCGAATGCTTCCTCCAAACCCCTTTGCATTCTTAGAAGAAGCATTGTGGACTCCGGAACCACTTGCATCGCGAATTTGGACGGCGTTATCGAAGTTCGTACTCTGCTGAGTCGCATACTCCCACATTATACGCAGTGATAAACAGGTATAAATGCCTTTCAGGCTTCACTTTGTGGTAGTTGGGTTAATGAAGAAAAAGATAAATGAAGGGAAGAATAGGGTCTTTTTAATGCCGACCACCCAATTAGATAGTATGGCAGAAGATCCAGTAGATATAAAGAGCATAATAGAGCGGGCGGAGATAAGCATTGTGCTAGACACGTATGATGACATATTCTCGGACTTCGACCCGCGCCCGTACAATGAGCGGACGCTATCGGAGGACTTCCTCTACGAAGCAAAGAGAGCGGTGAGGGACAAGATTCACGGAATCGAGCTGCGATTGCTCATACCTAAAGGATTGAGGAGCACCGCCAACGAGGAGCTGATAAAGCTCAGGCTGAAGAGCCACTTTAGAAAACATTACAAGAAATCCAGGGAAGGGCACGCCAGAAGGAATAGACAGGCCATCGTACTGATAGCAGTGGGAAGTGTGATAGGTCTCATTGACGCGTTTATGCTGTCGCTGAACGGCCTCGAGATTATATTCAAGGACTCACTGGAGATAGTACTCACACCAGCGAGTTGGTACACCATTTGGACAGGTTTCGATCACCTGATGGTGAGACCGAAGGAAGACGCAGCTGATGAAGATTTCTATAAGAAGATGGTAGACGCGCAGGTAACGTTCATGCCTTATTGACCGGAGTGCATGCCAACTACACTTTCGATTTGCGGGCCAATACTCGCCTCACTAGACGGCCGGCACCAATACAGTGGATGGGTTGTGCGGGCACTGGCAGCATGATTCCTTGTCGTATAGTCGCGGACATGGATAGTATCATGTAGTGACATCCTCCACGAATAAATTCTGTGAGATTTCTCTGCAATTGCAGCTTGACTTTGCCACTTCGAGTAACAAAGTATCTAACTCGTAGTAGCACATCCAGTTCCCAAACTGAAAGCAGGGAGCAAGCATTGCAATTTAGAATGAACTGTCGTTTGGAGAGAGCACTCACGCTTTCTTTACGTTCTTTGCACGCATTCCGCGTTCTCCTGCTTCGACTTCGTATTCTACAGAGTCGCCTACGGCAAGTGTTACGCCGCCTTCGACTGCAGTCTTATGGAAGTATGTATCCTTTCCATCGTCGCCGGTTATAAATCCGAATCCTCGCTCCGCGTTAAACATCTTTACTTTTCCTTTCATTTATATCACATTATACAGTTATATTTTGTAACACACTAATTCAAATTACCATAGCAACACGCGCCTTTGCAGAAATGTGCGAAGGGACAGTCAATCGCAAGGTTGGAATATGATCTTTTTTTAAGATGTATTGAATGTCTTTTACGACTTTGTTGACCTTTTTGTTATTCAGATTGTTCTTTTCTGCTAATCGAAGGGATTGAACACATCGGCAAGGAATCAAATAACCTAGAGGAAAGCGAAGTTATCGGTGTTTCAGATAATGATTACGTTGTTTACGATAACAAAACAGAGCAAAAGATGGCGGATGTTATCAAGAATATGACAACAAAAGACGCTAGGCATATAGGGCTATCTAAAAGGCACTTGTTCAGGCTGAAGAAAAGGATAAAAGAAGGAAAGAGGATAATATCAAAGAGGAAAACACTGAATAAATTACATCAGGTCTCCAGCCCATATCCATGCTAAAACTATGTTAGAGAAGGGGGACATTTAAACGAGTTATATATAACCCCAGAGATAGAGTGCTCCCATCGGGATTTGAACCCGAGTTTTAGGGTTGAAAGCCCCGCGTCCTTGGCCGAGTTTGTCGTCTTTTTCTAGCTTCATCCTAGCACCTAAAAACACCAAAACAAACATAAACAATTCCAGCTTTCTGAACAGTAGCTTTTCCCAAGCAAGCTATATAAGCAAGCACGGTTCAGATATGCGGAATATTTGAACCTTTGGACTAGCGTATGTTTTAATAGCTTAAATGTTCTTAGTCTATAAGATGGTTGGTTTTTAATGTCTGCGCCTAACAATAGCTCATTAGTAATACAAGAAACTAAGGTGTTGAAGAAGCTTAAGCTGGACATAAATTATAACAAAACATGCTCATGCAAAATAAACCATATTAACTGCCTTACTCCAAAGGAATGGCTTAAGAGCCAGATCGGTGTATGGCAATTTTTTTATGAAAAACGGGACATAAGAAATAAGACAGTCCATCCTGCCACGTTTCCGATTTCACTATCTAGAAAAGTAATAGAGCTATTTACACATAAAGGCGAGCTTGTTCTAGATCCATTTGTAGGTAGTGGCACTACACTAGTAGCAGCGCAGGATTGCGATAGAAATGCCGTAGGATTTGACCTACAGGAAAAGTATATAGAACTGTGCAAAACGAGACTGCGAAACACTCGTTTACTCAATACATCGAAACAGTTAGCCATAACTGATGATGCTAGAAATATACCATCATATTTAGAAAACGAAACCGTCAGTTTGGTATGGACATCACCACCATACGCAAATCTACTGAATAGGCCCCGCAGTAATAAGTCAAGGAGGGATAGAGACAACGGCCAGTTAGGTAAGGTAGAGCAGTATTCGCAACATCCGAGTGATTTAGGAACATTGAGTTTAAATGAATACAGTCATTCGATGGGTAACATTTTTGAAAAACTTCTGCCTTTGTTAAAGCCAAAAGCCCATTGTGTTATAAATGTGCCTGATATGTGGTGGGAAAACAAAAGAGAGACAATTCATGTCTCACTCATAGAAGAACTTAGGACTAGAGGTTATGAACTCAGGAACATAATTATTTGGGATAGAACTAATGTAGTAAATGGGATTGGTATTTTTGGCTGGCCGAGTAATTACATAACAATGGGCGTTACTTTCGAGTATTTACTTGATTTCTGGAAGCCACCAAAAGAATAGGGTATTGATATGCCGCGTGTTTATACGAAAGAAGAACTCATCTCAAAATTGAAAGCTATCCGTAAAAGGGGATGGATTGAAAACGCCAGACAGGGTAACGTAGGGGGTGTAGGCAATACTGTAGAGGATATTTTAGGTATTGTGGAAAATAATCTGCCAATTCCTAACGCCTCTGAATGGGAGCTTAAATGCCAAAGAATGGATAGCGCATCTTTGACTACACTTTTTCATACTGAGCCTTCTCCGAGAGCATTAAAGATCGTGCCAAACATATTATTACCAAAGTACGGTTGGCGACACGAAGAAGCCGGCAAAAGGTATCCTAAAACCGAACGGAGTTTTAGGCAAACAATAAACGCTGTTTCTAGAAGTGATAGAGGATTTAAGGTCGTTGTGGATAAAGGTCAAAAGAAAGTGTTAATATCGTTCGATTCTCGCAGTGTGGATATAAAGCATAAGTCATGGTTACAAAGTGTAAAGAGGGCTGCAGGTCTTAAAGAGCTAAATCCTCAACCATATTGGGGATTTGATGACTTATTTCATAAGGCCGGAACCAAACTGTTAAATTGTTTCTTCCTCCAAGCCAAAACCAAAAAGGAAAACGGCAAAGAGTATTTTCGCTACGAGAATATTTACATGCTTAAAGGATTGAGCTTAGACAAGTTTGTAAAAGCAATTGATGAAGGTAAGATATTGGTTGATTTTGATGCTAGAACAGGACATAATCATGGAACTAAGTTCAGAATGCGACAAGGTGCTCTACCAGAACTTTATCGAACTGTAAAAGTTATATGAATTAAAAGCAACAGTCCTGCTCATGGTTAAAGTAGTGATACTTTGTTGATTCAATGGCTATAGATGTGTTTGCGGAGTTATTTTTATCTAATGGCGAAAAGCCCATTATGAGCGCAATTATACAGAGTGATAATGTAGAGATAAAATTCAGCGCCGGTACTGTAAAATATAATATTAAATTGGAAATAATAAATGGGCTTATTATAGCTCACTTTACGCCTATTTTTGTTAATCATGATTTTTGGACTCACTGGGATAATATATTTGAACTCACAAAAATAACTGTTGATCCTATTGTTTTAGCTAGAGCCCTTCATCTAGGTCAGGGCCTTCTTTATAATATTAGATACGGGCGTGCCGAAGATGGAAGCGTTGTAGTATATACTCCAGATACAGCAACTGACCCCAAAATTGATTTAACTTCTACGTTGCAGGCAGAGCCCATAATACGTTTGATCGCAAATAATTTTCGTATTAAATTTGCTGTACGCGACTTCAACTTAGGGTTGATAGATAGAAAAGATTGTGCTTTTTATTTCTACAGACAGATAGAAACATTAGCAAAAATTATAGGCGGCGAAAACAAAGATGGCAAAGCAGAGCAAAAGAACTGGGATGATTTTTATAACAAAGTACGTGCTTCAGAAGAGGAAAAGTCGCAGCTTAAGGACAATGAAACAAAAGGTACGATACGATATTCTGCTAATAAACTAAGACACGGTAATGCGCCTGGTTCTATTAGTCCACAGGAATATGAGATCATGAAAAAGACAGCAAAATCTTTACTTATAAAAAGTATGGAATATCTGATAAAGTAAACCTAGATTTTGCATCTATTCACTACAATTATATCAGACCCAATAAAAGACAGAGTTGGAGATTTTGTCAGCTAATCCAATGAAGAGCATACAAATAAGACCAACAATTCTGAAATCATTTTTTAATGGTGTGCATGTAAATTAATCTACGTAATTATCTATAATCAAAGAGTTTGCACAAATGTTGTAACTTCATCTGCTATCTTTTGAGATCGCATCTTTAGGAAAGTCTCGAAGTTATCCTGTGTGATTCCAAAGGAAGCAAGATCATCTATAAAGTGGCTATGTAAAGCAGTCGTTAAATTAGAGTTAGCTCGTAAGAAATCATTAAAATAGACGCTAGGTGCTCTATCCCGTATTGCGTTATTACCTGATGCCGTAATTAATGCGATGTTTGCAATACTATTTATATACGGTTCGATATTCTTTTCGTAATTGGTGGAATTACTGAGATTGGTCTCAATAAAATTAACCGGAAATATATGATGTAATTGTTTAAGGTTTACATTTGCAAAAGTTGGCATCAAATTAACCAGCTGACTATTAGAAAATTCCAAAGGTCTCTTTTGTGCAAAAAAGCATAGAATAGCTTTAGTAAACGAAGAACCACTTGTTTTAGCATTTATGATACGTTCTGTAGTTGCTGGATTGTCGTAGTAATCATCAAAAACTTTTTTACTTGGATTAGTCAGTACTGTATCTATATTCTTTATGTCCTCTACGACTTTGGCATTTGCGCCTTGAATATACCTTTCAGCAAGTGAACTCGTCCAGAAATATTTTTTAAGTTTTGAGATTTCTTGAGCATTAAGACGTCTATTTCCCTTTTTATAGAAAAAGTACGATAATGGAGCTAAAACTATCTCGTACGGTAAGAAATCTCCAGATATTACTGAGCACTCATCTCTAACAAAATCTAGAGAGAGTCGTATAGCTTGTGTAGTTTTTTTCCAATTACTTGCAATGTTGCTTCTAGATTCAATTATACTTTCTCTGTTTATCTCTTTTTTATTTATAGCTGCCGCACATTGTAGTACGCTTTTTTCAGAAATAGCAAAATTATTACTTTCTAAACTTGATATTAAATCGTTAAGCTTTGTCCTTAAATTAAAAGTCGTGTTGTAGGTAACCGCAACCATTAGGTCTACTATTGTAAGTTGAGTACCAGTATTGTTAAGCCTTTCAAATATTTTACAAGCTACTGGTAAATCTTGGCTTGTTAATATTGTTGGAAATTCTAGGTTACTAAATTGGTTAGCCAATCCAATAAATGTCTGTAGCTGTTTTGGTTGTCCGGAAAATTTTGTAATGAGTTGTGCCTTTGGTGAAGAAGACCGGTTTTGATAATTTATCTCCAATAAGTCCGGCATGGCAACAAAGTTATCTTCTATCTTTGGTTTCTCACGTACTGTGTTCAGGTCTGTTTTTTTATAAAAGTAAAATTTTCCATCTTTTAGGTTAAAATAAAAGATATATTTAGCTAGTCTTGAACTCTGATTTAGATTATTATGTAATATAGCGTATAGCGAAATGAGCCTTTGTTGTCCGTCTAGTAAATATTGTGTTTCAGAGCTTCGCTGAGTCGTGGTTGTCAGGCCAAGTGGATTTCTTTCATTAAGTCTATCTGTGGTTTTCCATATAAGTACAGAGCCAACTGGATATCCATGATAAACGCTGTCTAAGAGGTCAACTATCTGATCAGGAGACCAAATATAATCCCTTTGAAATTCGGGTATTCTTATTTTACCGCTCTTGATATCTGAAATTAGCCCTATGAAAGATAAGGTTTGTATCTCAGTTGACCCAGGCATGATTTAATTGCACGCCTTTAATTATTAAAAGTTTCTCCAAATCCTTCCTAGGTAACCCTAGCCCTTTAGCTACGCCAACTCGTTCATCCTTCGGACTCACGAGGGCTAGCGGTGCAACCACCTGCAAACTGCCACCAGTAACGGAACTACCTGAAAGGCCGATTTTGCCCCCCCCCGCCCAAAATCGGCGTCTCTTGTTGGACAAGAGACGTAGTTCCTGAGCCGTCCTGTCCTGCAAAGCAGCCGCCGTAGCAGCCGTAGCCCGCCTGAGCGACACCGAAGGTGTCTTAGGGGCGGGCGTAGGCTGCGAGGCGGGAGTTTCTCTACATGAAACTCTACATGGACGGCTATAATATTGATGTGCAGTCATGTAGAGAGAAAATAGCCCTGTTTTGAGGGCTTACGAGGGAGATTTTCTCTACATGGAATGGCTTGGGCATGTAGAGAAACCCAAGTCATGTAGAGAAAGCAGCAAAAAGACGATAGACCTGCAAAAGCAACAGCTAAATAAATTCAGTTGAGATAATTTGTTATGCGAACAAAGGACTTTACCTATGCGGCGGATCGGCTCTGGGAAATAAAAAAGAAGTGGCTATTATCACAAGTTCAGACAAAAAGAGGGAGGAAACCAAGTAAATTAGATCGAAATAGGAAGGATAGGTTAATTCAGGAAGCACTAAAAGGTATAAGACCGGTACTAGAACGACAATATAGGAATGAGTTTAGAGGTATGATTCTTGGCAGGATATACAAGAAAAAGAGACCAAACCTACGTAAGAAGGGACGTATGAATTGGAGGAAGATCAATGACTTTATAAAACAGAAGATACCAGACCTTGAAACTGACAACCACATTTACGCATTTATGAGAGGAAATTCATACATTTACATTGGACAGACAAAGAACGGTAAGTGGAGTGGCGGGGGAAAATGGAGGTCTGAGAATTGGAGAAGGGCAACTTCAATTAGAATTTTTTGCACCAAGCGAAAAAGAGACCTATCTAAGTTTGAGTGCTTAGCTGTAGACTTATACCACCCTGAACTGAACAAGAATAGGCCGCCCATGAGTTATAGAAGAACAAAATGCCCAATACACGAAAAGATGTGGCTACTAGAGGACGAACTAAATCGTTCATTTAAGCTTAAATAACTGATTTTTAAGATTTGATGCATGCTCTACTGAAAAGGCTTCATCTACGGCCTTGTAAAGCTCGTCCTTTCTGGTGTTTATGTAGGTCATTGTGGTGCTAGGATCGCTATGCCTAGCGAACCTGCTGGAAAGCACCACATTACCGTTGCTTTGGCGTGCGAAGCTGGTTATCGCATAATGCCTTAGGCTGTGAGTAGTCAGCCTATGGAGCCGCCTAGGCGTTCGTCCGTATGACTCCTCGCTTTGGTCGTAGACTTCGTCCAGCTTTGCCGCTCGGACATACTCCCTGAACACCTTCCGCACGTAGTTCTTCTCCAAGAACGGCTCGCCTCTAAGGCTATGCCCTAGCTCTGCGAAGAACACGAAACCACCAGCTTGCGTGATCGCTTTTTCGTTCCTGTTTATGAACTCAACAGTTTGCCGAAAAAGTGGTACGGGAATGAGCATAGTATCTATCACGTGTGCCTTCTCCGTTTTCACGGTTAACTCACGCGTCTCAAATTTGATATCCTTTACGCTCACTTTGACAGCTTCGC
>JAJYOL010000003.1 GCA_021796225.1 Microcaldota archaeon | reverse complement strand
ATGGTTTCGTTCTCCTGGAAGGCGACTAAACCGTCTACAGGAGACGTACCTCTCACTATATCAAAAAGAGAGAAGAGAGAAATAGAAGTCATTGAGCATTAGGATTTATAATTTGTCAAGTTCCTAACCGGAAGACGCAAAAGGCATTGTCCTATTCGCTCATGGCAGCGGCAGCAGCAGATTGAGCCCCCGAAACAGGTTCGTTGCCGGCAAACTCAATTCCGCAGGAATAGCCACTCTACTTTTCGATCTTCTTACTATGGAAGAAGAATCGACGGATGAATACACTGCAGAATTCCGATTCGATATCGGATTGTTGGCAACAAGGCTTGTCGGCGCAACGGATTGGATACGCGACAATGCACAAACACAAAATCTCAAAATAGGGTATTTCGGATCCAGTACTGGAGCCGCAGCGGCACTAGTAGCGGCATCCAGACGAAGAGAACTGGTACGTGCGTTGGTGTCTCGAGGTGGGAGACCCGATCTTGCAGGAACTGCACTGAAGGACGTAGCTTGCCCAACCCTGCTTATAGTCGGCGGATTGGATTACGATGTAATCGAATTAAACAGAAAGGCATTGTCGGAGTTAAATGTCGAGAAGTCCCTGCAGATAGTTTCCGGAGCCTCACACCTATTCGAAGAGAAAGGAACGCTTGAAAAAATGTCTCTGCTCGCTATAGAGTGGTTTTCAAAATATCTCCTCTGATAAGGCGGTTTGTAAGTGTATAATTTCTGTTTAAAATACACACCTTGAAAAACACGCTTTAAAGTGGCTAGAATCTTCTGTCTGGCTTGAAGATTTGATGGTATATTCGTTCAGTAAAAGGCGCACCCAGACTTTCCGGCAAAACTTTTCGTAAAAAGTTTTTGTAATTGGGCCCTAGCCACGCCGAACCTGCTTTTGCTATCGCGGTTTCTGATAAAACTCTTTCCCAAAGAGTTTTGTGGACTCGGCGTCCTTGCAAGAATATCTTGCAGTCCCATCCTATAGCTTTTATATGCTAGAGCTATACGCAGCTATCTGTCTCTGTATCCTAAGAGTTTGTTATAAGTTGGGTGATCGAGTATGTATAAGATAAAGCTCACGATCTCAACCTCGTTTGTCCTGATCGTGTAAAGCATCCTCCAGTAGTGTGTCAGTTCTACTCTGAAGAGGTTATCGACATCAAGAGTCTTAGGGATGAGATTCTTGGGAATATTCTGTCCGTATGCCGGATTATACTTCAATATCGCTACCTTCTTATCTATCGATTTCAGCAACTGCATCTCTTCCGAGTTTGCCTTTCCCTTCTTCTGCTCTTCAACAACTTTAGACAATGCTTCGTACTCTTCCTTGGCCTGGCCTTTAAGGATAACCCTTACGGTTCTGGATGGTTTCATAGCTCTAGCCCTCCCTTCTTCAGCTTATCCATCATGTCCTTCGGAGTGTATGTCCAGACAACTCCCTTCGTAGTGATCAGTATCTTGCCGCTTGCCTGCAGGTAATCCAGTATTCTCATAAGGGTCTGGTGCATTACCTTGCGGGGCAGTCTGCGCTTAAGTTCGGCTATCTTGATAACCTGTTTTGCATCCTGCAGGGTATGTTCTACCATTAGTACGGTATCCAGTGTTGGCGAGTGCATTATTTGCGTTTGCATTTGTTTCATAGCCATTTATGTGCTAAATAGATATATAAGTATATCTTTTTGAGATATAAAACATGCATTAGCACCACTACCACGTGTACACAAGCACCGTGTTAATGCATCATAAACCTCAATGTCACTTCGGATTCGAGGAAGTCGCCGTACCTATTGGCAGACTCTTTTATGCCTGTCATTTGCTCTTTAGTGAGCTTTCTAAAAGGTGTTAATGTCACCATAACCTTGTTTTTATCTTTAGATTTCTTCCACGTGCCGACTACTTTTCCATCTGATATTACTGTTGGCAAGAAAAGCAACGTTGAACCGTTGATTATCTTCTTTGCATCTTTTGGCTCAAGTACTGCACTACGATCATTATACGAGATTATGTATTCATCGAATGCTGGGAGTAAGTATACTGTTGATGCATCTCTACTAGGCGGGTTTGCCCTTTTGGGCATCCAGTAAGTCCTATCAGATAGTGTTACTTCCTTTAGATTGGACTTTATCGCATCAATGCCTGCCCTAGCATCTGACGTCCTGAGTCCTGACCACCACACGAAGTCTTTAAGTGTTGCTGGACCGTGACTCTCGAAGTAGATTCTTGCGAACTTAGCGAGCGAGTTCTCACGACCATGTAAATCGGTTTTCGGTACCATCTTTTCCAGCAATCTGAATGCGGGTTGGTTGCCAACGTATCCACTGAAACATATTATGCCCCTTCTCCCAGCTCTTCGAGTTATGTGTCTTTGTACTTCTGTCTTTCTTAGTTCTGTAATTCCTGACTTTGAAAGAATGTTGCCAATTTCTCTATAGGTGAGTTGCCCATTGTCTTCAAATGCGTGGTGTATGGTATCAAGCCCTCTTTCTAATATCTGATCTGTCAGCCCATTTCTGCGTTGGTAACTTGGAATCGGTTCATCTGGGTAAAGACTTAGCATCCATTTTACCTCCAGAGGTGGAACAAAGTGCCATGTGCCTCGCATTGACCAGGTCCTTATTATCCTCTTCTTTGCGATAGCGTCTTCTACCTCCGATTGTGTTGTGTCTTTACAGCGTAGACCCACAGCCCAGAGCGCATCTTTATACGCCTGCGCCTGCAAGGCGCCTAGGGATCTGACAACCTCAACAGGACCAGACGAAATAACAGAGGATATGTGTTGGTTAGCTAGTCTGGCATTTGGAATATCTTGAAAATCCATAACACATTATTTTTTCTAAAGCTTAAATACAATAGGGAGGTGAATCTAACCCGCCCTCCTCGTGAAGTGGATATGGACTCGGCGGGGATCGCACCCGCGACCTTTCCGTTGCGAACGGAACGCTCTACTACTGAGCCACGAGCCCTTTCCTTTTATTTATGCATAATGGTAATTTAAGCTTTGCATTAAATCTACTATCGGTAATCCCATGTCATATTACGGATATGTTTTGGAGGCGATAGGTCTGTTGATGATAGCGTTCGCATTTGTTATTGCATACGGGATATATTCAAATGCGGTAAGTTCGCTTACCATAATAGGTTCAACTCAACAGTCTTCAAATCAAAGCATAAACGCCACTCTGAGCGGCCTTACCAACAGCATGACTGGAGAAGCCACGCTGGCTACATATACGCTTATCGAAATAGCGGTGCTTTTCCTCTTCGTTAATATCGGATACAAGCTTGCATATCTGGGCCTGCAGGCTAACCGAAGCCAGAACGCGCAAAAGGCATAACGATAAAAGGCTTGGTTGTAAATTCAAAGTGGGTATCATGGACAACAAGGCGCGCATCAAGACGGAACGCATCTTCAAAAGGGTACTGTCCGATATAAAACCGACCAAGAAGGAGACCGCTGCCACAGTGGCTCACATAAACGAGGTAATGGCCCGCCTGAAACGCATAGTGAAGCATGACGTTGACGTCCGCGTTGTGGGGTCCATAGCGCGCGGCACAAACATGCGAGGATACGCCGACATAGATATTTTTCTTCTCTTCAATAAGAAATCAAAGAAAGATTACATAGTAAAATACGGATTGCAATACGGGAGAAAACTTGCTTCTGGAAAGAACGACAAATTCGAGATAAAATATGCCGAACATCCTTATGTTCGCATTTGGCTTGACGAACTCGGAATAAAAATAGATCTCGTGCCTGCCCTTAAAATAGAAAATGCGAGCGAGAGAGGCACCGCAGTAGACCGCTCCCCTTTGCACAACGAGTTCATAAACGCGCATCTAAACGTAGTGCAGCGTGACGAAACGCGGATATTCAAATATCTTCTAAAAGCACACGGCATTTACGGCGCGGAAGTTAAGACAGGCGGATTTCCTGGATATCTCTGCGAGCTTCTGATACATCAATTCGGGTCCCTGATCAAGACCTTGGAATTCTTTTCAACCGCACACACTCCAATAATGCTTAATCCTGACACCAAAGAACTTCTGAAAGATGAATCACTTGTCAAAAAATTCAGTTCAAATTTCATCGTCATAGATCCTGTAGATCCTGACAGAAATGTCGCAGCCGGAGTATCAGAAACTTCATTGGCAAGATTCATACTAGTCTCGCGAATGTTTCTTAAAAAACCAGAAATGGGGGTATTTTACGGTCAAGGCTTTTCGTCTCCGTCATCAAAAACACTGGTTGAACAGTTCATTAAACAGACCGGTTCAGACCTATACCTCCTGGAACTCCCAGTCTCCGAAAAAAGCGAAGACGTAATATGGCCGCAACTTAGAAAAAGTGCCGGTATAATATCAAATATGCTTCAGCGATACGGATATCAGGCATACATGTCTACCGTATGGGTAAAAAAACGCAAGGGATACATGCTATTCGCGGTTTTTGATTCGAAGGTGCCTGCAATATTGAGAAAAGGTCCGGAAGTGTTCATGTACAAAGCCGCAGAAGATTTCATAGGGTCGCACAAGAAACCACTGGCAACTATGGTAAAAGATTCTACGTTGTATCTGATGGAAACGAATCCGTATCCCACTACCGCTCTGTTCTTCAAGGGGATAACGTCGGGGAAGCTCCTCGGCAGCAAACGCAATGACGTGATTTTCAAAGGATCTCATCTGTACGAAAACAAAATGCCAAAGAAGGTTTATCTCGATGCATACTCCGAGATACTTAAAAAAATAACTATCTGATTCCCTCAGTCACATCGAATCCTTCATTGTAAAATCCGATGCGGTTTTCTGAAAGTTCCTTTCTTGCAGACCAGAAGGCACTCAATTTTTGTCTGTTTGCGGTACTATCACATAGTGCTGCTATCGCATCCCTGCCCCCGGCTCCCGGAAGCTTTGCAACAAATGCGCCGTTATGTTCGCTTTGCTCTATCAGTTCCGTGCAATCCTCCGGTTCTATCTCCGTATTGCTCAGTATCCCGAGTTCCTTGGTATATCGCCTTCCCGCAATAAATGCCTCTGCAAATTCCCTTTTCGCTTCAGCATTTCCATCAAATTTCTTCAGCGCGTTTATGGCGTTCACGTTTTCTTCATTTATTCTGTTTATCACGGACAAATACTTTTCAGGATCTTTGGTCTTGAATGTGGAAACGCTACCGACCGCTTTTGTCGTGACCATCGACTCGCCTACGAAATTTGCGAAAAGCAGTTCAAATCCACTGGGCATTGTAAACCGTTCGGCTGAATAATCCCATCCAGATTTTATCAGCTTTGCCAGTGTTGTATTGTCCATCTCATTCGTAAATCCCTTAAGTATTGAAGTAGAATATCTCTCATAAATTATGCTGCCGTATGCCGCAGCTGCAATATCAAAACCGCTTCCAACCTTTCCTGTTGCAAGGCTGTGTGCCGTTTGCGCAAGCTTATGCACGATGTCTTTATCCGTATCGATTCCGAATAGTTTCAACATTCCCGCAACCGCTGCCACGGTAACCGCAGCACTGCCTCCAAGACCGCTCTTGCTTACCTTATCGCCGGTCAATATATAGGAAAATTGGTCGTCATTCTTCGTTTCAACTCCGAATCCACTCAGTTCTGCCCCTTCTTCAAGTGCGTATCTTGCAGAAATTTCAATTGCGGTTTTCAGAAGTACTAATTTATCCCCTATTTTTATATCAAGCATGCCTGTATGGACATCTATGCGTCCTTCAGCATGAAGATTCAGCTGCGGAACATTGATCGTTATGATATTGTCATGTGATTTGGTAATTCTGACTCTCGAAAATGCATTTACGGTAGTAACGAATCCTGGGTTCGGCTTTTCCAGGATGGAATACCCTCCAAGCCACAAAATCTTTCCAGGTGCGCGTGCAGATACAACCTTCATGATATTTCACCTATTTCAGTACAAGACTATTCTTGTCTATCAGCGAATACGATTCATCAAGGATTTTAGGGCCGCCTCCGACTCCGGTGTAGAATACGCTTTCCAACCCGTTTATTTTCTTAAGCACATCAATCACTTTATTCACATTGCCCTTAGTCGTTATTATTTGCGGGTTGGCTCCGGCATCGAACGTGTAGCCGCATATGTTCTCCCCGCTGCGTTCATTCAATTCGTGTACGGCGTAAATAACCTCCCTGGAAACGTCGTTCATGTAAATTATCGGAGGATACGTATCGAGCATCGTCGCATGCATATTGTTGCTGTCAGTCATGATTATTTCTGCAAACGTGTGGAAATCCTTTTCCTTTATTGCTTTTTCCAACGCCTTTATGCGTGAATCCACCTTTCCAATCCTTTCCTTGTAAAGACTGCTCGTTGAAACGGTTTGTGACATCCCTGCCCGCGATGGGATCTTCTTTTTCACTGACGAAGCGATTGCAATAACATCTGTTAATTCCGGCCAGTAGTTTTCTGGGTAAAGCTGTTCTGCATATGAATCCTTTCCGTCCGAACGTATCCCTTTGTTCCATTTTACTATGCCCCCGAACATGCTGCGGCATGCGCTTCCACTTCCCTGTCTGGCCACTATCGACATTTCTTTTTGCGACAGCTTTAAGTCTAACGCTTCGGATGCTGCATAAATCAAGGCGGCTATTCCTGAGGCACTGCTTGCCAAACCGCTTGCTGTAGGAAATGCATTTTTAGAAACGACCATAACGCGATCTGTTATACCGGCCATTTCTCTAAGTACGTCTACGACTCTAAATCGCTCTTCAGTATCTTTGTTTGTAAGATCCTGCATCTCCCCATTCATATAAAACATGTCCGCATCAATTTTTTTTGAAAACACAACACTTGTTCTGGTATACAATTCAAAGGATTTTCCAAAAACCTTTTTTGAATTCGAATCTAGGGTAAGACTTATCGACGAATTCATCGGAAGTATAAGTTTCGTATCCCGTTTTCCCCAGTATTTTATAAGTGCTATATTGGGAGTTCCCTGGGTTGTAATTATCCCTTTATTCATCAGAATCATCTGTTACCTTTCTCTGTCAGGTTTTATATATACATTCTGTCAGGTTTTATATATACATTTTTGCACCCACTTTGGAAAGTGCTGTTACGTATGCCTTAAACCCCTGTTCTCTCAATGCGTTTATCACTGTGGTTGCGGATGCGTTGTCTTCAACCAGCGCTATTCCGATTCCTCCCCCGCCTCCCCCGCACATCTTCGCGCCAAGCGCCCCATTCGATGTTGCGACAGACACCGCGGCATCAAGTCCCTCTGATGAAACACCAAGGTCCCTAAGAAGTTCATGATTGCGCGTCATCGACTCTCCCAGAGTTTTCAAATCGCCCGCACGCAATGCGCTTATATCGGAAACAACACAGTCGTCTATGTTTTTAAGTATCTTACTCACATGGTCGGTTTCTTTGTTATAAAATTCACGTACCTTCCCCACCATCTCGCTTGTGGCAGGTTTTGGGCCGGTGTCAAACACTACGAATTTTGTTGAAGTAACCGTATCCAAAGGAAGTGTTTCGTCTTTATAAAATTGTACATACCCCCCAAAATATGCCGGTCCGACGTCTATCCTTCCGCTTCCTTCTGCAGCATGCTGTACCCTTTCCCCATCCCGTATCAAGTCTATAGCGTCCTGGTCACTCATGCGTATTTTTGATGTCTTGACCAATGCCATTGCCAAAGACGCTGAACACACGGCGCTGCTTGCATAACCTGACTGTCTCGGAACATCCGAATGCACGGTAATCGTCTTGCCTAAAACATCAATTCCGTAATTAAAATGCAATCTGGAAGCGATGGTTACGTAAGGAAGAAATTCCTTGTTCACATCAGCGTGTTTTACAATGTACTCTCGTATGCCTGTTCTATTTTCGCTTCCTGTTTTCGGCGGTGATTTATCTCTTGCGCTGAAATCAACATATAATTTTTTCAGTTCCTCTGAAGAATAGGACCCGTTTTTCCCCAAATCCGGAAGATTTATTTTAAGCGTACCGTCATCGTTGTCTTCCACTGTGGAAGTTGCATAAAGTTCAACCGCGGCCGATAGACTCGGCCCTCCATATACCACCGAGTGTTCTCCGCCTATCTTTATGTTGGCAGGAGCTTTGACTTCCGCAAGCACCGTCATATTATCAAAATTCATAACCTCCTCTTGATATTAAAGCATACTGCACGCTTCGTCGCATGTACTCTTGGATTTAAAACTGAAATGAGATATGTAATTATGGGTTTACTAGGGCGGATGCGCGAAGCAGTCGAAAGCGCACAGAAGAAAAACGCGGAAAAAGCGGCAAGGAGGCTCATAGCTGAAACTAACACGCTTTTGGGGGTGCTTGCTGCCGAAGCCAAGAAGCTTGGGATAACGCTTACCACAACGGAGCACAAAAATCTCTATGCCATACTAGGGATAAAGCACACGGGGGATCAGAAGGCTATTCGCGCGGCATATCTTGCACTCATCAAGAAATATCATCCTGATATCAATGCTTCTCCAGAAGCGCATTCAAAAACCGAAGAGGCAAATCACGCATATTCCGTTCTGCGCAACAAAAAAACAAAAGAGAAATACGATGCAGAGCACCTGAAAGGTGCAAATCCTGTCGGAAGAGAGATGTTTGCATATTCATTGAACCTGTTATTGGAAAAATATTACGAAAAAAGGCAGAAAAAGTTCAAGGAATTCAATTCCCGGATGAGCAATCCTCAAAGTGCCGATGCAATAAACGCCGCGATAGACGAAGTTTTACAGTGGCACGGCGCATTTAATTCAACAACAGCCGAGGTATTTGGTAAATTTAACGATACGTTTTCAAAAATACAACGCAATGCCTCTTCCGGCAAGAAGCTGCTCGCAAAACATCTGATTTCAGACGGAAAACTATACGCCGAACTTCAAAAAAGCACCGACCGTGCGGAAGAAACGCGGCATGCAGGAATCGACATAAAGAAAGGGATTGAACATACTATAGAAGAAGCAAGAAAAAGCATATCCGCAGAAGAATCCAAAGTTGCAGCTGATTTGCCTCACGTATAACATCAGTCGTTGTTTCCTGTTACCGGTATTACCACGGTTTTTTCCGAAAACTCCCACGGAGAATCCTTGTAATTTTTAATAAAACCTGCGAATGCGGCGGCACCTCCCGGTTCCGCTCCTATGTCAACTTCCTTCAGTTTCTTCATTGCCTGTTTTATATCCTCATCACTTACCTGATCCGCATCTCCGAATGTTGCACGTATTCCGTCCAGTCCCTCATATCCGAATGTCGGGTAACCTACGGCTATCGCATCAGCTATGGTGTTTGGTGTAATTCTCTTTATAGGACCTTCATTTACATATGCGGTGACCAAAGGATTGCAACCTTCGGCCTGAACCCCATGGAGTTTCGGCATGCTGTTTATCAGTCCTATCGAGAAGAAATCGTTAAGCGCCTTATACGTTGCGGCAAGCAGAGTGCTGTTCCCTACTGGAACGAACATGTCTGAAAGGGGGGCACCTTTAAGCTGGTCTATGACTTCAAACATCAATGTTTTTTGCCCTTCCTTCCTGAAATGGTAATCTCCGCAGACAAACGCGCCCGTTTTTTTAGCTTCAGTCTCAGCAAGCAGCATCGCATCATTGAAGTCACCATTTACTTCTTCTATTTCGGCACCGTATTCAGCTATCCTTCCCATCTTATTCTTGTTTCCATCCTTGCTTATGAATATCTTCGCGTTAAGACCTGCTTCTTTTGCATAATGGGCTACTGACATGCCCATATTTCCTGTAGATGCACACACCACCTTCTTGAATCCAAATTCCAGTGCCTTTGTTATTTCCACAGCAGAACCCCTGTCCTTGAAGGATCCTGTCGGGTTTTTCGTCTCAATCTTAAATAGGATTTTGACATCGGGATATTCATCGAATTTTTTCTGTATCAATGGCGTGTTTCCTTCTCCCAAACTGATTCCGTAACTGTTTATCGGAAGAAATCTCAGATATCTCTTTTTGTTAAGGGCACCTTTCAGCGTTTTTACGGGTTTTGGCATGGAAGTGTACTGTACCTCCAGAACCGAGTCACACCGGCTGCATCTGAATGCGCTCGGTGCGTCTTCTATATTGCCGCACTTGGAGCATCTTATGATGTATTCCATACGCCTCCCGATAAAAAGCTCTATCTATTTAAACAATTGCACATTTAATAAAATATGGGAAAATTTTTGCGTGTTGACTGGAAGGAATACGGTCGCCTATGTTCTATTTTATCCGATAAAATCACAATGAGCGGGAAGCAATTCGATTTGGTCATAGGCATAGCTCGCGGGGGTGTGCCACTTGCAATGGTCGTAGCCGATCAAATAGGAAGCAGGATGGATATTATCAACGTAAAGTCCTATACCGGAATAATGGCCAGAAAGAAACCCCGTGTAGTATCGACTATAACGAACAAGATAAAAGGGAAACAGATACTTCTCATAGACGACCTTGTGGATCATGGGGATACGGCAAGATTCGTAACGCAATATCTGAAACGGATGGAACCCAAATCTATAACCACTGCCGTTCTTTTCAAGAAACCCCAAAGTACCTTCACTCCCGACTTTTATACCAGATCAACAGATAAATGGATCGTTTTTCCATGGGAAATTGGAGAGCTAAAACGGTCGGGCAATGATGTTAGATTGTAGTTTTTACGCAACATTACGCTCATAGCCTTCAGCGTGTAATTTCTTGCACCCCTCACCAGCAAAATATTTATATAGAAAATAGTGTGACTATTACCGTGTGATTATATGATGGATGTTACCGATGCAAATTTTGAAGCCGAGGTCAAGAAATCAACAATTCCTGTAGTGATAGACTGCTGGGCAGCATGGTGCGGTCCCTGCAGAGTATTCTCTCCAACGTTTGACGATGTGGAGAAGGATTTCAAGGGCAAGGTAAAGTTTGCCAAGCTCAACGTTGATGAAAACCAGCGGATAGCTGGAGAATTAAACATAATGAGCATACCAACGGCGCTGTTATTTGTAAAAGGACAGGTAAAGGCGATGTCCGTAGGCGCGCTTCCCAGGGAAGACTTCAAAAAGTGGCTATCAAAAAGCCTGTGAATATGTCGGCTCTTTGAAATTCAGCAAGGCATAATAAGTTTCTTCTATAAAGTTGGTATATTGCTGTGCTGATTGCATGTCATTAGAGTTAGTACGCGGGGTAAGGGACTACGGTCCCAAGGACGCCATGCGGTTGAAGTACATAGAATCCAAAGTGGAGGACATGTTCCGCAGGTTCGGCTTTTATCCGATAGAAACCCCAAGCATTGAAAATCTCGAGACGCTTAACGCCAAAGCATACGGTGACGAAGCAAACAAGGAAATGTACGTCATGGATGGCGGAAAGACGGGCCTCATATACGATTTGACGGTGCCATTGGCAAGATACGTCGCGATGAACCGCGATCTCGGAATGCCATTTAAAAGATATCAGATAGCGAAGATATGGAGAAAGGACGAGCCGCAAAAGATGCGCTCACGCGAGTTTTTGCAGGCCGACATAGACATTGTCGGGTCAAAAGAGCCTATAAGCGATGCGGAAATAGTCGCAACGGCCGCAATGGCATTGGAATCTCTCGGACTTATGAATTATACTGTATTGGTAAACAGCAGGCCGATACTGAATGCGATACTCAAGCTCTTTCACGTAAAGGATGAAGTTAGTGAAAAAGCCATAATAATCATAGACAAACTCGGAAAGATAAGCATAAGCGAGGCACAGGCGCAGATTTCCGCTCTCGGGGTAACAGGCAAGGATGCAGAAGCTCTTCTCAATTTCATAACGGAAAAGATGGGCAATGCGGAGAAGTTCCAGAAAATCATGACAAACTTCCCTGAAACCAAGGAAGAAGTTGGGAAGCTGTCAGAAATTTTTCACATGCTTGACATGTATCATCTTCACGGAGAACTGGTTTTCGACCTTTCCCTTGCAAGGGGCCTTAATTACTATACCGGCGCGGTTTGGGAATTTGTGGTATTTGATTCTTCAGGAAAGCGCCTTCCGTCAATTGCATCTGGCGGCAGATATGACAATCTGATAGGCATGTTCTCAAAACCAGGATATCCGGCCGTAGGCATTTCCATAGGGTTGACCAGACTATTCGATGTTTTGAAAGTAAATGGTAATGCGGCATACGCAGATGTATATGTTGCGAACATAGGTGACGAATCTCTCGGATATGCCGTGTCTATAGCAAACTTCCTCCGCGCATCAGGCATAAACGTAGATCTTAATTATACGCAAAAGAATATTTCAAAACAGCTGCAGTACGCCAATTCGATAGGCGTAAAATACGCCGTAATCGTGGGCAAGACGGAAATGCAGAGCAATCAATTAAAGCTGCGTGAGATGTCGAGCGGCAACGAAGAGATGCTTGATTTGGAAAGTGTTGCAAAGAAAATAAAAGGAGAATAAAATGGCAAAGAAAGAGATGGAAGAAGTAACTGAAAAAACGATGGCAAAAGGCGGACTGTTAGTAAAGCTGTATTTCGACATGCACAGCAACACGCAGGAGGAACTGCAACCGATAATGGCGGATCTGATCAACAACAAACTACTCAAATCAAAAGGTGTCGTGTACTGCTACGGTGGAATAGACGAACCTGTAAAATCCGGAGACGTATATTCAACCAGCGCCATAGTTACCGCCCTTGTGGAGAATCTCGAGGCGCTTGTCGGAGTGGTATTTTCATTTGCTCCCGTTGCAATAGAGCTGATAAAACCCTCGGGGCAGTACATACTCAAGCAAACGGATCTGCAGTCGCTGATGTTAACCCTGTCAGATATTTCGCTAAGCTATTCAAGTTACATACTGCAAAAGACATTGACCCCTGAAGACTATGAAAAGGTCAAAGGCGAAATGAAGTTGAGGCAGGACGTAGGCAAGCGTCTCATGGAAAAAAAGAAGGATGAACCAGAACAATGATTTACGGCGCGGTATATCCGCTTTGCCACGTGCCCGTGAATATAACGTTTGAAGGCACTCCGTTATTGTTATTCCCGCTGTAGTCGTTCGCATTTCCATTCAACGGCCACCAACCAACCAAGTCTTGCAATGCTATCGGCGCACCGCCTATTCCTTCGCTGTATAAATTCGCGACATCGTTTGCGGATAAACTCCCATCGTAAAACTGGACGTTGGCAATGTTCATTATCATGCTTTCATAACCTATACCGAATGCAAAAGGCCCGGAATAATATGTGCCACCAACAGATGATGCTCCCCCAAATTTCCCGTTTTTATAAACCACAATACTATTTCCTGGTATATCCACAGTGTATGCTATAAATGTCCAAGCGTCTGCATTTATTTGTACTGACGGTCCACCAAAACTCCAACAATTAGGAGAAGGAGCACTAAAACTTATTCCAACACCTGGTGGATTATTATATTCCCCTCCGGAAACCACCCATCCTCCTCCCCCTCCACATGAGTCGAAGCCGACATATTTTGGCCATGCACCTGAAGTACCTGCAGTAGGATTAACCAAAAAGGATATTGTGAAGTTATCTATTTTTGTAAAATTGTTCATACCAGGCATGTAAATCTGGCGATTTGTACCGCCATTCATATACGCTGCATATTCGGGCAATTCGCCGCTGCAAGTTCCTTCCAGATTAAGTTCATAATCTGTTCCAGGACCATTCGGTCTGAATACTTGACATGAACCCGGCTGTGCCTTCGGCGCGAAATTCGAAGGACTGAATATTCCGAGAGAATAAAGAACACCGAGGACAACCGCAATGACTAGTATCGCCCATCCGTAGGTCATGAGGTATTCCATTGCGGACTGCAGTTTCAATTTCATAGTTATTCCCTCACGGCGCGGTATATCCGCTTTGCCACGTGCCCGTGAATATAACGTTTGAAGGCACTCCATTG
Organism: Microcaldota archaeon; assembly: GCA_021796225.1. GTDB lineage: Archaea > Micrarchaeota > Micrarchaeia > Micrarchaeales > CABMGC01 > JAKAVK01. Next base: position 102,610 of record JAJYOL010000003.1, on the reverse strand, counting down.
TTGTTATTACCAGAATAATCATTGGCATTACCATTTAATGGATACCATGCTACGAGGTTTTGCAGGCTTACCGGCGCACCTCCTATTCCTTCAGAATACAACGCCTGCGCTTCACTCGTTGTAAATGTGGCATTATACACCTGTACGTTCGATATGTATCCGTCAAAAGGGTTTGGATTAGCATTGCATCCTATCCCACCATTTCCTATGGCAAACACCTGATTTGGTCCAAAACCGAAAGAGCCATGCGTGCTGTTTACACCGTCTATAAACGTCGTGCCTCCAACTCCTGTTTCATAAGTTCCGATTACACTAATCCACGAATCCTGTTCAAATGCTACTCCACCATCATTACCGCTGCACTCATACCCTAAATATATCACCGGCCCTGCCGCATTCATTCCTATTCCAGTAACACCCGTGCCAGATGTGCCTCCTTCACCAATCACGGCTATTTCATTTGAAGTAGGAAACTTCGCATTTTTTGGCACATATATCCATAATGAAAACGTGTATCCTGATACTGTATTGGATATGAGCACCGTATCTGTATCTATGACTTCATCTGGATTCGCGTCAAATGAAGCAACATATTCGGGCAATTCGCCGCTGCACGTCCCTTCAAGATTCACGTCGTAACTTGTTCCGGGTCCGTTCGGTCTGAAAACTTGGCACGATCCGGGAGTCGCCTTCGGCGCGAAATTTGAAGGACTGAATATTCCGAGAGAATAGAGAACGCCTAGAACAACCGCAATGACTAGTATCGCCCATCCGTAGGTCATGAGGTATTCCATTGCGGACTGCAGTTTCAATTTCATATTCATCCCAATTATGGCGGCGTGTACCCGTCCCCCCATGTTCCGGTGAATATCACATTTGTGGGCACTCCATTGTTGTTATTCCCGCTGTAGTCGTTCGCATTTCCATTCAACGGCCACCAACCAACCAAGTGATTTACATCTATTGGCGCGCCTCCAATACCTTCCTGATAAAGCGCTTCGACTGATGAATGATCTAAAGTGGTGTTGTATATCTGCACATTAGACATGTAACCCCCAAAGTTTCTATCTATTGTTCCATAACCTATGCCTCCTACAGTTGTTGCAGTAGGTATAATTCCATTTATTGCTTCACTATTTGAGGTGTTTGCATTATACCAGATGACTGCTGTGCCTGTTGTATAATTATACGTAAATGTTTCGAAATACCATATATTTAGGCTGTCAATAGTCACACCTGTGCCCTGATTAGCTTTTGAACTGGTATCCACTCTGAATGATGAACTTCCCCAACCCATTCTCGTGCGCATTTCCCATCCGTCGCCACTGCTATTTTTGAATCCAAGTGTAGCATTCCATTCATTTATGTAAGCTGGGTTAACCCATGCGCTTGCAGTAAAACTTTTTAGTGACGTGGTTATCGATGCCGGTAGTTGGATGTAGCTATTCGAAAACGTTGCAACATATTCGGGCAATTCGCCGCTGCACGTCCCTTCAAGATTCACGTCGTAACTTGTTCCAGGTCCGTTCGGTCTGAATACTTGACATGAACCCGGCTGTGCCTTTGGTGCAAAGTTCGAAGGACTGAATATTCCGAGAGAATAGAGAACGCCTAGAACAACCGCAATGACTAGTATCGCCCATCCGTAGGTCATGAGGTATTCCATTGCGGACTGTAGTTTCATACGTGCATTCCGGGCGGTCTTGCATTTTTGTCGCGTGTACGACATTGTCATCTCTTCAGTTTCTTTTCCAATCTTTATTAATTTATTCGGAAAGCGTCCGCAAGAAGAATCTCTTGAGCATCAGGCTCGGCCTGTCCATATCCCCATATTTACCGAGGAAACCATCAATGCCTATTGCATTAGAAATTGTTATCATCGCTCCCAGTGCAGTATGCCCAAAGTTGCTGTAAATTCTGTTTATCATTTTATGGAAAAGCATGTCGGTGCCGTATCTTTTTGCGTATCTTTTCTCATATACCGATAATGGCATGCCGTTTCTAATGTGCTCCGTGGCTATCTCCGCAGCAAGCACCGCGCCGTTTCCTCCAAATACGATGCCTCCTCCCGTAGTAGCCTTAACCTGCCCGGCAGCATCGCCTACGAGAAGCACTCCTCTGTTATCATAGATTTTTTTGCGTCTTGCGAGCGGTATTATGCTCGCACCGCCTCCAAGTTCCTTCGCTCCGTCAATAATCGCTGATACTTCCTCCGTTTTTACGAATTTAGACATCGCATGCGCACTGTTCCCGTATTTAGGGCTGATCCCCACGCCTACTTCCAATATATCATTCGCATTCGGACACATCCATCCGAACAAACCTGGAGAAACGTTTCTATCAAAAAAAAGATTGACTATTCCCGGCTCGTCAATTTTCACGTTGAATTCCTTTTTGTATGTGAGAACGTGATCCGCCATGTGTCCCATCGAGAAATGCCTTGCCACTGACGATACCGCGCCGTCGGCCCCTATAAGCACGCCGTTTCTTGCCATGCTGTCAAACGCATCCGCAACTATCCGTTTTCCCATCCCGATCTTCGCACCAGCGCGTTCCGCTTCGTCATAGCATATCTCGTTAAGTTTCATCCTATCCAGCACGAACGCTATAGGGTCTTTAGCCCTGACTCTGAATACCTTTCCACCGGCATGTATGTTTGCCCCGATAAGCTTGTTGGTTATCGCATTTTTGTAGTCCATGCCGAGCGTATTGAGTCCTGTTTCGGATACTATGCCGGAAGCATGTATGGGCATGCCCGGCCTCGCGCGCTGATCATAAACTCTCGTTTCAATTCCGAGCCTTGCGGTATGCTTTGCCGCAATAAGCCCTGCAGTTCCTGCTCCTATTATTGAAACGTTTTCGCTCAACAGAACACCATATTTAAATATTTAGCGTGGGGAATTACATCAGTTAATTTTTTTCAACATCACATTTATCTATCTTGGCTTCAACTACTGGGCTTGTCATGGAATTATTCGCAGTCTTATTGCTCGGATTTCTTTCAATAATGCTTCCAGGTGGATTCCTGGCACTTGCACTGTTGAGGAAAACAAAGTTGCACATATTCGAAATATTGGTAATAGGTTTCATACTGGGCATGATATTTCCGCCTGTTGCAATATGGCTTGAATCGTATCTTATACCTTTTTCATCATTCTTCTCGTTTTCGGAAGGGCTTTACAATATAAACGTAGTAATAATAACAATAATAGGAATAGCCCTGTGCGTGCAGCAGCATGCATTTGACGGCCTGATAGACATTCCAAAACTAAACGTCGCATCGATAAAAAGAGCGTCAAATGCCGATTACAAGGAGAGAGTGCAGGAACTTCGCAGCACGCTTCACGGGCTCAAGGTAGACACGAAAATAATAGAAGAACATGAAAAGGAGGAGGAAGAATTGAGGGAAAGGCATCTCAATGAATCGGAGATGCTTGAGGGTGCCGGTCCAGAAGAGAAGGCAAAAATTGCTGAAGAGCACAAAGCACAGGAAAAGCGCCTGTTTGAGGCGCACGAGCAGGAAGAGCGCAGACTCATAGGCGGAACGGCGAAATCAATAGGAAAAACGAGGGACAACAGCACTACCCTTGTTTACGGGATATTAATACTCATCATGGCGTTGACGTTCGCTTCCAGGATTGCGAACATACACAATGCGGCTACGTTCTTCGAATTTGATCCTTATTACGATATGATAAGCACGCAGTACATACTTACTTACGGATACCAGATTTATCTTGAACATGCGGCATGGCCGACGCTTGTCAACGGAACAGTACACAGGATTCAACCCTTGGTTCCATACATGGAGGCGTACTGGTACAAGCTTGCGGAAACTCCGCAGCAGGCGACAGGCGCGGTAAGCAACTTCCCTGGGAACACTTCTTTCACGGGCCCGGCTTCGAAGTATACCCCGCCAAACACCACGCTGTTGAGCCTTGTCAGTTCATACACCGTTCCGATAACAGCAGCACTTCTTGTGTTCGTGGTATTTCTCTTTTTGTATCATCAATATGGCAAATTCCCTGCATTGATAGGGGCAGGTCTCACCGCTGCAATGCCCGCGCTGATAACTACATTCATCGCCGGAGAACAGCTGCTCGAACCTTGGGGAATATTCGCAATGTTCTTCTTCTTCGCAACATATCTGCTTGCAGTGCAGAATCCCGAAGAGAAGAGATTTGCAATCCTTGCCGGAATAGCATTCGCATCAAACTTCCTCGGGGCGCACTACTACACCGTGCCTACTGGAATACTCGCGCTTTACATAGTTCTCCAGGGAACGTTCAACGTGCTCAAGAGAGCAAAAATGGACAATTTCTACAAGTTGAACCTGATAGTGCTGGGGGTAATAGTGATATTCTATATACTCTACAGCCCTTACGGCGCAACGCTCGAAAAAAGAATACCCGCATTTCTCGGCATACCTATCATAGTCAGTTTCCCTCTTGCAGCACTCATATTCGTTGCGCTTTTTGACTACGTACCGAAGTTTTTTGCAAAGAAGAAAATGCTATTCAGGAAACTCGACAACGTCGAATATTTGGCATGGCTTGGCATTTTCGCACTTTTAGTGCTGCTGGTAATCGCATTCACACCGATAGGGAAGCCGATAAAATCATACATGGCGCTCAGCAAAAAATTCACAACTCCTTCATCACCGCTTTTCATGACCGTACAGGAATATGAGCCTACAGGCATAGGCTATAATTTCGGCGCGGCAGGTTTCGGAATCATAGGAACGAGCATTTTCGGAGTAAACCTTCTGATATTTTCCGTGCTGATAGCATTTGCCGCACTTCTGTTATATGCCATATTTTACAAAGAATCCCAATCCGGAATTTTGACACTCGCATTCGTAATACCGCTCGCTGTGGCCGGAATTTCAGAAGTCAAATACCTGCCGCACTTCGGAGTGGCATACATAATAGCGATAAGCGTCATCATAGGAGAAGCGCTTTCATATGCAAAGAAGAATTACCAATCAATGATACCGGTAATATATGGTGTCGCAATAGCCGCGGTGCTGATTGAAGGAACAATAAGCCTCGGTTTTGGCGTAGTAGGCGCAGCTACGAATTCAAACTGCACCACGATTTCACAGACCAATGCCATAGGCGCCGACATGTTCTGCAACACGGTTCCGCAGTACTGGCTTAGCGCCGCCTCGTGGATGCGCGCAAACGTCGGTCCGTATGCACCAAGAATACTTTCATGGTGGGACTACGGGGACTGGATAAACTGGTTCGGCAACAGCAATGCGGTAATACGCGGTGACAATTCTGTTCCACAAACCGATTACAATACTGCCGCACAATTCGTTCTTGGAAAGAGCGACGGTTATTCCGCAAACACGCTTGCAGGATTCATGGACAAGTCACAGGCACAGTATGTTCTCTTCGATGATCAACTGGTGCCGAAGTGGGGTGCTCTGGACTTCCTGGCATGCATAGATACCAATCAGACCACCATGAAATACGCACAGCAACAGGGAGCTGCGCAAGGATCGCCTTACGTGCTGGGCACATCTCCATGCGAACTTTCACACGACCCGGCAGAGCTTCTCATACCCGCAAACATAACCTCGCCTTCGGAAATGTGTTCATTCTCCAATTCAAGCACGGTTGCAGTACAGGGATTCGTAATCACGGGCAGCGTAGTAGATCAGAATCTTACATACTGCGTACCGGAATCGGCACTCCAGACGGGAACCACAGTGAAGCTGCTCAATTCCACAGGCGGAGTCACCAATGCGATACTGTCGCCGCAGCTGTATCAGGGCCTTACACGCGTCAGTCAAACCAGCGCGTTCTACACATTCGTACTTCTGTATACTCCAAACGCACCTAACGGCACCATAACAAATGCGCCGTCGGCATTCTACGATTCGAACTTTTACAACGGGTACTTCCTTGGAAACCTTCCTGGATTCACGCTCGTGTATCCAAGCAATTTCACTGGCATAAATTATGTCAACAGCACGCATCGCATAATGATATTTAAGTTGGACAACTACACGGGCGGAGTCCCCACACACACTCAAAAGCCAGCCAGCGCGGTAAACAACTACACCGTGCCAGGCTGAGCTCGGTGATATTACGAAATTGATTTTACTACAACCGTATCTCAGCATAATGGGCGGCGTAGACAGAGTCATACTGAAAATAGCGCAACATTATGACGCTAAAATATACACGCTAGAGTATGACAAATCCAAAGCGTTTCCGGAATTTGCCGATTTGGACGTAGAAGTTTTCGGAAAGAAGGATCTTTCAAACAAGGTTTTGCCTTACAGGGCGTCACAGGGATTCAGATACGGAACGGGATTCTATTCCTTGAAAATAAAAGAAGATTACGACGTGCTAAATCCACACATTTCACCTAGTGAATGGATACGTCACAAGAACGAGCGCGTGCTGTGGTACTGCCACACGCCTCCTCGCGAAGTATACGATCTTTACGAGGTAAGAATGCACGGGAGATCAACGACAGACAAGCTCGTCTATGCTGCAATGGTGAAGAGCTACAGGTTCATAGCTGGCGGCGTTGTCAAGAAACTGGAAGCAATAGCGACAAACAGCGACAACACGAAAGGGCGCATAAAGAAATACTTCAACCGCGATGCAACCGTGATAAACCCTGGAATAGATTTTGAAAACTTCCACAACAGCGGCGATGAAAACTTCTTCTTCTATCCTTCGCGCATAGTCGCAAACAAGCGTCAGGACATGGTAGTCGAAGCATTCAGGCAGTTTTGCAAGAAACACAAGGACGGCAAATACAAACTCGTTCTTGCCGGTTCGGTATCCGATGATCCCGAGCACAAGGCATATCTTGAAAAGATAAAAAAGATGGCATACGGACTAAACGTGAAAATATACCCGAACATTTCCGATTCGAAGCTCCACAGTCTGTATTCCACATGCACTGCTGTACTATTCTCGGCAATAAACGAGGATTACGGGTTCATACCTTTAGAAGCGATGTCAAGTTCGAAGCCGATCATTTCAGTTAACGAGGGCGGGCCAAAGGAAACGATATTGGACGGCAAGACCGGCTTTCTGGTGCACTCTGCATCAAGCATGGCGGAAAAGATGGGGAAAATAGCCGAGGATCCAGCTGCCGCAGAAGAGATGGGGCGCGCCGGAAGGAAGCACGTAGAAGCCAATTACACGTGGGAAAGCTTCTTTAAGAAACTGGATCCTATGCTGCGTAAAGTCTCAAAGCAGTGAACGAAGAACATTTTAAATAATCCGACAGGTACCATTTAGGTGATTCATATGGATATAGGCAAAAGCGCGTTTTCATTAATCATTCTTACCTTTCTATTTTCCGGTTTTGTCGGTGCGGCTCCATGGTCCGTAGCATCGCATTATCCTGCAAACGTAAGCGGAGTGCAATGTTCCTATTCCGGAGGGATTGTTTACTGCATTGGAGGATATACTACTTTAAATTACACAAATAGCACCTATTACGCCACAACTTCCCAGTCTTCAATAGGACCGTGGGATGCAGGTGCACCGTATCCGGTAAACATAACGGGGCAGAGCTGCACATACTCTGGCTTATTCGTCTATTGCGTATCAGGGTACAATGCCACCAGTACTGTCAATGACACGTATTTTGCACAGCTCGCCAGCAACGGCATATACAATTGGACGCAGACAACGCCATATCCAGTTGGCGTATACGGGCAGGCGTGTGCGACGACTCCCGAAGCGCTTTACTGTTTCGGAGGGTACAACGGATCATACGAGACGAACTCGTCGTTCTATACCTTGCTGTATTACGGGCTGCCTTCACTGTGGAATCAGACAACTCCGTATCCTGTCAACATAACTGGTCCATCATGCACAATATCCGACGGATACGTATACTGCATAGGCGGAATAGTCAACGGCATATATTCAAACAGCACCTTCTTCGCACGCATATCGCAGACAGGCATAGGGGGCTGGAATTCAACAACACCATATCCATTCAATGCATCAGGGATAGGATGCACGTCTGCATACGGGCGCATATATTGCACGGGCGGGAATAACGCAGTGACATACCTTAACAATACATATTCTGCAGCACTCTCCCCAAGCGGAATAAGCAAATGGGAACAGATGAGTTCGATGAGCTCTCCGATTACCAATACGGGGTGCACGGACGTTGACGGAGTGTCACTATACTGCGTAGGCGGATACAATTCGGTTGGATATTCGAATAACGTTTCCTTCATGCGCATAGGTTCCGAATCTCCATCAGGGAACGTTACAGCTCCTATAGTAGTCATCAACGGTACGACCCTGAGTACGTCGGTGTATTCGACAATACCTCAAACTACCGTAAATACGTCCACCGTTCCTTCATCTCCAGAATCCTTGTCCAACCTTTACTATCTTGTCGTACCGGCAATTGCCCTGTTATTAATACTGATTTACGCGTTGCGCAGAAGAGGGAAAAAGGTGCCCGGCGCAAGACGTCCTGACAGGACTTTATAGCCCCCCTTTACCGGATATACGTCGAAAAACGGTTAGGTATAAATATGTTTCCCTACTAATGAATATTACTTATCATATACCCATAAAAAATACAATTCTACATTCGGGTATCTGATTATTCTTACAAAGTAATTTGGTGAAAAAATGGCAGAAAACAATCTAGGACAGCAATATATGATATTGCCTGAAGGCGCGTCAAGGCTGATAGGAAAGGAAGCACAGCGTACCAACATCGCCGTTGGATATGCGGTTGCAAGCATAGTCAGGACGACTCTCGGGCCTAAGGGAATGGACAAGATGCTCGTAAGCGAACTTGGAGACCTTATAATAACAAACGACGGGGCAACGATACTCGAGGAAATGAACGTAGAGCACCCTGTTGCAAAGATACTCGTTAACGTCGCAAAGACGCAGGACAAGGAAGTCGGAGACGGAACTACCACGGCCGTAATACTTTCAGGAGACCTTCTCAGAAACGCGGGTGCACTGCTTGATCAGGGCGTACCTCCTGCAGCGATAATAAAAGGATATGAAATGGCACAGGAGAAGGCAAAGACCCTTCTGCGCGCGATTGCAAGTCCCATAACCGTAGACGACGACGCAAAGCTTCAGGAAATAGCGTCGGTATCAGCTGGTTCAAAGAACATAGGCAGCGATCAGACAAAGAAATATCTTACAAAGCTTGCAATTCAGGCAGTAAAGCAGGTTGCAATGAAGGAAGGAAACCAGGTAAGGATAGACCGTGACTTCATAAAGATAGAAAAGAAGGAAGGGGGAAGCATGGATGACACGCAGTTCATAAACGGCGTACTCATCGACAAGGAAGTGGCCCATCCTGGCATGCCTAAGACGCTAAAGAACGCGGCAATCGCGATTCTCGACGTCGCACTCGAAATAGAAAAGACAGAGGTAGACGCGAAGATAGAAATAACCTCCCCTGACCAGATGCAGGCATTCCTCGCACAGGAAGAGAAGATGCTCAAGGAAATGGCGGACAAGATAGTGGCAAGCAAGGCAAATGCGATATTCGTTCAAAAGGGAATAGACGATGTTGCACAGCACTATCTTTCAAAGGCCGGAATAATGGCGGTAAGGAGGGTCAAGAAGAGCGACATAGAGAAGATTTCAAGAGCTACGGGCGCAAAGCTCATAACGAGCCTTGACGACCTTACACAGTCAGACCTTGGATTTGCAGGACTCGTCGAAGAAAGAAAGGTCGGCGGAGAGCAGATGGTATTCGTTGAAAAGTGCAAAGACCCTAAGAGCGTGACGATACTCGTCAGAGCGGGAACAAAACAGGCCGCTGACGAAGTCGAACGCGCACTCACTGACGTGATGGGTTCGCTGTCCAGCGTAATAGAGGATGGCAAGTACATCACCGGAGGAGGAAGCACAGAGATAGAAATAGCGCTCAAGCTCAGGGACTATGCAACCGATGTAGGAGGAAGGGAACAGCTTGCAATACAGGCGTTCGCCGATGCTCTGGAAGTCGTGCCGAAGACGCTCGCAGAGAGTGCAGGCATGGACCCGATAGACACGCTCGTGCAGCTTAGAAGCAAGCACAAGGGCAAGGATGCAAAGGTCTATGGAGTCGACGTGTACAAGAACGCGATAAGCGACATGGACAAGCTCGGCGTAATAGAGCCTCTCAAGGTAAAATCACAGGCGATGTCCAGTGCAGTCGAGGCAGCGGCTTCGATACTCAGGATAGACGACATGATAAGCTCCAAGAGCAGGGGAGGAGTCGGCGGAGGCGCCGGCATGCCTCCAGGAGGCATGGGCGAGGAATGAGCCTTTAATATATTACGGCTCTAATTGCTGATGTGTTAGAATGACCAAGCTCATATTATTCGTAGGCACGCCAGGTGCGGGCAAATCGACACTGCTTGCTTCCGTATCCGAGAAGTACAAGGACATTAGGAACATAAACCTCGGAACCGAGATGTTAAAGGTTGCGAAGGAAAACCTGGGGATTGACAACAGGGAGGATCTCGGCGCGATGAGCGATACCGATATCAAGGAACAGAGGGAAATTGCCTTCAAAAACATAATAGCGGACAAGACAGATGCTTTCATAGACACGCATCTTACCATAAAATATGGGAGGAGATACGTGCCCGGAGTGACGATAGACGAGCTTAGGAATATAAGGATTAGCGCCATAATATATATCGACGCGACTGCCCAGGAGATATGGAACAGGAGAAAGAACGATGCCACCAAGCCCGGGAGAAGAAACATAAACGACTCCGTGCTTGAAATAGACGAACACAGAAGCGTGAACCTGGCAATACTTTCCTCATGCGCCATATATCTTAGCATACCCATCTACATAATATACAACAGCGATGGGAAGCAGAAGGAAGCCGTCGACGAGCTGGAGAATATCGTAAAAGAGCACTTCTATCAAAACAAGTGAGTAAATTGAGCCTGATAATACTGGAGCTTATTGCACTGTCAATCATAGACGTAGGACTTTCACTCGGCGTACAGAGAACGATCTCGAAAGCCGAAAAAACCTTCAGATTCCAGGAAGACATGAAGAGGATACAGGCGGAGTTCAAGGCGCTGGTTGACAGGAAAGCGGGCCAGGAAGAGCTCTCCGCAAAGCAGAAGGAGCTTACGACTGCGATGTCCGCTTCAACGAAACACCAGATGAAGGCAATGCCTGTCGTTTTCGTAATATCCATAGGATTTTACTTCTTCCTGCTTCCGGCACTCTTTCCATCGGGCACCGCAACTTACAATCTCTTCGTAACGAAGATAACTTATCACACGTTTGTTGACAACTGGGATTTCATCATATTCACGGTCATCATAAGCTTCGCGCTTCAGCTGCTTCTCGGCCAATATGATAAAAGAAGGTTCGGAAAGCCAAAGCAGGCGCAGTCCTAATAAGCATATAAATATCTTTGCTGATTAATGTTAATTTCTACAGGTGTTAGATTTGCCAAAACCAATGCACAGGTCACACAGCTTCAGAAAGCTGCACAGAACCACCCCTAAAAACAGACATACGATACATTACGAGAGGAAGCCGGGTGCGCTCCCGCACTGCTCGATATGCAAGGCGGAACTCAACGGTATTTCGATAAAAGCAGGCGCAAGCAAGTCCCGCAAGACGAATTCGAGAATGTTCGGAGGCGTACTCTGCTCAAAATGCGCTGCAAACGTGATAAAGCTCGCAAGCAGGATAGAGCGCGGGGAGATGAAGCTGAACGATATAAGCATCGTGCAGAGAAACTACATACTTCAGATGATATCACACTGATAACCGGGCATCGTACATGAAAGCCATAATCATATCCGGTATGCCAGCGGCGGGCAAGACGACCGTTGCTAAAATAATAGCAAAGCGTCTGGGTGTTTCCGCACTCAGCGCCGGAGACATACTGAAAGAGATGGCGCGCGACCGTGGATATTCTCCCGGAGGCGATGACTGGTGGGATACTCCTGACGGAATAAAATTCATGAAGGAGCGCGAGACGAATCCTGATTTTGACCGCGAAACCGACAGCAGGCTGCTTAAGAAGATTAAGGCTGGAAACATAGTGGTCACGAGCTATACCGCACCGTGGATATTCCGCGAGGAAGGATTCAAAATCTGGCTCAATGCACACACCGAAAACCGTGCGGCACGCATGGCTGTAAGGGATAATACTGAAATAAAGCAGACGCTGGAGACTACGAGGATAAGGGACGTGGAAAATTACAAACTGTACAAGCGTCTGTACAACATGGAATTCGGAAAGGACAAGGATCCGTTTGACATGGTAGTCGATACCGACAACATCCCAGCTGAGGAAGTAGCTGAAATCATACTGAAGAAACTGAAGGAAACCGCCCTGTAACTGAGGATACGAACGTATTAAATCCTTTTCCAAACAAATATATCCTTAGTGAGGATTGCCGTTTTACGGTTCATCCTGCTAAACAATGACGCTTAGAAGTGATATTATGCCTTTGATAGAAACAGGAAGAGTATGCATAAAGAGATTTGGCCGCGATGCCGGAGACAAGGCGGTAGTTACCAAGGTAGTTGACGCTAATTTTGTAAACGTGGTGACTTCACGCAGGCCGAAGGAAAGAAAGTGCAACGTAAAGCATCTCGAATTTCTCTCTGAAAAGATAGACGAGAAGAGCAAGGATCAGCTTGCAAAGGTCCTTGAAATAGAGGCAACAAAGCTCAAGTAATCCGAATCGGCATGCTGGAATGCCTGCACAAGAAATAAAAGTCTTGGCTAGCATGTAGAATAGATAGTATGGATAGGGAGCCGAGCAAGAAGATACGCGACATATTGAAAAGGGATTCCAAAGCCATACTGACTACTACGCGGCTTCCCTACGTTTTCATGGCCGATAAGGCTCGCGGAGACTTCGCATATGACGTAGACGGCAGAAAATTCATCGACTTCTCCAGTTTCATAGCTGTTTACAATTTCGGAGCGGGCTCAATTGAAGACGTCAAAAAAGCGGTTAAGCTCCAGGCGGACAAGCTGATGCATACCGCATTCTACGACTACTATTCCGAACTTCCTGTGGAATTTGCGGAAAACCTGCTCAGCATGTTTCCGAAAGGATTCGGAAAAACATTCTTCTCGAATTCGGGAACGGAAGCGAACGAGGCGGCGCTCAAATTCGCAAAACTTTTCACGAAGAAGCAGTACAACATCGCATTTTACGGCGCGTTTCATGGAAGAACCCACGGATCGCTCGGACTTACCGCTTCAAAATCAAAATACCGGAAGATGTTCGGCCCATTCGGGAATACCATTCATGCGTTATATCCTTACTGCTATCGATGCCCTCTCGGAAAGGAATTTCCGTCGTGCGGCGTAGCATGTGCCGATTACGTCAAGGATACGATATTCGCGAGGGACATGCCTGCCGACCAGATAGGCGCGATGTTCATAGAGCCGATACAGGGTGAAGGGGGATACATAGTGCCTCCGAAGGAATTCATGAAAAAGATGCGGAAGATAGCAGATGAGAATGAGATCCTTCTCGTATCGGATGAAGTGCAGGCGGGATACATGCGCACAGGAAAATTCCTTGCAATGGAGAATTTTGGAGTCGAGGCAGACATATATTCGATGGCAAAAGCCCTTGGCGGCGGCCTTCCATTCGGCGCTACCATAACGCGCACATCGCTCGGCGATATCCCAAAAGGGTCACATGCCAGCACGTTCGGAGGAAATCTGATGGCAGTAGCAGCCGCAAACGCATTGATAAAATACGTGAAGAAAAACAGGGCATCTCTCGAAAAGGTCTCGAAAGAAAAGGGCGCATACGCAAGAAAGAGGCTTGAGGAAATGAAGGAGCGCTACGAGCTTGTCGGTGACGTAAGAGGGATAGGCCTTATGATAGCCATCGAACTAGTGAAGAATAAGGATACAAAAGAACCCGCGATAGAAGAAACGGAAGAGATAATGAAAAAATGCTTCTCGAAGGGACTGCTACTCATGCCTACGGGCATATCTTCGATAAGGATAATCCCGCCTTTGACTATAACGATGGAAAATCTGGAGAAAGGGCTGAATGTACTCGAATCGGCAATAAAGGAGATATCAATCCGGAAGCGGTGACATCAAAAATATTTCATCAGGCTGAATTGGCCGTCGGTCGCATCGGCGCTTATCTCCTTGCCTGCAAATATCTCATTGATTTCGTCACGCACGAGATACAGCCTCTGCCTTATGTACGGCTCCAATCCGTATCTTTCCGCGAGGGTTATTGCCATCGTCAGATACTTTTCTATGCCCCCTTTCGATATTGTCAAAAGAAGTTTTCCTCCGTCCTTCGTGCATTTCCCGGCAAGCGGAACCCTTCTGTATTTTGCGTTGCACGACGTGCACCTGAACGTCTGTCTTGAAAACGAGTGAAGGTTTCCTATCAGATCTGGTATGAAATGGCTCATTATCACTCTGCGTGCCGCATCCTTCTTGTCAACAGCATATATCTTGTCCATGAGTCCGAATTCGGCATCGACCTTTTCCTGCATAGTATTCAATTCCGCATATAGGCTTCTCTTCGGGGAAAGGCTTATCGCAGTTGCCGAGGAGCCGTGCGTGAATTTTATATCGGAATAGACGCTATCATTCTTAAGCCTCGACTCAACCAACTCCAATTCCGCTTCACCTGGAGAAGCATATTCGTATGTCTTTCCGTAGAAAGCCAGCGGATATTCGGATACGACTTCCATCGCATGAACCTCATCGTCAACTTCTTCCGGCTTTATATTGACGCTGAGTATGAGCGGCGTATCCATGGTTCCCCCTACCGTTTCGGGAAGGTACGTCTTGGAGAAATTTATCAGCGCGTCAAGCAGCAGCATCACGGTATCCTCGTCGCCGTCGCAATTCCTCCTTCTTGCGGATATCGTGTACGGGTGTGCAAGCCCTACATTCGCCTGCGTGAATCCGACTATCCTATTCAGAACTCCGCACGACGTGTGCGGTGACAGCGTTATCGCCAATTTGCCTATCATATCCTGTATCGTTACGGCATTGTAATATCTCGGGAGGCCGTATACGCGTTCAAGCATATCGTCAACGAACTGCGATATCCGCAGCATGTCTTCTCCCCCCTTCCTATTGAGAATTATATCCTGATGTCTTAACTCGACGAGCTGCTCCTCGCTTTCCAAAGGTCTTCCCAGATAATCCTTGTCATATCCCATGCTGTGCATTTTTTCCAGGCTGACTCCGGCTTCGCTGGGATAGAAATGTGTAAGCGGCGCATCAGTGGCATCGAATCTCGACGTGCCGTCTTTGAACATGTGGACGTTGTGCGATGCTCTGAGAATTCCTTTTTCAAGTGGCTCCGCTATTCTTTCCCTGTTGCTCAACCCCTTGACTCCTTTGAACATGCTTGGAAGTTTCGATATGCCTGCAACCTGCAATGCGGTCGAAACCATTTTTGAAAGATTGACCTCTCTGTTCTCGTAACCTATCCCTGCGGTCTTGCAGAACGGGCATTGCTGCGTGAAGAAAGTTTTGTCACAGGAAGGGCACCTGTATTCTATCTCACAACGTTCGCCGCAATCTCTGCAGTATCTCGTTTCGCGTATCAGTTTGCATTTCGGGCATCTGTATCTCGCAAGTTCAGCCTTCATGCTCGACCTGAATTTCTTCGCATCTGATGCATGCGCAGATGTGATGTTCCTTGCCGGACCGCCGTATGAGCCTATTGGGAAAAGAACATTCGGTGCCGGTTTCATCAGCCTTTCTCTTGCTTTTTCCGGCCTGCCTATTCTTGCACCTATGAAAGTGGATCTCTTCGGAACAACAAACGGGGAAATATCGGAAACTATCTGCAGGCTCGTAGCTCCTTCCTTGTTCAATGCACTTATCCTATTCAGTGTTATGTCTAGCATTCCGTCCTTTCCCTTTGCAAATCCAAGCGAAGCGAGCAGCGACCCGGCATATTCCCCATCGATAAATATGCTTCCGTTATCCATTTTATGCGGCACGCAGAGCTTTTCCAGCGTGGTTTTCACACTCTGTATGTTTGCAAGTTTCAACGAGTCGACATTGAAGATGCTTGCAGGCCATCCGTCTCGCGATTCCTGGATTGCAAGTGCCAGCTCCGAAAGTTGTGAAGGGCTCACTGCCTGAAATTCAAACAGGAATTTCGGATGCATTCCAATACCGCTTTCCAAGGACAATGCGTATGCGTTTGCAAAGGAAATCTTTGCAGGGTCGGCATCAACCTCCTTGCCTATCTTGTCAAGCATCTGCGCTTTCCATAGTTCTTCTACGTAACTTGTTGGCTGCAGGAGCGTATTTGATTTTTTGAAATCGCCGTACGCTACGAGTATGTCGCCCATGTAAAGTATTTCGTCAATTTCGTTTTTCACTTTCAGCGCGGTTTCGGCATCGTTTATTCGGAGCGCCTCCCCTGATTTTAACCTGACAAAAGGCCCTTCTATGGTATCGACTGGCATGGCGATGCATCCCTTTCCTGGAAGTTCAACTTTAAGCTGCGTACCCGATGCTATGAATTGCATTGACAATATCATGGTAGCTGGGCTGAATCCCTTCGCAGCGATTCCCGTAAACCTGCTTCTTCCGTATCTGAGTCTGAATCCGCCGATTGCACTCGGATATGCGAGTATCGGCCTTCCGGCGGCAAGATCCTCGAGGAACACGCCCATCTTCTTGTCGGAATCCGTTTTTTTGATGTTAACCTTGATTATTCCATTCAGCCAATCCCAATCCAATCCTACTCCGCGAACCTCTTTTACCAGCTTTTTTGCTTTCTGCGCTATTCCTTCACATACGACGAGCGCTATGCCCCCCCGCACGCGATTCGGAATAAGTACCTCTTTCCCATTGATATCGGATCTCTTCAGGTTCGCATGCACTCCTACCTCTATCTGTTCCGTCGGCACCCCGTCAACGCACACGGGACAGTTCCCGATTATCACTCTGATATCGTCGTCGCTTGGCCTGTATTGCAATCTCGCGGCGCGCGTATGGTAAAGCTCTATTTCCTCGACATAACGTTCGACTTCATCCATTGTGGGTTTGTATGCGCCTATCCCGAAAAATTTTCTTGCGTAATCCGCGAGCGCTACGGAAAGCGCAGCGGCCGTTCCTCCCGCTCCTCGTATAGGGCCTGCATAAACTACGGATATGTAATCGGATCCGTCCCCATTCTTGTATGCCTTGACTCCCTGTATGCCTTCCGTAGGTGCGACAAGTATCCCTTCCGTGAGTATTGCAGTGCCCACCTTTACCGCTATGCCTATCCTTGAGTATTTGTCATTATTGTCAAATCTGCTGTTCGTGCATATTTCCTTTACGACTTCAAAAGCGAGCTTGCTGCGCGACTGTCCTGTATATTTGCTGCGTATCAATTCCCCTATCCCTTCAATGTTTGTAAGTCCTTCGACCCTGCTTGAAAGATCGGGAGCCGGTCGAATTTCAACCGTCTTTTTCGGATCTAACCCCTTTGCCCTTGCTGTTTTTGCAACTTCGTATGCTTTGTCGAAATCTACGGAGAGCCTGTTAAAATATTCTTCGATTTCCATACAAAACACCTGCAAAATCATTTGTTTCCTGTCAACATATCTGTTTTACATTTCACTTCGGCTCATCGCCGAAGTTGAAGTCTACCTCGTTCAGCACCGCACTCTTCGTTTCATATACCTGCAGCAATGCCGGAGTTGGCATGTGCCCCAACTTCACCTGATACTGCGTCTTCGATTGCCATGTGCCGCTGTTCACTACAAGCGTGCCGTGATAATCCGTATTTCCGTTTCTGTGCACGTGCCCCATATGCAGCACGTCTGGAACGTCTTTTATTATCATCGGATCCGTCTTTCCCGGAACTACCGGATTGTCTCCGTATATTGGAGACAGATGTCTTCGCTTAAGAACCTCGACCATTGCGATTTCCGGCTTATTGTAACTACATCCGGGCACGGACTGTATCACGGAATCGAGGGATGCACCGTGATATCCGATGACCTTCAGGCCGTGCAGGTTCATGAAACCCGGATTCGAAACGAAGTGCACGTTGTCCATCTTGAAATCCTGCTTCAATTCTTCGGTAAGCGGGGGCTGCGGCTCCGCAAGCCTTACCGCATCGTGATTGCCGGCCAGAAGAAACACCTCTATATGGTCGGGCACCTTGTCGATGAAATTGAAGAAAACCGAATATTGTTTGTATATATCGGTTATCGACAGTTCCTTGTCCTGGTTCGGATATACTCCTATGCCGTCAACAAGATCTCCGCTCGCAACAATGTATTTTATCTTTCCCGCGAGATCCTTTCTGTAATCGACGTCTCCGTTAAGCCATGATATGAATCGGGAGAACTGCTTTTCACGGAACAGCTTGCTGCCAACGTGAACGTCAGATATGAATGCCATTGCGATGTCGTCTTCCGTGGTCTTTCTCATTCTGATCGGTATGTCCGGCCACAAGATCTGATTTGCTATTACGAAAGGTCCGGATATTTTTCCTTTAATCGCAATGACCTCATCCATGACTATGCGCACCGAGGAATCGAAAAGAGCCGTTGCCGCACGTCCCGCTTCCTTACTCGGGCGGATGAACAGGACCTTTGCCGATCCGGTTTCATCCTCAAGGGTTATCATCACGTGCCCGTTTTTTGTCACTATCTTGTCGTAAACCATGCCGACTATGCTTACCTCCCTTCCGCTCGTGTACTGTTTCAATCCGTCTATCCTGTTGAGCATGCTGCTCAGCGACGTTCCTCTCGAATTTCCGAAGAACTCGCGCATCCTGTCCATCCTGTTGTTGAAATAGCGCGTGAAATCCGCAACGTCGCCGTGCGTCTGCCCTACCTCCGCATTCGTCACGCTGAATCTGGATTCGATTTCCTTGGCCTTTGGCACGTCGCTGGGTATTTTCGGCGTCTCTATCTTTATCGGCTCCTTTTCTTCCTGCACCGATTTAATATCGAGCAGCGTTTCCCTGTCGAGCACTGACAATCCCGTACTGCCTTCAAACTTATTGAATATCTTCGCAACCAGGGTTTCAAAGTCTACCTCTTCGATATCCGAGTCGAGAATATCCGAACCAAGGATTATCTTTCCCGTAAGCCGGCGCGCAAGCTCTGCCCTTTTGGATTCATAAGCCGATTTTTCGTAATTTTCCCTGTCCATGAGCCCCTCCTGCCGCTTGTATGTCCCTATTGCACGTTATGGAATATATACCTGATGCGGTGGTCATGAACCCGGGTATATCACGATGTCAATAATGCCTTTAAAAGATGCGCAATACCCCCAAATCAACACTGTCAAATTATGTGTTCCGCCCTGATCCATGAAAGGTATTTAAGCTTTGGGTGAGGATAAAATTTTGATGAGAAAATGGCCGCAAGAGAAAAACAGGAAAAGGTCCTGATAGATCCGGAATTGTGGATGAAAAGGCATCTTTATTACAAGGAGAAGAATTCTAGCTGGGGCATATTCAAGAACGTCTATTGGGCGGTGTATGCGCTGTTCATAGGAATATTCCTAATGTACTATCCTTCGCTCAACCTTACCGTTCCGTTCTTCATCGGAATATCGCTCATAATATTCGCTATAATGGTAGTGGTGTTCGGCTTCGCCGAGGCATTGCACAACAAGCTCATGCGCCAGTACGGCTGATTTCCGTACGTGCTCCTGATAAGGGGCAATAGGCATGGTTTATAGCTTAGCGGTTACATATCTGTATTACTTGAAGCAGCTGCTTCTGGCAGCACCTGCCCGAGCATGCATTAACGCACACATTATGCTGGTTTAGATGAAGATACCTAACATTTACACGCACAAGCACACCAAGTACTTTATACTGGTGCCTCTTGTCCTCATGGCAATAGGGATTTACTTCTCGACGCACATAGTTTTGGACACCTCGCTTAGCGGAGGTTCGATGATAACCATACAGAGCAACACTACGCTTACCCAGAGGCAAATATCCGCACTGGTGGGGAGCAAATTGCACGTCCTGTCTCCATCGGTGCAGAAGAGCGCAGGTACGGTAACCATAACCATACCGGCAAACCAGAGCATATCAAACGCTTATTATTCGCTAATGGCATTCTATTCAAATCAATCGCTGTACGATACGTTCGTAGTGAATCAGACCGAAGCTGCGATACTGCTTAAACAGTATCCGAACAATGCGACATATGAATCGATGCTCACACACGCAAACGAGGATACCAACCGTTCGCTTTCCGGAATGAATGCTGCCTTGACGCAGGAACTCGGCTATCTCAGACCGTTCATAGGCAATGTGAGTTATGACGGAACCAATGCGGAATCAATGGCCGTGGTGGCGCGCGAATCATACACCAATGCAAGCCTTGCCTATCAGAATACCGTGCTGACCCAGTTGTCAACGATTCTGCCGTCAAGCGCACCCGCGTCATACCAGCCGATAACCGAACAGCAGGGAAAGACCTTCCTCTCAGAGCTTGAAAATATCATAATAATTGCATTCGTTCTCGTTTCAATCGTCGTATTCGTAATATTCCGCTCTCCTGTGCCTTCAATAGCAGTCGTGTTCGGCGCAGCCAACGATATAATAATCGCTCTGGGCGCCATGGGCCTTTTCGGAATACCTCTCGGAATAGCAAGCATAGGCGGCCTGCTTATGTTGATAGGATATTCGATAGATACGGACTTGCTCACTTCGATAAGGATTCTCAAGAGGCACGAAGGAACGCCGGAAGAACGCGCGTATTCGTCAATGACTACCGGTCTTACGATGACCGGTGCGGCAATAGCATCGTTTGCAGTCCTATTCGTATTTTCACTGATAGCATACATACCGACATACTACGAAATAGCCGGAGTCGTGCTTTTCGGCTTAATAGGCGACCTTGCCACTACATGGCTTGGAAACGCTTCGATAATATTGGCATACATAAAGAGGAAGAGGGGCTGAAATGGGGATCGTCGATTACTTAAAAGAGATAAGGATACTCGCTTTCCTACTTTTGATAGCGCTCTTCGCAATTCTTGACATAGTTTACGGGATACATCTCGGGATAGACTTCGCAGGCGGAGTTCAGATACCGGTGCTTCTGGAACACAGCGTAAGCCAACAGAACATGAGTATCATCACTGGAATCATCACACAGAGAATATCCTCATTCGGATTAAGCAATCCTTCCGTTTACGGACAGGGCGGTTCGGAAATCATAGTACAGCTGCCAAACGCTTCAAATATTTCGATACAGCGTACGATACGCATAATAGAAAATCAGGGAATTTTCCAGGGAATAGTCGGAGGAAAGGAAGCGATAAACGGCACCGGGATAATAGGCTCCAGCGTATCTTCAAGGGAAATGAATTCCGGTCTGCACAACGTGACGTGGCAGGTGAGCTTCCTCATAACTCCAAACGCAGCGGTAAGATTTTCAAAGGTCGCACTCGGGCAGGGAAACCAGCCTCTGTACCTGTTCCTCGACAGACCTACGAATTCCATAATCCTAATCAATTCATCATATCTTTCCAATTTGCAGACTGGGGTAACCAAGAATCGACAGATGCTCGCGCTTCAGGAAGCGGTGGCGCTTGGGAACCAGAGCCTTCTCATAGAAACGCTCAATTCCAACATGTCAAACCTCAATACTATTTATTCCGTGCTTTCTTCCGAAAGGGGCAGGTACTCAAAGATAATACTGTCAACCGATACGCCGCAATTCGTTATCGATAACATTTCAGCTTTGAATTACACTGTTACGGAGAAGAGCCCGCAGAACATGACTCCTGTAATCACCGCATCACAGACATCGACAGGCGCGGTAACCGCTCCGTTCGTAACGTCATGGCCCGCGATAGGACTTCTCTCCGCTCCGATACTGCAGCCAAGCGTTGCCGACGGTTCCATATCGCAGAACTATCAGATATCGGGACCTGCTCCGTCAAACATGACGCAGGCGCAGCAGCTCAATTATTCCGTACAGGAAGGAAAGACGATATCAAGCATATTGAAAGGAGGGTCGCTTCCTGTGCAGGTAACGGTGGGTGCACCAATAACAATACCTCCTACGCTCGGAAAGCGCGCGGCTTTGATAAGCGGGATAGCTGCACTGCTTTCGGTAATCGCCGTGACGATTGTCATAGTTGTAAGATACAAAAAGCTCTTCCTGATAGGCCCGATAATTCTAACGACACTCGGTGAACTTTTCATAATCGCATCGATACTCGGTCTCGCCGGAGGAATAGATCTTGCCGCTGTGGCGGGAATGATAGCGGTGGTAGGTACCGGAGTCGACGCACAAATCATAATATCGGACGAACTGCTCGTCCACCATTCCTCAGAAGAAGGATCCACGAAAAGCAGGCTCAGCAAGGCATTCTACATAATATGGGCAGACGCGGCGCTTCTTTTCATAGCAATGGTGCCTCTTTTCTTCTCAACATCCCTTACGACGGTGGTTGGTTTTGCAGAATCAACGATAGCCGGTGCGCTTCTAGGTGCGTTCGTAACGAGGCCAGCATATGGGAGCATACTGGCTAAGCACTATTCGAAGTGATGAAAGATGCCACGCCATTGCGCAACATGTGACAGGTCCGACAAGGATTTCAAATTCTACGGCGGTTTTTGCGAGGTATGTGC
Source organism: Microcaldota archaeon (assembly GCA_021796225.1). Classification (GTDB taxonomy): domain Archaea; phylum Micrarchaeota; class Micrarchaeia; order Micrarchaeales; family CABMGC01; genus JAKAVK01. Next base: position 80,027 of record JAJYOL010000003.1, on the reverse strand, counting down.
ATCGAAACGATTGCATGACAAGCTGCCTAAACTGGTGGAAGTCGAGCGATGCAAACGCTGCGGCAGAGTGTGGGTAAGCGGCCGATTCGTGCCTGCAGGCCCGCAAGCGATTGCAGATGCCATTGCGCAGAAGCTCAAAGGTTATGTCATACAGTTGATAGATTACGACGAGCACAACGCGCTGCTTGACGTCACGGATCCGGAACACGAACCAGGACTTTCTGCAGAGAAGGAAGTCGAACTCAAAATGAAAACGCGCACGTGCGACGACTGTTACAAACTCGCAAGCGGATATTGGGAAGCGCAGATTCAACTGCGCGGCCAGAGCGACCGCGTTGAAAGAATGGCGCAGCGCATGTCCCGTTACATAAGCAAGAGTTCCGCGTTCATTTCCAAAACTGAGGATGTTGATACGGGGAAGAACCTTTTCGTAAGCAGCAAAACCGTGGCAAGCGCGATGATATCCCATATGCAATTGCATGCGACAACTTCATTTACGCTATACGGGATCAAGAGCGGCAAACGGGTTTTTAGAAACACATACGCAATACATTTATAGTAGTTAAACCAATTAGAAGGGTATTGCGTGATCCTGAATGAGGACCCTTAACATAGCAATTTTAGCACTGCTGCTTCTGGCAACAAACGCATACGCATTGAACGTATCGCAGATATACTCAGGAGCCACTGCAAAATGCCTTCAGTACACTCCTTCCAACATAACCTGCCCTGACGGAATGTCGATAGTCACAAGCTTCGCTATTTCTTCCCAACAGTATCCTTACTATTATTATGGCAATTTTACCGCCTATGCGGTACAGCACGAGAACATAAGCTCTCCGGTAAATGCGTACGGCATGCCATGCACCGTTTCGAGCAGCACCACTTCCGTATGCTTCGTAACGCTCCCGCCGATTCCATTCACGGCTCTTAACGGCACTATAAACGAGAACATAACGATAAGGCTCGTGTCAAACAAGTATCCCCAGATTTCATACAACCACACATTCCCCGTTTCCATAACGCACTACATAAACTCGAGCATAATCCCAATAGTCGGGTTGTACAACAGCACGCTTTCGCAGTATACCAACATGGCTTCCGTATACGATTACGTTTGCAGCACCTATTTCATATGCAATTCCGAGATAAGCGGGGCGCTTTCAACCGCAAAAGGATACGTGGTAAACGCAACGTTCGACATGGATAGCTACTACGCACAGCAGGCGTATACGAATTCGACGCTTGCAAACCAGACACTGAATGCAATATTGCCGCAGTACAACGTATTTCAGGCCAATTCAAACAAGATAATCAACAACATAGTCGGCGGAGAGGAAATGCTTGCAAATGCCTCGTCATCCTTCAATACGAATTCCAACATACTAAATCAGTGCAATGCCGCCAAGGCTGCAAAGCTGAATGCGAGCATAGCACAAGTTAGAAACTACCAGATAGTGAACACACTCGATTCGTCGACGCAATATTTCTCAGAGGCGCAGTCATTGCAGTCCGAAGTCGCATCCGCGATAACCGCATGCGAAAGTCAGCTGTATAGTGCATCAACGTCGGTTTCAACTCCGGACCATGCCACGACAAGTTCGCAGACAAAAGGCACAACGCCTTCATTGCAGATGTCAAAATGGTGGTACATAGCACTGGTTCTAGCAATCCTGCTCATTTTGTATATAGTGCTAAGATCAAGAGAAGCACGGGAAATAAGGAAAATCCGCGAAGGAGGAACCTGAAACCACAGATCGGATCATGAAAGGCATGTGCGGCCTATTCATTCGATAGAGTATATATGCACGAAAGGCACGCCTGCAATCGTGCTGACGCTTTCCTGCTGTACGACTCCTTTCTTTATGAAAACGTCAACTGCGTCCTTTCCGACTATGTTTGCGGAAAAGAATGGATCTTCACCTATTTCTTCTTCCGCCTGTTCAGGGGTAATAAGTTTGCCCTTGTAAAAATCCGAATATTTCTGAAGGTCTATCTCGCGCGCTCCTTCCGTAAGCACCTTTCCTACGACTCCTTCGTCGCACATCGCTATTATTCTTCCTTTCTCGGTGTTGTGCTGCTTGACGTATATCATGATTATCCATACCTGTAAAAGAAATAAAATGTTGTGCTATAGAGCACCCCGTACCATACGAGCCACAACCCCCCTGAAAGATTATCTATCATTATTGCGGCTCCACCCAGAACGAACAGAAGCGCCGCGAACAGTATCTCGAAAATCGAGTTTCTTGCTGCGGCAACGACTCCGTTCTTTATGCCTTCCTTGTCTATTCTGACCCATTTCTTCTTCGGACTGATGCTCAGAACAGCACTCATTGCGGCCTTCGTTCTTATGAATACGAGCGCAAAATTGACCAGGAACACCATGAATCCCTTCTTGGCGGACCCGAAGTACGTCTTAGTGAGAATTATCGGCGTTATTATGGAAGTTATGAGGGCACCGACTCCGAACAATTCTAGTTCCATATTGAGGTTGCTTTGGCTGATAAACTGCTTTATCCCTATATGCGCTATCGGGTAATTCGAAAACACTATGAGTATCGAAGTGAGGGTGAAAAGCAAAAGCATTGACGAAAGATAATTCAATCCGAAACCATGGGTCATGTAATCGATTTTAGACAGGGTGGTAAGCAGTTTTTTGCTGGCGTTTTTCCTTACAAAAAAGTATCTTAGAAATTGCGTATCGCCGTAATTGTATCTCCACTGCTGTTTTGCAAGTTCGCTGAAGCTTCGTATCGGCTTGCCGAGCGCGTAAACTTTCGGGAGATAAATACTTTTGTATTTGTTTATGTCCGATTCGAAGCTGAAGAACGTGTCCTCGATAACGTATTCCGGAAATCCTCCTATGGCGTCGAGCGCGCTCCTTCTTATAACACCGCATGATCCTGCGAATATTGCCGTGTTGTTGAGCGCGCGTGCCGGCTGGACGAATTTGAAGAAGAAACCGTCAAACAGGTTTATGGTCTCGGAAAAGAATGTGCCGTCGGCATATCGCTTTTCGGTTTGAATATACGACATTTTCTTGTCTTGGAAATAAGGAAGCGTATCCCTTAGGAAATTCTTGTTCACGATGTATTCGTCATAATCAAATATTGCAATGTAATCTTCTTTCGACTTGGAAAGCATGTTGTTAAGTGCTCCAGCCTTGTATCCCTTCCTGTCGGTTCTGTGCAGGTACTTTATGCCGTTCTGTTTGCTGAATGTCTTCAGTTCTTCCGCAATTTCCTTGTTTGTCGAATCGTCAAGGAGATAAAATGCCATTTTATTTGCAGGATAATTGAGCTGTTTCAACCTGAGCATGTTCTTTTCGACCATCTTCGGGTTTTCGTTGAAAGTCGGCATTGCTATTGCAACTGAAGGAAACGAAGTCATCGGGGAGAGCGTTTTGTTTATCCCTTCAAGATGCTTGTCGTAGAAATAAGAGCGGTAATACCAATATGATGTGGCCGTGTTAAACAATCCAGAAACGGTGGATAAAATCAGGAAAAGAATGGCGAGTACATACGTGTATATCGTCGAAGCGTTCAGTATCAGATAAGCGGATATGGCGAATCCGAGCATAGTAAGAACTAAGAACACTAGCATGCCAAAGAACCGCATTCTGCTGCTGCCTTTCTTTACGTTCATTATTTACCATCAAAGATGAAATTTAGAAATATATACACTGGCATATCTATATTGCACAATCACTTTTAAATTCCTTTCAGAGTGCACGGTTTTTTGCCAAAACGGCCGACATCGGCACTGCGGCGTCATACCTTAACTTATAATATCTTTTCCGTGTCATTTATTGTGCCGGGATGGCAGAACCAGGTATTGCGCCAGAATTTATGGCGAAACTCGAGATCTGGTGGCCAAAAGCCTTCTGGGTTCAAAAGAATACCTTTCTGAAATTCCCAGTCCCGGCGTAATTTAATTTTTTATTTCGGTATAAGGGATTCCAAATCAAGATTGTCGGATTTCGTTATTTCGTTTATCATCACAGTTGCGTATGATCCTGATGGTATTGAAAAAGACACCTTTACAGAAGAATCTCCCTGGTTCTCCATTATGAGTCTTTTTACCGGGGCGAGCAACGGCCTGCATGAACCCTTCATGCTAAGCTCCGGCATGCTCTTTATCCTGAAGCTTTCTTTTGTTATGCCGAGCCTTTCCATTGCCTTTTTTGTCCTCTCATCCATCGCCGAATCTTCCGTCTGATATCCTACAAGCGCTCCGGCAGGAAATTCTGAACGTTCTGAAGTGATTTTTTCAGGATTTGGGAATCCATATGCACTCGTCTGGCAGAAAATTCCCGATTCAAAATCCGATTCGCGTACACGCTGTTCAAGTGCCATATTGAAAACAAGCGATTCAACCGCATGTATGAACATTATCGATATGCCTCTGTGAAGCGTGCGTATGGCACCGGCATAATTCCCATATTGCGCAAGATTCTGCAGCATGCCCCTTTCCGACTTAAGGTATCGTGGAAAGTACTCCAATGCCTTCGTAAAATCCATGTCCTCTGCCAGCTTCCTTCTCGCTTCCGAAGCCGCAACGTTCGTTTCTCCTGTCGTATCCGTAAGTATTCGCATTGCAGCCTGCTCGAATCTGCCATTCATCAAATCAAGGCCGATTGCCGCATTTCCGAGCCTGTCCCCGAAACGCTGCCTGTCAAAGTAATTCGGCATCCTGCCTCCCAGTTCCTCAATAGTCTGCGAAGCCGCATCAACGTTGGCCACATCTCTTATAATTATTTCGAATGCGTTTCCAATGTTGTCTCCCATCTCTACGCCGTCGCTTCTCCAAGCCCCGTTTATCGAAATGTCCTTTACACGAACCTTCTCAACGGCTTCAGGAAGCACTCCGAATATGCTTGCCAGCTGCACGGAAATCGCCTTTCGGTCTTTCGTGCCTGCATAAGAAACGGATTTTTTACCCCTTCCAAGTTTTTTTGCTATGGTTATCAATGCCTGAATCGTATTCCAATCCTTTTTCTGCAGGACAAAAGTGGAAAATTTCCCCTGGGGGTTTTCGATATCGCCCACCCCCTGCGCATCATATCTTACTCCAGGCTCAAGAGTGACCCCTCCCGAAGTTATCTCTTTCACAATGAAGTCCTCCGGAAATTCCTTTATACGGCCTCCAGTTCCACTGCTCTTTGACAATGTAAGCATTCAATAACCTACTCATTTATTATCTTGTTCGAGTATATAATATAATTCCGCCTCGCAAGGCAGAGACGGGCGCAGGTGGCGCTATTGGCTTACGATTCTTTCATGGACAGACTCCTTTACCGACTTGTTAAGAAACACGTGGCAGGAACAACCATGAATTCAGCGCTGAAGAAAGCAAAAGAACTGAATAACAAGGACTTCCACGCATCGATAACATTTCTGAGCAACAGTGTGGATTCAAAGTCGAAGGCACGATACATATCCTCAACTTATCAGGAACTTGCAAGGCAGATATCACGAAAAGGCATCCGCGCCAGCATACAGGTGCCTCTTGCACAGCTGTTTCCCGAAATAAGCGGCACTGAAGATTACGATAACCTTCGCAACATAATAAGTACGGCTAACAGGGCAGGCGTATTCGTATGGATTGAAATACGGGAAAACGACGGTTTGAGGCTCGAGAGCATCGTTGACATGAAAGGATACGGCATTGCCCTATCCTCGAAAGACATTGATAAGTGCCTTGCCGAATGCCAAAACGTCAAAGCCATAAAAATAATGTTCTCCGATACTGATACAGCAACAGATGCATCGCAGCACATGCTTGCCAGGATTAAAAAAATATCAAAAACGGCGGGCAATATAGTCTTGTTTTCGGCTCCAGGATCGTTGATAAACAAATCCCTCACGGACCCGGATCTGCGCAAGAATGTCATATTCGAATTCAAACTCGGCCAGAAGGCAACAAGCTCAAAGAAGCTTTCAAAGAGAAAGTCCAGAATAAGCACGTACCTCCCATTCGGAAAGGACTGGCACGCATATGCAATGAATAATGTGCCTGAAGGGTATGTGCGGTTTATAACGAGCAAACTTCTCAGCGATGAAGATGATGAAAATGGCGCGTGACTCGAAAGGTATCATACTAGTAACCGGTGCCGCAGGGCGTCTTGGACGTATGATATCCGCCGAGTTCATCTCCAAAGGCTACACCGTAAGGGCGCTGGTCAAGGACAAGAGCCACATATTGGGGCTTCCTGCGGGGTCCATTCCTTATCTTGGCGATGTCACTGATAGAAAAGTTCTTCTGTCGGCGTGCAAGGGTGCCAATACTGTAATACACCTTGCGGCAATAGTGACGCAGGCTGCGGAATCTTCAACAAGCCTAATAAACACGAATGTTGCCGGAACCAGAAACGTGGTTGAAGCCGCAAAGGAAAGCGGCGTAAAGAAGCTCATGTTTGCAAGCAGCGTTGACGTTTACGGAAGGGCGAGGCGCGAAATACTGGCCGAACATTCGCATGTCCAGCCGACCGATTTGTATGGGAAATCAAAGGCGCTTGCCGAACAGGAAATAATTGAAAATGCAGGGCACATGCATTACGTAATATTCAGAATAGCCGCGATATACGGCCACGGGTTTGAAAGTTCCTATTTCAAGATATTGAAGACCATACGGGAAGGAAAAATGAGCATAATAGGCGCGGGAAGCAACAGGCTCGCACTCATTTACATTACCGATGTCATAAAGGCGTTCGTAGCCGCGGTCGAAAGTACGCAGAGGGAAAATCTCATACTTAACCTGGCAGACGGAGAAATACACACGCAGCGCGGCCTTATAGAAATGGCCGCAAAACTGCTCAAGGTTCCAACGCCAAGCAGGCACGTGAGTCCTCTTATCGTGCGCATGCTTGCAAGGGCAAAAGGCCTTGACAGCGATGAGCTAAGGTTTATAACAAGCGATAGGGCAATAGACATTACAGCGCTTAAGGACAAACTGCGATTTGTGCCTTCGGTCGACATCGGGACCGGAATGAAACGCATCGCGGAGATGTTTTTCGAGCGTGCAGGCTACCCAGAGAACGAATGATTATACATGGTGTCATCAAATGAGTGCTAAGATTGGAAAAGTTGAAAGATACATAAACGAGAGGCTTGAAGAGCAAGGGGCACTTCTTTTCATGCTCATAGACCCTGTCGATTACAAGTCCCCTGACGTTGCAATAAAGACCGGAATAGAGGCCATAGACGGCGGCGCAGACGTGCTGCTAGTGGGGGGGAGCATAGGTGCACAGGGGGAACTCCTCGATTCCGTTACGAAAGGGATACTTGACAAGGCCGGCGGAACGCCTGTAGTTCTTTTCCCTGGGAACATCGCTACGCTTACGAGGCATGCCGATGCAGTTTATTTCATGAGCTTGCTGAATGCAAGAAATCCTTACTGGATAACGCAAGCGCAGATGCTCTCCGCTCCGGTGATAAAGAAAATAGGGATAGAGCCACTTTCAGTCGGTTACATAGTTGTGTCACCTGGAGGAACTGTCGGGTGGGTTGGCGACGTGAATCTTGTTCCTAGGACCAAACCGTCAATTGCTGCAAGTCTTGCACTTGCAGGGCAGTATCTTGGGAACAGAATCATAATTACCGATGTCGGATCTAATCCGCAGTCACAAGGATCCGGTCCTGTTCCGCCTGAAATGGTGCGCGCTGTCAAGGACATAATAGATGTTCCTTACATTGTTGCAGGAGGCATAAGAGACAAGAATTCACTCGAAACCACGCTTCGTGCAGGCGCGGACGGCGTGCAGATAGGCACAGCAATCGAATCCTCCACAAGTGCAAAGAAGCAGACGGAACTCTTCGCCGGCATAATCAAGCAGGAGGGCAAGAAGAGGCTCTGACGGTGGTGTAGTTGCACGGGCTCAATGCTGCTGAAATTCACCTGCTTATTTCGGAATTGTCCGAAAAGATAAACGGTTCGTTCATAAGAAAATTCTATCAGGTCGGAGAAGGGGCATTCCGCATTACTTTTTACAAAGACGGTAAAAACACTTCCGTTTACTGCAAGCTTCTCGAATCGTTCAATGAAACGTCGTTTGCAGAAAATGCCGGTGCACCTACCCAGTTTGCAATGGGCGTAAGGAAGCGCATAGAGAACGCAAAGGTCCAGGAGATATCGCAGCGCGGTGGCGACCGCATAATAATATTGAAAATAAGTTCGCACGGCGTTATTTATTCCCTTATCATAGAAATGTTCGGCAAGGGGAATATGGTTTTGCTTAATGCCGATGGCATAACGGAATTGTGCTACGCTTCGGTTTCTTTCAAGGACAGAGTGGTCCAGCCGCACAAGAAATATTCCTATCCTGAAGACGCTGCTCCGGGCATATGGTCGATGAATGGGGAAGAATTGAGGTCTGCCGCAGTCAACATAATCGGCGCAAAAAAACCGATGGCCGAGCTTTCAAAAAAAATCAGCGCAGGCCCGATATATCTGGAAGACGCGTTTCTCCGGGCGGGGATGGATCCTAAAGAATCCGTGATTGATGCATCGCATGCCGAGAAGCTCTCAACAGAACTCATAAACCTGTCGAAATCTTTGAAGTCGCCATCTCCAAGACTGTATGGGGAGGAAAACAAGCTTCTTGATTACTCCGCAATACCTCTTAAAAAATACGAAGCAAGCGAATCGACAGAATTCGATTCTATGGGTCTGATGATGGATCGTGCAGTTTCAGAAGGAAGATTGAAAGTAGACGATTCGTCAACAGCGCGAAAGAAAGCGGAGATGGAAGCCAGCATAGCAAAACAGGAAGAGTTGGTGTCTGCGATGAAGGAAGAATCGGAGAACAGCAAAGTCTATGCAAACAAGATATTCTCAAGAATGAATGAGCTTAACGCACTGATCTCCTATCTTAGGGAAAACCGCCGTGCAACAGTTGCAGAAGCAAGCGAGATGTTCCCATCGATTTTAATAAAAGAAATAGACCTAAAGAATAAGAGCGTAACAGTAGAATTGTGATGTCATGATACGAATTACAGTGCTTGGCACGTCCGGTGCTTCTCCAACGAAGACAAGAGGCCTCACGAGCGTTGCATTGTCTTATGACGGAAACGTGTTTCTCTTCGATTGCGGGGAAGGCACGCAGATGCAGATATTGAAATACGGCGTCAATTCTTCTAAAATAAAGGCAATATTCCTGAGCCACCTTCATGGGGATCACGTTATAGGCATAGCTGGTCTGGTGCGCACAATGGCACTCAACGGGCGCAAGGACCCACTCTACATATTCGTTCCAAAAGGCGACGAGAAATCCGTAAGCAAGCTCGTCTATTTCGACAAAGCCGCGATAGATTACGAAATAATCGTAAAAGGGATAGGTGCCGGCACGCAGTACAAGGGGAAAGACTTCTCAATTTCCTCATTCAAACTTATGCATACAATACCTTCTCTCGGTTACGTATTCAAAATAAACGACAGGCGCAGATTCATCGTAGAAAAATGCAAAAAACTCGGCCTAGAAGGCGAGATGTTTTCCATACTGCAGAAGAAAGGCAGTATCAGACTCGGCAAGAAGACGGTCAGGCTTTCAAGTGTAACCGAACCGAAAATAGGCGAACGCGTGGTGTATGCGTCCGACACGCTTCCATGCACGCGCACGGTTTCAGCAGCAAAGAAGGCGGACCTGCTGATTCACGAAGCAACTTACGCGGAAACCGAGTTAAAACTCGCTAAAGAACGCGGCCATTCCACTGCAAAAGGCGCAGCCGGAGTAGCACACAAGGCAGGGGCTAAACGATTGATTCTGATGCACATAAGTGCAAGATACACCGATCCCAAGCTTCTCGAAGAAGAAGCCGGGAAGGTATTCAAAGGGGCCCGTGTGGCCAATGACGGAGAGGATATATTTATTTAGCTTAAGTGACAAATCCTAATCACGGAGGTATAGTCTAATGGTAGGACGGCAGATTGACATTCTGCAAGCCTGGGTTCGATTCCCTGTACCTCCATGGCGATTGCAATTACTCCCTTTTTACGTCATTAAAGTCGTTTTGTCTCTGACTCTCTATGAAAGCATGTACTACGGGATTGTTTCTTCCAAATCCTTTTCCTTCCAACAGGTTTTTCAAGACTCCTCTTTCTTCTACGGCCTGCGATATTCTGTTTATTCCTCCCTCAGTTATATTGTACTTGACGCTGCGAACATACCCTTCTCTTGGCACGCCTGTCATATAGTTATTTAGTTCAAGATACGGGATTAGTACCCTGTATACCAAATCACGCGGTCTCCCGCATAAATCATCCATGTCCATTATGTCCAACGGTTCGTTTAAAGATTTCATCTTTTCTAGAACAGTAATTTCCTTGTCTATAAAATCGAGCCTTGCCGAAACGTCGGCCCTGTTCATATATTCTATTACAGTTTCGAGTTTGGTATTGTAAAATGCGACTCTTGCCTCGCCGGATCCTTCTCTTGCCGCGTTGAGCAATGTGCTGCCAAGCTTCTTATGTATCGTTTCACTGTTGGGTTCGCATTCCAACGCTGCAATGAGACAGTTTGTCTGGCTAAACGGATCCGAGACGTCCAATACGTTGCCCTGCCTTGCCGACAATTCGCCCAGTTTGATATATGCTTCCGCACTGTTCGGATGTTCCAGAATGTTTTCAACTGCGAGAGCTATGTTCTTCCTGTGTTCTACAAGCGTCGAAGTTACCGGATCGTATCCTTTGTATGCGGGATCCGCACTGACGAAATCCTTCATCGATCTCCACCTACTTTGGCATTCCTTATACACGTTATTTCTGACTCCTCCCTTCGAATTTCCATTTAGCGCTATTAGTTTTTCCATATTATCTGAAAAAATAGCGCCGTCCATCCTATTTAAACGCATATTTTTCATACCAAATAACAAAAATTATCGTTATTTTGTTACCTGCCAGAAAATTTCAAATAGTGCTTTACCATTATCTAGGGAATGCAAGGGCGGAGCCTGCCGCAAAAAGCATAACTATTACAAACACAAGCAGAAGTCCTATCAGCCATACCCCAATTGTAATTCCCAACACGGCAAGTTTGCTTATCTTTTGTTGATTGGACAATGCATAGAAGTATATCACAAGGTTCCATATCCCTACAATAAACATCAGTATTTCCCCTACAACAGGAATCAAATATAGCCAGAATAGCATGACTGCTGGCGCACTTTCATAGACTATCGCGGTGAGCGTATGCGCATAATCCTCTTTAAATTTCCTGAATACGTGCTTGCCAAAGAAGTGGAGTATTGCAGCTCCTATTAAAAATCCTGCAGGGATAAAAATTAAGAAATAGAGAATCACTACCAACACAACAATTGCCGCCGTGAAGCCCACTCCAGGCAAGAGGTTGTTCAAGCCGAACAGTGATGAAACGGATCCCACTATTCCGAAAAGTATGACGCTTATTAAAATCGATATGATTAAAGGCACAACAGCAAGCTTGTAATACCAGACAAAGTTTTCCTTAACTCCTTTCGGCGTAGCTGTAGCGCTTTTCGGATGCAACATTATGTTTATTGTCTGTTTTATCTGGTCTATCCCTATCATTTAACCCACGCTTCAGATGGGAACAGCATATTTAATAATATTCCTCGAAAGGTTTGTTTTCCAAAACCGTTAAAATGTTTTCAGCTTATAACTCACAAGACAGAATCTATCTGTCGCGTGCCGCAGTAAAAGTGATTTCATGAGCGAATGGCTTAACCGAAACGTATTGTTGCTTTCGTTTTCCGCGTTCTTTGCGGATCTCGGCTATCAGGCCGCCATAGCCATATTTCCAATATTCCTTGTCGTAATGCTTAAGGCACCTTCATATGAATATGGACTTGCCAGCGCCATGGCATTTGGCATAGGCGCATTCTTCGGTTATGTCGGCGGTCTTGCCGGTGACAAGGTTAGTAACAAATGGGTCGCAGTGGCGGGCAACCTGCTTATACCGTTAATTTCTCTCGTCGGCCTTGCGTCCAGCCCGATAACAGCGATAATCCTATTCTCTGGAGGCTGGTGGGCAAGAAATTTCCGTTCCCCGCCCAGAAGAGTCATGATTGTCAATTCCTCTTCCGCGGAGTACCGCGGAAAAGTATTCGGGTTTCTACATATGCTCGACATCGGAGGGGGATTTGTTTCCGTGGTTTTGCTTCTTGCACTTTTCACCGGTGGCATATCACTGCAAAAAATCCTCCTGTTAACATCAATACCGTTGCTGATATCTACCACGCTCCTGGTGATCAGCAATGATAGCAAGCCCAAAGTTGCAAAAATACCCGCTTCTGAAAAACAGATAAAGAAAAACAGTAAAATAAACAACAGCGCATACAAGGGCGTGATACTTGCAACCGCACTTTATGGGTTCAGCAGCTACAGCTTAGGCTTTCCAATATTGACCATAGAACAGAAGGCCGGCAGTTTTCTGGGCATGGCGTCATACGGGGTATACTTGTTGGTATCCGCATTTACTGGGTATTATATCGGATCTAAGAAGTTGAATAGGATCAAATCACTTGGAATAATAGGGTACTTATTGTCCGGCATGGGCACCATATTCATAGGCGTTGCATACCTGCTTCATTTTGGTTATCCTGCGTTGTATCTGGGGGTAGGGATTTTAGGATTCTCCTTGGGGGTTATAGAAACGCTCGAACCGACCCTTATTTCATTCATGAAGAGCGCCAAGCACGTGGGCAAAGGGATGGGTTCTCTTACCGCATCGAGAAGCATTGGCATATTCTCAGCAAATTTGATAATGGGTCTGTTGTATGTCGTTGATCCGTTCTATTCCTATACATATGCAGGAATCGTTGCAATAATTGCCGCGGCCGTAGTCCTTTACTATGGCAAAGAATTCATAAAACACGACGAGCCGTTTTAAGGCCGACGTCAATCTGACCGGTTCAAAACGACCTTAGCACTGAAACGACGCAAATCGATAGTCAAGACAAACTTTAATAATACGGCGTGAAAAGTAAATTCGATTACATGCAAAAAACTGTTTCTCCTTCATTTCGCAACAATCAGGTACTGATATCTACCGGCACGAAAGCGGGCTGGCTCGAAGCACGTGAACGCACCGCGATAAAAGGCGGATTGCCTTCCTTGCGGCTTCTCGAATTTTCCCTGCTGAATCTGGTGCTGGGCAGCGATAACTGGCGAGAGCAGGAACGAAGAGTGCTGTCAAAGGCGCTGTATCCCGCATGGTCAAGCGAAGTGCTTGTATATCCTGCAAGAGACAGGCAATTGGAAAAAGGCGCTGACGTTGTAGACGGTTCTGCGGATAAACCATGGGTGCTACCATATTCTTCAATACCGCAGGATGCGATAGGCAGAAAAGGCATAGCTATAATAGTAAAGCCGCAGCACGTCGAAATAACTGCACATCGGGTAATAGTCGTTGCAGATCCAGAAACTGCTACTGTAGTTACTTCATTCCCGCAGCGATCCGGGCAGTACGGCGATATTGATTGGAGTACCGGCATACCCGTCCCTGATTCAAGAAAAGGGCACAGGAAGCTCGCACAGCAACATGATCCAATAGCCCAACTTCTGCGTGTCGAAGGGCCCGGCGTGAAACCGATGATAGTCGGTGTCAATGATGGAACAATACAGTTAGATGCACGGGCATGGCAGGCCGGAGAATATGGCATAGGATATGCGATTCCCGCTTCGAACACATCACTTCATGGGGGAATATTAACGGAAAAGGTTACCGTAGAAGAACTTCGCGAATTGGCGCGCCGTGCGGAAAGTTCATTGATTTCAATAGCTAAAACGGCTCCCGATGCCGATCTTCGCGATTTGTATGAGCTTATAGAAACCATCAAGCGCGGGAAGGAACTCCCTATTCCCGACTTCTGAACGCGTAATGGCATATTTATATCTGCTTGTCGATAACATACCTGTTTCACATCCTTCTACTGCAAAAATTAACCTGTAGCAAGGCTGCAAGGTCTTACAATGAATTACAAGCTTAAGGCACTCATCTTCTCATCACTCGGACATTTTTCCAATGACGGGAACTTTCTTCTCTTTCCTGTATTGCTTGCATATTTTGCATCATTTCCCCACGTCAATATCGCGTTGCTTGGTTCAATAGCCGTTATAACGAACGTTTTGTCCGGATTGCTCAGCACGCCAATAGGCATGCATGCCGATAAAATAGATTCCGATTCGAAACTGCTTGCGATAGGAATTGCATTGAACGCAATCGCCGTGCCTGTTTTTGCCGTCGCATTCGTATATCCTTCGCAGCTTTATCTTTTCGCATTAATTGGTGCCGTGCTTCTCGGGGTAGGACAATCCTTCTATCATCCGATAGGCGCATCGATTCTGTCCTATGCATACGGAAACAAAAAAGCCCCAGTAATGATGGGGATAAACGGTTCGATGGGGAGCGTAGGCCGTTCGGTCATGCCAATAGCCATAGTTGCGTTGATAGGATATTTTGGGGCAGTAGACGGTCTCGGCATAGTTGCGATTTATCTTATTGCAGCAGCGATTGCAATATATATCGGGCTTTACGGATTCAGCAGAAATCATACCAGCGCAATGGCAAAAATGAAACCGGTAAAAAAAGTTTCACACCTGAAAGATTACAAAAAATTCCTTGCCATACTCGTCATTATAATATTCATACGCTCGATGTTTCTTTCCGGGACTTTCAATTACACGCCTATGTATCTTGACAAAGTTTTCGGATCTAAGGCGATAATGGGTATTCTTCTTACGATAAGCTTCTCAACTGCGGTAGTCGGACAGCCGATATTCGGGCTCATGACTGCCAAAAAAGGCGGGCGTTATACGACTATCATAGCAACCGTTTTCGCTACCGTTGCGTTTATACTATTCATGTTATCCGGAGCAAATGTCCTTCTATGCCTGCTGACTTACAGCATATTCGTTTTCTTTGCATTCAGCGGTTTCCCTGTGCTCCTCGGATATATAGGGCAAATGATACCGAAGGAACATTCAACTACATCGAACGCGCTGGTGTGGGGGGTGGGAAACACGCTCGGCGGCGCTGCCGGAATAGGCTTGATGAGCGTTCTTCTTTTATACATGAGCTTGGGCGATGCAATGTGGTTCATGTCAATATTCTCCGTTGTTTCTTCCTTCATGCTGCCTTTACTCCCTTCGCAGAAAAGAACGTAATGGTTGCAAATCTTCCCTATCCTTTATAGAGCATGCGTGGCATATTGATTTCATGCCTGAAAAAATCAAACGTTGCGGATGGTCTGCCAGCGATCCCCTTTACATAAAATACCACGATAAGGAATGGGGAGTGCCACTACACGACGATAAAAAACTGTTCGAATTTCTCGTGCTTGAGGGCATGCAGGCCGGACTGAGCTGGTTCACAATCCTTCGGAAGAGGGAAAATTTCAGAAAGGCGTTTTCCAATTTCAATCCCCATGCAGTTGCAAGATACAACGGCAAGGACGTAGAACGGCTTATGAAAGACAGCGGTATAATACGCAACAGACTTAAAATAAATGCGGCTATATCCAATGCAAAGGCATTTCTCAACATCCAAAAAGAATTCGGCAGTTTCGATTCTTACATATGGAAATTCGTGAACGGGCGTCCGATAAAAAACAGATGGACATCATTGGCACAACTTCCGGCCAAAACAAAACTATCTGATTCGATGAGCGAAGACCTGATTTCCAAAGGCTTCAAATTCGTAGGCTCAACGATATGCTATTCACACATGCAGGCTACCGGAATGGTCAACGACCATCTGGTGTCTTGCTTCAGATACAAACAGGTATAAACACCGAATGAAAAAAACAAATGGTATTGACATGGATTCGCTTGGCGTAAAACATATCGAATTGAATTTTGACGGAAGGAAGCTTATTGCCGAAGGAAAGAACGTTGAATATACGACAAGGAAATTGTCGCAGATGGTCCCTGTACTTTTGGATGCGGAAGCCGCGTCCGACAACGGAAACAAGGACACGTATTTCATGTATCGTGCTGCCGGGGTATTCAAAAACCAGGGGCTTTTCGACAGCCATACGATGCGTTATGACGTTACTGTAATCCCGAGCATGGGGATAGGGCGCGAATTGAACAAGACACTCGGCCATTATCATCCGCCTGCCCCTCAAGGTCCGTCATATCCTGAATTATACGAAGTCATTCGTGGCAAGGCAATAATACTCATGCAGAAGATGCTTCCGGATGGCGGGATAGACGTATTGCTCTTTAACGCTTCAGACGGAGACCGCGTGCTCGTGCTTCCCGATTACGGGCACATAACCATAAACAGCGGGACGGAGGATCTGATAATGGCAAATCTTGTCAACAGCGTTTTCAGTTCGGATTACAAGCCAATAGAGGCAAAACGCGGCGGTGCAGTTTATCTGCTCAACGACGGATCTGTTCTTCTCAATAAAAATTATGAAAAGGCAACAATAACGCATGATGCAAAACCTGCAAGACTGCCATTTCTTGATTCGTATAAGAGCATATACGATGCATTTATCGAAATGCCCGATAAGTTCGAATTTCTTAATAATCCGTCCCTCGTCGATGTTGTTTCAGCCGATCGTTGAATGTTTATTATCACAATAATCGGAAAACACCTTTGCAGGAACACTTAATGCTAATTATAAAACCTTACTTGCCTTATACTAGGATGTGCGAAAACTGCACAGCGGCTGACAAATACTGCATGTTTTCGCCAAATCGATGATAAAATGGCCGATAAATTCAGCGTGACTCCATACGACGTTACCGGTAGCGTGGATTACAACCGTTTGGTGGAAAAGTTCGGCATAACTCCAATAGACGAAGCGCTGGAAAAAAGAATCAAAAAAATTGCAGGGGAAGTACATTTCCTAATACGGAGAAAAATCTTTTTTGCACACCGCGACATGAATTGGCTTCTCGACCAGTATGAAAAAGGAAACAAATTCTATATTTATACTGGGATAGCGCCTTCCGGCGGAATGACCATCGGTCATCTCGTTCCGTTTCTCATGACACAATGGCTGCAGGAAAAGTTCGGCGCTGAAGTATACATACAGATTCCTGACGAAGAAAAATTCCTCACAAAGAAGGATCCAAAACTCACACTCGAAAAAATACACGAACTTGCGTATGCAGATGCTCTTAACATAATGGCACTTGGATTCGATCCTAAAAAGACGAAGATATTTTTCAATACGGAATATTCCGGCAAGTTGTACAAACAGGCAGTAAGAGTATCGAAGCACATAACGTTTTCCATCGTCAAAGATGCATTCGGATTTACTCCGGAGACAAATGTCGGTGCGTTATTCTATACGAGTATGCAGGCCGTGCCTGCTTTCATGCGCTCGGTGGATCTGGGAAAAAACGTGCCGTGCCTGATCCCCCTTGCGGTAGACCAGGATGTGCATTTCAGGGTTGCAAGAAATGCGATAGAGAAACTGGGGTATTACAAACCCGCAATAATGCATGCAAAGTTCCTTCCCGGGCTTAAAGGGGGGCCGAAGATGTCTGCAAGCGATCCGGACAACACCGTATATCTTGACGATTCGCCGGAAATCATAAAGAAGAAGATAAACAAGGCGATAACGGGACAGCAACCTACCGCGGAATTGCAAAAGGAACTCGGAGGCAATCCGGAGAAATGCTCCGTATGCATGTATTACAAGTATCTTTTCGAACCTGACGACAAAAAACTTGCAAAGATATTCGATGCGGAGCGCGACGGCACGATGCTGGCAGGAGAGCACAAAGCCGCATTAACCGAAACGATAAACTCATTCCTGGAATCGCATAGAAAAGCGAAGGAAAAAATAAGGCCGCATCTTGAAGACTACATGCTGCGCGACTGACTAAAATATTTCGCCAAGCGTCGCGGTTACTCCTCCTTTCAGCGAATACGTGCTGACTTTGTATCTTTCCTTAAGTATTCTGGCGACAACTGCGGAAGTGTTGCCGTGATAGCACACCATGATGGCATTCTCGAAATGCCTGGCTTTTTCCGGAGATCCTAACAATTCGTTCGGGCCTACGCTTATCATTTCGTTATTTTTCAATTTCAGAAGACCGGAAACGTATTCCAAATCTTCCCTTCCGAGCCATACGAGTTTGACATTATTCTTCCTGACAATCTCAAGCGCTTCGGTAAGCGTCACTTCCTTTACGCCGTTTCGTTCTTCCATGAAAAGCTGCCTCTCATTCTGTTTTTTCCGCTTCTGACTCCCTGAATAATCCCTTCTCTATCGTGTTTTTTATCTTCTCCGGGGAATAGGATAGTTTTATCAGTTTAGTATGCCCGCGTATTCCTTTTCCCGATTCGTAAGTTTGTATGAGTCCCTGCATTTCCAAATCGGATATGTATTTTCTGTACCATCTCGAGCTCTTCGCTTCCTTATGCATGGTTCCCGTTATTCCCACGTATTTATTGTAAATCTCCCCGCTGAATATGTAAGTATCGCTGCCTTCGGTGAGCTTCTTGTATCGGCTTCCTTGAAGAGACAACAATGCAATCGCATATATTATCAATTTCTGGTGTTCCGGAAGAGTGTTCACGAGTTCGTATGCAATCTCCTCTTCGGCTTCGTGCGCAGCTTTTTTCACGAATTCGGCACTTACGATACCTGTTTCACTGTCTTCTGCAAGCTCTCCCGCCTTTGATAAGATCTTAAGTGCAAGCCTCGCATCACCGCTCTCATTGGCTGCAAGCGCCGCCGCGAGATTTATTGCGGAAGGTTCTACAATATCCTTCTTGAACCCTTTCGCCGCTCGATCCTTCAATATCGTTGCAAGTTCCGTGGAATTATATGGTGGAAATACGAGTTCCTTTTCGTAAAGCGTCGACCTGCTTCTCGGGTCGAGCGTTTCCTTGAATGAAACCCTGTTGGATATGCCTATTATCGCGATGCCTCCCGACTTTATATCGCTGTTAGCCCTGGTAAGCGTGTATATCAAATCGTCAAGGTCTTTTACGATGTCTATTTCGTCAAGCACGACTATGAGTATTTTGCCGTCTTCGTCTATCCAGTTTATTATGCGTTCATAGATATCGATTATGCCGTATCCGCGCTTCGCATACAGGGGCATATGGTCGCTTACTATTTTGTTCAAGACCCTGTATCTAGAATTGTATATCTTGCAGTTGACGTATGATATCTTGGCGCGTATCATAGGCAATTCATTTATCTTAGAGATGACGTGTTTTATGCATGAAGTTTTCCCTGTGCCCGTCTTGCCGTAGATGAAAAGATTGCGCCCTCTTTCTCCGCGCAGCGTCGGCGTCAACGCCTTGACTATCTCGTTTATCTGCGCGTCTCTGAAAAGCAGATGGGCCGGAATATAATGTGGCGACATGACTCCGCGTTCAGCGAATACCTTCGATTCCTTGAATATACCTGCGAATGGTTCATCCATGCGTTCACGCTTCTGCTATTTTTTTTGCTATTTCCGTAAAAGTCCTGCCTATTTCCTTATCCTCTTTGACCGGAACGAGTCCTTTATCCGAGAGTTCTGACATTCTCCCATCATGTCTTACTGCGCCGAGCATCCGGCAATCCATCTCCTTTGCGACTTCTTCCGCTCCGCGCGGTCTGTCTCCAGACATATTTTCAATGACGCCAAGCACCGATATGCCCATTCGTCGGGCCATCATACCGGAGCGTATGGCATTCACCGCGGCAATGCGTTGCGGGGTCGTTACAAGTATGAAACCGTCCATTTTAAGCAGCTGCATTATCGATAAAGGCGCATCGGAAGTTCCGGGAGGCAGGTCGATTATAAGGTAATCGAGCTCACCCCAGGCAGTCTCCCCAAGGAATTCGTATATCATCTTGCCGACTATCGGGCCGCGCCATATAATCGGCTTCTTTTGATCATCAAGGAACATCGCCGTTGAAATTACCTTTACTCCGTCTTTGTCTATTGGTTTTAGCGGATATTCTGCATTTCCAACGCTGTTTATGCCAAGGAACAGGTTCACATTGGGCGTATCCACGTCCGCATCGAGCAGACCAACCCTATATCCCATATCATTGAGCGTGTAAGCGAGATTTACCGCTACAGTGGTTTTCCCTACCCCTCCTTTCGCGCTGTATATGCCTATTTTGTGTTTTATGCCTGCCAGTTTCGAGGTTATGCCGTTCTTCTGCTCCATGGTTCTAAGGAATGAGGGGTGGATTTGCTGCTGACCCTCCGTATTTGCTTCTTCTTTGCCAACCATGGTATCACCTATACCGCGCAATGAAGTTACATGCCAGAATGCGCGGCTCAAGCCGCCAGTTGCAGGACTATGCTACCATATTTAAAATCTATACATATAAATATAAGTCATTGCAACATTAACGTAGTAATATTAACTTACGAAAGTATTATAACTTTTGAAGGACCATGTCTTTAATGGTTATTCAAGGACTATAATCTCTGTATTATTCTATTAAAGGTGCATCAATGTATCCGAACGTACAAGCATATGATAGGGGAGTAATGTTTAATCCGGACGGGAGGCTGTTTCAGGTAGAATATGCCAAGGAAGCGGTGCGCAAGGGCGCTACTTCGATAGGCATGATTGCCGAAAACTCCGTCGTATTCGTGGCACACAAGAACGTTACCGAACCTCTTGCAGTACCGTCAACCATACAGAAGGTTTTCAGGATAGACGCACACATAGGCGCAACGTACAGCGGGATGGTCGCTGACGGATTGCACATAATAGACATGGCAAGATCTTCGACGCAGAACCACAGGCTCATTTATGACGACGTAAAGTCTGTAGAATCACTGTCAAAAGGGATATCCTCATACATGATGCAGGCAACCCAATACGGCGGCATGCGACCATATGCGGTCTCAATGCTCGTTGGGGGAATAGACACGGAGCCAAGGCTCTTTGAAATAGAGCCTGGAGCTTCATTCCTCGGCTATCAGGCGGACGCAATAGGCGTCGGCAAGAAGGTCGCCACGGAGATACTGGTCAAAGAATACAAGAAAAACATAAGGCTCGAGGACGCGATAGCGCTCGGAGTCAAGATACTTAAAAAGGTAAGCGACGATAAGCTTTCAGAGGCAAATCTCGATATCGGCTATGTGATCGATTCGGAAGAATTTGTATTTCTACCTCCTGAGAAGCTTTCCGGATACCTCTGATATCAGTGAGCAAAATGTCAAAGACAGTAGTTGCCAAATATACCCTAAACGGCAACAGATTTGAGCTTCTTGTTGATGCCGATGAGGCATACGACTACATAACGGGAAAGAAGACAAACGTAATGACCGTTTTGCAGGCAGAGGAGGTTTTCGAAGACGCAAACAAGGGAAAGAGACAGTCGCAGGACAAGATAAAGAAAGCCTTCAATACCGAAGACATAACAAAGATTGCAGATGTGATACTAAAGCACGGCGATGTGCCGATAACTACGGAACAGAGAGCAAAGCTCACTGAAGAAAAAAGAAAGCAGATAGTGGCCCTCATAGCGAGAAATTCAATCGATCCGCGCACCAATGCACCCCATCCCGAACAGAGGATTGAGAATGCAATGCACGAAGCGCGCGTGTCGATAGAACCGTTCAAGCCTGTGAGCGAACAGACGGAAATCGTGCTCAAGAAGATAAACGCGATTCTCCCGATAAAGTTTGCAACCGCGAAGCTGGAGGTTACGATACCTCCTGAATTCACGAACAGGTGCTACGGGCTATTGAAGCAGTACGGTCTCAAATCCGAGGAATGGCTCAACGATGGCTCATTAAAAGTCAGAGTGGAGTTTCCTGCCGGACTGAAACTTGAGTTCTTCGACAAGCTGAATTCCCTGACCAAAGGAAGTGCGGTCACAAAATCGCTGGATTAATGGTGTAAAGAATGCAAAGGATAGTAATACCAGGAGAAAAATTGGAAGACAAATCCCTCAGGATAGAGGGGACCATCATTGAAAATGGAAAAACTTATTCCACATTGATGAGTTCATACGATGACGAAAAGAAGATATTGATACCGCTGGAAGGATTGTGGTATCCGATATCTGGGGATACGATAATAGGCAGAATACAGGAAGACAAGTTTAACGTTTACATAGTCGATCTGCAGGCGCCTTACCGCGGCCTCATATTCTCCAAGGACTCAAACGAGGAGTTCGTCGCAGGGGACATAATAGAAGCAACGGTAAAGGAGATGGACAAGACGAAGACCGTGATTCTCGGAAGGCCCAGAAGGCTTACCGGCGGAAAACTTCTATACGTCAAGCCGTCAAAAATCCCGAGGATACTCGGCAGAGGCAACAACATGATAAAACAGCTGACTGCCAAGACAGGAACCCGCGTTACAGTGGGGATGAATGGCATTATCTGGATAAAGGACGGGAAAGTTGATCTTACAACAGAGGCAATAAACATGATTCAGGAAGAGGCACACACGAACGGGCTGACAAATCGCGTAATGTCACTTCTTGAAATGGGGGTGTAATACTATGTCATCATCACAAGAAAAACCGCAATTAATAGTCGACGGAAAAAGGCTCGACGGAAGAGCCTTCGAGGAACTGCGTCCAATATCGATAAAGACAAACGTGATAAGAAATGCCGCAGGATCCGCATACATAGAATGGGGTACGAACAAGATACTCGCCGCTGTATATGGTCCTACGGAAGCACTTCCAAAACACACTGCAGATCCCGAACGCGCAGTGATAAAATGCAGATACATGATGGCACCATTCTCATCGCTTGAGGATCACGGAAGAACCGGGCCGAACAGAAGGGCAATAGAAATATCCAAAGTTACAAAGGAAGTGTTCGAAAACGTCGTGCTGCTTGAGAATTTTCCGGGAACGGAAATCAACATATACGTTGAAGTACTGCAAAGCGACGGAGGCACGCGCGCAGCAGGAGTTACCGCAGCCGCAGTTGCAATGGCATCAAGCGGAATACCGATGTCTGACGTTCCTTTCGGGGTTTCAATAGGAAAAATAGGAGACACGCTTGTAGTAGACTTAAACAAAATCGAAGACAACTATTCCGATGCGGACATGCCGATGGTAATAGGTCCGAAGCAGGGCAATTTGCTCCTTCTTCAGATGGACGGCAATCTTACCAAGGAGGAAGTCACAAGTGCAATAAGCCTCGCAAAGAAGGCGGGGGAAGTGATTTCTAAGCTGCAATCAGACGCGCTCAAGGAGCCTTATCTGAAGACTCTTGAAAAATACAAGAACGAGGCGCCGTCGCAGCAGGGGAACAAAGAGTGATTAACATGAAAAACACAACTTCATACGAATACATAAAAGAACTGCTTAGCAAAGGCTCAAGGGAAGACGGCAGAAAAAGCAACGACTTCAGAAAGTATACGATTGAGAAGGGCACGATGCCAAACGCTGAAGGATCCGCAACTGTGAATCTCGGATACACGAGAGTAATAGCCGGAGTGAAAGTGGTTCTCGGCTCACCAATGAAGGACAGGCCGAATGAAGGTAACATGGCAATGTCTGCGGAATTGCTTCCGCTTGCATCTCCAGACTTCGAAACAGGTCCGCCAAGTCCCGAAGCGATAGAGCTCGCAAGAGTTGTCGACAGGGGCATAAGGGCCGCGAACATCATCGACCTTCCAAAACTCTTCATAGAAGAGGAAAAGGTATGGGATGTTTACACGGATCTTTACGTCTTGAATTTCGACGGCAATCTTTTCGATGCATGCACGCTTGCGGCTACGACCGCGATATTGAGCGCACGCATGCCGAAATATGAAAACGAACAGGTCATACGCGAAGGCAATCTGGGCAAGCTTCCTCTTACGGGAAACATGGTTACGTCATGCACATTCGGAAGCGTTGCCGGGAATATGATACTCGACATGAATGCAAATGAGGAATCATTCGCATCAGCAAGGCTTACCATAGCAAACGACGAAAACGTCGTCCGCGCAATGCAGAAGGGTCTGGAAGGATCCTTTACCGAAAAGGAGGTTGCTGACATGCTCGAAGTAACGTTTGAAAAGTCGAAGGAACTGAGAAAATCTATTAACAATTCAATCGGTGAATGAATGTCAAACTCTAGCATAAGATACGGAGTAGGCCTCAGGAAGAGGTTCAGGGCCGTACAAAAGGACAAGAAGAGCAAGTACAAATGTGACGTGTGCGGAAAGGTCGCTGTAAAGCGTATCAGTACCGGCATATGGAACTGCAAGTATTGCAACGCCACTTTTACCGGCGGAGCATATACGCTAAAGACCGCTGCAGGAGAAACCGTAAGCATGGCGCTGAACAGAATACAGGGAGACCAGGCAAGATAAAATGGTAAAGATAACCTTCGCGCCAGCTATGGAGCTCGTGGTGCACGACATAGCATACGTTGAGCTCGACGATCTCGTGAGGGAACGCGTTACGCCTGCCGGTACGATACCGCTGTATTGGGCGAACGGCATAGCTTTCAGTTTCACGTCGCTTCCGCTTACCGATGAAGTGGTGCGCGATTACATGCACGGCAGACTGCACTGGCTAGAAGTGCATTTTGCAAAGATGCCTGAGTACCAGGACGTCATAAAACTCAGCGAGGAGGAATACAAAGCCGCGATAGGCGTCAGAATAATAAACACGAGCAAGTCCCAGCTGCACAACGAGCTTACGAACTGGCTCAAGGATGAGCTAAAGAAGATGAAGAAATAACGATTATGTTTATAGAGTGATATTATGCCATACGTATGCCTTCACTGTGGAAAGGAAGTAAAGACCCTGGACAAGTTCATCAGATGCCAGTACTGCGGCTACAGGGTATTGGCAAAGAGGAGAAGTTCCCTTGCAAAGACCGTAAGCACGGATTAATCCTGCTTCGGTGTCTGCGGAGCGGACTTTACCACTATGCCTTCGGAGATTCTCGTTACTCTGTCGTAGGACACGCTCTTTTTCCTGAAATCCCCCTTAAGATCTCCGCTCCTTACGAGATGGTCCATCGGGCTGAGAAGCAGATGTGCAACGCTTCCGTTGCTTAAATCGACTATAACGCCCTTGACGTCTCCTAGAACGCTTCCGTTGGAAGCAATGACCTTTTTTCCGTAAAGTTCTGATATTCTTATTGTCATGGATAACACTTCATTCCCGGTTCTTTAAGCCTGTCTATCTTCTTCGACGCGAAAACTCTTATAATATACTCCTCAAGCGTGTTTATAAAAATACCACTGTCTTTGGAGCGTTCTGCAAGTTCTTCCTGTTCGAAAAGTTCAAGATTGCCGTCAACCAGTTTTTCAAGATATTTTCTGCTTATGGAATACGACTTGTTCCCGCACGATGTGCATATGAAAATGGGAACTACGGGCACGGTGCCGTCAGTGTCTTTTACGTCGGTATCAAGCTCCCTTACAACCTTACCGGTGCCGCATTTAACGCACGGCAACGACGCTTCAACCTTCTCATACCTTCCGACGGTTTCACTTACCTTATAATCGCTTGAAAAATGTTTTGCAAGTTCTGCCAGCGGATCCGACGCTTTAGAATACGATTGTCCCAGCACGCCGCTCCTTTCCCCGAATTCGGATACCAGCACACCATTCTTTATCCGTTCGGCTACGGCGAAGCATCGCTCACCCTCGATTATGTACGTCGAAGTGCGGTATTTTCCTTTTCCGTTCCCGCAGACTTCCATCCTGCTATTCATGTTCAGGCCTTATGTATGAAATATTTGAGTATATCCTTCTTGGTAACTCTCTCCCGGTTTTCCTTCTTCGCGTTTTTCACGGCGAATTCGGATATTAGCCTTGCCTCGTTTTCAAGCATTTTGGCAAGTTCATCGGCTCCGCCTTCCGTTATCTCCGCCTTAAGGTGCTTCTTTACCATTTCACGTATTGCATCTCTCGGTAATTTTGCCATTTTTGTCAGCACTCAAGATCTTCATCATAAATCAGAAGATAAGTCATCACACGAATATTACATACATCGGGAAAATATAAATAGTATGGCAGCCGTTCACGGAGCGTTATAACCGGAGGTCCATGCAGACGAGTATGTGATGTTGAAAGGAGCGCCATTCTGCTGGTTTCCGCTGTAATCATTCGCATCGCCGTTCAGGGGATACCATGCGATGAGATTCTGCAGGTTTATCGGCGCTCCGCCTATTCCTTCGGAATACAGGCTCTGCAATTCGCTTTCAGTGAGGGTGGCATTGTACACCTGCACGTTCGAGACCCCTCCGACCAGATTGGAGCCGTCGCTTCCCATCCCTATTACCAATTGTCCCGTACTGAGTATGTTGGACGGAACACCTCCTGTTTTTCCATACAGTTTTCCATCGACTCCTCCGTAAATTGTCTGTCCCGTCGAATTGCTTATCAGCGCGGCGAAATACCATGTGCCTTTTGCAAGAGGTGCGGGAGTAGGCGCGCACGTCTGGCTGCACCAAGGATCGCTTTCGATGTATGTGGATCCACAATCAACCCCTATCCTGAAACTGTAATAATTTCCGTCTCCGCATCCATGATAGCTCGTATTGCCGTATGAGAGCAGCATTATGTTCGGGGTATTTTCATAGTAGAACCATACCGTTACTGTAACTGGCTCGCTGCCGCTTGGCAGATACGGTATGCTTGCGAGTATGTGCGAATTGCCGTTGAACAACGCAACGTATTGCGGGAGTTGGTTTCCGCACGATCCTGCAAGGGTGAGATAACTTGTAGATCCTGCGCCGTTAGGCCTGTAAACGGAGCACGAACCGGGCTGCGCCCTTATCGAAGAAGCTTGCGACGAGAAAAATCCCAGGTAATACATTACGCCAAGCGCAACCACGATGAAAAGGATGGCCCAGCTATACGTTGCAAGGTATTCCATTGCCGATTGCATTTTACGGTTTTTCAAGCGCATTACCCTATCCTTTGCTTTAATGTTTATATATTTTATACAGATTCCGCTTGTCACTGCGAATCCCGCAAAGGCATATTATACTTTCGCGTGCATATAAAAATCGGCGATCGGGATGGACAACACAGAGAACTTTAAGTCGGACATAATCTCAATGATAAACGACAAACAACAGGTTACCCTTAATGAGCTTAAGGAATTTGCATCTGCGGCAGACGTTACTGGCGACCAGTTGGATAAGTGCCTGAAGGATCTCGAAGGGGCAAGCGCAATAGCATCGCGAAACAGCGGCGGCATTCCAACCTATTACATACTCCAATCGGAATCTTCTCTCAGACGGATCATAATCGTAGAAGACGATAAGAACATAAACCGCTTAATGATGCTTTCCATAGGGAAAGGGTTCGATATAAAGCAAATGTATGAAGGAGACAAGGCGCTCGAGAAGATCAGGTACGAGAAACCCGATCTGGTCATATTAGATCTCATGCTTCCCGGGCTTGATGGCCTTGAGATATGCAAGCGCATACGCATGGACAAGTCGCTTAAGGATACGATCGTAATAATCGTAAGTGCAATGGATGCCACGTCAAACCGCTTCAAAGGGATAAAATACGGCGCGGACTACTACGTCAAAAAGCCTTTCGATCCGAGCGAACTCAGAAGCCTTGTCACAATATTCCTTAAGAAGAAAGGAAAGAAATTCGATCCGCTGATTGACCTTCCAAACGAGGACAAAATATCCGACGCGGTTGAAAAGGCGATAGACAACGTCAACAGCAAATACGAAATCGGGCGTTTGAGGGTCGATGGTCTCGCCGAGTTTGCAAAGGAATTCGGAAACAACTCGGGCATAACAATACTAAGACTGGTATCGCAATTATTGCAGGACAAGGTAAAGGAAAATGAGAGCAGTGTTTTCGTAGGCTTCCTCAACGGTGACGATTTCCTGATAGCGGGAGACAAGCCAAAGGTCGATGCGACCGTAAATACGATAATTTCGGAATTCTCTGCCGTCGTTCCTTTCATATACCAAAGCGAGGGGTACAAACCCATAGAGCTCGGCATAGAAGACATATACGGAGCTGAGAAACCTGCCTTGCGGCTGAAATACTCTAACATAGAGAAAGGGCCCATAATAGAAAGAAGAGCCGAGATACTCAAAAATAAGAGAAACGACGATATCGGTTCCTTTACCTATGAAGAACTTCGCCACATGCTCGGCAGCGACGGTCTAGACATTACAATAACAAGAGACCCGAACAACGGCGTGCGATTATCTGTAGGAAAAGGCGGGCAAAATCGGCATGATGACAAGGGAGACAATTAACGTCTTCTCCATCTGCTTAGGATGCCTCCTGCCTTCTTAGCGGCTTTCTTGCGCTTCGGTTTGACCTTAACCTTGGTCTTCTTGCGGGACGGCCTTGCTGTAGTACGTGTCTCCTCGCCTTCAATTCTTTCCCTATCGTTGAATATGTCCGACAGATGCGAATCCTCCATCTGCCTGGAATCCCCTCCGGAACTCAACAATGCTTCGCTCTCATTCGTACCGTACTGAAATAACGTGTTTATGCGCTGCGATCTCATCAGCGCTTCAAGTTTCTTAGCCTTGCTGGCACGCGAGCCAGAACTCTTCGGCATACCCATACCCCCTTTTCCATAGTATTGGTAATAAACAATATAAATCTTGCGTACAGCTTTGCCTCCTTTACACTGCCTTCTACCCATCGTCCGGAAAGGAATTTATATGAGAGATTGCCATATATTGGTGTCTTATTTTCAAAGATACTGACGGCGATTACATGATTACATCCTGCAAGGAACCATTTACGGTAAAAGAGAGCCTGGATAGCGTAAACCTATTCATACGCAAGTGGTTTGTCAATAAATACAAGGAACCTACCCCTCCGCAAAGGTATTCCTTCAAGCTGATTAAAGAAGGGAAGAACGTGCTCATAACCGCACCTACCGGCAGCGGCAAGACATTCTCCGCATTCATGTCCATATTGAGCGATCTCATGAATATGTCCCTTTCATCAAAGCTCGAAGATAAAATATACTGCATATACGTGTCACCGCTCAGGGCGCTGAACAACGATATATACCGCAATCTGACCGTTCCTCTGGATGAAATCTACGGCGACATAACGATACCGATAAAGAAGATAAGCATAGGGATAAGGACGGGCGACACGCCCCAATCCGAAAGGCAGAAGCAGCTCAGGAAACCGCCAAATATTCTGGTTACTACCCCCGAAAGCCTTGCGATTCTGATAAATTCTCCCAAGTTCATGGAAAACATGAAAGATCTGAAATACGTCATAATAGACGAATTGCACGAGCTTGCAAACAACAAGCGCGGCGTTCATCTTTCATTGTCTATAGAGCGCCTTGTCAATCTTATAGGGCATGATTTTACAAGGATAGGGATGGGCGCCACCCTGTATCCTCTTGACGAAGCCGCAAGATTCGTTGCCGGATATGACGGAAACGAAGAACGCGACTGTTTCATAGTCGACGCGACATGGGATAAAAAACTCGACTTTACGGCAATATCCCCCGTTAAGGACATGGTAAATGCGAGCGATACCGTTGTAGATAATGCGATATACAAGCTCATAGACCAGACGATAAAAAAGAACAACACCACTCTCGTATTCACGAACACGCGCAGCGGCACGGAACGCGTCGTATACAATCTCGTCAAGAGATTCAAGTACAGCGACGAACACATAGCCGCGCACCACGGTTCCCTTTCAAGAGAAATACGCCTCGGGGTCGAGGATCTTTTAAAGAAGGGGAAGCTCAAGTGTGCGGTTTCTTCAACGAGCCTTGAACTCGGAATAGACATAGGTTCCATAGACAACGTCATTCAAATAGGGTCGCCAAAGAGCGTTGCGCGTGCAGTCCAGAGGATAGGACGCAGCGGGCACAGCTTCAGGGATGTCGCCCGCGGTGAAGTAATCGTCACTAACAGGGATGATCTTGTGGAATGTTCCGTGATGCTGGATGCGGCAAAGAAACATCATATGGATTCATTTACCACACCCAAGAATGCGCTCGACGTACTCGCCCAGCATCTAGTCGGAATGTCGCAAAACAAAAAATGGACCGTAGATGAAGCATTCTACACGATAAGGAATTCTTATCCGTATCACAATCTGGAGCGCAAGGATCTGATTTCGCTTCTTGAATATCTATCGGGAATGTATGTAGGCCTTGAAAGCAGAAGGGTATATGCAAAGATATGGTACGAACCGAGCGACGGAACGTTCGGCAGAAGAGGCAAGCTTACACGCCTGATATATTATTTGAACATAGGCACAATACCGGATGAAGTTGCAATAGACGTCATGACGCGCGAGAACAAGTGGATAGGCAGCATAGAGGAAGAGTTCCTTTCGAGGCTGAAGCCCGGCGATATTTTCGCGCTTGCAGGAAAGACTTACCGCTTCGAATATTCCCGCGTCATGAAATGTTACGTAAGCCCCGCTCCGGGGGAGGTGCCAACGATACCTCCATGGTATTCGGAACAGCTCCCGCTCACATATGAACTCGCGATAAATATTGGAAAATTCAGAGAACAGATGGCATCCGCTGTTTCGCATTCGCTTCCAAGAGGAAAATCCGCCCTGCTGCTCCTCGGAAAAGGTTCAATGAAACCAAACGAACAGGCACGCAAGATACTGAATTCGATGCCCCTTAATGAGAATGCAAAATTCTCCATTTACAATTATTTTGCCGAACAGTTGTTGTTTGCAGGCCACGTTCCCAACGACAAAATGATACTCGTGGAATATACTGAAGACAAAGAAGGCGAACGCAATCTGATAATATTCCACAGCCTTTTCGGGCGGAGAATAAACGATGCCCTGTCAAGGCTTTTTGCAATAGCCCTTGGAGAAATGTATCCCATAGACGTTGGTGTAAACGTAACCGACAACGGGTTTGTCCTCGTGGCTCCATTGACGACAAAAATACGCAAGGAAAACATCACCGAATTGATACGCAACACGCTGGGCATGGACATGAGACTTACGTTGACACACAACATAAGGCGCACCGAAATGATGAAGAGGCGCTTCAGGTACTGCGCGGCGAGAAGTTTCATGATTTTGCGGAATTACAAGGGCAAGAAGATAAGCGTGAGACGTCAGCAAGTTAATTCGCAGCTCATACTCAAGGCCGCGGAAGAAATAAGCAAGGACTTTCCAATAATAAAGGAAACGTACAGGGAGATATTCGAAGACCTGATGGATTTGCCTCGTGCGGAACGCATACTCAAAGGGATGAGAAACGGGGAAATTTCCTATAAAATAATAAGCACGCAGGTGCCGTCGCCGTTCTCCCACACGATGATCACGTTCGGCGAGGCCGACGTAATAATGATGAAGGACAGAAGGCGCCACATACGCGAACTGCACAAGCTGGTACTCTCAAAGATAAAAAAGACGTGAAACGATGAAATTGGACAAGGATGTGGAAATTCTTGACGGCCTTCCTCTTCTTTACATACGTTCGCTGTCCGCAATGGTGTGCTCCGATTTGCATCTCGGATACGAAGGTGTAATGGCAAACCGCGGAGTATTTCTTCCAAAAGCCAATCTCAAGCGAATAAAAGAAATCATAAAAAAAGGCGTCGGCATCTGCCATCCGAAAATACTGATAGTCAACGGGGACATTAAAAACGAATTTTCAGAAGTGCACGTCGAAGAATTCAATGAATTCAGAGAATTTGCAAACTTTCTAAAAGCCGATGCGAAAATAGAACGCCTGATTTTGATAAAAGGGAATCATGATAATTTCATAGACCGCCTCAAAGAGCCTCTCGGTTTTGAGATGCATTCACAGGAAGTGCTGATGGGAAAATACCTTTTCTTTCATGGGGAAGAACTGCCGCGCCATGGCGATGATGCGTTTCTCGTAATGGGGCATGTCCATCCTTCGATATCAATATACAACAAGACCGGACCCAAAGAGAAGTTGCAATGTTTCCTTTATGGCACGGATCGTAAAGGAAGAAAAATAATAGTCATCCCTGCAATGAACTTCTTCGCAGACGGGTTCAGCGTCAATACCGAACGGAATATAGGAAAACTTGCACCCATATTCGCAAAGGATTTGGATATAGACGGCATGGAAGCTTTCTGCATAGGCGAAGGAGAAATCCTGGATTTTGGCGATATAGGCAGCCTGCACAATATCGAAGTGTGAAGTGTTGTTTCACTCAGTTTGAGCTGTAGCCTCTCTGCCTGTAATGTCCACGATTGTCATTGCGCCTTTCTTTTCTGTAATTCTGCCTGCCGCCACCGTGACCGCCGCGGTTGTCGCGATTGCCATGGTGCTGTTGCTGTCCGCCGTGGAAGCTTCTTCTCTTGAAAATAAATATGTCCTTGTATTTGTGGGTATCGAGTATGATCTTTTCCATCTTTATCTTGTTCATGTATTCGATATCGCGTATTATGTTGCGCTGCTCGTTTCCGACTATGGTGAAGGCTCTTCCGTTGGTGTTCATTCTCGCAGACCTGCCTACCCTGTGCACGTATACATGAGGATCGTCAGGTATGTCGAAGTTTATTATGTCAGATATGCCCGCTATGTCTATTCCTCTCGCGGCCACGTTTGTTGCTATTAGAAATTTACCCTCTGTTTTGAACAACCTGAGTGCGTGTTCTCTCTTTGCCTGGCTTAGCCCTCCGTGCATTACCATGGCATTCATGCCCCTCTTCTTGCACGCTTCGAATATTGCATCCGCGGCATACTGTGTTTGTGCAAATATGATCGCTTTTTTAGGATCCATCGCATCGACGTAAGCTAATAGCGTTGCGAATTTCATTCTGTTGTCAACGACAGCATAAAGGTGTTTTATCTTTGAAACTACTACTTCTTCTTCGTCTCCTATCTGAAGCATCTCAAACTCATGCATGTGCCTCTTAGCAACATTGACTATCTTCTCTGGCATCGTCGCGGAGAAAAGAAGCGTCTGCTTTTCCTTCGGAGTCTGCTCCAGTATGGTTTCAACGTCTTCTATGAATCCCATATCGAACATGGTGTCGGCTTCGTCAAGAACGAGGAAGCGTATTCTCTCTATTCTAAGATCTCCCCTTTCCATCAGGTCGAGTATTCTGCCAGGGGTTCCTACCACCATGCGCGGATTCCTTCTCAGGCTCGAAATCTGGTTGTTTATCGATGCGCCTCCGTATACGGTTACCACTTCAGGCTCCTGATCCATTCTAAGCTTGTTCGCAACAGTGGTTATCTGCAATGCAAGTTCCCTTGTTGGCACTATGACCAGCGTTTCGGGAGCTCTGCTAGGCTTGCTCATCTGTTTTATCGGTATAAGAAAGGCACCGGTTTTACCCGTTCCCGTCTTTGCCCTCACTATGAGGTCTTTACCATTAAGCGCAATAGGTATTACGCGTTCCTGCACATCCGTGGCCTTAAGAAATTTGATTCTCTTCAAAGCCTCTACTAATTGATGGTTCAGTCCCATCTCAGAAAAGTTCGTCAATTCAGCACCTTAACTCTAAGGAGTAGCTGTAACGCATAATATGACGTTACGCACGATTTATTATAGTTGGGGACGTATTTAACCCTTTCGTTATACCTTTTAATCCATAAAACGGCACTGAATCAGGATGCACTCTCTCTTCTGAGGAACATTTTTGCATACGCTATTGTCAGCTGCAGCATCCTGCCTACTACTGGTATTTCATTGCCGACCTTGCCCAGTATTTTAAGGTCGTCTTTCGATACTGCACCCGTAGCCGCAAGAGCTGCGGGGTATACAAGAAACGAGGCAAAAATGCCTATTGCAAGAAGATAAAGGGGCCTTATTCTCACATTGGATATGACAAACAACACTATTGCCAGTAAGATGTTTGACAGCGCAAGCCTCGCAAACGGTCCAATTTTGATTTTGAGTCCAAAATTCCGCAATTCACGCATGTAAAGAAATGCAGAAACTATGCTGCCGATGAAAAAGTACCCTATTATTATTCCGATTACGCGAAACAGCACACCGAGCGCTATCATCGCGACAAACTGTGCCGCTACCGTGTAAATCGAAAATCTTAGTATTTTTCTGACCTTCCCAAAGCCTATAAGCACCGCAGAAGCATAACCCCCTATCAGGCTGATCAATATCCCTATGCTGACAAGCGGCATGTACGTAACCGCAAGATTGTAAGACTGCGTAAAGACCGTCACGATTATGTCGTACGACAGCGCGGAAGCATAGACTATCATCGG
The DNA here is from genome assembly GCA_021796225.1 of Microcaldota archaeon. Taxonomy (GTDB): domain Archaea; phylum Micrarchaeota; class Micrarchaeia; order Micrarchaeales; family CABMGC01; genus JAKAVK01. The sequence continues at coordinate 45,990 of JAJYOL010000003.1, read as the reverse complement.
AGCCGCGAAAAGCAATCCGTAATACAGTGTGGAATGATACAATTTTCCGATCTTTTCCATTGATTGCTTGTGGTAGATTGCTGTTGCAAACATTGGTACAAGCACTACTCCTATCGCACCGCTTGCCACATCTATAACGTTGCCTACCTTCATCGATACCCCGTATTGGCCTATCACGCCTGAGGAGATAAGTAGAATTCCCATGAACATCACAGAAAAATTACTCGAGAGCGTCCCCAATATTCCCGATAACGTCAACGGCACTGAAAATGCCAGCATCCCCCGCAGCCTTTTGATAAACTCAAACGAAGAGAATGAAACCGGAATATGCCTATTGATGTAATACAGCGTAAGCAGTGCGGCTATTGCAAAACCGGAAAGATATCCTCCTATGGCACCAATTGCACCGAATCCGAGCAAAACAAGCGTTATGCTGACTATCGATTGGGAAATCAGGCTTGCCATGGTCGATATTGCAATTTCAATTCCATTTCCAATGCCCACCAGCGCGGTATTCAGTATCGGATACAGTATTATCCAAAATATTCCGGCAACCGCGATTATTATGTAGTAGAAATATGTCGACGAACCGAAAAGTGACGATGAAAGATATCCGCTCAACAGCACGCCGGCCGCGGTGAGCACTACCGAAATCAATAATACGAATACTACTGCGTCACCGATGAGTGTTCCTGCCAGATTAAGCTTGCGGCTGTAAACAAGTTCCGGCAATCTCTTGTTGAAATATGCCCCTATGTTTATACTCCCGAATGCGCCTATGAAACCAGCAGTAGCCAATGCTACTACATACATTCCGTAATTCGAAGGCCCCAATACTCTTGCGAGTATGATCAGCATCGCCGCACCGAAAATAATCGAGATAAACTTTCCTATAAAAACAAAAGTTGCCAGTCCGGCGCTTCTAACTCCTATGTCTAGCGTTCGAGAACTGCTGTCCGGTTTACCCTTTGAAACTGTATCTTTGGATTTGCCTTTAGCCATCTTTTATCACACAAAAGAACAATACAGATACGCTCGCAAAGCTAAAAAAACATCCGATAAATGTTTTCCCACTACAGGCGCATCACAAAACATTTATTCAGCAACTGTACATGTAAGATGCTGATATTTAATGAAAACAAAAAATACCACACGTGCATTTGCAAACGGGCTTGTGGCGCATGTCGGAAAGTTCCTTCTTTACCTATTGGCAATAATCTTTACAGTATATTTCGTAATTCTCGATAATAGCACATTCATCCTGTATTCATTCCTGCTCTTTCTTGCTCTCGGATTGATGCTTAAAAGGCGCAAGGCGGCAAATTCGGTTCTCGGAATCGCAATCGCATTTATCTACGCCGGTTCCATGCTTTACATGACCGGCTTTTCCTCGATAATAATGCAATATTCGATTGCCGTTGCCATTGTAATAGCGCTGCTTCTGTATGCCTGCGTAAAAATGCGCCTTGATAAAACATATGCGGCAATAGTCGCATTCGGAGCAACGCTGCCCATTTTCATATACATGCTGATTCCTTTCGCGCCGCAATTCGTTTCCATAAACATGGCCATAGTGGGCTACTATTTGCTGATAAGCGTCGTACTGAATCTGTTCGTTCGCATTTTGTATTCGCAAAACGGACATTATACTGTACGCGCGTACAAAACCGTAAACGGCTTCTTCGAAAGGCATGTCAGGGAAATCGCATGGGCAAGATTGGCGATGGCGTCGGTAATTTTAATCGCGCCGATATGGCCCATGGGCGTCATCACGCACACGAATTTGATACCGCATGCAAACGTGTATCTGCAAAAGAATTCCGGCACGGCCCAATCATTGAACGGTACATACGAATATCCAATATATCTGGATTTGAAAGGTTATTCTAATTTTACAAATCCCGAATCGGGGAATATTCGCTTCTATTATCCCAATGGCAAGCAAATAACGGCCGTGCTTATACAAAACAGTTCTGCATCATTCGGGAAAGAACACGTTATACTCCACCTCAACAAGTCGATGAACAATAGCATTCTGTTCCTGTATTTTTACGGTTATAATACGTCATTCAATTCGACCTTGATGCAACAGCCGCCATCCTTCTTATCCAACGGCACATACCGCTTTTTCAACGCTGGCATTGGAAATCTGCATTCGAATATTAGGAATACAACGAGGCCGCTGTATTATACCAAGGGCGGATGGATAAATTCCACGAGCGTCTACAACGTTACCGTATCCAGGTTCATGACACCGCAGACGGTATGCACTTCCGGAATATACGTGCACACAACGGTGACTCTGAATTCCACTTCTCCGATCCGCATATTCGGCGTATACAACACCACAGGATTCGCAGACGTGCTCTCCAGTGTCGGAACAGACCACAGGCTCTCGAGATATTCCGATGCGTTGTCCGAATACGGATACGGTTCAAGTATCACTTCAAGAAACATTCGATTTAATTTGTCTTATGCCGGCACGTGCACATTTTACGCAATCCTGTCAAATTCATCGGCAAATATACGCGAAGAGGTGCACAGCGTTTATTATGCAAACGTTTCGGAATACAAGAACATCACGATGCCGGCTGCAATTGCCGATCCGAATCTGTATAGGTATTACACTTACGATTTCCTTCCGGCAAGTCTTGTGCATCTTGCAACACGTCTTAACGTAACAGGCTGAAGAAGCCCGTTTTCAGCATTCAAGCACGTTTATATTTATTTTAGTTGAATACGTATCGACACGCATGCCGAAACTAAGCATCATAGTGCCTACGAAAAACGAGCCCACTGCCCGTAAGTCAATCCTCATGCTGAGAAAAGCATTCGGATCCAACACCGAAATCATAGTGGTAGACAAGAGCAATGCGGCTTACAGGAAAAAATTACTGGATACCGACGCCATCATATTAAAACAGGAAACGGACGGATATGAAAACGCATTGATGGAAGGATTTCAGAAGGCGAGCGGCGACGTGATAAGTACCTTAGACCCTGACGGTACCTATTCGATAAACGATTTCAAAAACGTAGTTGCCGAGATAAGCAAAGGAAAAGCGGATTTTGTATGCGGAAACAGGCTTGATCATCCTGCGGCCGGTGCAATGACCCTTTCAATATCACTGGGCAACAGGTTCCTAACGGGTCTGTTCAACATACTTTACCGGAAGAAGATTCACGACGCGCTCAGCGGTTCCTTTGCAATGACGAAAAAAGCGTTCGATTCGATACGTGAAGAAGAACCTTACCGTGCAGGCACCATGTTTTTCGAGATAGAACTTGCCCGCAGGGGATATAGGATAGCCGAAGTCCCAATAAGCTACGTTCCGCGCAAGGGATCTACCTCAAGGATAACGCGCGCAAAGCCGATTTACGGTCTTAACATAGCGAGCCATTCAATCAGATACGCCAGAGACTACAATCCATTGATCATATTCGGTGGGTTTGGCCTCATTTTGGGTTTCATAGGATTCGTTTTGGGGCTTGCCGTAGTTGCAAGCTATATGCATACCGGTGCATTAACCGAACCTGGAAGGGCACTGATAGCATTCATGCTCATAGTGCTCGGATTCCTATCGATAATAAGCGGTTTGATACTCGACCTGCTGCTTCAGATAGAAAAGAAGCTTTACAGGAAATAAGGCGCGGTCTCGCTTCAGAACTGTTCCATCTGCAGCAAAATTCCGTTTACCGTTTTCTTTATTTTATCATTTACGCGTATGAAATTCATTCCTTTCCCGCGTATACCGTATGCAACAACCGCATTAATAGGTGCGAAGTGTATGCATGCCAATGAAGCAAGGTCTTCTTCTCCATAAACCCTGATTCCGACCGGTCTATTCCCCTTCGCCGCTTTCTTTACGGCATTCCATATCTCACGACTTATCGTTCCCGGGATATTTTTTACGATTACTGGATCAGGGTAACTGCATTTTATCCTTCGGTATCTAACCCGCTTCCTTCCCGTTTTAAGGTCAAATATTGCAATTTTGGGCAGGACTCCCGCGCTAAGCATTTCATTGCAGGTCACGTCACCTATCGCAAATACAGTGTCACTTTTCTTCAACAAACGACTTATATGTTCCGCCTGTACGAGTTTTCCATACTTCCCCCCCAATTTTTTTCTCAATTTTGCCGGGAGGCGAAGCCCTTTGTTAAAAATGAAACATTTTTCCATGTACGTATGCCTGGGTTTAACGCTTAGCCTTTCTTTTGTGAACAAGTCCTTCCGCCTTCGCTATCCTTCCAAGATAGTAGTATATCGCCACGACGTTTATTGCTATTATCAGAAATGCGGCTGCCGTATCATACCGCGCCAGCGTCGATATTGCCGCAGACAGCTCCAGTGCGTTTACCCCTACGAACAAAAGAAACGTTCCTATAATCGGGTAGCTGCATGCGCACGTGATTACGGTGCTTCCTACGGACGGCAATACGACACTCAATACCCCTCCGGCAACTCCCGTTCTTACGGAAAGCAGGGATTTGAATATTGAAAACAGGCTTAGCGACAGGAGAATGCCGGACGTTACTGATATGACGTAGATAACGTAAACGGGCACGGTCAGCAGGAATATTCCATAGTTGCTGCTTTTTACCATTAAATAAAACAGGGTAAAGTAACCAATGCTGCTTAATATGCCTATGATCGCGTATAACGGCTTCGAGAATATTCCTGTGAGCGCTTTAAGTCTGTTGGTTTTATATTCCCGTTTTGGCATCGGCAGTCATCCTTTTTGCTGTATGGCCGTTATGGCAGGCAATGCGCATACCGGTGCAGTGTTGTTCAACGCTTCGCACATGCCTGCTATGTATACATCGGCTGCGGCATACTCCGTCCATGCGAATTGATCTTTTGGAGAAGCAAACTGCTTCAGTATTTCCGCATGCGTCATTAATGCAATATCGAGCGTTGTGCCTGTCGGTGTGCTGTTTCCGAAGTCAACGGCGTCTGCGCCCTTAAAGAGCGAATTGCCCCATATTGTGTAAGGCGTGCCACTGAATGCAGTAGTGCTGTTTCCCTGCAATCCGATGATATAATTGAAAGCGGCAATCTTTGTTGCATTGCCCGTGTTGTTTACAAATGCCTGCATGGTTTGCAGCGGCTGTATTGAAAATCCTCCTTTTAATGGAGCTTCATCTTCAAACGGCAGGAAGTTTATGTAGCTGCTTGAATACGATGCATTGGTATCCATTCCTGCGCTCGTGTTGTAATTGTCCTGTGACCAAAATACCGTAGGAACGTCACCGTCTCCGAGTGAACTGTATCCGTAATACAACTTTCCAAAGCTTCCGAATCTAGATAGTGCGAGCGCCATTGCCCATCTGTTCTCTGCGCAGTAAACACAGGTGGTTGCACCCAAGTATATTACGGAAGGTTTTCCGTTTATCGTAAATGTTCCTCCTGCAGGCGTTGAGCTGGCAAGCACAGGATTCGAGAGCGTGCCGTTAAGAAACATCATTCCCGCTTCCTCAAAATAAGCGTCAGGGGCATTATTTATGGTTGACAGTTCCGTGGCGTTGAACTCTTTGCCCAATCCCGTAAGGCCGTGTGTCGCAGAAGCCGTTGCCGTAGCTGTCGTATTATCCATTGAAAGCTGCTTTTGCAGATATTGCGTATATCCCACTTCGCCGTACACCGCAAACATCGCTATCAATACTGCCATTATGCTGAGTATCAGTGCAGCTATCGCAATTGCACTTGGCGGATTGTGATGGGAATGCATTGATGCCACTCGTGCAGCCGTACGCCGCTTTGCTCTTACTGCCATTAAATAACCGTATAGTTATCTCACGTCAAATATATAAAGAAACCCTGTTTTTCAACTGCACCGTGCGTATCACTTGCCGATTCCTTTCCGCTTTTGCACTATCCGTATCTCGGATTCCAGTCTTCCTATTTTCTTGTCTCCGAGATTTATGAATCCCATATGCGCGGCTATTGACGGGTGCACATTCTTTATCTTTCCGTAGGCATCCTGCACGAGTTTCCTATAGTCCGGATGCCCGCTTGGTGTGGTCCTCAATTCGCTGAAATGGAAAAATTGTCTTGCATTTACCTTATAGTACCATCTGGTATTGAACCCGAAAGTGACAACATACTGGGACTGGTAGGGCATTGATGCATGCAGGTCGTCATGAAGCGTCTTCACTTCAGCCATCTTGGATTTGTAATCGTCGCTTATTCCAACGTCTTCAAATTCGCCGCGCATGTTGTAACCCATTTTGGTCGTAAATGGCTGGCGCTCCTGTGTTCCTATTCTGTGCCTCTGAAGATCCCTGTAAATCCCTATCCGTCCAAAGAAATCGAACGTGTATTCCACATTTTCAAAAGCTCTTCCGGGCTTGTTTCTCCTATTCGTTCTTTTTCCGACGTACGCATCTATTATCTTCTTTCTCTTTTCTTCTCCCATATCCGATACTGTTTGTCTTGCCTGTTCCATTGACAGACCTTCTGAAAATTTGTAAAGTATTGCAGAAGCAAGGACCGTCTGTGCCTCAGTATCTGGAGTTTTGCTTTCCCTGCCGGTAAAGTATGCAAGGGAGACGCCTTCCGATGCGTGGGCGACTTCAGGCAGTGCAATCTCCCCAACTGCGTCTGCCGCGGAGGCGAATTTTTCCCTTAGAAATGCGACCTGCTCCGTTCCATGTCTTTCCCCGACGCGCTTAATTAGTGACGGTGCAATTTTCATGAGTTCCGCATGCATCCGGTTTCCTATGCTGTTGCATTCCTTGAGGGGCGATGCCTGCATCTTAAATATTACATTCTCGTAAGAACGTGCATTCATGCTCATGCCGACATGCGTCAAGACCGACATTGGCAGGTAATCACGCATGAAATCAAGCGCATTTGCCTTTGTCGCATTCGCATATGCCGATTTAAGCTCCTGTTCGGTTATTCCGTATTGTTCTTCGCTGCTTTCCTTAAGATCCGAAGGGGACACCGTTTTGTCTCCAATCCTGAAATGCTGGCTTTCGTACGGGTTGCTGTCCGATATGTGCTTCTGCATGGCTTCCATGTTCTTCACATAGGAATCAAACAGGCTTCGCATAAGCGAAAGATATCTGTCGTTATATCTCGATTCCATGATATCCTTGTCCTTGTAAAACATGTATTCTCCATCCGGCAGTTTCTTATCAAAGAACACGTATCTTGTGGATTTTTCTATGTATGATGCCATGCGCGAATCTTCAACTTCCTTTGCTGCGACGTTGGATATGTATTCCGCAGACAACGGTATGCCCCCTGCCATCTCCTGTATCGAATCGTCTCCGTAATCGACAAGCCACGACTCGAAGAATTCCCTCCCTCTTGCTTTGTTCGGCAAAAATTCTTTCAGATAAAGTCTCCTTCCAGTCAGTGCGGTTCTGCTGTATCTCGAAAGAAGGGCGCCGGCCTGTTCCGGAGTCAGATTGTCCCCTATCCTCCACGCATATACGTTATCTGTAGCATTTGTGGTTACTTCTGCAAGTTTGGCGTCTTCTTCCCCGGAGAAATTCTCCGTTACAATCCCATCATCGCCATTCCAGAATCTTAACTTACAGTCTCCCATGCAAACACCGTTTATAACTGCCAGCAAAGGATAATATGCTTTGCCACTAACGTCGTAATCCACACGCAAAAGCCCGTCCCGAAAGGTTTAAATCAATCAAATATCCTGTTAATTCAGGTAATGTTATGGCAGGAGAACCGCTCCCTTGGGGAGATGAATTCGACACGTTTCTATCGGACATGGATGATCAGATAAGAAAGGACTACGGAATGAGTCTAAGGGACTTTTTCCTAAATCCGGACAAATTCTCGTCGATGGTTGACATAGACGACAAAATCAAGAAAATACGTGCATATGTCGACGAATATTTTTCGAACATGATGGAATCAATGCATGACGAAGTGGACAGGTTCAACAATGCGCTTAAGGAAGAAGATGCGAAATGCTCAAAGATAGACGAAGCGGTAAGCACCAAGGCCGCACTTGCGCGCATACCCTACGTTCGCCTAAACAACATAACGCCTACTAGCACAGGTGTCGAGGAGATAGGGATAGACGATTACAACAATTCCATTGACGCGCTGATAGCAAAACTGATCAATGTTTCGACTTACGTTTCCGACATGTCTACCGAGTACAAGAACTACAAGCTGGGGCATTGGATGTTTTCCGGGCAGAAAAACTATGTGCTTTCAATAAACATGGATTCAAGCCCCGTAATTGTCGTGGAGAATCTGCAAAGCCAAATGAATGCGGCATTCGATACCGCAACGGGTAGATTGAACGCGACAAAAGGCAAGTAACGTGCGCCAGCGACGCATAATCGTCATAACCGGAACCCCCGGTACTGGCAAGACTACTCTCGCAGACAAACTTTCAAAAAAACTGAAAGGCTCCGTAGTGGTAAATGTGAACGAATTAGTGTCACGAAAACGTCTTTTTACGGGATATGCCGAAGACGATGCCATGATCGTAAAGATGCACGCCCTATCCAAGGCAATATCCGCCGAACTGAAGAAAAATGCGAAAAAAGACGTGATATTGGAAGGACATCTGCTATGCGACATGAAAATCAAAGGTGCGGTTGTGTTTGTGCTGCGTGAACACCTGCATGTGCTCATGAAAAGGCTGCGTAGACGCGGTTATCCTCTCAGGAAACTTAAGGACGACATAGTAAGCGAAGCTACGGATTATTGCGGAATAAAGGCGATGGAAAATTATTCAACTGTGTTCGAATTCATGTGCGGGAAAGGATCCGAAACGTTGAAACGCGTAATAGGCACGCTAGAAGGTAAAAAATTGCGCAAATTCAAAAGCATAGATATGCTTTCCGAACTCGAAGTTCTGATGGGCAAGCCCGAGTGGCGCGCCCCCTGAATTGCTAAAACAGGATTTATTTTCGTAGACCTTCGCCACGACACCTTTTTGAAACTTGCCTACGTATCGTAAGTATGAACAGGCGGATAGAAAATAGGCAGTTAGTGGACATACTGGCGCTTTTCCTCATCGTGCAATTTCTCGGGATATTCCTGATATTCTTCTCGCTCCCGCCATGGGCAATATCACTCATTACATCGTCAACTGCACCGACAACAGGGGCGTCGCAGGCGCTTCTGCTGCTCGTATACATGATAGTGGCGTCAATCATACTAGTTGTGGTGTTGAAGAGATATCACGGCGAATTGCTTTACAAGGCGCTTGAAGCGTATGTGGTCGGCGTGCCTTCTTTCTTCATTTTCCTGATAGTCATCGGGCGGATATTGCCGTCACTGCCTCCGTCAGAAGCAACGCTTCCTGCCGCAGCCGGAGCAATATTTCTCATCTATGCAAAGAGCAGGAATCCTGGTTTGAGAAACGCAACTACGATAATATCCAGCGTGGGCATAGGGATAGTCATAGGCATGTACGGTTTCTCGTTCAGCTACCTTCTGATGATGTTAGTAGCGGTATACGATTACGTTGCGGTATTCATAACGAAGCACATGCAGGTAATGGCCCGTGCGATGGCAAGCCGCAATCTCTCTTTTCTGATAGGTTCTTCGGACGTGTCATTGGTGTCTGCCAACGCGATTAACGCGAAAGACAGGAAGGAGGCGATGCGCAGCGCAAGCGCATTGAGTACCGCGAATCCCGTGCTGAAGAAATACGTCAAGCGTGGTTCCATCCCAGTAATGTCCCAGATAATGCTCGGAGCAGGGGATCTTGCAATACCCCTTACGTTATCCGTCGGTGCGTACATAAGCTTCGGCGGACTTTTCGTTCCTGTGATGATTGCAATAGGTGCTGCCGTAGGCGTAATGGCCACGATGCTCCTGCTCAGGAAATACATGGTTCCACTTCCTGCAATCCCGCCGCTTTTTGCGTTTATCAACATCTTTCTTGCAGCGGCTTTTCTGCTGAAACCAGCATTGTCCGCGGGGATGCTTCCTCTCGCATTTCTGATAGTATCAGCGTCTATATTGGTTATTATTTATTTCACGCTGGAGTCGCATCCATTAAAATCAGAAGAAGGAAAAGCGCCAAAATAAATTCAGGTATACTTGGTGTTGAACGAGGCTATCATTATGACCTCGCTTTTGTATCCCGGCAGCGTGTAATTCATCCATACATATCCTGCTGCGCCGTTGCCGTAAAGCCCTTTGTTGGTGCCCCCAGATCTGTAGCAGTACATATTGAACGTTTGTGCTTTCCCGCTGTATAACGTGCCGCTTCCCATCCCTCCCGGAGGGTAAAATGATGCGCTTCCGTTAACACGCACGTTGCCGTATTCGGGTCCGTTTCCGGTGGCGTTGATCTCCGTAGAGCACGCTATCCCGTTTATCACCATGCTGGCGCCGGATACCTGTGCTATCTGCACGCTGAATTCCCCGCTCGTGTTAATGAAATAATATCCGCAGGAGAATCCCGGCGAGGGATTGCAGTAATCCGTTTCGGTATACGTGCCGTTCAGCTGGAATACGATCAATACAGCTATCGCAACCCCTATGACTAGTATCACGAAGCCGTAGGATATGAGAAAATCAAGGGCAGCCTGCCCGCGCGCATAAGCTAATCTTCGTTTATTCGCTGCTCCGTGTTGCGGAATCCCACCATGCCGCCTTATAGCCAAATCAGTTCGCCTTCATCTCCATCTTTACTTCGAAATCGGAGATTTTGTAGTTGAACTCTTCATTTGACTTTATTAAGCCTTTCTCCTTCATGAATTCTCTTGCGAGAAGGAAGTATATCAGTGCGAGGGATTTTCTTCCCTTGTTGTTGCACGGTATTATGAAGTCTACGTATTTGATGAGGTTATCAGTGTCGCACAATGCTACTGTAGGTATGCTCGTCTTGCTCGCTTCGCGTATTGCCTGCCTCTCGTTTCTCGTATCGCTTACCATGAGCACTGCGGGTTCGGAATAATCCTCTCTCTTCGGATTCGTGAACACTCCCGGCATGACCCTTCCATGGAAGAGCTTTGCACCGGTTATCTCCGCAAACTTTGTTGCGGCGGATATGGCGTATATTCTCGATGCCGTAACGACTATGTCCTTCGGTTCGTATCTTGCGAGCACCTTCGCCGCCATCGCTATCCTTTCATTTATCGTTGAAAGATTCAACAGGAAAAGTCCGTCTTCTCTTATCTTGTATATGAATCTTGACATTCCAGGCGTCGTTACTTTCGTGCCTATGTGTATTCCTGCCTCAAGGTAGATCGTCTGGTCCAGCAGCAATTCCTCTTGTTTCATCACTTCACCTTTATTTTATTCGGGGTCGCCGAGATTTTCATAGGCCTTTATGGGAGCCTAATTTGAATTCCCGAAAGGATTCTCGGGTCTTATGCTCCCTAAGCACAGAGCCTAACCAAGCTAGCAGACGACCCCGCATTTTATCGTTTGGTCTGAGCTTGTTTTTATATCTTATGCTAATATCATTTCCTGCTGTAACTTATTATGTCATCTATGAGGTCGACATTGCCTACGAGCATGCGCCTGCAGCAATATCTCTTGACCCCGAGTTCGTTTAAGACCTTGTCTGGGTCTTCCTTGTCTACGTTGGCTCTTTTATTGAATTCTTCCCATTTGTCGGCAATAACCTGTCCGCAGGAAAAACATCTTATCGGAATCATCATTGAAATCACGCATCATCTGTAAGACTTCTGGAAGCGAGCCCTTGCCTTGGGTCCAAGGAACTTCTTTGGCTCGACTCTTCTATAATCATCAACAAGTATCGTTCTGTCGTAATCCATGTAAAGCTTTCTGAGCGAATCGCCAGGAGCTGCTTCTGCAAGAACCTTTCCTATGGCGCTTCTTATCGCCTGTGCCTGTCCGCTTCTTCCTCCGCCGTATACGTTTACGGAAATATCTGAATTCTTCGCTATTTCCGTTGCGCGTTCAGCTATTTTTATAGGTTCAAGTATGAGCTCTCTCAGCATTTCCGGATGCATGAACTTGATGTCGCTACCGTTTATCAGTATGCGGCCGCTGCCCTGGACGAGTGTTGCTCTTGCAACAGCTTCCTTGCGCTTTCCTCTTTCTATTATGGCCTTTTTCTTAGCAGTGCTCTTGCCTGCAGCCTTTTTCTTAGGCGACGCGCTTCTTCGTGTAGCGACACGCTTCTGCGGTGCGGCCTTAGGCTGTGAAATCGCTTCAAGTTCCTTGTCCAGATTTATGTTTTTGTTAGCTTCTGCCATGATAATCATCAGTTGTTAAGCTTCTTGTATCCGAGTTCCTTCATAAGGTCTCCTATGGTCATGAAATTCTGATAGAGTTCCGAAGGGCTCTTCGATTCGACCTTGTTTACCTTCACTTCTTTGAATTCTTCAGGGATTCCTATGTATACCTTAAGCATCTTGTAAGCATCCTTTCCTCTCGGCTTCTTGTACGGGAGCATGCCTCTTATGATCCTCTTCACGAAGAGGTCCGGCCTTCTTGACCAGTAAGGAGAATGTTCGGGGTTTGCCTTGTCCTTCAGCTCGACGAGCTTCTTGTATTTTGCATACAGTACCTTGCTGTCGCCGCTTACCGCTATCTTCTCTGCGTTCAGCAGGACGACGCTCTTTCCGTCGAGCAGGTGCTTTGCCACTTGGCTTCCTATTCTTCCAAGCACCTTGTCATTTCCATCTATAACGAAATCAGCCATGAACATTCCTCATATGATTATCTTTACGTTGTCTTTCTTCTTCATTTCCTTAAGGTCTATGACCTTGCAGTTTGCCTTCTTCATCTTTTCAACTGCGTCATGCGAGTATTCTATTGCAGTTATATTTAACTCTTTGCTGAGCTCTCCTCTGCCGAGAACCTTTCCGGGAACTATTATGTTGTCGCCGCTGTTTGCGTGCTTCTGCAGTTTTGTAAGGTTGACGGACACTCTCTGCCTTCTCGGCCTGGACGCAAGCCTGTGCACATATTTCCATAGACCTGCATTCTTTCCCTTTTCGTCGATCTTGCTAAGCTCCTCTAACCATTCTGTGACAGCGTTCTTTTCTATGTTCCTTTTCTGCATTTTTTCACCATCCGTGCGGGGGGTGAGATTTGAACTCACGCAAGCGATAAGCTACTGACCCCTCAAGCCAGCGCATTTGACCAAGCTCTGCCACCCCCGCGCTAGTTTAAAGCCAGTTATTTCTTTATCTCCTTGTGTATCTCCTTTACATTATCACTTATTATACTTAGCGCCTTGGCCAGTATTTCCGTGGGTGGCATCTGGCCAAAAGTTTCTATGTAGAACTCAAATTCCTTGTCAGAAAGCACCTTGTATGTGACCAATCCTGGCTGGAATTTAGGGCTGGTATTTCCGTCTCTGAGTACCGCTTTGCCGTCGAGCCTGAGTGTCTGCCCTACGGCAAGCTTCATTATCGGTATCTTCTCATTCGCGACTTTTATTTCCTTGTCATTGCTCTTAAGGTCGCTTGAATATACTGTGGTAGGCCCTTCCGCGCTTAGCGTGAAGAGTATTTCATCCTTCTCGTCGTATCCCTTTGCCGGCGTCGAGATCGGTATCAATCCTATCCTGTGTGCTATGTATTCGTCAAACATTGCAGACGAATTTTCGTAAAACGTTACGCTGTCTATGGCAAAAGACGCAACTCTGCTTATAGCCGCACGCCTTATCGCATTTGCGACGCTGAAACCCGCGCCGCTAAGCTTGAAGCGCAGTGAAATCGGCGTGTTCTCTATGATGTCTATCTTCATAAGACCAGCTAAAATTAGCGCTGAAGTGCCAATAACATTAATATGCATCATAAAGTATTTAAAGCTTAGGCAGTCGTCTGCCCCTATACCATAAGGGCACATGTCTTGGCTATTTCTACTAAATGCACGGACATAGAGATATATGTTTAGCTTTCAAGTTATTCCACGGTGCACTCATGAATCTCTGGAATCCGTACGTTTCCGAATCCTCAAAAAGCACCTTCGGTTCCGAAAGGATGCAGTTAAAAACGGGTCAACGGTGGCATACTTCTCTTGCAATGGTCGAACAGGCCTCTTCGGAATTGTCTCCAAATTCCGTGCTTCATGCGCGCTATTCCGATTCGTCCAGATACGTAATTGCAAAAAATATCACATTCGACGTTTTCGTGTCGTTGTACGATGTTGACAGGAGAATCGCACTGTTTCTGCGCCCGACGTCTCTCGTTTCAGAAAGCGAAATAAGGAAGACTGCCGGAATGGTAAGAAAGGAGCGCATGGGCAACATCGAGGTACGACTGATCGGACTGCAGAATTGGCGCACCGAAATTGCCAGAAACCTGATTGAATTTTCAAAAATTTCCGACTCGAAACTTGCCGAAGCGGATATTTTTGGCAACAACGTGAGAAACATCGTTCTTGATCTTAAAACGGGGGAGAGTTACGATCTTCTGCTGCAAAACAGGATATACGCACCTACCGAACTGATCAATAATACGCAGCTTGACGAATTCAATTCCAATGCGTCAAAACTTTCCTTCCCATAACCGTTCATACGTTGGTCCGTTTTCCGTAAGTCTGCTGTTCATCAGCGATATTCCCTCTACTTCGAATTTGCCAAACTCTTCATTCATATGCGGTGCTATTTTCCTTTTCAATAATTCCGTATCCACATCCGCTTTTATCCGCCCGAGCGTAACATGCGGAATGAATTTCCTGTCGTCAATGTTCATCGAACGGACAATTTTTTCATTAATTTTTGATATGTTTTCCCGTCCTTCCGATATCCCGGCGTATATGATCTTCATTTGTTTCGGGTCAAAAAACCCGATTTTCGATATCGAAACGTCAAACGCTTTCATTCCCTCTATCGCATCGGATATTGCATCTTTTACCGACGATTCGTCCGCATCTCCGAAGAATGCGACGGTGACGTGCAATGCCTCCCTTTTCACAAGGGTTATTCCACGCATGCTTATTTTTTCCGAAACGTCAAGCATTTTGTCCTTCACGGTTTCCGGTACGTGTATTGCTGCAAACAGACGCATGTTTTCACCCGCTTGGCGTAGTGTAATCGGTTGTCCATTCGCTATAATAAGAAACGCTTACTTCATTGATGGCATCATATCCGTTTCCACTGTAATCCTTTGCATTTCCATTCAGCGGCCACCAGCCTATAAGGTTTTTCAATTCCACGGGACTTCCTCCTATTCCCTCCTGATAAAGATTATGTATTGTATTTGCAGACAGCGTGGTGTTGTAAATCTGCATGTTTGCAAGATATCCGTTTATTCCGTAAATACTACCAACACCGAGTCTTCCTATGTATAGGGAGAAGTTGGCAGGCTTGCTTATATCCCCTGTAAATGCCGCGTGTCCGGTCAACTTTCCATTTACATATACGCTAACTTCCGTGCCGTTGAAAGTGCCGACTATCTGATACCACGTATCGTACTGCAACGTTTCGTTGGAACTTGTCGAATGCTCCGTTCCGTTCCATACTCTGAAATAAGGCCTATTGACTGCTATTCCAAGCGCATAACCGTAATACGTGCCGCAACAATCCCTGTCGTTGGATAACATGTAATTGTAATTTCCCGTGATGGTGGAATTTACTGGCCTAAGGTCTACCCATCCTACTACCGTAAAATTACTTTTTAATTGATTGTAAGCCGGTGCAGTACCTATATTCACGTAGTTTATCCGGCTATGGCTGCCCGTATTTATTGCACCTTTGAATCTCCCGACATATTTCGGAAGTCCGTTGCCGCATGTTCCTTCCAGCGTTACAAAATCCACGGTTCCCGGGCCGTAAGGCCTGTTCACATAACACGCTCCCGGCTGTGTTCTAGGGCTGAAATTAGAAGGGCTGAATACTCCGAAAGCATACAGTGCGCCGAGCACAACCACAATGATGAGTATTGCCCAACCGTAAGTAATGAGATACTCCATTGCGGATTGCATTCTTAATTTCATTTCATCTCCTACGGTGCGGTATACCCTTCCTGCCATGTGCCTGTAAACTGCACATCGTTCGGTACACCATTATTGTTGTTTCCGCTATAATCATTAGCGTTTCCGTTCAAAGGATACCACGCTATTAGATTTTCAATACTTATCGGTGCACCTCCTATTCCTTCATCATAAAGCGCAGTTATCGAAGAAGCGTCTAAAGAGCTATTGTAAAGCTGTACATTTGATATGTATCCATACAAATGTGCCGCATCTGTATTCGGGCTTATTACGAACTGCGGATTGGTAAGTATGTTTGCCGTGCCATTTTCTGTAGCTGTAGCGATTGAACCACCATTTCCAACATAAATGGTATATATTGAGGTACTGTATGTTTCTGCAATAAAGTACCACGCCCCGTTGGATATGGCTGTCGGATTACTTATTGCATCGCACCATTCATCTGTTTGTGCATAATACGGCGGAGTTCCTGAATTATTGTGGATTCTGACACTGAAGTAATTATGATTGCCACAATTGCCGGCTATGCCATAACCCAAGAACATGTAACCATAATTTGAAGTACGATTGTAATTTGAAATGTACATCCATCCTGTCATGGTGATGGGGTCATTTCCACTTGGGAAATTTGGTTCATTTGCAATGTTTATGTAACTAGTTTGTCCATTAAACTCTGCGACATACTGCGGAAGTTCACTGCTACATATTCCTTCCAGATTAATATCGTAATTTGTGCCTGGACCGTTCGGACGAAACACCTGACACGATCCTGGTTGTGCCTTCGGCGCAAAGTTCGAAGGGCTAAAAACCCCGAGTGAGTACAAAACACCGAGCACAACCGCAATGACGAGTATGGCCCATCCGTAGGTCATCAGGTATTCCATTGCTGATTGCAATCTTTTGCTCATATTTATCATCGATTAAGGCGGCGTGTATCCGCTTTGCCATGTTCCTGTATATATTACGTTCGTTGGAACCCCGTCATTGTTGTTTCCACTGTAATCATTCGCATTTCCGTTGAGAGGCCACCATCCGACCAGATTCTGCAGTTTGATCGGTGCGCCGCCTATGCCCTCTCCGTAAAGAGTGGCCATTGATGAATTTGATAGAGACGCGTTGTACATCTGCACATTAGAAAGGTAATATCCACCTATTGAAGGTGTGTCATAACCGTTGGCTCCACCTATTATCCCATAAGAGTAGCTGTAATTCACGGTTCCAGAGTAGCTATACCAGTTTGATAGAATTCCGTCGAGATACATGCGAATCTCTGTTCCATTGTACGTCGTCGCGACGAAGTTCCACTTGCCAACTGGGGGAGCGGTATTAGTAACATAAGTCTCAAGCGCATTTCCTACAGTTGCACCGCCGTTTACGTCGTACACTTGCGGAAGCAGGTACATTACGCCGTACGCAAAGCCATTTCCAACCCCAACCGATGGATAGTTGCCTGTGTTGGGGTATGACGGTTCGTAGAACCAGAACGCTATGGTAAAGCGCTGGTTTGTGAGTCCGGAGGCGTTCATTGTTATATTGCTGTTGTTGAACACGGCGACGTACTGTGGTATCTCGCCACCGCATATGCCCTCCAGGTTTATATCATAGCTTGTGCCTGGGCCGTTCGGCCTGAGCACCTGGCACGAGCCTGGCTGCTCCTTCGGTGCGAAATTTGAGGGACTGAATATCCCAAGAGAGTAAAGAACTCCCAGAACAACTGCAATAACTAATATCGCCCACCCGTAGGTCATTAGATACTCCATTGCTGATTGAAGTCGCAGCCTTTTCATGTGGTATCATCCATATCCTGCCGCCTTCTTCTCGATATTGCCTTTTCTCTTTGTAATGGCCTTTCTTGATATCGCATATATGAGAATGGCGAGCGCGACAGCCATGATTGCGACAGCGGCGATGTCATATCTTGTCGTAGGTGTTTTCCTTACAATGACTGTGGAATTCTGCTCTAGCTTATAATACATGGAGAACCCTTCGGAATCGCTAACCTTCGCTGAAATGCTGTATGAATTTGATGAAAATGCGCATGACACGGAGTCGTTGTTTTTCCTACATAGCCTTGAAAGGTTTTGCCATTCGTAAGTGTAATTACCGCTGCCCCCTGTGGCGGCAAGCGTGAAGTCTACGACAATGCCTCCTGTATATTTGCTCTCCACGAAGTGAGGATGCAGTATCATAGGATTCACATATTCAGTTTCCTGCTGCAGGTATCCTGGAAGAACCGCGAGGGTATCATTTGTATTTCTGTCGGTTATGAATACGTATCCTACCCCAGCCTGTCCGGCATGCTCTATTATGCCTCGCATCGCAGTCACATTAGGTACGTTGTACACTATCATGCTGAAGTGGCTGGGTACATATCCTGTTGTCCAGTTGTTCATGGTGAAGTACTTCGTGTAAACCGAGTAGTTGTTCTCGAATATGTTTATGACATCTGAAATGCCTGCATAGCAGCTTCCTGTCTGCGTTCCTGGATCCATCATTATGGTGCCATTAGGATCCATTTTCTTGGCATAATCGTACAGCTTCGTGTAGTAGGCCACGTTCGTGGCGTTGCATAAGCTCGGTACCATATCGATGAATATCCCGTTTACCATGTACCATGAATAATATCTGGAAATCTCGTTTTCCGCATACTGCAGTGGCATGGTCCCGTCATTGTAATACGTTGGCACATATCCAAGTACGGTTATATTATGCTGTCTCAGCATGGATATGTAGCTTGCATAATTAGGATCGCTCGAATTTCCAGGGCCGCTTTCCGGGTTTGCAATTACTAGTCCTACCCCAGGACTGTAATTTGCTACAACGCTCCAGCTCTGGTTTGGATATATGTAAAGGGGTATGAAAACGTGTTCCACGCTTCCTGCCATGGGGCTATGCATTGCGGAGAGAAGCGGCAGAAGCATCACGATCGCCACCACAGTCCGAAAAATACTATTCATACGCATACTAATGCACTGTGATATTTTTATGCATTAGTCACGCAACAGCATGGCTATTCGGGTTGTAGGTAAAATTGAAATGCGGGTCCTGTGATCCCAAGACAATCAATCCATGAACTGTTCCGGCCTCGGAGGCTCTTCCGGCTGTCCCTTCCTCTTTCTTATTTCACGGACAACCTTATCCTGCAATTCCTTGTTCAGTTTCTCATATCCTGCATATTCAGGATACCAGATGGCCTTACCTTGCGTAATGCCCCTGATTTCGTTTGAGAAGCCCTTTATGACTTCAGCTACAGGCATCTTCGCTATTATGGTAACGTTTTCGTTTTCCTGCTGTATGTCGAGAACCTGTCCACGCTTGCCCTGCACGAAAGTTATAACGTCAGACAGATATTCCTGTCCTATGTTTATCGTGAATTTCTGCTTCGGTTCCATGAGCACTACGCCGGCCATGAGCATTCCCGCGTATACGGGCCTTCTCATTGCAGGTATTATCTGCGCAGGACCTCTGTGCACAGGATCTTCGTGTATCGTCGCATCGAGTATTGAGACCTTTATTCCGGAACACTTTTCTCTTGCAAGCGGTCCGTCCTTAACTGCCTCTTCGAATCCTTCGATCAGAAGTTCCATTACCTCATTGAGGTATTGGACTCCCTTTGTCGCATCGATAAGCACGCTTCTTGTTGATATGTCAACAAGGCCTCTTGCCTCATCTCTGGTAAGGCCCGCTTCGATTAATGCATCAACATACTGCTTGCCTTTCGGTTTTCCTTCCTTCAGCGTGCCGTTTTCTATCAATTCAACGACCTTTTCGTTGAGCGGCTCCACCTTGATGTAGAAGCGTGAGTGCTTGTTCGGAGACTTTCCTTCGACCTTATCCGTCGTATTTTCAATCGTTTCCCTGTATACGACTATGGGTTCGCTCGTTTCTATCGGAACCTTGAATTCGTCGCGTATCTTCGTTTCTATTACTTCAAGGTGCAATTCTCCCATTCCGCTTACGAGGTGCTCCCCGGTTTCCTGGTTGAGCTCCACGACTATTGTTTGGTCTCCCTTTGAAAGTTCCCTGAGCGCCTCTATGAGCTTTGCCATGTCTCTCGTATCCTTGGCCTCTATTGCCTTGGTTACTACTGGCTGCGAATAGTGCTTAATCTGTTCGAACGGCTCTATGTTGTTCTCGCTTACCGTGTCTCCTATTGAAACGTTCTTAAGTCCTATTACCGCGGCGATGTTTCCCGCCGGTATTGCATCTACGATGACCTTATCCGGTCCCATATATATGCTTACCTGCTGTATCCTCTGTATGTCCGGGACTCCGGTCGCATAAACGTCTACTCCTTTTCTCACAGTTCCGGAGAAAACTCTGCCTATTGCAACCTCTCCGCTGTGCTGGTCGTAGTTTATTCCGAATATTATCATGTTGAGCTTTGCCTGCTGGTTTACCGAAGTCATTGCGACTCCGTCAACGCTGTTGAGATCTCCGTGCCACAGATAAGGTATTCTGTATTTCTGCGCAATGCTCGGATCCGGCATGTGCTCTATAATCATGGAAAGGACCGCTTCGTCTATCGGTGCGACTTCCTGCAGTTTCTTCTCGTCATTCTTTGCCGTAAGTTCGAATATGTCCTTGAACGTGACGTTGTATTTTTCCGTGATTCTCTTCGATATCGCCCACTTCTTGTAAGCGGAACCGAAGCAAACGCTTCCGTTTTCAACGCTCACGGTCCAACTTTTTGCTATTTCTTCCGGAGCGAATCTTATTATGAGCTTGTTGATATCGTTTATCAGTTTTAGCAGTCTTTCGAATGTCTGTTCGGGAGTGAGCTTCAATTCGTTGAGCAGACGGTCCGTCTTGTTTACGAAGAGAACGGGCTTCGCCCTTTCCTGAAGTGCCTGTCTCAATACCGTTTCAGTCTGAGGCATGATCCCTTCCACGGGATCTACTACGAGAACGACTCCGTCAACGGCTCTCATGGAACGCGTTACGTGGCCTCCGAAATCGACGTGTCCCGGCGTGTCTATAAGATTGATTATGTAATCCTGTCCTTTGTATCCGAAACCCAGGGATATGTTTGCCGATTTTATCGTCATTCTCCTGTCTTTTTCTATGGCTTCGTAGTTCGTGTATAATGCGTCTCCGGCAACTCCCTTTGAGATAATGCCGGCTCTTGCAAGAAGCGAGTCCGTCAGCGTTGTCTTGCCGTGGTGGACGTGCGCTATTATCGCAACGTTGCGTATCTGCTTTATACTACCCATTATCTTTGCAGCTTCCTCAGCCGCGAACTCTTTCCTTACCATAAAATCATCTTGCCCTCTTTGCTATGCGCTCTCCTTCCACTCTCTTCTTTATCGCGTAGCTGTCCGGGCTGTTGTTCGCCGCTAGGATCAGTTCATTTGCAAGCGAGTCTGAAAGGGATTTCTTGTTTCTGAATGCGTTTATCAATGCCGCAAGAGCTATGTTCTTCAACGCAACGTTGATTCTCCTCTGTGCGCTTATTCCGACGGCAACGTTGTAGCTTATACCCCCGTATCTTACTCTGGTAGTGTCTTCTATTGGGGCTGAATTTTGAAGTGCGTCTATGAGAACCTGCAGCGGATTCTTTCCTGTCTGCTTGTTTACCGTAGCGAATGCATTCTTCACAACGCGCATTACCGTGATCTTCTTGCCCTGAAGTCTTCCTTCAGTGCGTATTACCTTTCCGCCTACCTTCTTTCCCGTTCCTCCGCGCATAAGCTTGTTGATAAGGCGTTCTACTACGCTTATGTGTGATTCATAATACGACTGTTTGCTTCTTCTCCCGTAAATATTCGGGTAAATGTAAGAATCAAGATTGACGAATTCGGAAATGCTTCCGTCTATTATCGCGACTTCCTTCGGATCATACCTTCCGAAAACGAGCTGTGCATTGAAACCTGCCTTTGTCTGTCTCTTTCTAACCAAGGGCGCTTCCTGTTTTTCTTCCGCATCCTGGGCTTCTGCCGTTTCTTCCGCCTTCTGCGGGACCCTTCTAGGCCTTTTTGTCCTTTCAGGGGCAACTGTCGTCGCCGCATTTTCCTGTACAGGTTCATTAGCTTCGTCTGCCATAATCGTCATCTCTTAGGTTTCTCCTTTCTGCCCTTTACTACTTCGTAAATATCCGCACCGTTTACTTCTACTACCTTATATCTCAATCCAGGTATTGAACCCATGGCGCCTCTTTGGGAACCTCCCATTCCTTCTACGGTAACTTCATCGTGTTCTTCTATGAAGTTTATGGTACCGTCGTAAGGCACATATGCGCCTACGGTTTTGCCGTTCTTGACTATCTGCACACGGACACATTTTGTGAGTCCTGAGTGGGGTTGCTTCTGCTGAAGAACGAATTTTTGAAGCACTAATGCTTTTGCCCTAGGCACCGGGCCCACGGGGTCGTACTTTTTCTTAAGCTTAAAGTATTTTCTCTTCCACCACTTGTTAAGCATGCGGTGCTGTTTTCTCTTTTTTATAAGTTCCCTCGCTGAAAATTCTCCCTTTGGCAAGTATTCACCTAATTCATTCTTCGTATTTCTCGTTAAGTATATTTGAGTTTCCTGCATCGAGTACTGCAAGTCCGTTTACCGAGTGCGGTTTTCCGCATGCTGCTCCGAGTTCGATGCTGTTCCCGTTAAACTTTATTACGCGTATTCCCGCAATGTTGCATGCGTGCATAACGTCATCGATTATTTCGCGTTTTCCCTTAGCGGCAATTATTACTACCTTGGCGGTGTCTCCGTTAATGCTGCGCGTAAGGCTTCTGTAGCCAAAGCTGACTTTTCCAGTGTCTATAGCCAACCTAAGGTCATTGTTTAAATCGCTCATGGTAATCAATCAGGCCAAGCTTTAAGGATGAATGCAAAAGCATCCGCACAATAAATAGCCTGCAAGTAGTATGATTATTTGTGAAAAGATATATAAATCTTCAGAAATCCCTGCTTTTCAGGCATATTCATACTTACTATTTCCGCGCACTACTATAAATAGCTGATTGAATATTATATTGCGCATCATTCGGTGATTATTATGAAACTTCTAAGTGCGATGCCTCCATACAACCTTTTCGGCGTTGAGAATCCTGATTTCAAGGATGCAAAAATAGCGGTGCTTCCTATCCCTTACGATTCAACCGTTACGTACAAATCGGGTGCAAGGGAAGGTCCGCACGCGATAATCGACGCGAGCAGGAATATGGAACTTTACAGCGAAGAGTTGAAGGGTGACACAACTTCATTGGGAATATACACGCTTGAAGAACTTGCTCCAAGCTCCAATTCTCCCGAAGAAACGGTAAACATGATACAGAAGGAAGTTTCCAACATACTCGATGCGGGAAAGGTGCCGCTCGTACTCGGTGGCGAACACACGGTGGCAATAGGTTCAATCCGTGCGGTAGCGGAACGCGAAAAGAACATGAGCGTGCTTCATTTTGATGCGCACTCCGATCACAGGGATTCGTACATGTTCAGCAGGTATAATCATGCATGTGTTATGGCCCGCGCAAGAGAGGCATGCCCCAGCTGCTTCAGCGTAGGGATAAGGAGCATAGATCAGGAAGGCGCGGAAAAATACGGGAAGGACATACTTTACAGAAAGGACATGCACAACATGAATCTCGACAAAGTCATAGAAACGATACTTGAAAGAACAAAGGAAAATATTTATCTCACTATAGATCTTGACGTTCTGGATCCGAGGGAAATGCCGAGCGTCGGAACTCCGGAGCCTGACGGTCTGGGTTTCTACGAGTTGACTTACATATTAAAAGGCGTGCTCGCAAAACGCAAACTGCTCGGAATGGATCTCAATGAATTGTGTCCTATCCCTGGCATGATTGCACCGAATTATCTCGCTGCAAAACTCGCATATCTCACACTGGGCTATGCTTTTCTTAACAGGGAGTGAGAGGAACTTCAAAGGTCCTTTATCATACGGCTTCTTATCACACGTTCCAGTTTGTCGGACATTTTTTCTTCCCTGCCTTCAAGCTTCACGATTCTGAGATCCCTGTCTGAAAGTTTGACGCTGAAGCTCTTTCCCGGCGTGACTGTCGCTATTTTCATCCCGTCATATTCAAGCACTCCCGGATATTTGACAACCTTGACAACTATCTTTTTTACCGCACCTACGACTATCGGGTTCCTGTATGGTCCGTCGGCATTAAGGAACGTGAGGCAGAAAACTGAGGGGCTCAATATTATAGGTCCGCCTGCCGATTTGTTGTAAGCCGTTGATCCTATCGAACTTGTTATGAGAACACCGTCCCCTCCCATCACGAACGGGTATATGTCATCAAGCTTGCCTTTGTTGTCTTCATAAACCTTGAAATTGACCTCCCTTTGCATATTTCTAAGCACGGCTTCATTGACTGCGTAATAACTTTTTCCCGAATACGATATGTGTAGTTTCTTTTCAAGAGTTTCTATCCTATATTTGTGTTTTTTGAGTTTGTCTATTACGTTTTCTATATCGTCAAGAGATACGTCCGAATAATACCCGCTGCTTCCCGGTTCGTTGCTTCTTATCAGCAGTATCGGTCCGTCATATTCCCGCGCAGCCCTGACAAACGTTCCGTCTCCTCCGACGGCTATGCATATCTCTCCGGTTTTGCCGACATCAAATTCCTCTTGCAGTCTTTTTATTCCTGGAAATTCCTTCGCGGCAACAATTTTTATTTTCATTTAATCCCTCCTGTTTTCTTCCCGTAAAAAAAATGTACCGGCCTTCCGAGTGCCGCTTCGGCAGCTTCCTGCACCGCTTCTGAAAATGTCGGGTGGGGATGTATGGTATCCGCGATGTCCTCTGCAACCGCTCCCATTTCTATTGCAAGAGCCGCTTCCGCTATCATTGAACTTGCATTGTTTCCCACGATTTCTATTCCCTTCACGATGCCTTCGCCATCACATGCGATTTTGACAAAACCTTCCTCTTTTCCGATCGCTATCGCGCGTCCTATCGCCGTCATCGGGAATTTCGTTATCGTGAGCCCTTCGCCAGTTATATTACCGGCTATTGCCACTTCCGGATCGGAAAATATCACTGCGGGTACGACAATATTGTCGTATCCTGATTTCATCCCTGAGGCAACCTCGGCCGCAATGACCCCCTGCCGCATTGCCTTGTGCGCAAGCATCGGCTCCCCTATGACATCGCCTATCGCAAGTATGTTATCATCGTCGGTTTTCAGCGTATTGTCAACCATTATGAAACCTTTCTTATCCTGTTTTACCTTTGTATTTTCAATTCCCAGGACGTCGGTGTACGGTTTGAGGCCTATTGCAACGACGATAATTTCCGCATTGACCATCTCTCCATTGCTCAGTTTTACGGATTCCGAATCATGAGACACCGGTTCGGCTCCTGCGTGCACTTTAATGCCGAACTGCGTCATTTTTTTCTTAAGTATGTCAACGGCATCCTTGTCGAATTTTGAGAGTACATCTGATCTTGCTATTATGTGTACTTCGCATCCCAATTTCGCATACAGCGTTCCTATCTCCACTGCGACGTATCCCGCGCCTATTATTACCATGCTCTTCGGAATCCGGTCAAGCATGAGCGCCTGTTTGTAATCGAGTATATTGCCTCCGAAATCAAATCCCTTGAGTGATGCTGGTTCGGAACCCGTCGCAATTATCGCTTTCTTGAAATCGAGTTCTTCTCCGTTTGTCAGCTGCAGCCTGTTTGACGAAAGAAGCGTGCCCTGCGCCTTTATCACTTCAACTCCGTTGGATTTGCATAGGAATCCCACGCCGTCCTCAAGTTTCTTCGAAACTCCCATGCGCCAGTCGTACATTGCCTTCGCGTCTACAGAAATTCCGTTGCCGTTTATTCCAAGTTTTTGCGAATTTCTGGCTTCGTATAAAATATCCGCTATGTTTATCAGCGTTTTAGACGGTATGCATGCATAGTTAAGGCAATGCCCCCCGAGTTTTTCCTTTTCCACGAGGGTAACACTCTTTCCCAATTCCGCTGCGCGTATTGCCGCAACATAACCTCCAACCCCTCCTCCTATTATCGCAATGTCAACTTCTTCCGGAATAGAACCCATTACCATTATCATCAGCCGAGCATTTCAAGGAATTCCGGATCGTGCAGATATTCTATCAAAGCATTGCCGAATTTCACCGCTTCCGCACCATCAACAACCCTATGGTCAAAAGTAAGGGAGAACGGAAGCTGTTTTCCAACAGCAACGTTTCCATCTCTTACTACAGGCACGTCGCGTATTCTATGTATTCCAAGTATCGCCACTTCCGGATAATTTATCATTGGCACTGAGAGATATCCTCCACCAAGGCTTCCTATGTTTGTTATAGTAAATGTGCTGTCCTGCATTTCTTCCAGCGTTATGCTCATATCACTTATTTTTTTATGGAGTTCTTCTATCTCTTTTGCTATTTCCATTATGCTCTTTTTATCTGCTTCTTTTATCACTACCACTTTCAATCCGTCCGATGCTTCTGCTGCGAGTCCTATGTTGTAATACTTTTTCAGTATTATTTCCTGTTTTTCCTTATCATAGCTCGCGTTGAATCCCGGATTTTCCTTCAATGCTTCTACCGTTGCTTTTATTATGAACGGCAGAAAGGTGAGTTTGACACCAAGTTTCTGTGCATTCTGTTTTTCATCCATGACTATGTTAAACAGGTGCGTAGCATCAACGATGTCCATGTGCACCGCACGCGGTATTGTCCAGGAAAGTTCCATGTTTCTTGCAATGGCTTTTCTTGTCTGCGACATCTGTATTCTTTCTATCTTTTCACCATGCGCCGCTTCGAGTTTTCCCGAGAATTTCGGGATCTGTACAGTTGTCGGCGTTGAAACATTGTTCCTCGGTGATGCGGCGTGCAGATCACTCTCAAGCACTCTGCCATGCGGTCCGGTACCCTTCACGTTTGAAATGTCTATTCCCGATTCCCTTGCAAGTTTCCGTACGGCCGGTGTTGCAAGCACTCCGCTTGCCTTGCCGACTTCGATTTCAGCAACACCCTGTTGCGGTGTTGCCTGTTTTGTTTCCGTAGGTTGTGCCGGAACAGCAATCTTCGCTTCCGTACTCGAATCGGATGGATCTCCAACATATGCAATGTCATCGCCAACTTTCACTACCGTGCCTTCTGCTGCCACTATTTTTACCTTTCCACTTACCGGCGACGGTATGTTAACGACGGCCTTGTCCGTTTCTATTTGCACGAGAGGCTGGTCCTCCTTGACGGTATCTCCGTCCTTGACAAGCCACTTCTGTATTTTTCCTTCCTGTATTCCTTCCCCAACATCTACGAATTTTATGCTCTTCATGAAATCACGCCTCAAGCAATTTGTCTATCGCCTGGGAAATTCTCTTCGCTCCGGGAACGTAGTATTTTTCATATCCTGGAAACGGATACGGCAGGCTTGGAGAGGCAATCCTCATTATCGGCGCCTCCAATTCGAACATGGCTTTCTCAGCTATCCTTGCGGCAACTTCTGCCCCAGCACCAAAGCTTAACGATGCTTCGTGTACTATTAGCACACGTCCGGTTTTCTTCGCACTTGCAAGTATTGCTGCTTCATCAAGCGGATTTATTGTCCTCAAATCGACTATTTCAGCATCTATTTTCTTCTTTTCAACAACTTCCTTAACGAGCGGCACCATCGTACCGTATGTTATAATCGAAAGTTTGCTTCCTTCCTTCACAACCGATGCCTTGCCTATAGGAACCTCATATGCTTCGTCAGGTATCTCCTGCTTGAACAGCCTGTAAAGTTTCGTAGGTTCAAGGAAAACTATCGGATCTTCGCTGTGTAACGCCTTGAGCATCAGTCCTTTTGCATCATACGGCGTCGAAGGTTCGACTACGATCAGTCCGCCCATATGCGAATAATACACTTCCGGACTTTCCGAATGGTGCTCTAGCGTCCTCACTCCTCCGCTCACAGGAGTTCGCACAATCATGGGTACGGTGAAAGCGCCGCGCGTCCTGCTTCTATATCTCGCCGCGTGATTTATCATTTGATCAAACGCGAGGAACATGAATCCTGCAAACTGCATTTCCGCAACAGGTTTCAATCCCGAAAGCGCCATGCCTACTGACATGCCGGCTATTCCCGCTTCCGCAAGCGGCGTATCTATCACTCTGTTCTCTCCGAATTTTGCCTGCAATCCCTCGGTTACTCTGAATACTCCCCCATCCTTTCCTATGTCTTCTCCGAGAAGCACGACGTTTTCATTTTCACGCATGCCTATTTCGAGTGCATTGTTTATCGCGGTTACCATATTAGCCTGCATTATTTATCACCCTGCCAAAATCCGTTTGCCTTGGCGTCTTCCAATTCGTCTTTCAATGTGTCCGGCATGAAGCTGTAAATATTGTCAAACATGCTCTCCGGATTTTCGACGAATTTCTCCGCTTTCTCAACTGCTTCATCAATCTGTTTTGAAAATTCCGCCGTCGCTTTGCTTTCAAGTTCGTCATTCCATAATCCCTTCCCTTCGAGATACGTTTTTACGCGCGCAATAGGGTCTTTCGGTTTCCACTGCTCGACTTCGGAATCAGACCTGTATTTCGTAGGGTCATCCGCGGTGGTATGCATGCTCATCCTGTATGTTACACATTCTATTACCGTGGGGCCGTCAGCGGCAGAGTCTATAGCCTCTTTTGTGGCTTTGTAAACCGCAACGACGTCATTTCCGTCTACCTGCACCCCGCGTATTCCCGCGGCTATCGCCTTCTGTGCAAGCGTCTTCGCCGCACTCTGTTTCGCCCGCGGTATCGATATTGCCCACTGGTTATTTTCTATTATCACTATCAACGGCAATTTCATGACTCCTGCAAAATTCAGCGCTTCGTAGAACTCCCCTTCCGAAGTTCCTCCATCTCCAACATAAACAAGTGCGACATTGCCTGTTTTCTTGTATTTCTGTGCGAATGCCATACCTGCTCCGTGAAGCACCTGTGTTGCAACGGGAACCGCGACAGGCAAATCCCCCTTATCTCCTTGAACTGAGGCGCCTTCCTCGTACCCTCTCCAATAAAGAAACATGGATTCCATCGGGAATCCTCTTACTATGTAAGAGCCGTGTTGGCGGAATGAAGGCACGAAAATATCCTCCTTCCGCAGTGCAAACGCCGTTCCTATCTGCGTTGCTTCCTCTCCGACCAATGGGGCATAGGTTACCGCGCGACCCTGGCGCTGAAGGCTCAGCACTTTTGCATCGAACATTCTTGCAAGAAGCATGTAATTGTACATGCTCAGTATCTTAGTGTCGTCAAGATCCTTCGGGTACAACGCAGGGTCTATGTTGCCCTTTTCATCCATTATCTGCAAGTATTTTATCTCTCCATCGAAAGCATTAATTTCCAAAAAACCCACTTACTATCCAACACGTTGAAAAGATTATTATAAGTTTCAAAAAACATGTGACCAATCTGTATACGAATCGAGTTACAGTACACGAAATTACGAAAAATTTCCATATTTATAGAAAAAGCCAAAACTGTCCGGATCTCCAAGAAAGATTTATAAGACCGAACTCCTATTAACACTATGGGATTATTCAACACAGCACAAGCGCTCCGCTATGCTGGGACCGAATCGACTCGCAATTTTTTGAACATCAGCGTCAGCCCTACACGATATCCTTCACACTATCATATTGGTTATTGCCATGACTAACACACGAAGAATAGCTAGAGCTAACAGCGTCAAGGACAAAGACATGCTGGATCAATCGCTGCGTGCGCTACAGCGCGTAGACCCGCATAATACTGCTGCTTCACGCCTCTCAAACATGTTGTCACCGCAACAGCACGCATTCATAGGTGCGCTTTCGCAGATGTCAACGTTTCTTGACTCGCAGGGCATAAGCCGGTCTTCATGGATGGTCATTGCCGGCGGCGGGGTTTTCCTATACCAACTGGATCAGTTGCACAAGGGTTTTGTGGACCGCGCAGACAGAGTGCCTACGGATCTTGACATAGTCATAGATAATATAAATCTTCCAAGCGGCAAGCACATACTCGCTGCATTGCGTGATGCATTGCTTCCTATACCGTCAGAGCTCGAGACCGGACCGGCGGAACACTTTGGCCATATTCTCCGCGGTCCAAAACTGAGTCTGGAATCAAGCGGGGGGTTGCCGATAGATTTGATAACAGAGCTATCACAGCGATACCCGTCAACCCACAGGTTTGCGCCCAACGAGGATTACGTATACCCGTCAACAAAAATACTGCTTCCACATGCACGGCTTCTGCACAACCCTCTCATATCTGGAGAAGTGAAGGTTGCACACCCTGCATTCATCACGTTTTACAAGGCCATGCTCAGCCGCAATACTAACGGGAAGCAGGATTTTGACGACATCAAACGGCTGAAAGACATGGGTGAGCTCGATCCGTCCGAAGAAATGTCCAACAACGTCTTCAGCATAATGTGCCACCACAACAGCAGTCTTATAAACGCACTGAGAGCCGCAGTCGCGGAACTGTAAAGGTGCAACGATGCGAATAGTAACGCTAAATACATGGTGCGGAAAGCTGTTCGACGAACTCCTGCCATTCCTAAAAGAAAAGTCGCACGATACCGATGTTTTCTGTTTCCAGGAGGTGCTTGATAACAAACCGGGAGTTAAAAGTGCCGTATTCAAGGACGGAAAGGAAGATCTCGTAGCACAAATGAAGGAAGCATTGCCGGATTTTGTCGGTTACAGCGCCATACCGCAGGAGAATGAACGGGGCTTAGCCACGTTTGTGAAATCCGATTTCACCGTAGAACACCACGAAGACCAGTATGTCTACGGCAGCAAAGGCACAATGGTAGACAACAACTGGTCCACTATAGGTATAAACATGCTCTACACGCGCATACGTGCCGAAGAGACCTATCACATATGGAATCTGCATGGCGCATTCGTCGCTCCGGACAAGATGGATTATCCAAAGACATTGGAACAGGCAAAAAACATTCGCAATATCGTGGGCAATACTGAAGGAAAAAGGATCCTATGCGGCGATTTCAATCTGGATCCGACTACCGAAAGCATGAGAATAATCGAGAGCATACCGTTGCGGAATCTTGTGAAGGAGTATAAAATATCAAGTACACGGACAAAATACTACACACTTCCTTCACAATTCGCCGACTACATAATGCCGTCAAGCGAAGTGAATGTCAACGGCTTCGGCGTGCTTGATTCCGTCGTATCTGATCACTTTCCTCTCTGGGCCGATATAAATTAAAATGTGCGCGATGCTTGATAAGCAGATGATTGGCACATGACTACCTATACGCCACCGGAATTCAATTACTGCCCCATATGCGGCGGCACTTTGGCGTCGATAGAAATTAACGGAAAGATCTACCAGGCATGCTCGGATAGGAAAAATTGCAAGTGGATATATTGGGGGCATACGCCTATGACTGCAGCAGTTATAGTGCAGGATCGCAGCGACAACAACAAAATACTCCTTGTAAAGCGCGGCAATGAACCGTTCAAAGGGGAGTGGGCACTGCCTGCCGGTTTTGTCGAATACGGGGAATTGCCGATTGATGCGGCTTCTAGGGAGCTTGGGGAAGAGGTGGGCATTTCCGCAACCATGCTGCGTATGGTAGGCCAATATCTGGAAACTTCCCATCCCAAAACGTTCTCAGCGTTAACTGTTTTCCATGCAACAGAATTCAGCGGTACCGCGTCTCCATCTGACGATGCGTCCGAAGTTGCATATTATAAATGGGATTCCCTTCCTGAGATGGCATTTTCCGGTCAGGTACGAGCGATAAACGATTTTTTCAAGGAATAACTCGTTCTTTTACTCCTTGAAAGTGTCTCGACAGGCTTTCTCGGTATTGTCCTAACTTGTCCTTGTTCATCGCTATCAACAAGTTTAAGGTTTATTCTACTTATTACATATATGTAATAAGTATTTATAAATGCTTATGCAGTGTGTGTAATAAGTATAAATATCCATCACTTCTTATAATAGACTATGGCAGTTTTTTCTGATCGTTTTATACAAGAGCTGGCGGAAGATAATAGGTGGTGGGCAACTGGTGTTATGAAAGAGAAGCCTGTGGCCTTTAAAAGAAGCGATTTCAAACACTTTGTTGAAGGGCTTAGACAGGGGAAGGTAGATGTATTAATAGGTGCACGAAGAGTTGGTAAAACTACATTGATAGCGCAGTTAATAGAATATTTATTAGAGATTAAAAAAGTTAATCCAAAGTTAATTCTTTTTATCTCTTTAGAAAGACCATACTTGGAACTTACACAGCAAAAGCTAACTACGGCGTTGGAATTTTACGAGAGCAATATACTGGGCAAATCTATTGCAGATTCTACCGAAACAGTTTATTTGTTTATTGATGAAGCACAATATGACCCATCTTGGGCAAGAACAATGAAGCAATTTGTAGATCAAAATAGACCAATCTATGCGCTTGTATCCGGTTCATCTTCCACTGCAGTTTTTAGAGACACTGAAAGTGGTGTAGGTAGATTCAACATCTATCAAATGGTAACTATGAAACTAAGGGATACATTACGCTATAGAAACCTTAGCGATTCGGATGAGATAGATAGAATTTCGTATAAATTGAGGGATGCTTTAATTGAAACATTAAAAAATAAAGATATTAAGATTTACAATGCAGTTTTGAGCGAAGTTGTAGCTTCCCCATTATCTAAAACGTTTGTTTTTGGTAATGAAGAATATTTATTGAAGGGTGGATATCCAGAGTTCTATAATACGGAGGAGTCATGGGAGAAAATAGCGCTTTATTATCAACAAAACGTATTTGATTTGATCTTACAGAAAGATGTTGTTAATGAGTTCCCTATAAAATATCCTGATAAAATAAGATCATTGTTAGTAACATTGGTAAGTAATAGCGCAATGAAATTAACGAGGAAAAAATTGGCTGAAAGTCTGGGCCTAACTAATACTCGTACCGTAGATGAATATATAGATGCACTATGTCAGGCTTTTCTTATAAGGGTATCTGCAAAATTTAAATTTCAGGGATATCCGAGTACCAAAGAGAAAAAATTCTATGCGGCCGATACTGGACTTAGAAATGCGGTGTTGGGTGTAAAATCACAAGGAATAACTGCGCCAGAAAGAGGGCAATTACTTGAGACTGCAATATTCAATCATTCTCTTAGATTGGCTTTCTACATAGATCATAAATTAAGGGATTCGGGCTACTATTGGGAGGTAGATAATGTAGAAGAGCGAGATTTGGTATTGGATTTTAGACAAGATTATGGTTTTGTACTCCCAATTGAAGTTAAAAATGGTCATTGTGGAGATGAAGATATCAAGAGAATTAGGAATACAATGTATAGACTTAAGGCACCCATAGGTATAATCATATGTGAAGGCAAAATAGGTACAGTTGGTAATGATTTAATCTTAATGCCTGCTTGGTTATTTATGTTAAGTTGTTGATTTTGTAGTTCTATTGGGAATTAAACTACAAAGCCACAGTCATAACAGGTAAGCAAGTAGTCCATAAAGTAGAAAAACTATATAAGCATCAAGGCACATACAATAGTGTCTACAAATGTGTGCAGTTATATTGCGGACTGCACGAAGAGACCGCTGCCGAGGCGAGGATTTATGGCTATCAAGATGAAAGCCCGTAAAGACACAGATGTTTTTTGTAATCCCTCCCCCTCCGTTGTTGCACAAATTTTTCACACGTCAAAACACTTCCGCATGCTTTACAATATACGCCCTCTTGACGAAGGACATTCCCTTATAATTACCAACAGGCATGTTCTGGGTCTCATGGATTTGAATCCGCATGAGGTAAAGGAACTATTCAATCTTCTTCCCGGGGTAATACGCATGAACCTTGACGTTTACAACGAAGGCGAACGCGCATACGATATCAAGATAAGAAGCGGCGTCGCTTCTGGAAGAACGATAGATCATTTTCATCTGCATTTGATTCCAAGGCACCGCAGGGTGGATGCCGGTCCTTCCGATCCCGACAGATTCGTACACATATACGAAAAATCACTGCAGCAGAAAGACCGTCCGAACATCGATTACTTTGCGGAAGAAGCGCAAAAACTCAAAACAGAACTTAAAATCAAAGGGCATCTCAAGCATATTCTGCGCGACAGATCCAGCGCAAAAGAACTACGTTCGACTATTCCTGCAGACATCGCAGAGAACGTATTCATAGAATCTAAATATTTCGTGGCGGCCCACAACACGAATCCAATACTTCCGGGGCATTCTCTAATCCTGCCAAAACGCGAAGTGTCGGATTTCCTCGACCTAACGCGCCGCGAGTTGAACGATTTTGCACATCTTTATCCGGTGGTAATGAATTCGCTGTTGAAAATGTACGGAGACGAGACGAATTCGTATATCACGGCAATGCAGGTGGGCGGCTATATCGGAATGCCTGTGAACAGGCTTCACATGCATCTGCTGCCGCGTACGCTTACCGACATATACGCCGGAAACGACGATCTCATATACTACGACATATTTGAGAAGGATTACAAGTTTGACGTTATGCAACAGGGAGACATAAAGGATGCGGTAGCATCATTAAAGCGCTCCATTTAATGTGATACGATGTCTGAAAATTCCAATAACGGGGATGTTTTCTGCAGGATGATTTCCGGAGAGATTCCGTACGTGAAGTTATGGGAAGATAACGATTTCATGGCCATACTCGACGGATTTCCCAATACGCTGGGCATGACGCTTGTCATAACGAAACAACATTGCGATTCATATGTTTTCGACATGTCGGATGACAAATATGCAAAACTTATGATTGCATCGCGAAAAGTGGCAAGGATCCTTGAAAAAGGACTGGGGATTCACAGGGTGGCAATGGTGATGGAAGGCCTTGGGGTAAATCACGTCCACATAAAGTTGTATCCTCTTCACGGATTGAAACACAAGTACCACATGAAGGGTTCGAGAAAAAGGGAGTCCGTCAAATCGTACCGTGGATATCTTACTACCGCAATGGGGCCGAAAGCAGATTACGAAGAACTCAAACGGCTCGGAGAACGCATATTGAAAAATGCAGGAGAAAAATAACCGGAAAAGAGGCAAATGACCTCGTATTTTTGGTACTGTTGCAATGCTTATCGCGGAAGAGCATAGCGTTTAAATAATTTGTCTTTCAAATCCTTATTATAACTTTCAAACGTTACGTGCGAGTTTTGACATTACAGTGTGAACACATGGATGCATTGATATTGTGTGGAGGATTTGCAAAGAGGCTCGAACCAATAACGCTTTTCGTACCCAAGCCGCTCCTCCCGATAAACGGAAGACCGATACTCGACTATACTGTCGATGCCGTCGTTAAGAACGGCATAAACCGCATATTGCTTTCCACGAACCAGAAATTCGCCAACCAGTTTGAATACTGGAAGAAGAATAGGGAATGCACGGATGGCATGGAAACCCTCGAGATGCTCGTAGAGCCTACGATGCACGACGGTGAAAAGTACGGCGCCATACGCGGCATACATCATGCGATAGAGACGATGTCACTGAAGGATGATTTGCTAGTGATAGCCGGAGACAACTTCTACGATTTCGATCTGTCCGTGCTTATGGATCATTTTCACAAGACCCGAAAACCGATTCTTGTAACTTACGATATTCAGTCCCTCGAAGAGGCAAAACGGTTCGGCGTAGTCGAACTTGACGGCAACAAAATCGTCGCATTCCATGAAAAACCTGACAATCCTGTATCGACAAAAATAAGTACCGGCATCTACGCAATGCCTAAGGAAATGCTCGGCGAATTCAAGGCGTACATGGATGATAAGAACAACCCTGATGCTCCTGGCTATTTCTTCCAGTGGCTGATAAATCGCACGGAAATAGAATCAACGTCTTATACTGGCAAATGGTATGACGTCGGCAATATAGATACGTACAAGAAAGTCTTCGACATGCATCTGTAATGCGCGCCGATTCCTCATTTCCAGCCTTCTATTATCATGCCGAACAGTGATTCGACTTCCGCAAGGCTCTTTTTCGAAGAGCACTCGTTCTGCGCATGCGCGTTCATTCCTTCCGGCCAGAGTGTTACGACCGGCAGTTGGAGGACAACGGCGAGTGCATTGTCATCGGCAACAGAACTGCCATAATTGTATATGATCTCGCCGAAGTTCTCCCTTACCAATCTTATTAATTCCCCCACCCTCTTGTTGCTTTCAGCAGTAACATACGGTTCCAGATACGGCGTTTCGCGTTTTCTCAACGTGGTTGTGACAGCCGTTCTTTTGTCAAGTTTACCTTCGTCATGTAATTTGCGTACGAACGTTTCGACGCGGCTTCGCATCTCGTTCGCGCTTCCAGGGGGCACGAAATGGCAATCCAATTCCATGCTTGCATTTTCCGGAAGCGAAAGGCTTGTCGATTTGCCCTCGATTTTTCTCACGAATATTCCGTCACTGCCCAATTTTTCATGTTTGTTTAACGGAATCAATCCGACATTTTCGGTTATGCGCGCGGCTTCGTTTATTGCGCTCACTCCCTTTCCCGGGTCAGCTCCGTGTGATGATAATCCTTTAATGTCAAGGCAGACTACACATCTTCCGCGCCTTCCCAGCGTTACCGTATTCGCACCTCCTCCGCTTATTTGCGATGTCGCGCCGTCAGCGGAAACGACGAGTCCGACGTCCTTGAACCAGTCCCGTTTTTCATCGAGTGCTTTCCAGACCCCTTTCGATATATTTTCCTCATCGACGCACACTATGACCTTGACGTGCTGATTCTGCACCTTTTCAAGTGCCGCAAGAACCGCAGATAACCCTCCTTTCATGTCCCGCGCTCCCAATCCGTAAAGTTTCCCCTCCCTCTCAGTAAGCGTGAACGGATCACTTTCCCAAGTGCCGTAGAGCGGCACGGTATCCATATGTCCGTAAAACAAGAGTGCTTCCCCACCCTCTCCCTTTTCTGCAAGTATGTTGTATCTGTTTTCTTCCACCTGCTGTTTCTCTACACGGAAACCCAATCCGCGCAAATATCCTTCAAGGTAATTTCCTATCTCAAGCTCTTCCGGAAACGGGGATTTTATGCTAACCAGTTTCCTCAAAATCGTTTCAGCATCCATTCATCACACCCTTTGCATTTCCCTAAGCGGAGTCATTATTTCTTCCGACTCCAAAATGCGTTCTATTCCGTTTTCCGAGAAATAATTTACTGCAAGTGGGAAAAATTCCGGGACTCCGCTGCTTGTGCGCATGCGCACGTGCTGGTCCAAAATACCATTCGGCATGTCATCCAGGTGGCCTATTACCCCTCCCTGCATGGCTCTCACTGCAAGAACCGTGCTTTTTGTTGCATTGGATTCGGAATACACTACAGTATCCTCATGAGCGTAAGATGTCACTAATAGTGTCGTAACCGCCGCATAAACTCTGTTTATTTCTCCTCTGCCTCTGTATTCTGGGTGTATTGTCGCGTTTGTAGATTCAACTATGTTTACCGCGCGTCCGTTAATGTTTACCGTTGCGCTCTCTCCGACGCTCAAACCGACAACCGTTCCGTTATGCGTTGCTATTGCTATTCTGTTGCCATGAAGTGCCTGCAAGACTTTTACATCGTCGTTGTAGCCGTGATACCACATCAGCTGGGCTATGCCCGCAAAGACATCATTGCCCATATTGTATCCGTCAACTATCCTTACCCTGATGCCTTCGTCGCGCGCCTGCCTCAACAATCCCCCGAGCGCGGAAAAGTTTCCTCCCTCGTAAAGAAATGCATTATTGAGCGCATAAGCTACTCTTTTTGAAACATCCTCGCTGTCCGATATCCTCCTCCCTTCTTTATTGTAGCCTATATATGCTATTGAAACTCCATCGCGCAGCGGAAGCACAGCTTCAACGTTGTTTATGGAATGTACTGCATGGTCTGCAACCAGTGCTCTCAGCGTGAGCCTTGTCTGATTGCTCGTATTCAGGTATTCTATACCCTGATCCACGAGCCTGTTAAGCCTTCTTATGTCTTCAGCATTTCTTACTATTCTGTTGTCCAAAAAGCCTTTCAGCCTGCTGTTGAATTCGTCAACGCCTATCCTACCACCGCGCGGTCCCTGGCTGTTTTCGTGCCCGCTAGCACCGTGGTCGATGAGCCTTTCGAAACTGCTCCATTGCCTGCTGTTTATGCGTTCCTCTCTGCTTGTGCGCATTGAGTCCTGCAAGGTACGGAGCCGCGTTCCGCTTTGAATTCTAAGTGCCATTTGATAACCTGCTGCAACCGCCGCTACCTTTAACGATCAATTGCACTCATTATATTGATTTCTTTAATATATATACTTTATGTTATCAGGATAACAAAAGTGTTATAAAACTTCACTGTTATTTATAAATAACGTGACTTTAATGCCAACGACATCACACACGGTTTCGCGCATACTCGAAGGGATGCCTTTTCTCGAAGAGGCGCTAGTGCGCGACATAATAAATTACGCATATCTCGCAGACATGATAAAGCCCGATGTGGAGAAAGAGGTAAGGCGTACGGTTAAGCGTTCCGCTATCATAATGGCAATTCGCCGTTTCAGGGAAACGCTCAAGGCCAGCGAATTGCATTCCACTGCAGTAAATCTCACGGGGCTTGACATATCGATGAAATCCGGCATATTCGAGTTGACAGTCGAAAGAAATGTGGATACGATAAACGCATTGCAAGGCCTGTATTCCATGGTCGACTTTTCAAAAGGCGACATACTGACGATTACGCAGGGCATATACGAGATAACGATCCTTTCCAATACGAAGTACATGGAGCAGATAAAGAAGGCATTCGGCGCTTCGCAGATATTGCGCGTTATCGACGGTCTTTCCTATCTCATGGTGCGAATCCCCGAGAATGCGTCGGAAACCGTCGGGGTGATATACGTGCTGGTAAAGGCGCTGAGTTGGAACAATGTCAACATAGTCGAAGTGGTTTCAACGCTGACCGAAGAAATATTCATAATAAAGGAAAACGATATTTCGACGGCATTCAACGCCCTCAAAAATCTCGCAAAGGTATAAATTCGTAAGGAATCAAATACGATATGGTGCTTCACTTCCCGCACCGGGTCATACAAATTTATTGGTAGTATTGATGAACATAGGCATAGATTACGATAATACTATAACGACAAATCCAATATTCTTCAAGGAATTCGTTTCTTCTCTTGTCAAAGAAGATTCGAATACGATATATATCATATCATCATGTGCAAAAATAGACGAGCCGATGTTTGATGAAATACACAAAAGAAAATCGGCACAGCTCAAAGAATGGGGGATACCGTTCAGGAAATTGGAGCTTGCTCTTGAACCCATACCTGAAAACAAGACGAAATTATGCAAGGCCTATGGGATAGACCTAATGATTGACGATGATATGGGAAATATTTCCGAAATTACCCGGAATACTTCCAAAACAGTATGCCTTCAGTTTATTTCAAGGGATGGCAATCCTGGCGATTTGCAATGAATAAAAAAATACGTCTTGGAATAGTCTCGCAGACTCCTGCGGTCCGTTTCCTTAAAAAAGTTCACGGCGACACGATAAAACTTAAAAACGTGGATAGAAGCAGTTACATGTATACTGTCGGAGGCGTAACCCCGATGGTGCGTGCACAACTTCACGAACTTGTCAAGGAAGGCATCGTATCGCACGCGTCGTGGTTTTCGCTGAATGCCGATGCGCCAAGCAGAATCATACTCAACGAACACGTCGAAATAGACAACGTATTTCTTAAGAAGGAGAACAGTACGCAGTATACGAACTTCAAACAGGAAATATGGAATAACGTGCATGGGATAGATGCGCGCGGATTCAACATACAGGAATATCTCGGCTATTTCAGATACAATTCAAGGCTTGCGCGCAAGATACTTGAAAAGAAAGAACCCCTTGACGTGTTTGAAATACACGATTTCCAACAACTTCTTCTCGGTTCGATGCTCGGTCCGGCATATCCTACTGTATTTCGATGGCATATTCCGTTTGTTCCAGACATACTGAATCCGAAGATTAAAAAATTCATCATAAACGGGATGCAGACCAATGACGCAGTGGTGGTAAGCACGAAAAGAGACCTCGAAGGTTTGATCCGCGCGGGATTCAGGGGCCGCGCATATCAGGTATATCCGCACATAGATCCTTCCGCATACAAAAAACCCGGATCGGAAGAAATTGAATCGTTCAATGTCAAATATGGGATAACGGAAGACGATTTTCTGATAGTAAATGTGGCGAGAATGGACAACATGAAATCCCAGGACGATCTGATTCGCGCATTTGCACTTCTCCGTAACGGAAAATCAAAGCTCATGCTTATAGGAAACGGTTCGTTCACTTCGCACGCACTGGGCCATTCTAAAGGAAACGCATGGCGCATGCATCTCGAGAAGCTGGTAAAAAAACTCGGCATCGGGAAAAAAGTGATATTCACCGGATACATGCCCGACGAAGGCATTGCATGCGCACTCTCACGCGCGAATCTGTTCGTTCTTCCATCAAGAACCGAGGGGTTCGGCCTTGCTGTCGCGGAAGCGTGGCTGTATAATACTCCTGCAATAGTGAGCGAAGGTGCAGGCATATCCGAATTGATAATAAGCGGGCTTAACGGAGAAACGTTCAAACCCGGAGATTATTCCGGCCTCTCCAAAAAAATACGCCATTTTGAGCGCAATCCAGAAGTATGCAAAGAAATAGGGATCAATGCGCACCGCACTTCGAAAGTGTGTTTTGTTACGACCGCAATCCCCCAACTAAAATCCATATATTCTAAGACATTGGAAGAATTCGAATGAATCTGTTTTTCAACAAATCTTATGTAATGCTTAAATATCCGTTTCAAATTAACTAAAATAGTCGTTCTGGAGATGTCATGTCATTTAGGGGGAAGCCTGCTAGAAACGATCTTTGGGGATTGGTTGGCGAATACAGGAAGTTTGTAGAGATAGCCGATAGGCTCGCTAATAAGGGAGATATGCGAAACGCGCGGCTGGTTTACGGGGTTGCATCCGAAAAGGCAAAGAACGTTGCAGACAACGCCAGAGATATTGAAACTGTCGTAAAATATCTGGAAATGGCATTTAATGCTGCCGAATTGTCCGACGAACCGAAAAACGCGGAAGGGCTTCACATACTTCTTGACCTTTATTCCACCATGCGAGACAAAAGCCTTGCAAGTGTATATAGCGAAATAGCACCGATACTGCGCAAAGCCCTGATGGAAAAACGCGATAATCCTGAAGTTAAAACAACAGATACAGATTCATTGGAAAAGGATCCGCTGAGATTTCTCAAACGTCAGGATGACAGGGAAATGTTCAGGCTTGAGGTAATTGAGGGATTAAAGAAATGGGAGAGCATTTATGATGGAAGCACGGGTATGTATATTTCACGTGCAAGATTTCCCAGAGCCGAACTGATGTCGCCTGAAGACCTGCATCTTTCGCTGTATATGATAGACCGCATGCTTGTCAATATCGCGATGGACATGAGAGTTTCAAATCTCCTTTCTGCAGCTATAATTTCCAGACAATCGGATATTATAGGCCCGGAAGATTTCGATATAGATGACGCGCTCGGGTTCTTTAGACATAATGGTGCGCATATCGGAATAAATGCATCGGGCTATGCGGAACTGTATACCGAAAGAATAAGATGTTCGATCGAAGATTTCAAAAAATTCGCGACGCTCCTTGATGTTACCGCTTCGCGCGTGGAACGCGTTTATGCGAATAACGAAAAATGAACAAAAGAGAACTTTGGCGGAGGGGAGATTTGAACACCCGATCTCTAGATTTCTTAGCAATCACAGCAAAAAGCTCATCACTCATAAAACATAGCTTATGAGTCTAGCGCTCTAACCAGGCTGAGCTACTCCGCCTTGAGATGTAATACGCCTTCTTAATATATAGTTTTTATGGTGCGGTATATCCCGACTGCCATGTGGCAGTGTAAAGAACGTTATAAGGAATACCGTCATTGTTGTTTCCGCTGTAGTCGTTTGCATTTCCATTCAACGGATACCATGCAATAAGATTTTGAAGGGAAGTTGGCACACCACCTATCCCTTCTTGATAAAGAGCATTAATGCTGTTTTGATTTAAAGAAACATTGTAAATTTGCAAATCTGCCATAGACCCGTTAAAGTTCCCACAACACAAATGTATTCCTATTACAAAGTTATAACTGTTCGACCATAATGGTATGCTATTTGATCCTATCTTCATACTCGCAATAATACCATTTACATATACCGTTGTGGCTGTACTGTTATATGAACAAGTGAGAAAATACCATGTATTGGTATATGATGTACCTATCCATCCTTGCGTTCCGTATGGCGTTACACATTGTAAAAAACCCGTTCTGCCATACATATAAAATTCGTTACTTACTTGTCCCGGTTGCGGACCCTTTCCCAAGAATCCCATATTAGTATCATGCGAACTTTTAGCCCAAAATGCAACAGTTATATTTGCAGGGTTAAGCAATTGGCTATTACTAATATTTATATACGCTTCGTTATTTCCACTAAATTGTACTGTATATTCCGGCAGTTCGCCGCTGCACGTTCCTTCGAGATTCGCATCGTAGCTGGTTCCAGGACCGTTCGGACGGAACACCTGGCATGAACCGGGCTGTGCCTTAGGCGCAAAGTTCGAAGGGCTGAATATTCCGAGGGAATAGAGAACACCGAGCACAACCGCAATGACGAGTATAGCCCATCCGTAGGTCATGAGATATTCCATTGCGGATTGGATTTTTTTATACTGTGCTGTGTGTTTTCGCATGGCAATTACGCTTTACGCTATATCTCCCAATTGTTTAATATTTACATGCATTTTCAAAGTACGCTCAGTATCACTGCTCCTGCAACCATCACAAAAAATCCCGCCATTTGCGTTTTATTTAATCGCTCACGATAGAAAAGAAAACCGAGAAAGACTACCACCATTGGCGATAGTGCAGTAAGTGCGCCGCCTATCGCGAACACTTTGGATATCGCGGTTATGCCGAAAATCGCATCTCCGCATCCATCTGCTATGCCCATGATTATCAGCAATATGATCATCAGACCGAACACACCCTCGCTTCGCATCAGTCTGCGCCTCCTTCGTATTGCGGTTTTCACGCCCCCCATCCATAAGAGAACTCCGATGGCAAGTGCAAGCCCTATCAATCTGGATACTAATATTGGCAGCGAGAATTCACGTGCGGAACTTATGGCATATTCCATCAATATCCAATACACTGCCCAGCAGAATCCTGCAAGTGCCGCAGGCAATAGCGCACGATTTATTTTGAATCTTTCCCCTGTTATTATCAGCATGGCACCGGCGAATATCACCAACATGCTTACTATCTGCAGGATGGTCACGTGTTCATGCAATATGACGAGCCCGAAAAGCACTAACGCTGCGGGCTGTATCTCGTTAAGTGCGGATGCATTTGCAAGCTGTTCCGTCTTTAACGACATATATATGGAAACAAATCCCGTTCCCAGCGCAATTCCGGCGAATGAGGCCATCAGTATGCTGTAAAACGGCATCGAATACGTGTGCATAAGCGCCACGGAAACCGCCATGGGCAAAAGACCCAAAGCTATGACTACTATTGCCACGAACTGCGGCCCGAATCCCTTTATCACCTTCTTGGATATGGTATTAGACAGTATCCAGAAACTGACTGCCATTTCGGCAGCTATGGTGCCATTCAATAACATTCGATCGCCCTGCGAATAAATAGCAATAATATATATGATTGTAGATTGTAATCTATATCCTCGTTGTTAGGGCGTTCCTTGCCCGTGCAACAAAAATATGGCCTTGGTGGTGTAACGGCTTCGCATAGGAGACTGTGGATCTTCTGGACCGGGTTCGACTCCCGGCCAAGGCCTTTCTCTTAAAATTTGCGAATTGCGTCAACTCCTTTATTAGCCCGAAGCTCTACACTTTCACCTAAAAAACGTAGATTGCAAACCTTCTTACAAATTTCTTTATCGTCATGTACAGCTTACTGCTGTTTCTCTTGACGTCTTTTATAAGAGGCTTGTATCTCGCCTTTTCTTCAGGAGAGAGTTTACCCTCCTTTACTATTTCCTGTTTCTTCCCGTCGACTATCTGGGTCTCCCTTTTGCTTATTATGTCCTTTCTTACCATCGCATACCATTCGTCAAGAGTGCCTCCGTGCTTCTTTATCATGCGAAGGAAGTCGCGCATCTCTATC
Organism: Microcaldota archaeon; assembly: GCA_021796225.1. Classification (GTDB taxonomy): domain Archaea; phylum Micrarchaeota; class Micrarchaeia; order Micrarchaeales; family CABMGC01; genus JAKAVK01. The sequence continues at coordinate 1,938 of JAJYOL010000003.1, read as the reverse complement.
TTTCTTTTTTTGCCGGTTCTGTCCTCTTCCGCAGCCGGTATCAGCGCAGCCTTGTCGCATATTTCCGATATGTCTGCCTGGGAGAAACCCATCGTAGCGCGAGCCAGCCTTCCGTAGTTTATGCTTCCGAGAGGCATCTTTCTGGTATTGTATATGAATGCCGCTTTTCTCGTTTTGTAATTTGGCGGAGGTATGTATATCGCTTCGCCGAATCTTTTGCTTCTTTTCAATGCTGGGTCTATATCCCACGGCTGGTTTGTTGCACCTATGACGAAAAGCCCTTCCGGATTCGCTTCGACCCCGTCCATTTCCTGCAGGAACTGGTTTACCGCCATGCGCATGTAGCTCTGCGAACCTCCTTCGCCTCCTCCCTCTCCGCCTCTCTTTACGCCGAGCGCGTCGAGTTCGTCAAAGAAGACTATTACAGGCGTGTGTTTTCTTGCCTGCTCGAATATCGCATGCATGTTCTTTTCCGTATTGCCCGCATACATGTCGACTATTTCGTTTATCCTTGCTATTATCACATTGGACTGCGTTTCCCCTGCTATAGCGTTGACGAGGTACGTTTTCCCATTGCCTGGCGGACCGTAGAATATTACACCCAATCCTAACTTCTTTCCATATGCTTTAAGCAGTTCGGGCTTCTTTATCGCGAGTATTATGTTCTCGTATATCATCTGTTTTTCCTTATTCATTCCTACGAGATCCTTGAACGTCATGTTTGACTTGTGCCATCTGACCTGCTTTATCTGCCCTTCAACGACTTCGGTGTTTTCCGAAGTTATTTTTTCCTTTTCCTGCTCCTGTTTTCCGTTTCCTACCGGCATCTTGTTTTTGAGCTGGTCGAGCCGTGCCTTCGCCTGTTCATAATTGGGACTTTTGTTAAGCGCCTTTTCGTACCATTCCCGCGCACCCTGGTAATCGTGCTGATATTCCGCGACTATCCCCATCACGTAAGGCGCGTCATGGCTGTCCGGCTCTATGTCCATCACCGCTTCCGCATCGCGTTCGGCTTCCTGATACCTGTTGAGTATCGCATACGAAAGCGCCCTGTTGAAATATGCGCTTGCATAATTCGGATCTATGTCGATTGCTTTCGTGTAAAGATCTATTGCCTCTTCAAATTTGTTTTCTTCGAACGCAGTGCCTGCCTTTGTATAATACTCCTTCGCCTCGGGATTTGGCGTGCTAGCGCTGCGCGGCATTGTCGTTCCGGCCCCTTTAGCGGGCTTGTTGTCGGTCATCGCCTATCCCTGTAAATACGTTAGAGTCTTTCTATTTTATATACATTCTCTAATTCGCATTTTGTTGTCGGCGGAAAGGTGCTTTACTTCCCCATGCTGTCCAACAGCTCGTTAAGTCCTGCATCAACGTCCGTTATGTGCTCGTTTTCACGCGGTACGCTGACAAATGCGATTCTTTTAAAACGGGAAGCGATCTCCCGCGCCAATGCATGGAGCTTTTTCAATCCTGGTTCCCTGACCTTGAATTTCCCGTTCATCTGATTGACTATCAACTGGCTGTCTGAATAAAGTGTTATTTCACAGTCCGCGCCGAATTTCTCCTTCGCAACGCGCAGCGCTTCTATCACTGCAATATATTCTGCTTCATTATTCGTTTTTATCCCGTTGTACATGCTCTTCTTTGCGATTATCGTTCCGTCTTTGTTAAATATTTCATATCCCGATGCACTCTCCCCTGGATTCTTCCTTGACGCACCATCAGTGTATATGACAAGTTCCATTCAAACACGCATTTTTCAGACAACACATATCTTGCTTCGCAAGTAATAAAAATTGCTGGAACGGCGGAATAGGAACTTGACAAATTATAAATCCTAATGCTCAATGACTTCTATTTCTCTCTTCTCTCTTTTTGATATAGTGAGAGGTACGTCTCCTGTAGACGGTTTAGTCGCCTTCCAGGAGAACGAAACCA
>JAJYOL010000007.1 GCA_021796225.1 Microcaldota archaeon | reverse complement strand
TGGTTTCGTTCTCCTGGAAGGCGACTAAACCGTCTACAGGAGACGTACCTCTCACTATATCAAAAAGAGAGAAGAGAGAAATAGAAGTCATTGAGCATTAGGATTTATAATTTGTCAAGTTCCTAATTATGGCGTACACGGCATACCTACGGGCGTGTAGTCGAATGGTAAGACGTCGCCTTCACACGGCGAAGAGCGGGAGTCCGATTCTCCTCGCGCCCATACTCTTGTGCATGATGCAAAACACCCAAATCGCATATATTTTTAAATACTATGCGACATATAATATCGTGTACCTCAAGGTTTATCCTGAGGGTTGCATTCAAAAAACAAACCATGATTTTATGCTATGCGAAAAGTGCAGTGCCGATATACACAAATTCGAAACATGCGGATATTGCAACAAGAAGATATGCAATGACTGCGTAAAGAGTTCCAGACGTGTCAGCAAGACTGTAAGGATAGTCATTTGCAAGACCTGCTGGTCTGACATGGACAGGAGGAAAAAGTTCAAATCAGCAAAGGAGGATTAATCACTCCATTGCTATTCCTGAACTGCTACTTTTATCGTTTCTCCGGATACTTCTATTTCTATAGACTGTTCGCCAGGCTTTATTCCTTTTGAAAGCTTAGTGGCGTTTATGCCCGAACATATTTTCTTATGGTTCTCGATGAGAATCTGGGACAGATCTTCAGGGGCATCGAAGCATATCGATATCTTATTTGACTTGTTGAGCTGCATTTCTTTGCGTATCAGCTGTATGCGTCTCTCAAATTCCCTTACGGTGGCTTCTGTCTTCAATTCCGCACTTATCTCGCTGTCAACAAGCGCCGTGCCGTATTTGAATTGGACGGCATTGCTGTCTTTTGCAGATTTTACCGTTGTGAAGTGCTTTGGAAATATCTTAAACACGCCTTTGCCCGTATGCAATTCAAAATATCCTGTTTTGCTTATCGTATCTAGAAGGATATCGCTATTCTGTGTTTTGAGCGTTTCGGCAACCATGCCTGCATCAGCCTTGAAATCCGGACCGAGTGCCGAAAATGACGGCTTTATTTCCGTATTGAATGCGGATCCCTGCCTTATTTCGACGCTTTTAACGTTCACGTAATCTTCTATAAGGTATGAAAGCTTCTGCAAAGCCGCAATGTTTCTTTCCTCGGTTACCTCCACCGTTGCTTTTGCAAGGGGTTGCCTCAACTTCAGATTTTCCTTCTCGCGGCTGTACAGCAAAGCCGTTATGGCATCCAGTGCCACATCGAAATCTTCTATTATTCCGGAATCGGGAATTTTCTTTGAAGATTTCGGCCAGTCCGCAAGGAATATGCTCATCTTGTCGTCATAATTATTGAGGTATATTTTTTCCGCGGAAAACGGGGTAAACGGGGATATGAGCACCAGCGTAGTGTAAAGCAGATAATTTATCAGGTCCAGTATCTTTCTTACCGTAGATTTGTTTGCATACAATAATCTCTTCTTTGCCATTCTGAGATAGAAACGGCTGAAGTCCTCTGTTACAAAACGCCTTATCGATTCCGCTGCCTTGTATATTTCATAATTGTCAAGATATTTCGTTACTTCATCGACTACGCGATTTGCCTTGGTATATATCCACACGTCTTCGAGGCTCATTCCGTCTACCCTGATACTGCGTTTAGGCATTGACGTCCTGTATCCCGCGGCTTCGGAATAATACCTGAAAAGATTTGATATGTTATACATCAACAGTACGGTCTTGTTTGCCTCGTTTATCTTATCAACGCTGAATATGAGATCGAGTTCGGGAACATGGGATGTGCACCAAAGACGGAATGCATCGGCAGTGGTGGTTTTCAGGATGTCATTCAACGGAACGTAATTCCCAAGTTTCTTGTGCATCTCCCTTCCATCGGCTCCGAGCATCATCGCGTGCATTACGACGTTCTTGAAAGGCCTCTTGCCATGGACTATGACGCTGGTCTTAAGTTGATATGAGAACCATCCTCGCAGCTGCTCTATGGCCTCCAGGACGAAATCCATGGGAAACAGTTTTTTGAACTGTTCTTCCGTAAGGCTGGCGCGGTATGCGATGCTTGAATCGAACCAAACGTCGAGTACGTCGGGTATCCTGTACATGCTTCCGCCGCAGGAATCGCATTTGAGAAGAATCTTATCAACATAAGGGCGATGAAGATCTGTAAGGCTGTCAACATCCGATTTATTAATTGCATTATGTCTGAGTTCCTCCAAGGAGCCGACAACCTTGTTTGAACCGCATGCGCACTTCCATATGGGTATCGGAGTTCCCCAATACCTCTGTCTCGATATGGTCCAATCGGGAGAACTTTGCAGGAAATCCTCCTGCCATCTTGCAGCTTCCTGCGGATGCCATGTGACCTTGCGATTTTCGCTTATCAGTTTTTTCTTGACCTTCTGTATGTTTATGAACCACTGCTCCGTAGCCATGAATATGAGCTTCGTATCGCATCTCCAGCAGTGCGGATAGCTGTGCGTTATCGTTCCTTCCTCAACAAGCACATTCATTGAACGAAGATCGCTGAGCACTGCCTTGTTTGCTTCCGACGGAACTGCCATCCCGGAATATTTTCCAGCTTCTCCTGTGTATTTGCCTTGGTCGTCTATCGGAGAAAATATCGGCAACTTATTCTTCTTTCCTATAAGATAATCATCGAGTCCGTGCCCGGGTGCCAGATGCACCAGACCGCTTCCGTCATTAATATCAACGAGTTCCTTGTTAGGAATGACGCGGTGGTACTTTCTGAATTCCTTCTGTATCGGAACGATCCCCTCCAAAGGATTGAGATATTTTGTTCCTTCGAGCTCCTTTCCGTAGAATTCCGCAACGATTATGGCGCTGTCTTCAATATATTTAGATACAAAATCCAATCTGTTCTTAGCAACAACAATCTTTTTGGCGCCAAATTTTGCAAGCACGTACGGTTCGTCAGGATTTACCGCTACTGCCATATTTGCAGGCAGCGTCCATGGTGTCGTAGTCCAAATCAGCAAATATGAATTGCTATCCGATTCCAGGGAGGATTTCTTCCCAAAAGAGCTTATCCTGAAGAGAACCATTATCGAAGGATCCGTGTCGTCCCTGTATTCGACCTCCATGCTTCCTTGCGAAACTGCGGTCTGGCAGCTTGTGCAATAAAGTGTTGAACGCTTATCCGTATAGATTAATCCTTTCGAATGGATAGTTTTGAGGAATCCCCACTCGGTTTCCATGTATGGCATGCGCGACGGTATGTAGGGATTTGCAAAATCCAAAGACATTCCGAAGCGTCTGTAGTCGCTATCCATCCTTCCTATGTACGCATTGACGTACTCGTTGCAGCTTTTGATAAACGTGTCGATGCCTACCTTTGTTTCTATCTCTTTCTTCGAAGTGATTTTTAGATTTGCCTCGGCACGCTTTTCGATTGGAAGGCCATGGACGTCATAGCCTGCCTTGTCATACACGTCAAATCCGCGGGAGCGCTTGTATCTGAGAATGACGTCTTTCATTGACTTGACCCACATCTGCCCTGGATGAAGATCGCCGCTTACAAAAGGAGGTCCGTCAAGAAAATAGAAAGGTTTGTTGCCCCTGTTCTTTTCCCTGACACTTTGAAGTATCCTGTTTTCGTCCCAGTATCTCGCTATCTCCTCTTCATTCTTGCTAAGGTCCAACATCGCTATCACTGGGGCTCTCGATACAATAATTCATGCTAACAATATTAAACCTATGGTGAAAATGAATATGGTTGATTGGATGAGAGCTGCGGATGGAGCAACGTATTTTAGGACAGCATTAGGCATTTTCACAGTATATCTGGTAATAGCAAAAACAAATCCCGTACTCATCGCATTCCTTATAGCGGCAACAATGCTTCTCGATGCCGTAGACGGGTATTTTGCCGTGCGCGAAACCAGCAGGGGTTCCGTATCATTCGTATCGTATGTGCGCGCAAGCATGGGAAACAGGCTCGCTCTGGCAAAGGTTCGCAGATTCAAGGAGAAATCGCATAAGACAGCGGCATACGGTCCCAGAATAGATGTCGCAGGGGACCGCGTAGTCGAATATGTTTTTTGGATAGTCTTTGCATATCTGCATGTAATTCCGCTCTTTGTGTTGATATTGGTACTCATCAGGCATTCGTTCGTTGACGCATTTATGGCGGCGAAAGGCACTTCTTCGAAGATGAAGAGCAGATTCGCCAGGGCGATATATTCTTCAAATTTGGGGAGGGGAGGAATAAACGTTGTGAAGTTCCTCACGTTTGCATATCTCGGATTCGTATACATATGGGCATGGCCTGCATGGATAGGATATATTCTCGTTACCGTACTGCTTTCCTACGTGATGTTGCGCGGTGCCGCTGAAATCTACGAAAGCGTGATTGCATGAATGCGGAAAGTAATGTTAAGGGAATAAAGACCTGCGTTGTTGCAAGCAGCGTCATGATTAAAGGAGGCAAGACTCTTCTGCTGAAACACAAGAAGCTCGGAGTATGGATATGGCCAGGAGGACATGTGGAAGAAGGGGAAACTCCGATGGAGACCGTTCTTCGCGAGATACGGGAAGAGACGGGATACAATGCGAAACTAATACATCCTAAAAGAACCGCTGTGCGCATAAGGGATAAGGTAACACAGGAAATCCCGCGTCCGTTTGTGATGCTGCGTGAAAAGGTGTCTTACAAGGAAGGGATGCATGTCCATTACGATTCTGTATTCCTTGCAATGCCGGTAGGCAGACAACATGACATAGCTGATGGCGAATCCGCAGAAATGGATTGGTTTACACTGGAAGAAGCCCGAAAATTGCATACGTTTCCAAACGTAAAGCAGATACTCGAAATCGTATTCAAGCTGGAAGGTAAATAGCGTGTTGACAAGACTGCTCTACAGATTTGCACATTTTGGCGAAGCTTATGTTAGATACCGCGGGAAGAAAATAAAATTGCTTATAGCGGATAACGGCATAACACAAACCGTTGGATTGATGTATCGTAAAAGGATAGGAACAGATGAATCGATGCTGTTTGTGTTTGGAAGAGAATCATATTGGGGAATATGGATGTATAACATGAATTTTTCCATAGATGTCGTGTGGCTTGACAGCAGGGGGATTGTCGTTTCCATTGCAAGAAATCTGAAGCCGTGCAAATCGATTTTTTCATGCAAGACGCATGTGCCCGAGAAGAAGGCACGGTATGTATTGGAATTCATTGCCGGAACCAAAATTTCAAAATCAATTGTTAAAGGTATGGTATTTCCTTTGCCAAAAAGCATAAAGCAACGGAATTAGTGCCGTTATTTCAAATTCATCAACCCTCTTCCTATAGCCCCAAATGCAACAAGTTTTAAAAGCCTTTCTTTTGGTATTATATCGTGATTCGAATGGCAAAGCATGCACAAAAGAATGGATCCGAATTCGCATTGCAGTTCATAGGCAGCATTTTGTTTCTGGCTGTAACTGCGGCCCTGTATGGATCGGCATACGCAAATGGGAATTGGACAGGTCAGGTAGGATTCTGGACTCCGTTGGTCTATTCGTTGGCAGTAATAAGCTCGATAGTACTCTTCTTTGCGAGCTTCGCCAATCTTAGCAATTGGGGAAAGATGGTTTCAGGAGCCGTTGTAAAGTTTGCCGTGGTCGGCGGGTTCGCACTCGTGACCCTCTCGGCAGGAAGTGCAGCGCTTCTTCTGATAACCCTGGTAGGCTTCATCCTCTCTTTCATAGGAGGAGGAATATCCTGCAAGAAGTCCGACTGAATGCGTAAAGAATAAATTTCGGAGGGGCATTTGCCCCTCTACTTATTTTCTATATTTATCCATTGCAATAAGGAGAATCCCTATCCCACAATGTATAAATTCTTTTCATTCAATAAACGAGCATGTTAAATCTGCAGTCGGCGATGGAGTACCTTATGACGTACGGATGGGCCATACTCGTCATTGCCGTGGTTCTCGGGGTTCTATACTCGCTCGGAATATTCAGCCCCTCGAATTTCGCCCCGAAAGCCTCTCCGGGTTCATGCCAGATCTTCAGGCCGAACGGCCCCGGAACGAGTTATGACGTAAATCTGGAAGGGACATGCAGCGGAGAATTGCCGGAATATGCGGCAGTTTTTAACAGCAACACGTCGTATACGCCTGTTCCTGGATTTAGCAGCAGTACCTATGTAACTGCACAATCTTCCCTTCACGGTACAAATTACCCATTTACCTTAACATTGTGGTTCAATATCCCTTACCTTACCACAGGATCATCCTGGATGGAACCTGCAATAGGCTTCAGTAATTATCAGGCATTGGGATTTCTTTCAGATGGCAGCGGAATCGCAATACATAGATGTACTTCTGCTGATATCAGAGTCTTAACTCCAAAGATTACATTCAATCAATGGCACTTCATTGCCGTATCAACATCTGGCAATTCGAGCTACATATTCAAGCTCGATTCGAATGAATTCTACTACACCAACGCCAATACCTATGCCACTACAAGCAATTCGGTCATAGGGGCACAATATCAAAGCTGTGATGGAAATCCGTTTGTTGGCAGTATTGCAAACGTACAGATGTATAACACTTCGCTAAACAGTACCATGCTCAATAATCTTTATCAGGAAGGGATAGGAGGCGTGCCGGTAAAACCGGAAAATGTGGTGGGTTGGTACCCATTGAATGGCAATGCAAACGATTATAGCGGGAACAATAATGATGGTGTTCCAACAAACGTCATGTATACGGGTTCATGGAACAATGGGTATACCGAACCGTGAATTATCGCATACCGAATAATTATGCCAATTCCTTACGTGCCCGCAGTGTTGTTGTATACTATCCTGTATATCTTCGTGTCTCCGTTGCCGTATACCTGATGTAGCGTTATCTGACTGTTATTCCAGTCACACCCGTTTGAGCCGCATAGGTAAAGAAGTTTGAACAGATTGCTGTTAGCAAGGCCGGGACTCATTGCATACGCACCGGTTATGTTTACTATGGCATTGGAGCGCGGCACGTTCGAATAGTTAAGAAGAATAGTGTATCCGTTTGAAGCTGTTACATTCAGGGACGTATTCACTTCCGAGTAAGTGTTTGTGCTTTGATTGTAGAATACTACGCTGCGTAGAGGGAGGCTTTCCAATCCCTGGTATGTCGTAGAATTTACAAGTTCGAGATCAGCTTGAATGCCCTTCTGGCCCTGTGTGTTCGTGTGGACTTCGACGACCGCTGCGAGAGATACGCCGTTTCCAACCTCGGCACTTAGGAATTTAAAGCTTGTTACAGAAGCGTTTGCGTTCTGATTGAACGTACTGAAGCGTATGTTTGCGTAATCCTGTGGGGTAAGATTCTGTCCGACATCCGCTTCCTGGAATATGCCTCCGCTCTCGGCAAGCCATGTGTTGCGCACTAGAAGATAATCCGGATGCCCAATGCCTGGCGATGTTATGAAACCGGGATCCGGCGTGCTGTTCATCAGCCACAGCGCAAATGCGTCAGCCTTGGTGTAGTTCTGTGCGCCTACGCTGTCCATGACGCTGGTTCTGTTTCCAAAGCCTTCGACAACGCTGCCGTCAGGCCATAACGTAAGGATTACGCTGTTGTTTGGCGTATTGTTCTTCAGCCAGTATGTCGCGTTGATGAACTGGTGATTTATTGCATCGGCAGGCGCAAGATTTGCAGTGTAAAGCGTCCCGAAATACGCTATCGTGTACAATAACAATGCGATTACGATCCAGTGCCAGAGTGCCATTTTTTTAGTTTTTTCCAAATATGTCGCGACAAGAACCGCAAGCAGAAGGACCGCCGCTTCAACGGCTATCGTGGCAGACGCGGACATTGCAGGTATCTGCGTCAATAGGAAAATGACGACCATGGCAAGAATTCCGAGACTTGCCCAGAATCTTGATTTTTCTTCATGCGCTGTTGCATTGAGGAAGAACACGACCATTAACAGTAGGGGTATTATGTAAGTTTCCGCAGCACCGAGAAAAGACGTATTCGACGTGGCAGTCATCACTGAAACCAATTGGAAATGGATTGCTACGCCAAGTATCAGCAGAAGCAGGGATATCGCGATGCTGCGGTGCGTGAAATTTATCTTCGATTTCGAATATGTCGCAAGCCAGTATATGGTATATGCGGCGAGCATCGCTATAGGTATCGATATCAGAGAATTGAATCTTATCGCGTATATTTGCAGGTATGCCGTTGCTGCGAAATAGGACAAAACAACAAGCATTCCTTCGTTGAGTTCGAAGCGTATTCTTGCGCTTCCTCCGAAAAAGTCCTTTGCATCGTATACCTGCATTAAAAGGTATGGTGCAAATGAGATGAATACCAGAAGGAGGAATAACGTTATATGACCGAAATAAGTTGACAAGAGAATGAAAATCGTCGGCGGGGTGAAGTAGAGGCTTGTTGCGAAGCTTGCAAGGAGGAAACCCGGCGTAGGAGGCTGCAATTCCTGTATCGTGGAATAGAATTCCAATGAGGACGAACTGCCTGCGTGGCTGTTTCCGGAAGTTATGAATCCGTTGTTGACAAACACGTCACGAAGCATGTGGCCGGCAAACGTTACCGCCAATATTATCCCCAGGATGGCAAAAGCGGCAAGTATCCCTATACGCACATAAGGCACCCCTTCCATGAAATGCGATCTATTGGTAAGGAAATATGCTATTGCCCAACCCGCAAGCACGGGTATGAAAAGATACGCGAACTGCCCGCTTGTGAATGTCTGATTGACCATGAGACCCGCATGTATGTATATCGTGGTCAGAACAAACCACAGCAGCATCGATGCAAGCACGTATTTCAGGCTGTCTATCGTGTTTTCCTTGGAGAGTATGAATGCGAGCGAGAGTATTACCACGAAAGACAGCGCATATACTCCGACGGCGAATGCCGCGCCGTTCCAGACCAAGTTTCCAACGCTCAATGCAAAGCCCGAACCGAGTGCGAAGAGCACCTTCTGCTTTTTTGACTGCCTTTTGAATACTTCTATGAGGAAAATGAGTGCTATTATCAGAAATATGGTTACGAATCCGTCACCACGGTATACGAGAGCGCTTGTCCTTGCTTCGTCTCCTCCGCTCAATGCGACGAGGAGCATTGCCAGAATGCCGAGCATGCGGTCCTTGCTGAGATATTTTACAAGGAAATATGCGCCGATTATGTCAAAAAGGCCGAAGAGTATCGGTATGAAACGCATTATCGTGTAGTAGCTTATGCCCGCATATCTCAGGAAGAAATACGGGATAAGCGTCACCGCATACATGCCGTCAGGTTCCGTAACTTGAGTCGGTACTGGCCATCCTGAAATGCTCAGATAATGCGGTATGCGGAATCCGTTGTTTACTGCTGCACGTATGACTGAAAAATGATAAAAGCCGTCTGGTTCGTAGAACCCGGTAAACTTAAGCAGCGGGAGCCTGAAATATATTCCCGCAATAAGTATGCCGATGCCTACGAGTATCAGGGCCATGCGGAGATCCGCTTTAACGTAGCGGCTTATGTGCTTCTCCCCAGTACCGCCAGAACTTTCTATTTCCATCTTGACTCCGCTCCGCAATTAGACAGCTATAATCAGAAGCTAAAAGATATAAAGTATTGGAATTGTCACACTTCCACAATTAATATGTATTATTTTGTTTAAAAAGGAGATAAGTTTAAATATGACGAAAGGCAAATTTATACTCGTAGTTACGACAGCAGACGGCACGTGATTTTTATGAAATATCTTACAATACCTAAAGCGCAGCAGGAAAAACTCCTTATTGGAAGGAAGGAATTAATTTCATCTTTAAGAAGCGCACAGAACGAAATCATGAACTTGCAGCGCCAGGTTGACAATAGCAAGACGGACAGTCTCACGGGATTGTGGAGAGTCGATGCAGGAAAAGACTTCCTATACGAAACCATAAGGGAAGCAGCAAGAGAGAACAGGGATTTGGCGGTTCTCTACATAGACCTTGACAATTTCCATTATATTGACAATACAATCGGACACATTGAAGCGGATAAGATCCTCAATAAATTCGGTTCGATACTTCTTTCCGAAGTACGTCCCGGAGACATTGCCGTCAGATACGGTGGCGATGAATTCTTCGTAATAGTAAAATCAGAAGTTCGCGGACGGGGAGGCGTTGCTGCGAATGCGCTCTGGTCAAGATTAAAATCAAGGATTGGTGAAGCAACGGAAGGCGTAGCGAATGGTGAGATTCGCCTTGGTGCTTCGAGCGGCGTTTCAAGCTTCTTCAAAGACGTACCTGTGGAACTGGCTGAACAGGCCCAACGGATAAGAACAAAGGAAGGCATTGAAGATTGGGCTGAAGAAGTAGGCATGCTTATGCTAGAAACAGCGGATTTGAACATGCTTGTTCATAAAACAGCATCAAAAGCGAACCGCGATTCTAACGGTGCGTGAATTTACTCTTCGTCCCCCTCTTCCGGAATTTCAAGGAGCTGTCCTTGTCCGAGTCCGGTTGGAAACGGGTCAAACTTTACCACTATCAATTGGTCTTGGTACCCGGTAATTGAGCCAGGCCATTCCTTTCCACTGTTATCAACATACTTTATGCTCTTGCCCACAAGAAGCTTAACATCCATGTCCGTTGAGGGTGTTGCCAAAAGATTGTTGGCATCGAGTGCCGTCACTACAGCGGTTATCATTTAATCACGTCGTTTTTAATTGCATTGCAAAAGCTTAATAAGGATGGCATGCCATATCGGCAATAGGATGTCTGTGCGACTACAGACACTTCAATAAGCAAATTATGTCCAAAAGGAGCTGATAACATGGTTGATCAGAAATTGCGCAGGACTCAAAATCTGAAGCTCGAATATGAAAAGAGGGAAAACGTGGTAAAGCAGCTTGGCCATGTTATGACAGTAATAAACATACTTAACAATGGTACCCGTGAAAGAAGCGAAGACATCATAAAGGATATAATAAGCGTATTCAACGATGCAAAGCAGGAACTTTACGATGCTTCAGTCTTTCTCGGTGCGGATATAGCACACCCTAAATCCGAAACGGAGAGAAAAGCATATATTGAATTCAAAAAGCTCCTGCGTGGTCCGCAGGAAACCGCTGCGACGAAACAGACAGATACTTCATCCGGTTCTGACAGTGATATCGAAGAGGTTTGCGACACCCTGCGCATATGCACGTCGGACGTTACAGAAGCGCTATGCAGCATAGATGCAACGGTAATAGGAAAGAATGACGCATTGGATCTTCTCCACATGGTAAATCAGGTGTGGGAATACATTGACAGGACTGAAGAGGGCCTTCGCAAATCTATAAGCTAAAAGTTATTAGTTTTTCTAATAATTTATTAGCATTGAATAAACAAAGCATTTTAGCCATTAATAGGCGATTGTTTTCCGTATTTTAAAAGAAAGAAGATATAATACTCATAATATGTTAGATATTCTATAATATTATTAGATTCAATGATTTCCCTTGGAATTTGCGTTTTAAAGGCAGATTTTCCGGTCGTATAAAAACACCTCTTTAGAAAAAAGCATTAAATAAGGGGCTAAAGCGGCGATTTTTTTGTCGTCGTAAAACAAATTTAGGCAGCCTTTTGCACTTTTATTGGGGTGGTTTTCCAGATTCCATTTTTTCGAAATAGAAATGCATAATTTCATAAAATTGAAATGAAAATCAGGCCAAGAGAAAAAGGAGATCTGATAAAAGGCTTTTTGCGCTTAATAGGGATGGCTTAACCAAAACAAGGCTTTTTCGAAAATTCTGAAATGAAGTGCTTTAAGTGCATGTCAATTTATTCCGTAAATATGGAATGGATTTTGAAATGTCAATTTGAATTGAATTTTCCAATCTTTTGAAACGAAAAACGCTTCCAAAAAGCCGATAGCATTTAAATCTAATAACTTATTAGAAAATATAAAACTATTTGAGAATTACAGTATCCGGACAGAAAACGACTTTTAAAGGGGCCTTATTTTCTGATCGTTGCCTTAATTGCCATGTCGTACTCTCTTTTTGTAATATTGACAATCCGCTTGTTTCCCGCACCTGCACCCAATATCCTCATAAACTTGATAAAGTCCCTGTTGGTACCTTTAAAGCCCATGCCGCTTGTTCCCCTGTGTCCGAGCTGTTCTATGAATAGGAATTCCTTGTCAGCCATGTAAATCGCAGATAATATTGAGTATGAAGTGATATATATTATCTGCTATTTCCTGCCTTTTTTTGCGGAAATCCCTATTTTCAAGGATTAACGATTAAATCTAATATTCTATTAGACTTTCTAAGATAGTTTAAGGATAGAAAAGGAATAAAAAGAAATGGCAGGGATTAGGGCCCTGCCGTCCCAAAAATCAACTAAGGCTTTTTAGCCAGGCTCCGTTATCGGAGTTCCCATGCCCCACTGTGAACCTGCAGTAGTCGCTGCAACGTGTGTTGCGTTGAACCAGTGCATGAAAACAGTTCCCGCAGGCACCAGACCGCTCGTAAGCGCATACGCTATCGAGGAGAGCAGTGAGATACCGAGGAGTACGACAACGAAGAAGACGAGCAAGGACTTTATGAGAAGCATGAGCATCGCATTAAGCCTTGTCAACTTCTGCTGCGCGGCAAGCACGGTCACGAAGACTACTATGGACCAGATAGGAACCAATACTATGAATATTGTGTTCAGGACAGGTATGGTGTCAATCCATGCGAGGAACAATACTGGAAACACGCTGAGTGTTACCGCGGTAAAGGTCTTTGCATAGTCGCCATTCCAGGCCTTCAGGAAGAACTTCCCGATTACCTGATAGATCATTGCGTCTATGGCTATTCCGATCGGCAGTGCCACAAAGAATAGCACTATCGCATTCCAGAACAACGAGACATAGGAGAATGACTTGGCCATGGCATACAGCGGAGCAAAGACGGTATCTCCTCCGACACCGCTCGTCGCATGTCCCAATGCCAGCATTATTCCCCCAATGACCAGGTACGCTATGAACGGAAGGATGGCAAGCGTATAATACAATCGCAAGGCATTGCCAACATCCAACTGTCTCTTCGCACCACTATCCGGATTCCAAATAAGATTCCAGAAATACTTCAATTCTTTGGTATACGACATCTATAATACACCAATTATAGACATGGAATAGACATTTTAAAAGGTTTGCCTTCGTCTACGTCAGCAACCGATTATTTGCGTTTCAGATCGTTTAATAGGATATCGTCGGTTATCACATTTGCGTTCTTCTCGAGTGCATGCTTGATCGTTCCGGAATCCATTTCCGGATACCTTGCCGCATCGTTATAGGAATCGAACATGAGGCGCGCTATGGTGGCGCTTTCAATGCCGTAGTTGCTTGACCGATCGTTTAATGTGTAAGGATACTTTTCTATCATCTTTGCAAGCACGCGTACGTACGCATTGAATAAATCTGGATTCTCCCTGAACAGATACGGCGCGGCTATCTTCAAGGCTATTGAGAATGCGATGCTCTCCCCTTTTGGCGTGCTTTTTGAGAGGAGCGGTTCGTAATTTTCCACTATGTTCATTGCGAGCTTCGGAGAGCTTGAAACCGCATTGGACAAAACAAAGCGTTCCCTGTCTTCAGTAAGCAGAAACATCGTATCGTTGTGCCTGTTGAACAGTTCCAGTACGGGCTGTTCGTACGCGGCTTCGGCTATCGCATGCGCTATGGTTATTCCGGTATTAAGGCTCGTGCGCGACAGATCCGTCCTCTTGTCAAGCAGTTCCGGATACCATCGCATTACAAGCATTGAAGCGAATGGGTTTTCGGTAACCATGTTGACGATCGTTCCAAGCGCAACATCCTGAGAAGCCTTATTCCCTTTAATCGCATCGTTGGCGAGCTGCATTATAAGATGGTCCAGATACGGCATTTTCGTATGTTCTGGCTGTTTTCTAATCTTCACCTGCACACCGTACAAGAAGAAGCAGTTCATGTTTTATTAAGATTCCTTAACATGTGGTCATACGTTTTTAGGCAGGTAAGGCACGCCATCGCTACCCACGAATACGGTATACATCGCCCCGATGAAGACCGCGCAATTGCCCGATGCGCATGCGCTGGTGCTCCCGTTGTTCAGCATGGTCATTATCGTGTATTCTCCGGGACCGTACTGCTGCTCGAGCTGTTTCATGTTGAAGCTTATGTCGAAATTCTTCCCGTTTATGTTATACGTAGTCGCGTTTATCGTGGTTATGTTGCTGAAATAGAAGTATTCTCTCCCATACGAATAGCCTATACCTGCTACAGTATCCCCATCGTTGTAGGAACCGTTGTAAGGCGCGAGAGAAAAGTCCTGTTGCGTAAGGTTCGAAACAGGCGAATCAAAATTTATCTGTATCGATGAAACGGAGTAGCCGCTGGATACCGTGCCGAGAAGGGTAACGTCAAGATTGTTTGATACGGAAGGCGTTCCTCCACTCCAGCTTACGTAATTGTTGATAAAATCTTCAACGAGGTATATCGAGGTGCTATTGTATGCCACGCCGATGCTCACCTGGTTGTGGTACGGATTCAGAATGTTATCCCTGTGGCCATTGTTGCAGCATGCGTAATCGTTATACATGAAATTGTATTCCATCTGCTGGAGATTCGAGCTTATGTTGATTCCGCTGCTGTTATAGATGAAGGCTATGTTTTCATCAACGGACCCTCTTCCGCCTACAAGCGTGTAGCGCATGTAAGGTTTCATCCCGTACGTATCCCAGTGGCTGAAATAATTGTTTGCCAGCATGCTGTCAGCATGCTGCTGCGCCGAAGGTTCGCTTGACAGCGTCACGTTTGTCAAATCGTAATTGCTCCTGTCCGCATTTATCAAATCGAGCATGTATCCGTACAAGTTGTTGTTCGATGCGTTCTGATGCGTTACCAGCGTGGGTATCGTCGTTTGCGCAGTTGTCGTTGAAGTGGACAGCATAGTGCTGTTTGGCATGGTCACTACGGTGGATACGGTAGAAACGTTTTGCTGTATGGTGCTATAGGACGTATAATTATTCGGGGTTGGAGCCGCTATAACTCCTTTCAATATCGCATAAAGCAGAAGAATCAGCAGCAGGGTTATCAGTGCCGATGATATTGCACGCATTGCTCCCATTGAACCAATGTGAATTCGAATACGATATTATAATATGTTTACCCCGTTCGCATAACCTTATGCACAATAGACATTGGGCGAAATCAGGTTATTTTCGAGACGACTTGGCCTGTTGCTATGCCGTCTATTCCCGTTATCTCGTCGGTATAATTTATCGCTATCACTCCGCCGAATACAGAACCGGGGGTGCCGGAGTACGTTATGCTCTCATTCGTGTAGCATTGCACGGAAAGGGTGTAACTCGAGCCTATTGGAAGATATATCTGGTTCGAAGGCGGATTGACTATGTTTTCCATTTTCGTTACGGTTGCATTCTGCATGCAGCCTACCGCCGTTATGTTAATCGGAGAAGGAGTGGATTGCACTATTGTTGCCTTGACGACCCCGCCACTCGTTATTGAAACGCCAGAACAGGAAAATCCTGAAGTCATTACGCATTCTGAATTGGCGTAATTCCCGATGTTGAAAAAACCGAGGCTGTATATAGCAATAAGCACTGCTGCAATTATCAATATGGCCCATCCGTAAGAAGTCAGATATTCAAGCGCGGCTTGCAACCTCACTTCCCATCACCCTCTTTTCTATCCTTGAATAACGTTTAAGCAGTTCCTTTGTACGCATTTCCACGGTGCCTTTTTCGAGCGTGCGCCTCGCTATCCCCTTTTCGATGGTTTTCTGCGCCACGGCTTCTGCCACGCGTGAAGTCACTTTGACAGCCATCTTTCCGTCGGTGAAACTCGGTATTATGTAATCCACGGATAATTTGTTTCCGATGCTTTTTGCAATTGCCGCAGATGCTGCGGAAAGAACTTCCGCATCAACGGATTTTGCCCTCGAATCCAGCATTCCGCGCATCACTCCCGGAAACGCGAGAAGATTGTTTACCTGGTTAGGCTTATCGCTTCTCCCGGTTGCGACTATGAATGCGCCGGCTTCCTTTGCATCGTCGTATTCTATCTCGGAATAAGGATTTGCAAGCGCGAATACTATCGGCTTTTCCGCCATCGATGAAATCATGTCTTTTGTGAATGCGCCCTTTTCCGAAACACCTATGAGAACGTCGGCCCCGGAAACTAGTTCCGAAAGCGTGCCGTTTCTTTTATCCGGATTCGTGAGCTTCGCGAGTTCCTCCTTGTAGCGGTTCATGTTTTCCCTTCCTTCGTACATCGCGCCGCTTCTGTCAACAATGATAAGGTTTCTGAATCCGTATGCCAACAGCTGTTTCGCTATCCCCATCCCTGCGGAACCTGAACCGTTGAGCACTATCCTTGCATTCTTGTTTTTTCCGGCAAGTTTTACGGAATTCATCAATGCGGCAAGCGCCACTATGCCCGTACCGTGATTGTCATCATGAAATACAGGTATGTCAAGCGTATTTGAAAGCCTTTCCACCACGTGCTGCGCTTTCGGAGAACTTATGTCTTCGATGTTTATCGCTCCGAACGTGGGCGCTATGTTTGTAACAAATCGGATTATTTCTTCTTCATCCTTTGTTCCTATGCATAACGGAACGGCATCGACGCCCCCGAATTTTTTGAATAGTATTGCCTTTCCTTCCATGACCGGAAGTCCGGCTTCGGGACCTATGTCCCCAAGGCCGAGTATCCTTGTGCCGTCGGACACTATCGCTATCGTGTTGGATTTCGTAGTGTATTCGTAAGCAAGCTTGCGATCCTCCGCTATCGCCTGTGAAACGTATGCCACTCCCGGCGTATAATATGTTGAAAGATCAGTTGCACTGCTTATGCTGACCTTTGACATAATCTCATACTTCCCCGAACTCGATGAATGTGCCCTTAAAGCTTCCTCCTTCGTAACCATGAAAACACCGCGGGAATCAGCGCCTTCTGCCGATTCGCTTTGCCTTACCTTTTTTTATCGGTAACATATATAAATAGATTAAAGCGCCCAGCGCAATTGCAAGTACAAGAAGTGTTATTGCCGAGTAGTATTTGTAAGATTCTATTTTAGTATATGCGTCTTCCGCACTGCTCTTCGCGCGATTGGCATAGAACATCGATTCCGAAAGGTTGTTCCCGTAAGCCTGTTTCGATTTGTTCAGAAAAGAATAGGAAGAGGTCAGATTCGGATAGAATATAAGATACCCGCTCTGATTTACCGTATTGATGTACGCGGCAGTCTGATTTATTACTGCGGATACGGAAGAATTATTTTGCATGAGAGTCGCATGCGGGGTGGCAACACTGGCATGGATGCCCGTTGAAATAAGGGCGAGCATCACGGCCGTTAAGAGCATTGCCATTCGCATTGGAGACTCATGTGCCATAAGGCAAATTCACCTGTAGGATCACAGACTTACGTCTATGTTGAGCTCCTTCTTGAGCTCCCTGTACCTGTTCCTTATCGTGACTTCCGTTACTCCAGCAACATCGGCAACTTCCTTCTGCGTTCTCCTTTCACCGACGAGAGCGCCGGCTATGTAAACCGCAGCTGCAGAAACGCCTGTAGGGCTTCTCCCGCTTGCAAGTCCCTTCTTCATTGCCTGCTTCAGAAGCAGCATGGATTTCTCCTGCGCTTCTCCGCTGAGTTTAAGCGCTGCAACATACCTGGGTACATAGCTTGACGGATCCGTAAGCGGTATCTTAAGATTGAGTTCGTGTGCGACAACGCGGTATGTTCTTCCGACTTCCTTCTTCGGGACTCCGGATATGTCCGCTATTTCGTCGAGCGTTCTCGGCATTCCTGCCGCTCTGCATGTTGCATATATCGCTACGTTAACTACCGTTTCTATAGGTCTTCCGCGTATCAGATTGTTCTTTACGCACTGTCTGTACAGCAACGCAGCCTGCTCCCTTATGTTGTCAGGCAATCCCAGATAACTTGCAACTCTGTTCAATTCCGGAAGTGCAACGAGATAGTTTCTCTCGCTTGAGCTCGCAATGCTTGCCCTCTTGTGCCACTTCCTCATCCTGTAAAGCTGTGCCTGTCTCTTTGAAGGAAGCTTCGTTCCCCTTATATCCTTATTATACATGTCAATTTCGGTTACAAGGCCCTTGTTGGGTTTCATGTACTTTATCGGTGCACCAGTTCTTGCTCTCGCATTCCTCTGATCTGCATCGAATGCTCTCCATTCCGGACCGCTGTCCGTTATGTTTTCCTCTATAACGAGACCGCAGTTGTTGCAAATGTATTCTCCGCGTTCGTTATCGAAAATTATGTCGCTGCTCCCACAGCTTGTGCACTTCTTTGCTGCACCGCCGAGATCGCGCGATCTGCTTCCTGCCTGGGACCCGTGTTCCTGACCGTATGAAGCGTAATTGCCTTCTTCTGAAACTGCATGGGACGACTCATGCTTTCTCGCATGCTGTTCAGCCCCCTGTTTCACGTTCTTCGTTTTCTTGTTTGACGCCATGTAAATCACTTGAAATGTTATAGATAGAATTTTTCCGCAATATGCCGTTTGTATTCGGTTCTCCTTATAATAAGCTTTATAAACCTTTCCAAAACAAGCAGATAAATGTTATAGGATAAGATATTTAAATCTTTCGGTAAAACTGGCTTTGTATAAATAGTGGAATCTTGTATAATAAGTCCTGATTTTGTATAAAAAGTAATCCTTAAATTTTTTTAGATTCATAATCCGCTTACAAAATGCGATAGGCTACCGCTATAGAAACAAGCCACGTTTCCTTGGGTTATGGGAAAGACACGATGTTTAGGTTAGTTGAACCTTTAAAAAGTACTCATAAGTATAAGAAGAACCAGAACGGCATTGTTATTATGCGATCTGTATAACTTATCTCTTGAACATCAGATACAATTACCCCATACCTCGCTTTATACATTTCAATAGCATTTTTTATCTGAGCAGTATCCTTGTTTAATCCAACCTCTATGGGTACGTTTTGGTCAGCAAGCGGGTTTTCCAAGATAAAATCCACATTAGTTTCATATCTTGCATCATAAAAAAGATTGTATAAAGTACCAGTCGTAAAACATAATTTATGCAGTGTAGAACCTACAGCATTTTCCCAAAGTAAACTTTTAATATCATTTGTTATTGTTGTTTTGCCGTTCAAATAGAGTAGTGCGCTAAGTAAGGTAGGGGACATAAAATAGAATTTGAAAGCTTTGTTTACCCCCCGTCTATCTAATGGGGAAGGATGTGGTTTTACTGAAAATATCAGGTGGGTTTTTTGAAGGGTATCTAGTATACTATTCAATTTAGCAAGTGGTATGTTAAGATTTTCAGATAATTTTGTCTGCGGCAATTCTCCAGATGGTTTTAGTGCTACAGCTCCTATTACTCTCATTATTTGGGGTATGACATCCATTTCATAATTGTTTATTGTTGGAACGTCTTGAGATACTATCCTTGTAATCATATCGAGTATCCTACGATACGCTATCTCTTTTGAGGTTATGAGCCCATAAGGGAACCCCCCCATAGTAAGATAATCTTCAAGACTCCCACTCAGACTTTTGCGTTTTGCTGCAATATCCTCTTTTATTTTAGCGATTGTTTTGTTTAAAATCGGAATCATGCTGATATCATTTTGAAGTATAAGTCTTTTTAGGCTCTCGGCAGTTCCACGTGGGGGGAATATATTATTACTCATGAGTTGGTATTCCATAAAATTTAACGGGAAAAGTGGTTCTTTTATCGCTCTCCTTGCAGTATCTGTGTCTATATTTAGAGCTAAAGCAGAAGAACCAGTTATAACTAAGAAAATATTTTTAGACGAATCGAAGATAGTTTTTGATGCAACTGCCCACTTCTTATCAAATTGGGCTTCATCAACTAATATAAACAATTTTTCATTGAGGTCTTCTATGGTGGTGTTATGTATCTCAGAACAGAAGTTCTTTACGGCTTCGTACAATGGGCTTTTACCTTCCGAATACTCAGGTTGCAGCATAACTTGGTCTAAGGATAGGTAGAGCATATTCTCCTTAGGCACGGGTTTTTTTATTGACCCCTCAAAACTACCTTTAGCTAACCTATCATACGCTTGATATAAAATTGTTGATTTGCCTATGCCTCTCAATCCATACAAAATTACCATTCTTGAGTCTCCTTCATTATTTATGAACGACCGTGCAAATCTCATTACTCTATAGAGTGCAGGCCGTTCAACTAATGTCCCTGCTTTAGTGTTTTCCTTTATTAGGGAAGGCATAGCATTTATTCTTTCTTGCAAATATTCTTTCCAGGCCATATTATTCATTTAAATAATAAAGTATATATGCCTTTCTGTTCATTTAAGCGAATAAGCTTTTTACAGTCGTCAAATCTTATTCAATAAGGTGTATAGTATATTATTCATTTAAAAGAATAAGCTTTATATATCTTATTGTTCAATATAATGAATAAGGTGAATAAAATGATCTGCCAAGACCTTCTTAGACTAAGAAAACAGAGGGGTTATGCAATAGCTCAAACACAAAAAGTAATCCCAAAAAATGGTGATTGGTTAGTACCTTCGCAGACTAATCCGCATCAAATTTACAAAGTAGCACTCAGAATAGATGGGCCTACTTGCACTTGCCCTGACTTCACGGAAAGAGGGCTTAGATGCAAGCACATATTCGCTGTGGATATAACCATATCGAGAAAGTTCAATCAGGATGGCACAACTACAATAACGCAGACAAAGCGCATTACATATCCGCAGAATTGGCCCGCTTATGATAAGGCGCAAATAAAGGAGCAGGAGCTATTTATGGAACTGCTTTTTGATTTATGCAAGGATATAGAAGAACCTCTATACTCTTTCGGTAGGCCCAGACTGCAATTAAAGGATATGGTCTTTTGCTCTGCACTAAAGGTATATTCGACATTTTCGTTGAGAAGATTTCAAGGCGACGTAAAGATTGCCGTAGAAAAGAACTACATAAGTAGGCAAAGTTCCTTTACGGCAGTAGGCAAATACATACAGAGCGAGAAATTTACACCCATCCTAAAAGAGCTAATAACATTATCAGCTATACCATTAAAGGCAGTAGAAACAAAATTCGCAATAGATAGTTCTGGGTTTAGAACAACTAAGTTTAATGACTATTGCAGAGAAACACACCATACAGGTAAAGAGCATGAATGGATTAAAGTTCATATTTGCACAGGCGTAAAGACCAATATCATAACTGCCGTGGATGTTGGCTTAGATGGTAATTGGAAAGATAGCGATTGCCCTCATTTTATACCACTTGTAGAAGAAACAAGTAAAAGCGGTTTTAATATGCAAGAAGTATCGGCAGATAAAGCCTATTCAAGCAGAGATAACTATGGGTATGTAGAGCAAATAGGCGGAACTGCATACATACCTTTTAGGTCTAATGCTACTGGAAAACCAAGAGGTAAAGGACACATATGGCGTAAAATGTTCAATTATTTTGTATATAATAGAGAGGACTTTTTAGAGCATTACCATAACAGAAGTAATGTAGAATCAACCTTTAATATGATGAAGGCAAAGTTCACTGACTTTGTAAGAAGCAAAGATAAGACTGCACAGCTAAACGAGGTACTTTTAAAGGTTTTATGTCATAATATTGTAGTGCTTATACAGGAAATGCATGAGTTGGGAATAGAACCTAAATTCTATATGGGTGTTTAAATGATAATAACCGAAAATCAATTAGGAAAAATTACTAAAATTGATTCTTTATTCGATAAAATCATAAACGGCGACGCAATTTCAGTCATGGGAAGGCTTCCAGCCAAATCAGTAGATTTGACCATAGCAGACCCACCCTATTTTAAAACCGTAAACGAAAAATGGGACTTCAAATGGAGGACGGAAGAGGACTATTTAGTATGGACAGAGAAATGGATTAAAGAGTTGTCAAGGATTGCTAAAACAAACTCGTCATTCTGGCTCTTTGGTTATGTTAAACTTCTATCCAAGATACTACCAATAGCGGAGAAATATGGATTTGTTTTTAGACAGCAGATAGTAGTGGATAAGGGCATGAGGTCTATAAGCGGAAGAAAAACGAGCACTTATAAGATGTTTCCAACAACGACAGAGAGCATTTTCTTTTTCGTCAAGAATAATCAGCCTAACATAAAGAAGTTCCTTAAAGAAAGACAAAAGGAACTTGGTTTTACTGCCAAGGAAATAAATGAAAAACTGCACGTCAAAACAAATGGTGGCGGGGTTTGGTCGTTATACACAGGAGAAAATATCTTGGCGCAGATTCCAACAAGGGAAATGTGGGATAGACTGCAAGAAATACTTAAATTCAAGATGGATTATTCAGAGGTCAATTTCACATTTAATCCACAGATGGGATTTAGTGATGTTTGGACGGATATAGACTTCTATAAAGAGGATAGGAACCATTCAACGCAAAAGCCATTAAAACTAATCGAGAGGCTAGTAATTGCAAGTTCTAACAAAGGTAATTTAGTGTTAGACCCCTTCTTGGGAAGTGGAACAACTGCGGTGGCCTCAATGAGATTGGGCAGGAAATTCATAGGAATCGAGATTGATAAGAAATATTCTAAAATAGCCGAACAACGAATTAAAACAGAATTAGCACAAAAATCACTACACTAACGCCTGACATATTTTTGTTTGTATTTCTTTAGGACTTTCTTTTTCATGACCAATTTGTCGAAATCTTTTTGTGGAATATAAGGGAATTTCTCCACTATTTGCGTTTTTTTGAGTACAGATACCTTTTTCCCGAAAATTTGAATTAGTTGTTCCTTGCTCAACAAATGAGAGAACATGGGCTGTTCTTTAGGATGTTTCAAGTCCCAAAATTCTATTTCAACATCATTTTCAATTATGTCTGCATGAAATATCAGTTTTGGCCGCATCATAAAGAAATCGTATTTCAATGGATGAAGATTGCAAGGTGCAGGTTTCTCGCCCTTATCCGTCTTCATTTTGAAATTATTTACATAATAATCTGTGAAAAATGCCTTTACATAGCTCTCTTGTGGATTTACAGTCCACGCTCTAATCCTTATATTTTCTGATTCGGAATCTTCTTTGTCAAATAAAATGAAGATTATTCTGGGAACCCTATTGAGAAGCAAATCCAATTCATCATCTGACCTTATAGGAAATATCCAATGAGAACTTGTGTCTACTTTTATATCCGTAGAACCACAGTTTGGACATTCTTTTTGCCAGAGCAGAACATTTGCTCCACAGTTGTTGCAAGACCTCAACTGGTCTGCCCTGCTACATGATTTGATTTCAGAACCATCCGCCAAATCGTCTCCTCTTGCTGCACTACCTTTTCCTTTAATTCCAGTAATCAAAGAGGCGAGATGTTGACTCGGATAGGCAAATTTACCTTGTGCAGTCTGATTGGTAATTTTAGACCATTTGACCATTGATTTCTTGGGATTTATATACAAATCAAGTATGCACTCCTTTATCAAATTATCGCTGGTTTCTAATCTCTGTGAGTTTTCCATGTCCAACGTAAATAAAACACTGGAAAGATTAATAATGGATGCTGTATAAAAGGTCCTCACTCTGTATAAAAAGTGCCTCTATTTATACAAAGCCGGTAAAACTGCCGTTGCAGATGAATAAGTTTACGCGATCTACTTGCCGGAGATTTATCTCTGCCTGCGGTCTCTTCCGCCGTGCCTGTTGTTCCTGAAGGATTTGTTGCCGTTGGATTTGAATCTGTTCGGACGGTAGTCGTTTCTTCTCTGCTGCTGCATCGGTTTCGGCTTCCGCGGCTGCGTCTTGTATTTCTCTATCGTGGCTTCGATAGCTTCCTTGAGCTTCGGCGCTATGAAATTCTTAGTAAACGCATCGGCCTTTGCCGCTATGCATATCTTTGTGGCGTAAAGCCTGGCTATTCTTCCGCGATCCAGTTTGTTCGCAGTGGTTATTTGCGGAAGCTTGAACAGTATGCCGTATTTTGGAGGTTTGCTGTTGAATTTTATGTGCTTGAACAGCGCCTTCTCCGCTCCGAGAAGCTGTATCGTGCCGGCAGGCATGAATGCCATTTTTGACAGCGAACCGGCCTTGGCGAGAAGTTCCGCGGCAATCTTGAAATCCACCAGATATGTTATGTTCGGCATCATCGCGGTGGCACGTTCCTTGAGATATACGTCTATATCTTCCTGCATTTTTGCCATGCCTATCTCATAATCGGCGATTTTCTTGAGCATCGCGTATTCGGTTTCACTCGGTTCCCTTCCGATGCTGTTGCTTGCCTTTGCGATAACTTCGTCTGCAGCGCTTCCGAGAAGTTTTGTCAGCTGTTCCTTATCGGCAGCCTTCTTGTCCATGCCGAATTCGGATACGAAATGCGCGTAGCTTATCTGATTGTTTAACCGCAGTTCGGGGAAAAATATGCCATACCACTCCTCGAGTTTCTCATGTATGAGATTTCTTGCGCGCTCGAGTTCGTTGGATGTGTTTACTGCAAGTATCACTGAATGCTCTCCGGTAGAATACGCGGACGTTACACTGGCCTTTGCCAGTTCTATCAGCCGCTGCCTCTTCTCTTCAGGACTTTCTTTCAAGAAAACACATTAGGTACTTTGGATGAAAAGGAATAAATAGATAGCACAGCTGCGTCAATGCGCCTTTCCGAACTCGCCGAGAGTCTTTTGCCCTTTGAAGTGTATCAAGTCGGATACCCTGACCCCTAGTTTGCGCACCTTCTTTCCGCGAAGAAACGAGTTGTGAAATAGGGAATACGACGCACGCACCATGTCGTCGAGCTTGTTCGTCCTGCGTATGCTCATGCTTTTCAAATTTTCAGTGAAATCGTCATAGCGTATTTTCAGAGTTACTACCTTAAAGGACAATTTCTTCGCATCCACGTCATGCGATACGCCTTCCGCAAGCACGCGTATCTTCTTCAATACCTCATTTTCATCGGAAGTGTCCTCTTCGAATGTCGCTTCCCTGCTTATCGATCTTGCATCCCTGTTTTCTTCGACCTTGCTGTCATCCCTCCCGTTTGCATTATTGTGAATTTCTACACCGTACGCTCCAAGCATCGTATGCAAATCCATCACGTTGGCACGCGACAAATCCCCTATCGTGTTGTATCCCGCTGCAACGAGCTTGTCCTTGGTTTTTCCCCCGACACCGTAAAGTTCCAGCAGGTCTTTGTCTTCCAGAAATTCTTTCGCTTCCTGCTCCGTGACTATGCCTATCCCATTCGGTTTTACCGTTTCGCACACCATCTTTGCAAGCAGCTTGTTGTAGCTTATGCCTATGGAACACTGAAGGCCGATACTCTCGCGTATCTCTTCCTTTATTTTTTCAGCTAAAGTTTTCGCCTTCGCATAGTCTCCTGCTTTCTTAGACACGTCTATGAATGCTTCATCGACACTTACCTGTTCGAACTTGTCCGCATGCGATTCTATGACCTTCATTACTTTTGCGGAAACCTCGTCGTAATAGTCGAAATCGAATTGTATGAATATCGCGTCCGGTTTGATTCGATACGCTGTAGAAATGGGCATTCCGCTGCGTATTCCGAATTTTCTTGCGGGATAATTGCAGGTCATTACTACGCCTCTTCCGCTTCCTTTTTTCGGGTCGGCACCTACCACCGCGGGTTTTCCTTTTATTTCCGGTCTTCTGAGCTCCTCGCATGCAACATAGAAGTAGTCCATGTCAACAAGCATTATTATTCGCATTGCAACCTGCCTATGCCTCCGTGATTTTGCCTCTCGGCGATTCTTCTCGGAACAGTTGGGTGTTAAATACACTCAGATCCGCGGAGCTGTTTTTCCATGCAGTCTTCGAAAGACCGGCATCGACGCAGAGATTTTCAAGAAACGTGTTCGAATCCCAATCTTCCTCTATCGGAACGTATGGAAGTAGCGTGGAGCCATGGAACCCGTATTTTATCGTTACACCTGTTTCTCCTATGCGTATTTCGTCAAGAATTTCGTTTTCACTCTTGCCTTTGAGTGAATTTATTGCATATACAGCATGGACGTTTACGTCCAACTCGTCAAGTTCGCTGTCCGATATGGCAACGTATCTGCCGTTGCCCATCGCGGCCGATAGCGATGCGGAGATTATTGTTCGGTTTAATTTGTCTGTAGGATATGGCGATCCGCCAATTCCCCGTATTGAATTGGTCGATTGCGAACGCAGTATTACGAACCCACCGCGCTGTTCGGTAAATTTCTCCATGCGCTCTTCGGCGATTTTTCTCACCAGCCTGGATTTTATCGCCGTATCTACGGTATATCGTGCACCGTTGACGAGAACGGACCCTTCGGAAAGATTATAAGGTCCTTTGGTTTCTGGCAAATTCAACACCATTCATATCGAAGTGCTCTTCTTTGCGTTGGCCAAGATTGAAAACACTTCAATTATCACGAGGAGTATTATTATCTGAGGTGCGAGCATCGTATAGAAAAGCGCATAAGGATTCAGCCCGATCTGAGGAAGAATGTATAGCATTATTTCGTATAGCGCTATTATCGCAATTGTGTATATGGTTGCGGTATATATGCCGTTTATCGCGCCGCTTCTCAATGCTGCATAGGAGTTTTTCGACCTGGTGCCTATCTCGGCTCCGAGTATCGCTCCTATGACCAAAGGCAGCAGCATGGAGCCCGCGCCGAAGAGAATGAAGTACGATGCCTCGTTTGTGAATGCATGCAATGCCGTGCCCGCGGGTATCACCGATGAATACGCGAGTATGATTCGCAATATCAGTGCTATTACCAGTATGACTATCCATGTGGATATGTAATCGTATATGCGCACGCGCTCCCTCACCGGATGCAACTCTTTTTCGTTTCCCATAACAAACACGCGAATTCCATTCTTATTGTTAAGAGAGCGATAATATATTTTTTCCTGTTTACTGTGTACGGGTAGGTGATTGGATGAAAGAGGCATATTCCGCGGTTGAACGCGTTATCGATTCGTATGAAAATGAAATGATTGAAACGATGAAGAGGATGATTCGGATAAAGGCAATTTCACCGCTGAACGGCGGAAGCGGAGAGACCGAACGCGCCAATTTTCTCGAATCGTTGCTAAAATCGTGGGGATTTAAAACGAAAAGATTGGTCTTCAAGGACGACACGCAAACAGAAAGACCGAGCATAGTAGCAAAATCAGGAAACAACGGCAAAACGATCTGGTTTGTAGCACACATGGACACGGTAACGGAAGGGGATAGAACATTGTGGAAAACGGATCCGTTCGCGGTAGTGGTTGACGGGGATAAAATGTACGGGAGAGGAACCAACGATAACGGACAGTCTCTTTTGTCATCCGTTTACGCAATGCGCGCGCTGAAGGAATCTGGGGCGCAAACGCAATACGATTTCGGATTGATACTTGCCGCAGACGAAGAGGAAGGCAGCAAATACGGAATGCAGAAGCTCATGAACGAGAATTTATTCAATAAAGGAGACGTGTTCGTTGTTCCGGATTGGGGAACTGAATCGGGAACGTTCGTTGAGCTTGGTGAAAAAGGGGTGCTGTGGCTGAAAATAACCGTCATGGGAAAACAGGTTCATGCAAGCACGCCTGCGGAAGGAGTAAACGCATTCAGATACATGATAAGATTTCTTGACAGCGTGGACAAATACCTGCATGAAAAATACTCGGCTACAAACGCGATGTTCAATCCAGTTTATTCGACTTTCGAGATGACCAAACATGAAAAGGGAGTTGAAAGCGTCAATATAGTCCCGGGGAGCGATATAGCATATGTTGATTGCAGGGTATTGCCGCAATACGATTTGAACGACGTATTGAACGATGTCAAAACCATTGCAGGAAAGGATGAGTTCAAGAGTGCCAAGATAAGCATCGATGTGGTCAACAGAACGGATGCAGCACCGGAAACAAACAACAGCAGCGGAATAGCCCTGCTTCTTTCCCAAGCATTGAAGGATACTCGAGGGATAGATGTGAAATTTACAGGAATAGGCGGTGGAACGTGTGCGGCATTTCCCCGAAAAGCAGGATATGACGCTGTCGTGTGGTCTACCATCTCCGAGATTGCCCATCAGCCGAACGAATTTGCCAGAATAAGCGATATGGTAAAGGATTCTAAAACGCTTGCATATCTGTGCCTGTAAGCATTACGGGAATTATGGGAAGTTCTTGAATATGGTGCGAAGTATCGCATATCCGTCTGAAAACGTACGCAGCTTTCCGGTACCGGAATTTCTTTTCTTCTCCTTGCTCGGCACTTCTATTACGCGGAGGTTCTCCTTTATCGCATTTATGCTTATCTCGGTTTCGATCCCGAATCCCGCTTCGTTAAGATGCAATTTTCCGAATGCACTCTTCCTGAAGCTTCTGTATCCGTAGCATAAGTCGCTGTAATTTGAACCGAACATGACGTTTACCAGGAAGACGAAAAATTTGTTGCCGAGCCGTCTTAAAGGAGACATGTCGTCGGTTCCACCACCAGCTATGAATCTCGAACCCATGCATATGTCATACCCTATTTCTATGCCGTCTATAAGGAGACGCAACTCTACGGGCCTGTGGGAAAGATCCGCATCCATCGAAATCAGGACTGAGCCGCGTGCCGCGGTGAGCCCTTTCTTCAAGGATGAGCCTTTGCCTTCGTAATTATACAATATGCGTGCGCCAAATTCGCGCGCTTTTGCAACCGTGTCATCGGATGAACCGCCGTCGACGATTATTATTTCGTGGGTGTATTCGTTGAGCTGTTCAGATATACCCTCGAGAAGCTCAACTATGTTATCCCCTTCATTCAGCGTGGGTATGACAACGGATACGTGCGGTTTCATGACGCGCTTGTAAGGTATTTAATCACCGGTTCTGCCGTCTTTGCCTTTCTGGAGATATTCCCTTGCGTGAAGCGCCGCTTTGACTCCACTTGCAACTGCGGTAACGGCCTGCCTGTAGTATTTATCGGAAACGTCTCCTGCGACATACACCCCTTCTATATCGGTGAGTATCTCATCCTTTGTTACTATGTAGCCTTTTTCATCAAGAGGAAGCGCACCTTTTATCATTTCGGTATTCGGCTTGTAACCTATTGCCACGAATACGCCGTCTATAGGCATTTCGGTAACCGCATCGGTAACTACATCGTGTATCTTTACAGCTGTCACTTTCGTATCACCCAGTATCTCCTTGATTTCTGAATTCCATACGAAACTTATCTTAGGATTGTTCATCGCCTTATCCTGCATTATCTTGCTTGCGCGCAGCGAATCCCTCCTGTGGACTATCTTCACGCTGTTTACGAAACGGGTGAGGAAGAGCGCGTCTTCCATTGCGGTATCCCCACCGCCTACGACTATCACATTCTTATTCCTGAAGAAAGGACCGTCGCACGTTGCACATGACGAAACGCCGTGTCCTATGAACTTCTTTTCGGATTCGATGCCGAGCCATTTTGCATTGGCACCGGTTGCGATTATCACCGATTCCGATGTATATTCCTTTTCATCGGTTGACACGGTGTAAGGCTTGCTGGAAAAATTGACTTTTGCCACGTTTGAATCTATGAAGCGCGCGCCGAACTTTTCGGCCTGCTTTCGCAATAGGGAGATCAAGTCCGAACCCATTACGCCATCGGGAAAACCAGGAAAGTTTTCCACTATGGTAGTAAGAAGAAGCTGTCCTCCAGGATTTGCGCCAGCTATGACCAACGGATTGAAACCTTCCCTCGCCGCATATATCGCGGCTGACAGGCCCGCAGGACCTCCGCCGACTATTATCAATTGTTCAGACATGTTACCACGATGCATGCAAAGCATGCAGATAATCAA
Organism: Microcaldota archaeon; assembly: GCA_021796225.1. Classification (GTDB taxonomy): domain Archaea; phylum Micrarchaeota; class Micrarchaeia; order Micrarchaeales; family CABMGC01; genus JAKAVK01. The sequence goes on along the minus strand of JAJYOL010000007.1, from coordinate 11,620 downwards.
TTCTATCTTGACATGTATTTAAATTTTTATACTGTATGCCTAACCGGGCGACGCGATGCTTTTCAGGATGGGGAGATACAGCATAGCACTGGACAGGCATGATAGGAGTGCCAATGTGAATTTTGTATCGCATGCACATTCAGATCACACCGCCGGATTGAGAAGAGGTTCCGGAGCCGTGATGAGCATGCCCACCATGGAATTGTTGGCTGTGCGCGGTAAGAAGGTCGCAGCCGCTGAGATGTGCAACATGGGCAAGATGCTCGATGCAGGGCATATTTTGGGATCGAAGCAGCTTTACGTCGAACTCGAGGATATGGGTACATCAGTCCTGTATAGCGGAGATTACCAGATGCAGAAATCGTTTGCCGCGGAAGGCATACGGACTACGGAAGCCGATTTGCTCGTGATAGATTCGACATACCCTTACGCGAATGTAATATTCGATGATAGAGACGAAGTGGCATATGCGATGCAGCTGTACGTGAAAAGAAAACTGGAATCGGGAGCCGCAGTAGTCTTCGGCACCTATACGATGGGAAAGGCGCAGGAGCTGATAAAAGTATTCAATGATATAGGCATTGCGCCCGTTGTTGATGAAAAAATAGCAAAACTCAACGAAGTATACGCTAAGTTCGGGATAAAGCTCGATTACGCATCATCGGGAGAAGAAGGATACGGAAAACAAGGGGATGCGTTGTACATAACGAGCAATTCCAAACTCACCGGAGAAGCCATGCGCATTTCCGAAACGGGGGGAAAGCGCGTTTATACGGCAATGGCAAGCGGATTCGCAAAAACGATCAAGTTCAGTACTGACGTGCAATTTCCGCTCAGCGATCATGCCGATTTCAGGCAGGCTTTGGAATATATAGAACGCTGCAATCCGAAGCGCATTTTCACCGTGGGATCGAACCGAGAAACGATGGCCAAAAACCTAAAGGCGGAAGGGCTCAATGCGACGGCGGCAATGGAAAACGGGATTTCGATATCAGTAGCAAGCAATATAAATAGGGACAGCCAAGTGTAATTGTACAGGGCAGGGTTCTTCGGATAACAACATAAACAGCGCTTATTTGTCCGGTGCTTGCACAGAACGGCTGCCAAGATTTAAATACCTTAGGTTCATGTTTATAAGCCAGTTATAAAATTTCAGTTGGTCAAATGGCAAATAAAACAGATGCAAAAATGGAAAATCCCACCGTAGTATTGGAGACGGTCGGCAAGAACAATCCGCTCCTTGCCCCATACCACAGAACCATGGAAGAAATGGAAAGCATGCCGGTGATCGAGCGCACCAAGACGGTATGCCCGGAATGCAAATTGATAATCGACGGCACCATATACAAAGACGAAGACAACGTGATGATAAGAAAGAATTGTCCGGAACACGGATGGACCGTTGAAAAGTACTGGGAAGACTATGAAATGTATGTAAAGATGAAGAATTACAATTATTACGGAAGAGGATTTGACAACCCGAATTATGCGAACAAGGGGGAAAACTGCCCGTTCGATTGCGGAATATGCGAAAGGCACAAGTCGCACACGGGACTTGCTAATATAGTAATAACTAACAGATGCCATTTGAGCTGCTGGTACTGTTTCTTCTACGCTAAAGAAGGAGAAGCTATTTACGAACCCACGGTAGACGAAATAAACAAGACATTGCACGTATTGAGAACGCAGAAGCCGATACCTGCCAATGCGCTCCAGATAACCGGCGGGGAACCTACTATGAGAAAGGAGCTTGTCGAGATAGTCAAGAACGCGAAGGAAGCGGGATTCGACCAGATACAGCTCAACACGACAGGCATAAATCTCGGAATGCACCCCGAAGAAGCGGTAAAACTCAGGCACGCGGGCCTTAGCAGCCTGTACATGAGCTTTGACGGAGTGACGAAGAGAGCCAATCCGAAAAACCATTGGGAAACGCCCATGGCGCTTGATGCCGCAAGAAAAGCAGGTATTGGAATAGTGCTCGTACCTACGGTAATAAGAACGATAAACGATCACGAACTGGGCTCAATAGTGAATTTTGCACTTAACAACTCCGATGTAATAAGAGCGGTAAACTTCCAGCCGGTATCGCTTGTCGGAAGAATGCCTTCAAAGCTTAGGGAAAAACAGAGGATATCGATTCCCGGAGCTATAAAGCTGATCGAAGAGCAGACTGGTGGAGTGATAACGAAGGACGACTGGTTCTCCGTTCCTTATGTTGGAGGAATAAACAAGTTCATAGAAGCTTTGAGCGGGGAATACAAATACGATTTGTCGATTCACTTCGCATGCGGAGCCGGATCCTACATATTCATGGACAAGGACAATAAGGTAATACCGATCACCCGCTTCGTCGATGCTCCAGGAATGATAGAACATTTGCAGAATGCCGTAAATGAAATGGAAGGCAAGTCAAGGCTCGAGAGAAGGCTCATGGCGGTTAAGACTGTTGCAGGATTGAGAAAATTCATAGACAAGGATAAGCAGCCGAAATCAATGGATTTCACAAAACTGCTCGTGAGCGTGATAACGAGACACGATTTCAAGAGCCTTGGGAATTTCCAGCTCAAGTCCCTATTCATAGGAATGATGCACTTCCAGGACGAATACACTTACGATATAAAGAGGGTTGAAAAGTGCGATATCCATTATGCAATGCCTGACGGAAGGGTATTGCCATTCTGCACGTTCAACGTGTTCCCAGAGGTATACAGGGATAAGATACAGAGGCAGTACAGCATACCTTCGAAAGAGTGGGAGAACATGCACCCGAAGTGGGCGTATTCAACGGACAAATACGTAAGGGACGTCAAGGCGCTCGAAGCTTCCGAAGCTTACAAGAGAACGTACGCGGACAGCATAGACTACTTCAAGCTCAAGGTCAACACGGACGAAGCGGAAAAATTCAGAGCCGAACGCGGAAGAAGCCACGGTCCGGACATGTATTCCCAGATACAGGCCGTAGCGGCGGAAGGTGAACTCTCCGATGAGGAGCATCGCCACCACCACGGCTCAGACTCGTGCGCGTGCGGAGGAAATGGAGACTGCAAGCATTGCAGTGAATAAACGTTGATGATAACAAGGTGTTTCGATTGGACAGACGCAATTTAGGACCGCAGGAAAGCTCGTACAAGAGGGATCTTGCCAATTCTGACGAAAAGGAGAGCAAGGAATATGATGGAATTGTTGTTGAAAATGGGAAGGAATACAGAATACCTTACCGCATGATACGTGAAGTTACGTTTACGGATCTCAACAAGGATGAACTGATCGATTTTGAACACTCCGCAAGACTGCAATACAGACTCCTGCTAAACGACGCCGTACTTCGTGCGAAAGTGGAATTTGCAAAATTGAGCATAGTAATAATGTTTAATCCCGACGATTCGGACAATTACAAGGAAAAGATAAGCCTTGACGGGATAAAGGATTTCCTTGCTTCTGAAGGCGTGCATGTTGAAAAGAACAAGACAAGCCTTAGGGAAGTCGATTACTATGAAGAGATATACAAAACGCAATTCGATCCCATTTCAGTCAGAGAACGCCCGCCATATTCGTATACGAAGGAACAGTGGAAGGGCATGAAATCAGGATGGTACAGAAAGGTTGCGGAAACTGACAAGAAAAAGCTTGATAATTACCACAGATGGCAGGATGAATATGCCGAATTGCATAAGGAAGATGCCGATCTGAAAAAAAGAGACGGCAATTCGGGCAACTCCGTTCTTGGGGGAATATTGCATAGGAAGAAGCCGAAAGACGATGACAAGGGCTTCTGGTTCCACGGCGCCTGATTTTGCGATTTTCATCGCACGGCATGCTGATTTTCCGTAGTGAAGCGCCCTGCCCTGATGGCAAGTGCATATTTAAAAACGAGGACGACACAAAGCTTATTGGTGCTGTGAATGCCAGATACTGACAAGAAGGAAAGAATCCGGGAAATTATGGAAAGAAAAGAAGACCATATCAACATATGCCTGGAAAAACCGGTTCAGGCAAAGCGCGTAAGGACGCTTTTCGAAAATGTTCATCTTATCAACGATTCGCTTCCGGAAATGGATTTTGACGAAATAGACACTTCCGTTGATTTTCTGGGTCACAAATTCTCCATTCCGATAATGATAGGGGCAATGACCGGAGGCGCGGAGCTTGCCAAAAGAATAAACGAGAATCTTGCAAAGGCAGCGCAGGAACTCGGAACAGGAATGGTAGTCGGCAGCCAGAGGGCCGGTTTGTACGACAAGTCTCTTGCGGAAACGTATTCCATTGCGAGGGAAGCGGGACCCGACATATTCATAGGATCAAACATAGGCGGTGCGCAACTCTCACGAGGATTCTCGTTCGATGAGGCACGCGATCTCATAGACATGATTAAAGCGGACGCTTTCTACATTCACCTCAATCCGGCACAGGAAATAATACAGCCGGAAGGAGACGTGAAATACAAAAATGTAATACCGCGCATACGCGAATTCGCAAAAGAGCTGAAAATCCCGATAGTCGCCAAAGAAGTCGGATTCGGAATTTCGGGAAATGTTTCAAAAGAACTGGAATCGTCCGGAGTGAAAGCGATAGAAGTCGCAGGAATGGGCGGCACCAGTTACGCTGCAGTCGAATATTACAGGGCGAAGGACATGGGCATGGAAACCAAAGAAAAGATGGGCGAACTGTTCTGGGACTGGGGAATACCCACTGCCGAAGCTCTTTATGATGTACGGAAAGCCGTCGGCCTGCCGGTAGTGTCTTCCGGGGGCATAAGAACGGGGCTTGACATTGCAAAATCGATAGCGATGGGCGCAACGCTTACGGCAACAGCATGGCCTCTCCTGAGAGCCGCGACTATATCGAGCGATGAAGTAGTAAAGAAATTGAATGAATTTGAATTCGGACTTAAAACAGCGATGTTTCTGACCGGATGCAGAAATATTGAAGAGCTGAGGCAGTCAAAATACATACTGACCGGAGAGCTAAAGGAACGCATAGGACAGAAATAATCTCAGACAAGGCTGTAGCAACATGAAGATACTATTACAATTCCCTGAAGGGCTGAAACAAAAGGCATTGGAACACGCAAAAAAACTTGAACGGGAAGGAAACGAAGTTTTCATATCGGCATCTCCCACATTCGGAGCGTGCGACCTTGCACTTGACGAAGCCAGGAATCTGAAGGTGGACAAGCTCATTCACTTCGGGCACGCCGAATTCCACCATGTGGATTTCAATGTCGAGTATGTCGAGTATAAGATTGACGCGCCACTTACCCTTTTGCAGGAATCCCTCGAACACGTCAAGGAATACAAAAAAATAGGGATAGTGACCACCATACAGCACATACACCAACTTGATTCGATAAAGGAATTTTACGTGAAAAACGGAAAAGAAGTCGTCATAGGAAGGCCTTACGGATTCGCAAAAAAAGACGGCCAGATACTCGGATGCGACATCGGCAGCGCTGCTACGATAAACGGAAAGGTCGATGCGATAGTATATTTCGGAGGAGGGATGTTTCATCCGCTAGGTGCAGTTCTTGCCACTACCGTGCCTTTCTTTGTAATAGAACCCTTCCAGGGAGTCATAGAAAGATTCGACAAATACAGGGCAGAGTATGCAAAAAAGAGAAGGGCAAAAATACTGCGTTCAGTCGAAGCGCGAAGATTCGGCATACTGCTCAGCACGAAAAACGGGCAACATAACCGTGCACTTGCCGATATACTGAAGGCAAGGATAGAAGAAAAAGGATTGAGTGCGGGAATACTTGTTTCAAATACCTTCGATTTCGAATCGATCAACAACATGATGGAATTCGATGCTTTCGTAAATACCGCTTGCCCCAGAATAGGCATAGACGATACCGAAAGGACGAGAAAACCGCTCCTGAGCGCGAACGAACTTATGGACGTTCTGAAAATAAAGGATGAACTTTCGGAGCATGCGGCACATGATTAGTAACGCGTTCGTGCATTCTCGGAAATCCTTTCGCTGCGCGGAACAAGACCGTCGGTCTGCAAGACCCCGTATTGGTGGCTCTGTCTCACGTCGAAATTTCTAAATCCGAGCTCTCCCAATATCGATTTTGTCAGTATCTGGCTTTCGATCTCTATCCCTATGCGCATGGATGCGAGGGAATCCCTGACGGATTCTATCGCCGAAGAATTCTTTGCTGTTACCAGCACGATGCCGCCGTAAGGCTCGTAAGTATCGGCCATGAAAAGATATGCCGCGTTCTTTCCAGTGTTGGTGTTAACAAGGTGATTCAGCCATTTTGCCTTATTCCTGTTGAACAGGTTCTGGTCCACTATCCTATACGTTATCAATCCGATAATGCTGTTCTCCGGCTTTTTCATGACCACGGTAGACCTGCGTATTATCCCATAATCGAGAAGCGCCTTGTACATGTAGGTTATGGTATTCTTGTCTATGTCGCCCGCCATCTGTGACAGATGGCACCGGGAATTTTCATTCAGTATAAGCAGCAGTTTCTTGTATTTCTCAGGGAGCTTCAATTCAGAGATGAACGCATCGCGCACCGGGAAGAACCCGTACGTTTTGCGTATGTTCCTTATGCTTATTTCCATTTTGTATCCGTCAAGGGACTTGGAAAAAGAATTTACGAAGAATGAAACTTCGGCGGCATTTCTCGCTATTACGTACATGAAAAGATCATACTTTCCGTAGAGCATCGATATGTTCTGCGGCATGTAGGATTTCTTTGCTGCATTTGCAATCGTTTCCTCCGATGGCTTCTTGCCGTTAAATTTGACCATGCATACGTATTCGCTGAATCCTATTTCATGTATATTCAGCTTCCTGAATTCCCTCTTCTGCATCCATTTCGTCGTATGAAGCAATTCGTGCTTCCACAATTCCTCCACGTTGAGTTCGGGAACGAAGCGTATGTCTCCGCTGTTTACCATTTCGTTAAGTATGTTAAATGCCGCGGTCTTGCTTATCCCTATCTTTTCTGCCGTTGATGCGAGGCTCTGTCTTGAATCCATGCTCAATTCGGACAAGACTCTGTCGCGCATCTCATCTTCCACATGCATTTCAGGCTCAGACTTCGCAGTAGGGGTATGTTTACTCATTCTGGCACCTATTTGACAAGGAGTAAAGTGAATTTTCTCTTATTTAAAGCAGAGGCTTTTTTACCAAATATTTAGGATAAATTGTAATTTTGATACATGGCAGTAAAATGTCACGTGGACAGTGAGAATACGCATGCGCATCTGAAAGGCATTTAATACTTATTGCCAATATCTAATTGGTTGTTTTATGATAAGCATAAAGCTGTTCAAAGAGCTTAATCTGAAAGGATACAGCATGATAGAAGCCTTTCCCGGAGCGGGACTTGTCGGCGCAATGGCAGGCAGTTACATAATAGAAAAATTGGAGATGGAATACGTAGGACACATAGAAAGCGAGCAGTTTCCGCCTATCGCGGCAATACACGGCGGTGTTCCGATGTATCCTGCAAGGCTTTACATGGACAAGAAGACAAAACTCATAGTGGTTCTTTCGGAATTCACAATCCCTTCGGAACTCATATATCCGTTGAGCATGGAGCTTCTTTCGTTCATTAAGAAATATGGGATAGCAAGAATTATCTCGATAAGCGGTATGCCTTCTACCAAGGCCGGAGACGGCGTATTCATAGCCACGCAAAGCGCGGCGCTTCTCAAAAAGGCAAACAGCGCGGGAATAAAGCCGATAAGCGAAGGCGTAATAGCCGGAATAAGCGCGATACTCATGGTAAATTCATCGCAGATGAACGTGCCGATGCTCGATCTTCTTGTCGAGGTAAATCCACAGATAATGGATCCGAAGTATGCGGAACTTGCAATAGGCGGACTCAACAAGATAATGGATATGTCAATAGACTTGAAGGATCTTGAAGAGGAATCGAAGGTCGTTGAAGCAAAAATACGCGATCTGATGAAGAAGATGAAGGAAACGCATGACACATATACGAATGCGACCGAAGCAGCAGGACCTTCGATGTATGCATGACTCGGTGAAGAGTTGCGTTTACAACTTGCAGGGGTGGCAGAGCCTGGTCTGGCTTTAACGGCCACAGAAAAATGCGCAGGACTTAAGATCCTGTGGCTTATCGCCTTCGGGAGTTCAAATCTCTCCCCCTGCAAATTCAAACACGTGCATAGCGTTTAAATATTTTAAAAATACAAGCATTCTTGTGCCTCTGTAGCTCAGTGGTAGAGCGTGTGCATGGTATGCTGCGGGTTTCCGCACCCATATAGCACAAGGTCCCGAGTTCAATCCTCGGCGGAGGCTACTGTTCCGGAATCGTAATAGCCATGACATTCAACAGATATCATTTGATGGAACTCGTTGAGCCTTCGGTAATGCTCGGTTTGCTTAATGCGTTCCTTGGAGTTTCAGCCGCAATTTTTTACGGCGGAAGCAATCTCGGTTTCGGCATTCTGGCAATTTTGGGCGTGTGCATGGTACAGATGTGCGCGAACCTCGTCGATGACTATTTTGATTACAAATCCGGCATAGACAAGGAAACCGTAAAAACAAGATTCAGCGGTGGAAGCGCAATAGTTGCAAAGAAGAAAATAAGCGCAAAATCACTTCTTTTCATGGCGGCAATATGTGCGACGGCTGCAATTGCAATAGGCGCATACCTTTCATTCTACATCCCGCTGATAATCCCGTTGGTAATAGTTGGCGGCGTGATCACGCTGTTTTATGCAAATTACATAACAAGGATACCGTTCATTGCGGAACTTTCCGTAATGGCAGCATTCCTGATGGCTGGCATCGGCTCTTTTATCGTAACAATGGGTTCTCCGTGGAAACTGCCAAATGCGCTTCCCGTATTGATAGTCGGAGGGCTCTTCGGCGGCGTTTCCCTTTTGGTAAACGAAATGCCGGATAGAAAGATAGATAAGAAATTCGGCAGAAAAAGCATGTCCACGTTGTTTTTGAGCGATAAAAAAATCTCACGCGTCTTCCTTTTTTCACAGGCACTCGTCTACCTGTTGGCAGTGTATGCGGTGTCTTCCGGTTTTGCACCGTTACGAATGTTGCTGCTGCTCTTCATGCTGCCCGTGAGTTACAAAGTGTATATAGGGATAAGAGATTACAAAAGCGCGCATTCGTATGAAAGAACGATGAAACTGTGGGCTCTTTCTTCGATGGTATTTTTATTGGTACTTGCACTATCGTATATCACGGCCATCGTAAATTTATAGAGGAATAACATGAAATTTAGGAAAAACACGGAAATGTACGTCTATCTGCTGCTGCCCCTTCTCCTCTGGCCGCTCACATTCATAGTTTTCAGCAAGTATTTCATATATGCAATGGCACTTTCGGAGCTTCTTTTGATATCCTTCAGCCTGCTGCGATTCAGAAAATATGTTCCATTCAGAAAGAGCACGTGGAAAAAAACCGCAATCGCAGGAACGTTAGGTGCGGCAGTATTGTATGCAATATTCCTAATCGGATACCATCTGGCATTATTCACCGGAAACGGCGCATACGTGACGGACATATATCGCATGATTTACGCGGAAAGCGGCAAGATGGTGATTTTCATACTTCTGGCATTCATCGGCATCGCGGAAGAAATATACTGGAGAGGCGGTATACAAGGAATTGCGGAGAAAAACACGCGCATGTTCCGCTCGCGTCCGTGGATTGCTTCGACCGCTTACTACGCATGTATACATCTTACCACGCTTAATCCGATACTTGCCCTTGCGGCGTTTTTTGTAGGACTCGTGAACAGCCTGATAGCGCAGAAGTACGGAATCGTCGCTTCCGCGATTTCACACATAGCATGGATAGAGGCAATAATATTATTCCTTCCCGTTATATCGATATAAATGATTGAATGAGTAAAAAAATTGAATCGATATTTTCCGAAATATCGGGAGTGTATGATTTGGCAAACCATGCATACAGCTTAGGCGTAGACATATTATGGAGAAAGAGAGCCGCTTCTGAAGCATTGCTCAGTAAAAAAAATTACAAGATTCTTGACGTAGGAACCGGCACGGGCGATCTTGCAATAGAAGTCGCATGGCAGACCAAAAAGGCGGGAAAGCTCGTCGATATAACGGGCATAGACATGAATTCGCGCATGTTGAACAGGGCACGTGAAAAAGTTGCTTCTAACGGATTCACCAATGTTGCATTGATGAAGGGGAATGCGCTGTCGATGCCTTTCGGTGACGGTTCATTCGATGTAGTGACATCAGCATTCGCATTAAGAAATTTTGACAGCGTGGAGGAGTTTTCAAAAGAACTGAAAAGGGTAATGAAAACCAACGGGAAATTCGTACTTATTGACATGGCCAAACCGGACGATGCCCTGCAACGCATGCTCTTCAGGTTTTATTTCGGAGTGATTATGCATATGATAGCGTACAGGATAAACCGCAAGGCATACACATGGCTTTACAGCAGCATTATGGCCTTTGACAAAAAAAAGCTTATGAAAATCATCAAAGACGAAGGATTTAGAAACGTAAGGATCAAAAATCTCGAATCCGGAGTATGCTTCATGGTAACGGGCAATAAGTGACCGTTACACCCTTATTTTCTCCGCCATTGACGAAAGCATTGCAAACGTCTTTCTATCCTTTATTGCGGATACGGCCGTGTTTATGATGTCGTTATTTAGTGCTTTTGCCCTCGACACGGCATCGGAGCCCGATATGCCTGCGTCGTTGAGTATGGATGAAACGATATTGGGATGAAACCTTACTTTCTTTCCGCGTCCGAAAACGCCGGTTTCACTGCCATAGTCTAAGATATCGTCGCGCATCTGGAAAGCGATACCCATATTTTCGCCGAAGACGCCGAGATTTTTGGCGGATTTGTCTTCATGGTATATGGCCGCTATGCTGCAACAGGTAGATATGAGCGATGCGCTTTTCAGCTTTGCAAGACGGGTGTATTCGGATACCGTAGGAACCTTGCCCCTTTTCTGGTAATGCGAATCCAGGGCTTCTCCGGCACACATGTCCATTGCGGCCTTTGACATCGAACGGAGCACGTCCTTGCCGTAATCAGCAGACATGCCGATGGCCTTTGCTATAAGCGCATCCCCGGCGAGTATCGCCGATTCCGTTCCGTATTTTACATGCACGGCCTTTACGCCCCTTCTCGTCTTGTCCCCGTCTATTATGTCGTCGTGTATAAGAGAAGAAACGTGAAACAGTTCGGCAGCAATTGCAAGATCCACAAACCGTGCCGGATCTTCCCCGATCGCATGCGCACCCAGAAGTACCAGTGCCGGTCGAAGATATTTTCCGCGTCTTTTTAGGATGTGCACCGACGGATGGAAAAGCACGTGCTCGCCGAAATCCTTTTCGGTTATTGAACTTATCCTGTTTGTTACCGCGGCAAGCGACGATTCCACGCGCGCAGGAAGCCTTGGAAGAGTAGTTTTTACCTTGCTCATTTTCAAACCCAATCCGAATAAAAAGGATAACGCATGCAGTTTGAATGCGCCACCCGATACATATAGGAACTTGACAAATTATAAATCCTAATGCTCAATGACTTCTATTTCTCTCTTCTCTCTTTTTGATATAGTGAGAGGTACGTCTCCTGTAGACGGTTTAGTCGCCTTCCAGGAGAACGAAACCAT
>JAJYOL010000012.1 GCA_021796225.1 Microcaldota archaeon | reverse complement strand
TCCGAGTTCGGAATGGGTTCGGGCGTTTCCTTGTCCCTATGGCCGTTTGACAATAGTATATGTCAGTAAACGTTTAAATACCTTTCATGCGGCGGCTCGCTGTACGACATACAGGGAAGCGGCTACTTCACTATGCTTCCTGGATAATCCTCCCCGTTGAACGCCTTCTCGACTTCGGCTATGTTCGCCTTTACGAACCTGACTTCGATGTTCGCCCTCTTTGCAAGTTTGCTGGCAAAGAAATCGAATATGAAATTGGAACCCGCAACGCGTTTGTCGTAAGTGTATGCAAGCTCGAGAAGTTTGTCATGATTAAGCCTTGGAAGCGGCTCGGCCCCCTTCTCTGATGGAGGTTTGCTGTACAGATACGCTATGTTGCTTATGTTAAGCATGAGTTTGCTGTTCATGACCTCGCATGCGAGCACTGACACCGCATCGGTAGACATGCCCGGTATCAAACCGCCGAGCACCACTATGTCGTTGCTGCTTATCGCCATGCGCAATTCCTCGAGGCTTGTCGCAACGTTCTGATACACGTTCAGATTCGCAAGGGACAGTACGTCCTTCAATATCAGCGCGTTTATCCTTGTGAATGCAATTGCTATCTGATCGAGTAGGGAATTATTGTTTTCCAGGATATCCTTGGTGGTTGAAACGTACAGTCTGCTTGAATAGCCTCCGCCAACAACAAGGATGAATTTGTGTTTCTTTGAATATTTGGCAAGAAACTGCGCAAGCTCCTTTGCAAACGCCTTATTCACTCCGCTTTCCGTTGATATTATGCCTCCGCTCAATGATATGCATGTCGTATCCATAGTATCACATCAGATTATCCAGCATAAAGTATACCTTGTTAGAATTTAAATGAATGCAGTGCTGCGGCTTTACGGCATGTTGATTATAAAGCATAAAATTAGCGTGCGTTACGGTGAAAACGCAGCCGACGGAAACTTTTTGAGATCCATCGGATATTAGCATCTGGACACCTAACCGAATATGAGTCCGAGCCCCTGTTCGCTTTCCTTGCGCTCGTCTTCTATTCTTTTTATTATCTGCTGTTCGGTTTCCTGGGGTGCACGCACTATTTCGGGAAGCTTTTCCTTCAGGACTTTTTCAGCCCTATCGAGGAAATCCTCAGTTGCATTTATGTAAAGATAACAGCTCTCGCGATCCATCCCCAGTGAAATGCCGTCCTTTATCATGCAGTCCTGTCTGGCAAATATCACGTTCTCATTTTTTGTCTCGTTGAGTTTCTTTATCTGCTCTTCTGTAAGGCTCTTGTCAAGGTACGGATCGTACTCGATTATGGTTTTAAGGTCGTTTGCCCCGGTTGCCTTGCAAATGTAAACTCTCTGCGGCATGTGTTCACATCAATTTCGCATTTATGCTGCCATCCTTTCCAGGCCTGTTTGTAACTACCGCTTTCCCCAATTCGGTGTCTATTATCGTGCCCTTGGTTATAATGTTAAGCCTTGCGAAGTTTCTGTTATCGTTGGATTCTAGAATCGTTTTTATTTTCGTTTTCTTGTAGCCTTCCTTTGTAAGCAAATTTGCAAAACCGGCATACATGAGCTTTGATCTCACTGAACCGCCGCGTCCGCGCACCGGCTTTACCTCGTTTTCCTGATCTAGCTTTGTAGCTACGAAGTAACCGCCCATTTCGTGGCGCCTCTTGTCCCTTGACTTTACCTTTGCCTTACCGCTGCCGTTAAGCTTGCGTGTAGATTTCGAATGCAACTGTGATCCAAATTGGCTCATCAAACTCACACTAACAGTAATAGATTTAATTCGATATTATATTGTATGAAAAGGGTTTTAATCCTTGCTATCGTAGCCTCGTGATACAATATGGCATAATTCCAACGGAATATGCGGGAGAATGGGATAGAATGTTATAAAAATAGGAAATCCGCATTAGATATCATGACAATTCTGGGAATCCATGACGCACACGATGCAGGAGCAGGCATCGTCCGCAGTGGAAAGGTTGTAGGTGCAGTCAACGAAGAACGATTCACAAAGATGAAAAACGACGTCGGATTCCCATCCCATTCAGTCAGATATATGCGGGAAATGCTGGACGGCGATGAAGAGATAAGCAAAATAGCGATACCGTGGATAGGGGGAAGCGCTCTTTTTGCCAGGATATTCCCGCAGCTTGAAGTAAAGAGAAGAAAGCTCTGGAGAAGAGAGATAGCAAAACCTTCGAGAGTCAGCATGTCTCTTCGCAACATCGTATTCAAGACCGTGCAAGACCAAAAACCGTCATGGTTTTGGAACAACACAGGAAGAAGCATTGGGACGTCGTTGATTTCAAACAGGCTTAAGAGAATAGGACTTGATAAGAAACTCGTTTTCATAGATCACCACACGGCGCATGCATCCGGAGGCTATTATGCATCGGGGTTCAAGGAAGCGCTGGTGTTAACGCTGGATGGTGCCGGAGACGGACTTAGCGGCTCGGTATCGATAGGAGATAATGGAGAGCTCAAAAGGATAAAAGAGTTCAAGGCCAGTGCCAGCCTTGGCATACTTTATGGGGCAGCAACGATAGCGTGCGATATGCGATACAGTGAAGATGAAGGAAAGTTGATGAGCCTTGCCGCGTACTCGTATCCCGAGAATATAAAGGAACTTGGCAGCATATCGAGATTTGATGACAAAACTGGCGAACTTGTCGGAAATTCCGGTTCGAAATTCGAATTTCTGCTTGCGGAATATCTGAAGGACAATATACTTTGGAAATACAATCGCGAATCCTTCGCTTATGCCGTTCAGAAACACGTGGAGGAAGAAGTGCTCAGAATGGTAAGGCATTACATTAAGGAAACGAACATACGCAACGTGGTTGTTTCCGGAGGATTGTTTTCAAACGTAATAGTAAACATGAAGATTAATGCGATGCCGGAAGTGGAAAACTTCTTCGTGTTCCCCCAGATGGGTGATGGAGGATTAGCTATCGGCGCAGCATATTACGTAGATTTCATTGAAAACGGAAAGGTAGAGAGGAAACAGATAGATAGCATAAGCTATGGGCCTTCGTATACGGATACGCAGATTGAGGAAACGCTGAAAAGACACAGAGAAAAACTCGAATACGAATTTACGGATGACGTGGCAAAATACGCCGCTGACAAGATGATTGATGATGACGAAGTCGTGTTGTGGTTTCAAGGCAGGATGGAATACGGGCCCAGAGCCCTCGGAAACAGAAGCATACTTTCACTGGCAGGAAACAATGAAAACAGGCACAGAATAAATTTGCTCGTTAAACGCAGGCCTTACTATCAACCGTTTGCAAGCAGTATGCTTGAAGAGGAAGCGGAGAAATTACTTGAACCTTATAGAAACGGTACGAAATTCATGACCATAGGATACAAGGTAAGGGATGAATATTTCAAAGACCTTGTAGCCGCGTCGCATATTGACGGAACGACAAGGCCGCAGATGCTTGGAGAAGAAAACAGGGAGTATAGGAAGCTCATACAGCATATCAAAAACAGAACCGGCATCGGAGCGGTATTGAATACGAGCCTGAACAAGCATGGCAGACCCATTGCAATGACTCCTGATGACGCCGTTTGGACATTGTTGAATACCGGAGCGACCACGCTTGCCATCGGCAATTATATGGTAGGCAAGAAGAAGTAATGCCGCATTCTGCGGAAAAATTACGACAGTCATGGGCACTGGGGTGAGGTTAATGCATACCTGCAAATATGGTCATGGTTAATATCCTTATCGTTTTCATTACATATCAAGTGTGTCTATGGCATCAAGAACGATATCCAAGGAGGAAACGGCTGCCATGTACCTTTCCATAGGTGTCCTGGCCCTTAGCATAGTTGCAATAGTGGTTTTCGTATACGGATATGTCGACGTATTCTACGTGATTGCGATAGTTGCCGTGGCTCTGGGTTTTTACTTTGTAAGACGCCTTTCAAGGCAATCCTCAAAAACCCCGGAGAGAAGAACGCAGAGGAATGTAGCTGATTGAATGAACAAGCTGATAATAGCCGAGAAGCCAAGCGTAGCCGTAAGGATGGCCATGTCGCTTGGGGACGGACAGCCAAAAAGGGGCGCTTTCAACGGTGTCGGCTATTACGAACTTAACAGGGGAAGCGATACGCTCTTCGTCGTTGCTGCTGCGGGACACCTGTTTACGCTGAGACAAAAAAGCAAGGAGCGCGAGATACCCGTCTTTGACATAGAATGGATAGCGTCATACAAGGCAAACGACAGCTCTTATTTCACGAAGAAATATCTCGACACCATAGCCGAGATAGGAAAGAAATGCTCCGTATACATAAACGCATGCGACTACGATATCGAAGGAACGGTAATAGGCACAAACATAATACGCTATGTCACAAAAGGAGATCCAAATGCGGACGTAGACGCTTCAAAGATACGCAGGATGAAATTCTCAACGACTACAAGGCAGGACCTCATCGCCGCATATGACGGCCTTGAAGCGTTCGATGCTTACAATTTCGATGCGGGAGAAGTAAGGCACATGCTTGACTGGATGTGGGGCATAAACCTAAGCAGAGCATTGATACGCGCAATTTACGCCGCTGGAACGAAGAAGATCCTAAGCATAGGCAGAGTACAGGGCCCGGCATTGGCAGTATTGGCGGAGCGTGAAGAAGAGATAGGCAAATTCGTTCCCAAGGATTTCTGGAAAGTACTGGTTACATTCAAAGAAGTGGATTTTGAGAATATCAAGGGCAATATCTTTGAAAAAGACATCGCGGAAAAAATACTGGCTGCAACGAAAAATTCCGAAATAGTTGTAAAATCAGTAGAGAGAAAAGAAAACAAGATGAGACCTTATCCGCCGTTCGACCTAACATCGCTGCAACTTGAGGCAAATCGCGTTTTCGGAATAGATCCGTCAAGAACATTGGCGATTGCGCAGTCGCTGTACGAAAAATCATACATATCCTATCCGAGAACGACATCGCAGAAACTCCCATACGCACTCAATCTTCCAAGGATAATAAACGCTCTTGCAAAAAACGAGCATTACAAAAATATAGCGGAAAAACTTATTGCCGGATCGCGATACAAACCGGCAGAAGGAATGAAGGAAGACGATGCACACCCTGCAATATATCCGACAGGGGAAACACCGAAGAAACTGGAAGGTGAAGAAGAGAGGATATACGACCTGATAACGAAACGGTTCCTTGCGTGCTTCGGAGAATACGCATCGGTAGATGCAACAAGGATAGTTCTTGATGCATCCGGAGAAAACTACGCTGCAAGCGGCAATATAATAAAAAATAGCGGATGGTTGGAACTGTACGGTTATTACAAACCGAAGGAAGCCACACTTCCGGAAGTAAAAGAAGGGGAAAAGATAACACCCGAGAAAATACAGTCGAAGAAAGGTGTTACCGAACCGCCGAAAAGATACGGGAAGGCCAGCTTGATAGCACTTTTGGAAAAGAAGAATCTCGGGACCAAGGCAACACGGGCTGAAATAATCGACACGTTGTTCAGAAGAGAGTACATCAAGGGTACGAGAATAGAAGTTACCGCGTTAGGTCTCAGTGTTTATGCAGCTTTGAAAAAATACTGTCCGCAGATACTCGATGAGGAGTTGACGCATAAACTCGAAGCGGACATGGAAGACATAATGAAAGGGAAGGCAAACAAGAAAGAAGTGATAGACGAAGGAAAAAATATAATAAGGAATCTTGTTTCCACATTCAAGTCAAATGAGAAAGGCATAGGAGAAGAGCTGAAGAAAGGAATGAAGGAATCGGAAGCCGCCAGTGCGCTCGGTAAATGCCCCAAATGCGGAGGCAATCTCGTAATTAAAAGATCGTCTGCCGGAAAAACATTTGTTGGATGCAGCAACTGGCCGCAGTGTTCCGCCGCGTATCCTCTCCCACAAGGAGCAGGAGTCTACCCTACGGGGAAGGTATGCGAGTTGTGCAATACCCCAATCGTGAAGGTATTTCGTAGGGGGAAACGTGTTTTCCAGATGGACCTTGATCCTAATTGCAGCAGCAAGAAGGATTGGAAAAAACCAGATACACAGGTTGAAGAAGTAAAGGCCGTCAAGGCAAGTACGATCAAAAACACAGAAGTTACCAAGACTGAAGAAAACGCCCCTGCAAAACCCAAAGAGGTAAAAACTAAAAAGGCAAGGAAACCACGAAAAGCAGGTGCCGGAAAGAAAACAAAGTCGGCAGAGGAAAACACAATATCAAAACAGTAACCAAATTTTTCAGAGTATTCCGGCATAAAGTCTTATTGATATCAGCATGACCGCGAGTACAATGGATACCGTGAAATTGTCGTCAAATCCCCATGGCGCTGATTCTACAAGAGCTGCAACTGCAGCAACGAGAATCGAATACGTTCCCAGTATAGGATAGGATATCAAAAGAGTTGCAGCGGCATATACTGCGGTTCCGCCGACGCTCTTTCCCTTGTTCCATGGTAATGGTGTGGTTCGATATTTCATGCCAAACAGTGTTGCAGCCGAATCCCCTATGAATATTGCTGCAAAAACCACGATGATGTACCATCTGCCCAAAACAGACACGGCAACGAGGGATCCCAACGCGAGCCATAATGCACCGAGTCCGAGAGAGGTATTGCGTCTTTCCAGCGAGTATACGACACGTGAAAGAGAAGAACTCGGATATATTTTTGCCGTGTTTACTAGAAACACTCCCGCTATTATTATGGAAAATAGAAACACATCCGCAGTTGTCATCCCTAGGAAAAGAAATGCGGCCATTAGGATGACTCCGCCGATTATCTGCACTATATCGCGGTTGAATTCCACCTTCTTGTTGTTCATGTGGCGCTCTTTTACCACTTCCATTATTGCAATTTCGTTAAGCATCCCGAAGAGTATAGCCTCCGCGATAATTCTGGTGCCTATCCAAAGAAACAATGCGATGTAAAGCACTGCGAGAACAAGGTAAAGAAAATTGGATTTGGAACCGTATGATGAAACCATGCTGTTGAATATGAACATGCCGACTATGAAAGCAGCAAGCACATGATACGAAGCGCTTTGATACATGACGAGAATGGAACCTGCAAGTAGCAGGGCGACAAGCGCAAGAGCGCTTTTCAGTGCGCGAACTTCATTCCTGCGTGCAAATACCATTATGAAATGCGGAATAACAAGGGCAAATGCAACTATTTCAAATGCGGTATATAGCAACATATTTTACACCGTATATATTACCCACGCGGCAATGACGAACCCCACGCCCACAACTATCGGCACGACATGCTTCAATATGCGAATGCCCTCACGCCCGGCTTTGAGTATTAGTTCGTCGGCCCCCTCTCCCCACACCTTGAATTTTTTCATGGTGAAGTTATCGTAAAACACAGATACGGGACAGGATTTTTTCTTGGCCTCGTATATCATCGAATCAAGCAGAGGTATTATCTGGTTCGCTCTTGTGTGCCTGCCTAACGCATTGCTTGCCGGCAGCGCTATCGTGTTTACGGCGTGTGTGTCAGTTGTATAAACCTCGGCATCCATCCTGAATTTTTTCTTTACGTGATTGATTATGTCATCGCGAAATGAAGGCAGCATGTTGTTCGCATCGAAATATATCATGGCAAAATGCTTGTTTCCGAATCCGAAGATCCCTACGCTTGTGTATCCCGGACCGATATCCTTCGATCCTGGAAGCGTGTGTCTTAATTTAAGACAGGATGAACCGAACAAAACGCGTTTTTTAACCGTACTTTCATTGTTTTTCAACGAATCGAGTATTGCATTAGAATACGATTCAACGTACTTGGAGCCTTTGTACACTCCGCGCAATTCATCTCCGGATTCCGATTCCCGCCTTGAATTGTGGGAATCTATAAGAATCACTTTTGACGGATCCGAGCCTACCAGAGATTCAAGGTCTTTACCCACTTCGTGATCTATATCTTCCGTTACCAGAGGGGCCTTGGTTAGCGAAACCATGTTAATATCGTTAAATTGAAGGTTTATCGCCCTGCACGGCCCATCGCTGCCAATACTGAACGTTCCTTTTGCAGGAGTACCTTCATTCAGATTAAATGAATCTAGTGTTTCACCGATGCGTTTTTTCATGCCGGTAATCTGTTGTGCACTTATGGGATTGTCCCCGGCATTTACGGCGCCATGCATTATGAAAGGAGTTGCATTGTATTTTTCCCTTACAAATGTACCTACCGCTTCGGTTACGATACTGCCGCCGACATTTGAAAACGGACCGTAGTGTATGTCTGGTTTTATGAAAACGGCTCCGCCGGATTTTCCGTGTAGTGAGAGCACCTTAACATTAACATCGCGATAGACGCCTTGTTTTATAGTAAGATCCGCATTCGGGGTAAGATTATACAGCCATTGCTGCACCATCACAGCAAATATTGCCAATCCGCTTACATTCAGCATTTTCTTTGACGGCCTGTCAAGTAAATATATTATGAAATACCCCATGCCGAGGAAAACAAGCATTCCCGCATAAAGTTTTACAAGAAGCGATGATAAAGGCATGTCAAGCGTGAATATGTATTTGCCAAACGGCACATAAAGCAGCAGATTAAGCAGAGGCTGCATGAAGGAAAACACCAACGAACTTTTACCCAAACCGAGAACTATTTTGTTCATGAAAAACCAATAACCATACATGCCCGCGTTGCCGAGTATCAGCAAAACCACGGCGACCACGTAATCCTTGGATATCGAATAGACCATTGCCGTTATGATCAATATGAGGCCGTATATAGCAGAAACAGTTAGAGTTGCAAACAGGATATGCTTCAGTTTTATCTTTCGGCGTATTGCTTTGAACATCATTGAAGAGATCATAGACGGAAGTGATATGAGCAACAAGCCTGCGCCGGCACCGAAAAGTACGAAAGAGGGAAAGGATGAGGAACTCTCGTGTATAATATAGCTTGATATTATACCGGATATTGCGCCGATCATTAGCAGTATGGCAACCTGAACCATGGCATTTGGTATCAGTATGTTGAAGTAACCAGTATATTTTATGACTTCCGACTGCGAGTCAGCCATATCAACACATCACTTGCCGAAACGTCTGTTCCTTGAGGAATAATCCTTCAATGCGGAATCAAGATCGCTCTTGGCAAAATCAGGCCACAGTTTGTCTGAAAAATACAGTTCGGAATGGTTGGCCTGCCAGGGCATGAAGCCGGATAAGCGCATTTCTCCAGACGTGCGTATTATTAGATCGAGATTGGGTATGCTGTTGGACAGAAGAGAATCGCGGAAATACTGCTCAAACTTGATGCGCTTATTTTTCGCTATTGCACGTGCCGTGCGTTTCGCTGCATACAGTAAATCTTCCCTGCCACCATAACCCATAAGCATGTTTATGACGCGGTCTTTGTACATCGAGGTTTCCGTTTCGAGTTTGTGCAGTGATTTCAACAAGTCTTTCGGCAGCAATCTCCTTTCGCCTATTATGCTAAGCTTGGTTTTGTTCCTGTGAAGCATGTTGCGTATATCGTCATCATTTGCGACTTTTTTGTAGATGCTGAAAAGAGCATTGACTTCCTCGCTGGGACGTGAAACGTTGTCTGAAGAAAATGCCCATACGGTAACATTGTTGATCCCGTAATCCTTGCACCATTCCCCAAATTCTATGAACTTCTTAACACCTATACTGTATCCGTTAAGTATAGACAAGCGGTGGCTCCTTGCCCATCTCCGATTTCCGTCGGGAATGATTGCCAGCGCCTTGGGTACGCGCCACGTTTCCATGAAGGTTCTACCTCATTACCTATTTGCACCACGCTGTTTTTAAGCATTCCTATACTGCACCTTAGATTTCGACGTCGGTGGAAGTGTAATTTTTGATTTGAACAGATGATGGCATGTTCACCTCGTATTTTATAACATTGATGAATAATGTAATACAGGTAATGAAATGGGAATTGCACTGGGAAACAAAATTGCTGAAAAGATTCGCGACGTGCCGGATTATCCGAAAAAGGGAATCATATTCAAAGACATAACACCTTTGTTGAGGGATAAACATGCATTCAAGGAATGCATAAACATGCTCAAAGAATCTGTAGACAAACTCAAACCAGATTATATAGTTGGTATAGAATCGCGTGGATTCATAGTTGGTGCAGCGCTTGCATACGCAATGGATATAGGCTTTGTTCCTGCAAGAAAAGTCGGGAAATTGCCGTATGAAAAAATAAGCAGAACATACACTTTGGAATATGGGGATGCAACGCTTGAAATGCACAGTGATGCGGTAAAAGGCAAGGAACGCATATTGATAGTCGATGATCTTCTCGCGACAGGAGGAACCGCAAAAGCGGCTTCGGAATTGGTAAATGAGCTCGGAGGCGATGTCGTCGGATTTGCATTTATAATAGAACTGAAAGGGCTTGACGGCAGATCCAAACTTGACAGCGGGGAAGTAATATCGTTGATAGAATATTGACGCATTTACGTGAAGCTTGCGTGCAAACAATTATAACAGATTCGTGTATAGGAGTGGTATTATGGCAGCAAACGATGATGAAATCGTGAACAGAGTATCTTCGGGAAAGATAGGTCTGCATAAGATAGATGAATTGGCAGATCCGAAAAACGCGGCAGTTATCCGCAGAAAAGCCGTTGAGAAAATGACTGGTACAACGCTTTCGGCAATAGAGGATGACAAGCTGGATTACGCTTCGATAAGAAATAGGAATGCAGAGAATGTTATAGGTAGCATTCGCATGCCTCTTGGCATCGCAGGACCGCTCAAGGTAAACGGAGAGCTGGCATTGGGAAACTTTTACATACCGATGGCAACAACTGAAGGGGCACTCATAGCAAGCGTAAACAGGGGCGCAAAGGCAATAACTCTGTCAGGGGGAGGGAATGCGAGAATAATAGAAAACGGGATGAGCCGAGCTCCGGTATTCACATTGGATTCGGTAAAAGACACTAGCAAATTTTTGAAGTGGGTGAAGGAAAACACCGCTAAGATAAGAAAAGTTGCTGAAGAAACAACGGCTCATGGAAAACTTCTGGATATTGTTTCGTTTGCAACCGGCAACAATGTATGGCTCAGGTTCAGGTATGATACCGGCGACGCCATGGGAATGAACATGGCAACCATAGCAACTGAAGCTGCATGTACGTTTATAGAGAGTAATTTTAAAGGTGCACGGTGCGCAGCAGTCAGCGGAAACATGTGCTCCGACAAAAAGGAATCACTCGTGAACAATCTGTTCGGCAGAGGCAAGACAGTTCTTTGCGATGCGTTAATCAGCGCAAAGGTGATGGAGGATATATTCAAAATAAGTGCGGATGCGGCACATGATGTCAATCTGCGAAAAAATCTTTTAGGATCTGCAAGAGCAGGAAGCTTCAAGTACAACGCACATTTTGCAAACGTGATAGCCGCGATTTTTGCCGCAACGGGACAGGACATTGCACAGGTAGTCGAAAGCAGCAGCGGATACACGTGGACAGAGGTGAGAGGAAAAGATCTCTATATTTCGGTAACGCTGCCGGCTGTTGAAGTGGGTACTGTCGGAGGCGGAACATCGCTGGCCTCGCAGAAAGATGCATTGTCAATATTAGGGGTTGTTGGAGGAGGCAATCCCCAGGGCAGCAATTCGGCAAAATTTGCGGAGATAATATCCGCGGCAGTGCTGGCGGGAGAACTCAATCTCATAAGCTCGCTTGCAGGGCGGGAACTTGGAAAAGCGCACAAGAAACTTGGGAGGAACACAAAGTAAGGTCTGCATATGGATGTAGTAAGCGGTATTTTGGAAAAAATATTTTCCGGTAGATGGATAGCCGGACCCGAGATTGACGATGCTTTGAAAATGGCTTCCAGGCTGAATGCGAAAAGAATTCATGTCTTGATAAATTATCTGGGAGAGGATTTCAGCGAAAAGAGCGACGTGGATCAGACAACAAAAAAATATGTAAAGCTCATATCCGAGATAAAGAGCCGGGAATTGAATGCATCCGTATCGGTAAAACCGTCGCAGCTCGGCATGCACATCGGATACGAACTCGCACGCGGTAATTACGAAAAAATAGTCGATGCCGGAAGGAAAAACAACGTTTTTGTATGGCTTGATATGGAAGAGTACGGTACGGTATCGCAGACCATAAGGCTGTACCTGTCAC
>JAJYOL010000011.1 GCA_021796225.1 Microcaldota archaeon | reverse complement strand
GTTCATTTATCCACCAATCTATTCCTTATTCAGCATAAATACGGGTTGAAACACGACATTCAGGCGTGCTAGGTGGGGTAACTGTACTAGCGTATGAGTTAGATATATAGAAACATCTGCCAGATCCTATTGTCCCAACCCGTGATAAAATTATGGTTTGCCTGATTTATATATTTGGCTTTTAACGTATTAAGGTGTACTATACTTACGGATATTGCTCAGCCCTCGTTTTTCTGTTCTCGGGCGTTTCAAAAGTACTTATTTCAGCAAATGCGGCGTTGATCTTGACAGGATTACCAATTCCAACAATGATATTAGCTCCATCCACATTCAATGTTTCTGTGATAAATTTGCATTCGTCAGTGGTGATTCCAAAACACGGTGCTTCAACAGTAAACAAAATACAATCATGTTTTCTGGATATTTTGTTTTTCTGCTCCTGTTCTAATCTGTTAAATGCGACAGCCAATTTACCTGAGGAAGCCAAAGCCTTATTGTTTCCGGTAACATTTGCATATATTATTTCATTCTTGTTATCTACGAAAGCATTGGTAACGTCAAAAAGTTCCTGTAACGAATTCTTATCCTTAATCATTGCAGAGGCTTTTTCAGGTGATAGTCTTTGTACAACTATTCCAAAAAGTACAATGATTGTAAGTATTATGTAATAGGGATATACATGTTCACCGAGTAATACGGCGGCAAAAAAGAATGTTATGAAAGGTACAAGTAGATAGAAATTGCCGAATAGGGTTATATCCAAAACTCTCATCGCGTAAAAGTAGAAGTATGTGCCTATAGAATAAGTAACAAGTGCTATGAACGATACGGCAAGTAGTGTATCTAAATTCAATTGCATGCCTATTTTGTAACCGAAGAACAAGGTGCAGATAACCAACAAAACAGAGAGCAGAATTACTCCAAAAGCACTACCGATAAAGCTCTGCACTTCTGGTTTTACATTTTGACCTTTTAACACAAGATTGGCAAATGCTGCTATTATTGCAGCAATAAACAGTATGATGAGAAAAGGCAACGCTGTCGCATTTATACTATCAAATGTGCCTTGCGTCAGAGTGAAATATACCGCTATAAATCCTATGGCAAGCGAAAATACCTGATATTTATTTACCCGTATTTTGAGTATTAACGGGATAAACGGTACCATGAATATTATCCAACTTCTGTAGATGACGCTAGAAAGACTTGCAGAAATGTGCGGTGCCGCCGTTGCAAGCAACACTGCCGGAATAGCTCCAGTGCCTATTCCAGCCATTGCAAGTACTGCTGTATGTCTTTTGTTTTTCAGTGTGCTCTTGAGAATGCCTGTGTTTCCTGATTTAACCAACATGAGCGCGTTGACTAATGTGGCCATGGCAAATCCGACAAGTAGAAAACTAAGTATATCTGGAGACTCCCCTACAATTTTAAGTGCAATCGGCCAGATGCTAATTCCAAGTATGTTCAAAGCGAGAAATAACATCGCCTTTTTCTTGACGTTTGCCATAATATTAATTAGCTTACAACTCTTTTAAATTTGCGATTTTTAGACAAATTATGTGTTTTATTTGCGGAAAATGATAAATATAAATATACGATTAATACTATCCAAATATGGAATACAGCTACACTAAAAAGACATTATTGCGATATCTCAGTGAAGACGCAAGAACATCTACAACTACTTTATCCAAAAATGCTCATTGTTCTAGAAATACTGTTGTTTCTAATATTAAAATGTTGGAAAAAGATTTCAAGATACAATATTTAATCGACTTCAATAAAGATAAACTTGGTCTTTCGCAGAAGCATATACTTAAGATTAAATTCGGATCCAAACCTTTAATCAACGATATAAAGAATATTGTTCTTAACGATAACATGATAAAATTCGCAGCAATAACAAAAGGCGATTTTGATTTAATTTTATATGCAGAAGGTGATTCCGGATATAATTACATGAAATGGGAAACCGCTTTGATAGCTTCAAAACTTTCTTGTTATAGTCCTGTAGTTAGACCATCACAGTTGGCAATGACACATATTGGGTTCATGCCACTAACTAATGAAATGTTGAAAGACGTTAATTTTTCAGAATTAGGCCTTGATAATACCGATAGAGACATCATTCTTATCCTAAATACTAATTCACGAATAAGTTATAGTGATATTGCAAGAATTTTGGGTATAACAGAAGATAAAGTTCGATATCGATTCAAAAGAATAAAAAGTAGTGGTATAATAGACCGTTTTACTATAGCATTGACTATTCCTCCCACGAGCTATAACCTTGCAATTTTTGTTAATTACCGATTCACTTCTGGCACAGACAAAAGAGCAAAAAAAGCAAGGGCCAATTATATAAATATTGATGGAAACATGCCATTAATCAATAAATTTCAATTTCTTGCCCCCATCAGTGGCAGTTATCGGTTTTTCATGTTGGGGTGCTTCGATGACAAAAAAGATGCGTATACAAATGGTATTTTGAAACATAAAGAAGCATTCAGAGAAGATAAACCATCGATTTCACATGCAAAAATAGAACAAGTAATCAAAGGGTATATACCCGTTAGAAATATCGATATTGCTAAAGATTACAAGGTAGTGGAATGGACGGATAACACAGAATGAAGGGCCTCACGAAAAAAATAGTAAAAGCCATAGCTAATTCTTCTGATTCTTCCTTCTCCCATAATTCCACCCTCTAAAGTTTCAGCATTATCTTATGCAGGATCCTGATTCCTCCTTCTCCTTCCGTTCCTTGCACTCCTTTATATGATTCAGGAAATCTCCCGGAAGTGCGTACGATTCGTCGCACATCCAACAGAGATACCTCTCTTTCTCATCCGCCTTTGCTAAACACATTTCAGTTAATTTTCCCTATAAGTGGGAGTTTTTGTTCTTTCGGGATGGTGTTGTGTGAGGATAGAAAAATAGCATTCAATAAGGCAGTACTAAGACACAAAAAATCTTCAAAAATGAAGATATAACGATAATTTACGGGGAAATTATCAAATCGATTAAGGGTCTTATGCCATTTCGAAATTTGGATATACGGTCGACGTATAAAACTATAAACTGGCACGGTTCCGATTTGTAAATGTGTATGGATATTCTTTAATGATTAGAATACCTATACATCATCCGTCACAATATAGTCCTCTTGCCCTGCAAACTGGATTTTTCTGAAATGCCCGTGATTTACATGTCCTTCTGTGTCGTTGCTATGCGGAATGGTTTATGAATATTGCAGTAGCTGTTAATTTGTATGACAAATGAAGAAATCAGTAAGATCTTCGATGAGATAGCCGACATGATGGAAATCGAGGATGACGGCAAGGACACGCGCAGATTCGAGATACGCGCATACAGAAGGGCTGCAGTGAACATTGGAACGCTGCAGGAGGATGTCGAAGACTTATATGCTAAAGGGGGTACGACCGCGCTGCTTGAACTTCCGGGGATAGGCAAGGGCCTTTCAGAATCCATAGTCGAATTCATAAAAACGGGGAGCATTAAAAAATACGTTGATTTGAAGAAGAAATATCCCGTAAATTTCACGGAGCTTACAAAGCTTCAAGGCATGGGTTCGAGGAGAATAGTATTCCTGTACAAGAATCTTGGCATTAAGGACATGGCAAGTTTGAAGAAA
Organism: Microcaldota archaeon; assembly: GCA_021796225.1. Taxonomy (GTDB): domain Archaea; phylum Micrarchaeota; class Micrarchaeia; order Micrarchaeales; family CABMGC01; genus JAKAVK01. Next base: position 8,585 of record JAJYOL010000011.1, on the reverse strand, counting down.
GCGTTGGAAAGCCATGCCGTTTCAAAGCTTCCCGGATTCGGATCAAAAAGCGAAGCGATGCTTCTCAAAAGCATAGAGCAGTATGACAGTTCCGCAGGCCGTACGTTGTTGGGGATAGCGCTTCCGGAAGCGGAAAGGCTCAAGGCGGAATTAGACGAATCGGGATTTGCCGAACGCGTTGAAATAGCGGGTTCCATACGCAGAATGCGTGAAACCGTCGGCGACATAGACATGCTTGTCATTTCCGAAAAGCCGGAAAAAATACTAGATTTCATATCCGGGATCAAGGTGGTAAAACGCATCGTGCTTAAGGGAAAGACGAAGATAACTGTAATATTGCGCACGGGAATATCCTGTGATATAAGGATAGTCGGGAAAAACAGTTTTGGTTCGGCAATGCAGTACTTTACGGGAAGCAAGGATCATGGGGTAAAATTGCGGCAGATTGCCATCAAAAAAGGTTTCAAACTGAGCGAGTACGGGATGTTCTCGAAGAACGGCGGAAAGCTCTTCGGAAAAACTGAAAAGGAAATTTACAACGCGCTGGGGCTCGATTACGTTGAACCGGAAATGAGGGAAAATCGCGGAGAAATAGAGCTCGCGGCAAAGCATTCGCTTCCGAATCTGGTGCGCCAAAAAGATATCCTTGGCGATTTGCATACGCATACCATTGCAAGTGACGGACAGGCAAGCATAGAGGAAATGGTGGCTGCCGCACACGGCATGAAATACAAATACATAGGCATAAGCGACCACACAAAGAGCGAGTATGTCGCGCGAGGAATGGACGATGCCAAGTTCATAAGGCATCTGAAGCGCATAGACGAAGTCGCAAAAAAATACGATTCCATATGTGTATTGAAAAGCGCGGAGATAGATATTCTCAAGGACGGCACGCTTGATCTTAAGAAGAGCACCATCGGACTCATGGATTATACCCTGGCAAGCATACACTCGTATCTGAACATGAGTCGGGAGGATATGACAAAACGCGTCATAAAAGCGTTTGACAGCGGGCTTGTCGGCATCTGGGCACATCCAACGGACAGGTTGATAGGAAGCAGGCAGCCCATACCGATTAATCTTGACAAGGTGTTCGAAGCTGCGAAAAGGAATAACGTGGTAATGGAAATAAATTCGTTCCCCACAAGACTTGATCTGAATGATGAAAACATACTCCGCGCGAGAGAATTTGGATTAAAGTTCGTCATAAATACGGATTCCCACAGTACCACCCATTTGCAGCTTATGCGCTACGGGATAGGCACGGCGAGAAGGGGGTGGCTGGAGAAGCGCGACGTCATCAACACGATGAACTACAAATCCGCGCTTCATGCCCTTTCACGATAATCCTCAGTACCAGCCGCGGAACTTCATCGCTTTTGCTACGCGATCCACTGATATTATGTATGCAGCCTGTCTTGGGGTTATCTTCTTTCCCATCTTCTTGTAATTGTCCTGCATCGCAATTATATCCGCGAACGATTTTGTCATTATAGGATCTAATTTCTTGTAGACATCCTTTTCCGTCCAATACTCGCCGGTGTTGTTCTGCACCCATTCGAAGTACGAGACTATGACTCCGCCTGAATTCACGAGAAAGTCTGGAAGGTCAAGTATACCGCGTTCAAACAGCGTCCTATCCGCGTCAGGGGTAACCGGTCCGTTAGCCAGTTCGAGAATTACCTTCGCTTCTATCTTGTCCGCGTTTTTCGAAGTTATCTGGTTTTCTATGGCAGCAGGTATCAGTATATCGACGTCAAGTTTCAGGAGCTCTTCGTTGCTTATGTCTTCCGTGCCTTTGTATCCCTGCACGGTTCCTGTCTTTTCCTTCGCCGCACTAAGCTTGTCGTAATCCAAACCCTTTTCTGAATAGACTCCTCCATGCGAATCACTTATTGCAACAACCTTTGCGCCAAGCATCTTATTGGCTATGTCGAATGCAAATTTGCCTGCGTTTCCGAATCCCTGAATTGCTACGCGCGCTTTTTTCAGGTTTATCTTTTTCAACTTCGCCGTTTCCCTGAGTACGTACATTCCGCCTAATGCCGTGGCATCGTATCTTCCTTCGGATCCTCCAACTTCCACGGGCTTTCCCGTTATGACGCCTGGTTTGCTTGCACCTTTGAGATGGTTGTATTCGTCCATCATCCATGCCATTATCTGCGGCGTAGTATAAACGTCAGGTGCTGGGACGTCTTTCTCGGGCCCGATAAATTCCCCTATGGCTCTTATATATCCTCTGGAAAGATTTTCAAGTTCAAGCGGGTTTAACTTCTTCGGATCGCAAATTATTCCCCCCTTTGCGCCGCCGAACGGTATGTTTGCAAGAGCGGTTTTCCATGTCATCCATGCCGCCAGTGCCTTCACCGTATCGACGTTTTCTTCGGGGTGGAAACGAATGCCTCCCTTACCCGGACCTCTCGCATCGCTGTAAAGCACGCGGAATCCCGTGAACGTTTTCGTGTTTCCATCCCTCATTTTTACGGGGATGTTCACCGTCACAATCCTCTTCGGTTCCCTGAGTATGGCAAGGGCCTGCTTGTCAAGCGACATTATCGTAGCGGCCTCGTCCAACTGTTTCTGCGCTATTTTAAATGAATCAAGTTCTTCTGCCATTTAATCCACTCATTAATATAACCGTCTGAAATTACACAGCATTTTCACAGAACCGTTCTATCTTGTAATTAACCTCGTCGGAATTGCTGCTTTTTATTATATTTTCAACGAGCTTGTCCTTCTCAATTTTTGCGGACAGGTTTTCCTTCATTTTTTCAACAGCTTTTGAGTATTTCTTGTTTAGATATTTGCTTACGGCAACCTGAACTACGCCTAATTTGTCTGCTATGTCCTTCTGCGTGTACCCATACTTCGAATCGAGTATCTCAGCAACGCGAATTCTGACAGCAGGGATCATCGTGGATACAATGATTCCGCAGTCAAATTCCTTTTTTCCCATAGTCACCATATCGATGCAAAATTATTTATATGGTGGGAAAATTAGCGGTATATGTTGCTTCCTTTGAATTACAAAGCAGGCGTTTGAGTGCAAATAGGTATATATACCGATAGCAACATATGCTTATTCGAGTTAAGGCTCTGAAAACGACATGGTGTATTAATGAGAGGACGGGAACCGCCAGTAACATGCGACAATTGCGGCAGAAAAGTGCCAAGGAACAAAGCAGTCACAGAGGATAAAGTGATAAATCTCAGTACTGATGCAAACGAAGGCAACGTGCGCTTCATAACAAGGAGAAAAGTTTACTATTGCATAAGCTGCGCAAAGCACAGAGGCATATTCGAGAAGAAGAAGGCCGCCGCTGCAAGATTTGCGGAAAGGAACGCTACGCGTGGCTATTAGCTTAAATACTGTGGTGGGAGTATTGCCATCAACGGACATCCCTACGAAAGATGCCAATTCGGCTGAGGGGGAGTCTACGGCATCAAACGCAGACAACTCCTCCAAGACTGAGGGAAAGGGGGTTCAACAGGGGCAGGAAGAATCAAAAAGAACATATGAAGAACCGCGTCTGCTTAAGATATTCGCATCCGCAAAAAACAACATAGAGGCGGCCAAGGGCCAGAATTGCGTCATGCATCCCTGGCGTCCCGCATATTCATTGTGCGAACGCTGCAAACGGCCTTTCTGCTATGCGGATTTGGTAAAATACGAAGCGAACTTATACTGCCTTGAAGATATAGACGTTGTTTCAGGCGGAAGAACTGAAAAACCCGTATACAGGAAGAATATATTCTCATATCTTGCCGGGCTGTTCTTCATGCTGAATGCCGCGATATTCGGATATTTCACATACCCGACGGCATCCTTCGTCGTTGACGGATTGCTGGCTTCACTATCGCAGGTTGCATTCTATTCTTTCATGTCAACTTATTTCTTCCAGACGATGAACCTGTTTCTCACATTGCTCAGTTTCCTTTCCGCCATAACGATATTGGCAACTTATAGGCGCGGCTTCGGATTCGGCCTTGTCATGGGCATATTCACGCTCATGGTCTCAAGCTACGAGTATCTTAACAGCAGCATTTCGTATCTTCTTCTCGTAACCGCAATAGCTGTGTCTGCAATAGCCCTGTTGATATACAGCAGAATGAGTTCCGTATCCGTAAAGGCTGCTGAAGAAAAGATAGAACCTAACGATATAGAATGGCCAAAACCCGAAGTATTCTGAGCAGCGCTCTGGCATTGTTTTCTCATTTCTAAAAACAAAAGCTGAAGGCTCATTTGAGTCTTACCGAATCGAGATCCATCAGTGCCCTGGATTCCACTCTGAATCTGTTTCCAAGGGTTCTCGCAAGATCTTCGCACTTCGATTCCTCGCCGTGCATGGTGAATATCCTTTTTGCTGGAGGCTTGAGCATTTCTACGAAGCGCATGAGCTCCCGTCTGTCGCTGTGCCCTGAGAATCCTTCAACGGTCTTGACCTGCAGATTTATTTTTGTTGACACCATTTTTCCGTCTTCTCCAGGAAGCGGTATCTCCTTAAGGCCGTTCTGCACTCTTCTTCCAAGTGAACTGACGCTGTTGTATCCTACGAAAATGACCATATTTTTAGGATCATCTGCCATGGCCTTAAAGTATTCAAGGCTTGCGCCGCCGTTGAGCATTCCACCGCTTGCGAGAACGACACAAGGCCCCTTATCGAGTATCTCCTGCCTTTCCCCCTTTGCTATTTCAAATATTTCGCTTTCGAAAGGAGAGTTGTTGCTGAGGATTCTGTGTTGCAGGTTGGTTCTCAGATATTCCGGATACGCCGTGTGTATTGCGCTTGCTTCGAGTATCATTCCGTCAAGGTATATCGGCACGTTGAGTTTGTATCGCGGATTGTTCGTCATGTAACTTTCTAGAACAAGCATGAGCTCCTGGCTTCTTCCAACTGAGAAGAGCGGAAGAAGTACCTTTCCCCCGTTTTCAACAGTGCGCTTTATGTTCTCCATGAGTTCTATTTCCGCATCGCGCCTGTTCTGGTTTATGTCGTGCGGTCCGCCGTACGTGCTTTCTATGAACAACGCGTCTATGCGTGGATATCTCGTATCGGCCTGGTCAAAAAGTCTCGTGAAACCGTATTTCATGTCTCCGGTATCGACTATGTTGTAAAGACCTTCGCCTATGTGAAGATGAACTGTTCCGCTTCCGAGTATGTGGCCTGCATTATGATATGTGAGTTTTATTTCATCGGTAACATTTGTGACTTCGCCATAATCACGCGTTATCATATGCATAAGCATGTTTTTAATATCCTTATCGCCGTAAAGGGGAACGCCTCCTCCTTTCTGCACCAGTCTGCTGTAATCGTACAGCAACAATGCCGCAAGATCTCTTGTCGGCGGTGTACAGTAAACCGGGCCGGTGTATCCAAACTTGAAGAGATATGGCACAAAACCTATATGGTCCATGTGCGCGTGCGTGAGTATTACCGCATCAAGGTCGTTTATCGTTATGTTCGCACTGTCAAGATAAGGAAAAGCCTTGTTTTCCGTGCCAGTGTTCGCTTCTGCGCCGCGTATCCCTGGCTCAGGACTTATTCCGCAGTCTATCAATACCTTCGAATGATGCGTTTCTATCAGCAGGCTGCTTCTTCCCACTTCTCTGAATCCACCAAGTGCGGTAGCCTTTACCCAGTCGCTCTTCACGAGCTGCTGGTTTATCTTCTTTCCAATTCCGTTTAAGAATTTCTTTCTGAAATCGCTTTCCTTGAGCAGCATCTGCCTTACTCCCTTTATAACATCGCTGTTCATCGTAGGGGTACGGAGTACTTTCGGCACCCATCTGGTTTCCTTGACCACGCGTATAAGTGTTGATCCTCCTTTTCCTATTACCAAACCAGGCTTGAGCGCTTCTATGTATACCTCCCCGAATTCCGGAACGAAGCGTATCCCTTCTTCATTGACACCGGCTTCCGGAGGAACTATTTCCTTTATTTTTTTAAGTGCATCATCAGGATCCGTAAGTTCTGATGGATCAGATCTTACCAGCAGCCTCTTCTTTATCGCCGCTGAAATGTTCTTTATCACATTTTCGTCTCCGTAAAGATAAACTATGTTTTTGACATATATTGCTATATCCGGACCTTCGTATTCTACCTTTGACAAGCCTGCCTCTTTCGGCACCAGCTCCTTTACCTTATCTATCAAATCTCTGTTATCGCTTTCTACAGCCACTTTATCACTTTAAGAATAATGTTATTGCTTACGCCTATTCTGAAAAACCAAAAGCAAAGTCTAAACAATGAAATATGATGCTATGCCCCCAAAGCCATCAATCGATCGCTTATTTGAGCAGCCTTTCCATCTCTTCTCTTGTATATTCCTTGAAGCCTCTCTTGGTCATTGAAACAAGCTTTGTTCCGTCACCCGTGGCGGAATCCCTTCTCATCGCTATCTTCAATGCCTTGAGCACATGCTTCGCCGCTTCCTGTGTGGTCAGCTCAGCAGAGTATATGCTTTCAACATATCCCAAAGCGGTAAGAGATCCGCTTCCCGTTGAAGTGAATTTGCTCTCCTTCGTGTATCCGCCAAGTGCGTCTATGTTGTAAAGCTCAGGCACACCCTTGTTAAGGCCCGCAAGTATCAACTGTACGAGATAAGGCATCATCTTGTTTTCCTGAAGTATCAATGAAACGAGAGACGTTGCCGATGTAGGTGACAAAGGCTTTCCCTCATCCATCTGATACATCTCATTCTGGACTTTAAGCAGTTTTACCAGGTATTCAGCATCGCCTACGCCTCCTGCTATTGTCATGGCGAGGGTGTTGCTTATTTTGTATACCTTTATGGCTTCGGAGCTTGCGATGAATGTATCCATCGTCGCGCGCGAATCGGCACCTATGATGACTCCGTCGCTGCAAACTATCCCAACTGTCGTTGTACCTTTTTTTACATTCTCGTAGAATTCCTTATTATCCATATCTGCACCTATAAATGCGCTGAATATTGGTCAAATCCCCAAATACCGGTAACTGCTAACCGGGATAAAAACTGAAAGTAAGAAAATAAAATCCTAAACTATTAAACTACCGTTACCTATAAAATACTTGCTGTTTTCCAACAGCTCAGCATATGCAAACGTGCGGTGCAGTTTTGTTATCTTTACCTTGTATGTTTTGCCTGACCGCGCCTTTGCGTTCTTTATGAAAACAACGATATCGTTTACCTTGCCTATGCCCTCCCCTTTCGGGTTCTTCGCATCGACGCGCACATCGTATGTTCCACCTTCCTCTAACTCTTTACTTGCGTATTCTAATTCCATTCCTTCCACCCAATTTTTTCTGTAAGTGTAATCTTTGGACTTTTCCCCATTTTGCTGGTCGGTCTCCCCAAAGACCACTTCCCTTATTCTATACGTAACAACGATATCTATTTAAAACTATTGTGTAGCGCACGCACAGAATAATAAAACATTTCATATTCAACCGACGTAAAATTCCAGTACACTGTAACTGATTTAAAATTTTGCATTGTAAATAATTTATAAAACATTTCAACATCTGATAATCATGGAATATATTGTAACAGGGGGAGCAGGCTATATCGGAGGGCACATGGTGGATTCTCTTGTCAACGGTAATAAGGTAACGGTGCTTGACGATCTTTCATCCGGTTCGTATATGAACAAAGCGTCAAAATTCATAAAAGTGGATTTGTCAGATCGCAACGCTGTGGAAAACCTGGATTTGGAAAAAGGTTCCTGCATCATTCATCTTGCCGCGAATCCCAGTGTCATAGACTCGATGCGCGATGTTGGAAGGCATTTCCGCCAGGACGTTACCGCAACGCTCAATACCTTGGAACTTGCACGGCGCATAGACGCGTCAAAATTCATATTCGCATCCTCTTCCGTAGTATATGGTGATGCAAAGAAGATACCGACACCTGAAAACTATCGGTTAAAGCCGATATCTAATTACGGTCTCTTCAAATTTTTCGGAGAAGAACTCGTAGAGCGCCATTCGCACGATTACGGCATCAAATCCGTGTCGATGAGGCTTGCTAACGTAATAGGCGGAAGATCCAATCACGGCATAATACCCGATTTCATAGCGAAACTGCGAAACAATCCGCAAGAACTCAACATACTCGGAGACGGAAGACAGCGCAAGAGTTACATATACATAAGCGATGTAATCGCCGCGATGAACATTCTGTCAAAGAAGAAGGTATCGGGACATCTCCGCATCAACATCGGCAATACCGATTCCGTTTCCGTAAACGAAATTGCGGATTACGTTACCGGGGGGATGGGCCTGCATCCCAAGTATTCTTACAATAATAGCAATGCCGGAAGGGGATGGAAAGGCGATGTCAAGGTAATGCTTCTCGACATACGCAAGATGCAAAAGCTCGGATGGAATCCCACGCTCTCATCTGCGCTTTCGGTAAAGACCGCAGTCAAAGACCTTTTAGGCAAAAATCAAAAATAATCATCCGATTCGGAAGTATTAGGAACTTGACAAATTATAAATCCTAATGCTCAATGACTTCTATTTCTCTCTTCTCTCTTTTTGATATAGTGAGAGGTACGTCTCCTGTAGACGGTTTAGTCGCCTTCCAGGAGAACGAAACCA
>JAJYOL010000002.1 GCA_021796225.1 Microcaldota archaeon | reverse complement strand
ACAGGTTCTTTGGACTGAAAAAGGTCAAAATACATGTGTTTTCCTGCGTTATCGCATACCTCCTGCGATATAAGATGTGATGGTTGGGGTTTGACGAGGTGGTGCAATGTAGATGTCAAGTTCCTATTCCGGTACTGTAAGATTTCCATAAAGATTCGTATGATCTATAGCGAAGCTCACGTCGTCTGTTGCACGGCGGGCTTCATCCGGTTTTTTACGCATAGAAGGATAGCTTACCGAAGCAATATAAAGCCCTGAGCACGTGAAATATGCTTTTTATTGCTTCGTTGTGTGGTTTATGCATGATGAAAGGACAACCGGATATAGGTGTGGTGGCTGGCAATCGGTTTAAGAATAGGAATGAAGCAGGCGCAATGCTTGCAGAGAAATTATTTGAGAAAAATATCGAAAATCCTCTAGTCCTTGGAATTCCAAGAGGGGGAGTGCCGGTAGCTTATGAAGTGGCCAGACGCCTGCATGCGGAATTGGATATTGTTTCGCCGATGAAACTTCGTGATCCTTACGAACCGGAGCTTGCAATAGGTGCGGTAATGCACGATGGGAGTACCTTCCTGAATTATGAAACGATAGAAATCAGGGGAGTTGATGACAAATATATAGAAATTGAACGGGGATTAAGAACAAAGGAGTCGGCGAGACGCATGCGTGAGTATAGGGGAAATAGAAAATACCCTTCAATAAACGGGAGAAACGTCGTTGTCGTTGATGATGGAATAGCAACAGGGGCGACAGCCATAACCGCGGCACGGTGGCTAAGAAAACAGCATGCGAAACGGCTCGTAATTGCAGTGCCGGTGATGCCGAAGGATATGGAAAGGGAGATGTCTTCTGAAGCTGATGAAATTGTTTGCCTGCTCACACCAGAGGTTTTCTTTGGAGTCGGAAGCTTTTATGACGAATTTGGGCAAGTAGAGGATAAGGAAGTGGTGGCATTGCTGGAAGAGTACTGGAAATCCGATCACGTGTGAAGGAGTGCCGTTCGTTCGAATGATACAGATATGAGCCAATCTTCGCAACGTTTAATAGCTTGACTATGAATTTTATAGCGTGATGTCATGGCTGATTATATTAAAGATGAAGTACGCAAGCTCATACCCGTAATAGTTGCGCTTGTTGCACTTACCGCAATAGTTGCCGGAGTGCGTTATTATCTTGTGGTTAATACAAGCGTGGGTGCATCGTACAGATCCTATGTGATTGACGGTGCGGAAATAATCCTCGCACTTGTAGCGACTTTTCTGGCATACAAGATAGTCATGTATCTGGTGGTCAAGTCACTTGGAAAAAGAATGGACCATGCAAGCATAGAAACGGTTGCAACGGTATTGCGCATCGTGTTTTATGCGGTAGCCATAATCGCCGTCCTTCTTTCGCTGGGCGTTAACATTTCCGCAGCGCTGGCAGGAGGTGCAATAGGAGGTGTGGTTCTCGGTCTGGCAGTGCAGACGGTTGCCACAAATCTGCTTTCCGGGATGTTCGTAGCTTCGTCAAGAGTACTCAAGCCCGGAGACCTTGTCATAATAAACACGGGCGCATGGGGGGCAGTGAATCCGATGGTTTGGGGAGAAGTTACGTGTACAATATCGAGAATTGGGATGCTCTGGACAACCGCAGAGAATCAATATGGGAATACCATGCTTATACCGAATTCGATACTGCTTGGGAATATATTGTTTACCAAACTGAAATACCCCGAAGGATACAGATACGTAAAATTGGTTACGGTGAATGCTGACGTTCAAGGAGATAAGATCAGGAAAGGAGCTGAAAACGAACTGGAAGGGGAATTTTCGAAAAGGAAGTTGAAACCGCCTGAGATTCATTATTTTTCAAAAAACGGCGGAACCGTGGTGTTTTCGGTGACGATAAAGTTCAATGACGGCAAGCAGCTTACCGAACTGATTGATTTGGTAAACGGCGCGTTCGACAGGGCATACTGGAAGGCTAAGGCATAGCGCCTGTTTCGGGTTGTTTCGTGCGCAGGATAACAATAATTGACGATTCGGATATCAAAGGTTTGGCTAATGCTTTGGAAGATGCTATTCGTAAGCATGGTGTGGTAATTTACCCCACGGATACGGTAATGGGCATCGGATGTTCCGTTTATGATGAGATAGCCGTTGAAAAACTTCTTGCAGCGAAAGGCAGGCCCGACACGAAGAAAGGGCTTCCGGTAATTGCGGAAGGAATTGACGCCGCAATGAAAGTTGCCGTGTTTGATGGCAGTGCAAAAAAACTGGCACGCGCGTTCTGGCCCGGTGCGCTTACCATGATACTTCCCGTTAAGGACAAAAAAATAGACGGACGCGTTTATTTCAATAATACGATAGGGATACGCGTACCCGAAAGCGCGGTTGCGAGGGGGATTGCACGCGCGTTTGATGGTCTTGTAGTTGGAACCAGTGCAAACGTGAGCGGCAGGGCGCCGGTAAAAACGTATGCTGAAGCTTTGGCGGAACTTCCGCAAGTCGATATTTTTGTAGAGTCAAAAAATGTCGCACAAGGACAGCCTTCAACGATATACGATTTGGAGAATGGCAGAATAGTACGGGAGGGTACAATCAGTCTGGAAGAGATAGACACTGTGCTCAAACGATCGGATTAGTTTGACGCCTGTTTTAGCTTTTCGTGTAATTCGTCCCTGTTTTCCTTGCCGCGCACCGTGGACAATACCGCCGCGACTACGAGAAGAATGAGTGAAACGGCGAATGCCGTGTGTATTCCCTGCAGAAATTCCGCGGATATGTTTCCTATAAGCGTTGAAGAGCCGACAAATACCTGAAATGCGACACGGCTTGGCACCGAAAGAGACGCTATCGTTATTATTATGACAAAACTGCACAACGTTCCTATGTTGCTTGTTAGTCTGGCAAGTCCGGATATGCTTCCATAATGCTTCGGATCCGCGTTTGACATTATTGCGCTGTTGTTTGCAGGCCAAAACATAGACGCGCCTATTCCGGAAACCACTGTGGCCGCAACGATGACGTACAGATTGGTAGTCGCAGTTATGCCGAGATACACGAGTACGGTGATGCCCATGAGAAGTATGCCGACCGTTGCAATTATCCTTGCGCCGTATTTATCGGAAAGTTTCCCCATGAAAGGATTGAGGAAGCTGCTGACAACATAACCTGGTATGAGAAGCAATGACGCATCGAACGGGTTTAAGCCGCGAATTCCCTGCAGGTACATGATTATTATGAAAGCCACGCCCAGATACCCGACGCTTTGGAAGAAAGACGCGAATATGGAAAACGACAGAACGCGATTCTTGAAAGCAGAGAGCACAAGCATCGGATGCTTGACTTTCTTCTCTACAAGCAAAAATATCACTGCGAGTGCAAGACCCAATACTATGAGTGAAGCATTCGTCGGAGTAACTCCGCGCCCGGTTATGTTTATTGCGCCGTAAGAAGCGAGCAGAAGCGATGCTGTCAGGAACAACATTCCGAACAGATCCATCTTTGCGTCAGTTTTTTTATCGTCGCGTATGTACTTCAATCCAAGCGCCGTTGCTATTATGCCGATCGGTATGTTTATGTAAAATATGTACCTCCAGCCTATGAAAGTCGTTATGAATCCTCCGAGAACTATGCCGAGCATTGCACCCATATTCCACCCTATTCCGATGAAACCGAATGCCCTTCCGCGGCGGTTTGGTGCAAACGTATCGGCTATGATTGCGCCGCTGTTTGCCTGCATCAATGACCCTCCTATGGCCTGAAGCGCCCTGAAACCGATCAGATATCCTATCGATGGGGAAAAGCCGCAAAGAGCCGAACCCACGGTAAACACCACGAACCCGGCATTGAATATTTTACCTCTGCCAAACATGTCTCCGATACGTCCGAACTGCGTTGTCGTTACCGCAGTGACAAGGATATAGATGAGTATCACCCAGATGGTAACAGACAATCCCGCATGAAGCTCTGCGGTCATTGTCGGCAATGCCAGCAAAACTATTGTTACGTCTATGGCGCCCATTAAGGTGCCGATTATTATAAGTGCTAATATTGCGTTTTCGTGATGCGAATCTGACATTGTATCTACCTGCCCGAGCTCATGATACTAAGAATTTGCAATTGGCACATCTTATTTCACTGCAATGTATTTAATGTTTTTGGATATGCTTGGCACAACCATCAGTTATAGTTAAAGGTTATGTTGTCATACTGGCTGATTCCCTGTGATTTCAGAAAACCGGCATGCGCCTCTATAACGTAATTTGCTTTTGATGTTGGTATGTATATTGGACACGATGTCTGATTGGCACTGAAGTCGATGCACGGTTGCACGGTGATTGCATATACTATTCTGCCGGACGTCTTTGAAGTGGCATACACCCAGAATATGTCGAGCGGGTAGTACGTATTCTTCATCCAGAACGGATATATCCCGGAAGAATTGAATGCAAAGAGCATTAACGTGGAGTTGGTAACGGTTGCGTTCATCAGGCCTTTCTCAGCCGTGGAAAGATTGTATGCGTATGCGGTAAAGTTGTACGTACCGCCGTTTGAAGTAAATGATTTTGGAAGAGGGGATGCGGTTTTGCCGCCATGAATGAAATAAATCAGCAATGCGGTTGCCGCGACGAAGAGAACCAGTCCAGCAAATGCAGTCTTCCCTGTATTTTTCATGCTTATCGCCTTATTTGAATAGGTGTATGCGGATTACTTTTTTCTGCTCCGCCTCCCTGAAGAAATAATAGATGAACATCAACGCAAGGATTACCGCGAGACCTATGTATAAGGACTCGTGCGGCATCCCGTAGAAGAACGTTACCAGCGCTATTAATGTCGCTATTTGAAGATACGGGAAGAATGGGGCCTTGAACGCGCCGACCTTTCCTATTCTTCTGAAATGCACGAGTGCCATGGTGGACATCATGTATGAAAAAAGGAGGCCGAAGTTCGCTATTGCCGCGATTATGTAGATATTTCCGGCAAATATCATCACCATGCCTATGGCAGCTGAAACGAGCACGCCGTTTATCGGAACGTCGCGTTTTTTGTTGTATGAACGAAATATTTTCGGGAGCAGGCGATTATCGCTTATCTGGTATGCAACTCTGGAAGAGCTTATTATCATTGCAAGCGTCGCCGATGCGGTTGCGAGAAGCGCTCCTATCCCTACAAGCAATGATATCCACTTTGGCGCATTTGCAGCGGACAGTGCGACTGCGAGAGGATCGCCGTTTATTGAGAAATGCGACGCTGGGACAAGAAGAATTAATGCAAAGACCACAAGCACGTAAAGAACAATGCTAATCAGAACGGACATGACTATTGCCTTTGCGGCATTGTTTGCACCGCCTTTGACGCGAGACGTGAATGTTGATATGGTCTGGAATCCCGAATACGCGAAGAAGATTACGACGCTTGCTTCGAAGAGTTGCGGTATTCCGGTCTTCGATGGTATAAGCGCGAAATTCGACGGGGTGAAATGCCCCATGAAGAATGCGACTATCACCGCGAATGCGATGAATATCAGAAGAACGCCTATCTTAAGGGTTACAAGAACGGAATCGGTTTTTGCGGCATTCTTTGTCCCGATAAGATTCAGTCCGGCAAGCCCCGCTATGAGGCCTATTGCAAAAAGATATGCCGTATGTGGCACGCGCATACCGAGAAGGCTGGCCAGATACGAGCCAAATCCCAACGCGATTACTGAAATCGATGTAGAATAACTCATGTATAGGAGTATCCCTGTTATGAATCCCATTTCGCTCCCAAACGCCTCGTATACGTATGAAAAGCTTGCGCCTTTGGCATTTGGAAACAGCGAGCCCAGTTCTCCAAGCTGGAGTGCGACAAACAGGACGCATATTCCGACAAGCAGAAATGCGAGCAGGACGAGAGATCCGGCCAATGCGATTGCGGTTCCGCTGAGCACGAATATTCCGGCACCGATTATTGCTCCAAGGCTCACGGCAGTAGCGACTGCGGTACTGATGTACTCTTTTCCGGCCGTAAAATCACCCTCGTTGCTTTATAAATTGGTGCAAAGATATAATAGGATGTTTAACGGTGACGCATACGGTAAGGACAAGCATAATAATACCTTCATATAACGAAGAGCGATACATAGGAAAAACGCTGCGGAGCATAAAGAAGCAGAAATATAGAGACATAGAAGTCATACTGGCCGATGGAAACAGCAAGGATTCTACCAGAGAAGTTGCAAAAAAAGAATTCAAGGACATAAAGATAGTGATTGAAAGGGAAAGGAACACGCCAAAGGCATACAACAAAGCGGCGAAGACCGCAAAAGGGGACATACTACTATTCATCGATGCTGATACGTCGATTTCTGAAAATCTGCTTAAGGCATACGACAACGCATATTCGAAGAATATTGTAGCGGCGACGGGGCCGCTGCTGCCGTTGGAAAAATGTTCATGGGACATGGAACTAGGATTCAGAATAACTTCCATTTACATAGTAAAATTCCTGCTAGCCGTCGGCAAACCTGCAATAATAGGTTCGAATTTCACATGCACAAGAAAAGCATTTGTGAAGGCGGGCGGATTCGATGAGAAGCTGATAACGTATTATGATTGGGATCTGTCGCACAGACTCGGACGCATTGGAAAAGTAGGATATGTTGATGATGCTGTGGCGTATACGAGCATAAGGCGCGTGAAAAAATGGGGAGCCTTGAGGTATTTCCTTTTCCATACGAGCAACGCGCTGCTTTACGCATTTAAGCACAAGGCAAGAAGCGATTACGAGGATATACGGTAAACGTTGCTTCGGAGTAATTTGCAACGGATTATTAATCTTATTCGTCAATTAATGATTCGATGAGGGAGAAAAAAGTCAGGATAAGCGTGGTAGTGCCGACTCTTAATGAACAGAAATATATACGTACGGTGCTGTTCGGACTCGAAAGGCAGACTTTCAGGAATTTTGAAATAATCACGGTTGACGGAGGCAGCAAGGATAAAACCCGTGATATCGCGAGACGTCATGGAAAGGTTATTTTGAACAGACGGAAAGGGGTTGGATTTGCAAGGAACATAGGTGCCGGAGCTGCAAAAGGGGACATATTATTGTTCTTGGATGCCGACACCAAACCGTCAGAGAACCTGCTCGACGTTTACCGCAAGGCATTCATGGATAAAAATCTTGTTGCGGCGACGGGGCCGATACTCCCGCTTGAAGAAACCACGCGCAAGATGCGGGCAGGATACAAATTCGTATCGATTTACTTCGTGAGATTCAGCATTTTTCTCCATAAACCGAAATTCATAGGATCGAATTTCGCCGTGCGCAGATCGGCATTCGTAAAGGCGGGCGGATTCAATGATAAGCTTATGACTTACGAGGATTGGGAACTCTCGGGGAGATTGAAAAAATACGGCAAGATGCGCTTCATCAGAAAGGCTGCGGTGCACACCAGCATAAGGCGCGTAATGAAATGGGGCATGTTGAAATATTCCGCTTATTATGTGGTAAACATGTTCAGGCACAAATTTTTCAAGACGGCGAACAGAACGTATGCTCCGATAAGGTAAGGGTATGGAAAAGCCAAGACCAAATATCATATTCGTTATGCTTGACACCGCAAGGGCGGACTATTTCAAAACCTATGGAGGCGGGACCCCGCTGCCGAATATGGACAGATTGTGCGATGCCGGAACGGTGTATGGAAACGCGATATCCCCGGCAACGTACACGGCGCCTTCGCATGTTTCCCTCTTTACGGGTGAAGGGGTAAAAAACAGAAAACAGCTCATGGAGGACAAACTGAAAAATTACGATAAGAACATAGACCCGATGCTCGTTAAGTCGAAACTGATAGCGCATGGTGAAATGACACTCGCAAGAAAACTTTCCTATCTGGGATACGACACGTCCATGTTTTCTAGCAATCCGTTGGTTACGGAATACAACGGGCTTGCGGAAGGATTCGCGCATTCGTATTACACGAGCAACGTAGTCTTGTCTTCACGGCAGAAGATGAAAAAAGGCAGGATAGGAAGGCCGTTGTGGATGATAGGCAACGATATGCTGAGAAACGGGCTCATTGAAATTGCATACGGAATAACCAGGATGATGCCGAGAAATACCCTTGACAAAACATATCTCGATATGCGCAACAGGCTCAACAGGTCGTATGCCGAGGAGTCGGGTTTTTACGATTTGGACCTTGGTGCGCGGGAAACGGGGGGTCTCGTTGAAAAGAACGTGAAAAAAGGCAATTCTCCGAATTTTGTTTTTATAAATTACATGGAAGCTCACGAAGGATATCCGACAAACCTCATTACGAAAGAGTACGTAGAGCAGGACAAATGGCTGTATTTGAGCGGGATAGCGGAGCATGAGAATACTATGCCCATATTGAAGAAGGCGTGCATGAAAAGAATGCGGTACCTTGACTGGCATATAGGAAGGCTTGTCAGAACGCTTCGGGATAAGGGAATGCTTGATGATGCGGTAATGGTATTGGCAGGGGATCACGGGCAGGGGTTTATGGAGCATGGAGAACTCTATCATGGAGCCGCGCCGTACCGGGAAATTGTCAACGTGCCGCTAGTCTTTACGCGTTTTGAGAACGGCAAGCCTGTTCAGGATAAAAGGAGGATTGAAAGGCACGTCAGCCTCACCGAAGCGCACCGCGCGCTCGAAGCAATCGCTTATGGAGAAACTTATGAGAAGGCCTTGGGGAGCATGCTCGGTGGAAAACCGGTCGTTGCCGAACATACCGGAATAACAGAGGTATGGGATACCCATCTGTTAAAACTGATAAGGGGGAGGTGCAGTCATGCCGACAGAATATACAGGGCTAAGATGAAGCACAACACGTTTGCAACAGCGATATA
The DNA here is from genome assembly GCA_021796225.1 of Microcaldota archaeon. Classification (GTDB taxonomy): domain Archaea; phylum Micrarchaeota; class Micrarchaeia; order Micrarchaeales; family CABMGC01; genus JAKAVK01. The sequence continues at coordinate 126,104 of JAJYOL010000002.1, read as the reverse complement.
CAAGGATGGATACAAGCTTGTCCATTTTGCCGGAAAAGGCAGCGGCGACCTACTTTTTCACGTTGCTGATGATCCCGGAGAAGAAGAGAATGTGATTGAAAAGGAGCGTAAAACCGCCTTGCGCCTGCTTGGCTCGATTTGATGCCTAAACCTTACCATAAGCCGTCTCCGGCGAGCTTAAAGAAGATTTAAAATTGTATCTATGCCAATATAATAACACTTAACTAAATGCATCTTACGCTAGTTAGCCAGTCGTGTTTTCATGGAATATACAAGATTTGAAAAAGCAAGAATCATAGGCGCCAGGGCACTCCAGCTCGCATACGGAGCTCCTCCACTGATAAAAGTTCCCGCAGGAGTCGACGACCCTCTTGTCCTTGCGGAGATAGAATTCGAAGAGGACGCAATACCTATAATCGTGCTCAGAAACAAATAATTAGGGATTATTTTGGAAAATTATGACATAATAGTCGCAGGAGGAGGCATGGCAGGTGCCCTTGCGGCAACCGCAGCGGCAAGAAAAGGCGCAAAGGTACTCATGCTCGACAGAAATGACAGCTCGGAAGTGGGAAAGAAAACCAATTGGGGATGGGTATGCGGAGATGCTGTCGCAAAGTCACACATCGACCTTATTGAAAAGGAGCTTAAAATCAAGCTTTCAGAGCCCGTGCTCGACATCAGAGTCGACGGCGTGCAGGTCCTTAGCCCGGATATGAAAAACCGGTTCCCATTCGAAGGAGAAGGATTCAGCCTTGACCGGCCGAAAGCGGCGAAATTCTTTGCGGCTGAAGCACAGAAAGCGGGTGTCGAATACAGGCCGCATTATGAAGTCGAAGGACCCATAGTGGAAGACAACAAAGTAGTGGGAATATACGGCAGGGATGAAAAGGGGGAACAGGTGAAGATACGTGCAAAGCTCGTCATAGACGCACTTGGCGTGGCAAGCACGATAAGGAGAAAGCTGCCTAAGAATGATTATATAGAAAATACGGTAAGCACGGACGACATAGAATCTACGGGACGATACATAGCCCATTTCGAACAGAACGGAGAAGATGAAAACTATTATGACCCGAAGAACGCCCTGATTCACCTTAACCAGGTTCTCGCCCCGGGAGGCTACGGATGGGTATTCCCGAAGAAGGGAAACAGAATAAACATAGGAATCGGTGTGGAAAAGAAGAGCTTAGATGTAAGGAATGCAAAGCTTGGAAAGACGGACACGCTGCATACGCTCATAGACCAGTACGTGAAATGGAATCCTCTGATAAAAAGCATAACGATAGACGAAACCGACAAGAACGGAAAGGGATACTGGTCGGTTACCGTGAGAAGACAATTCGACAGTCTCGTATTTCCGGGTTACATGGGTGCGGGAGACAGTATGGCAATGCCGAACCCGATAAGTGCGGGCGGAATAGGCCCGGCAATGGTTGCGGGAGTTCTTGCAGGGCAGGTTGCGGGAGATGCGATAAACGAAGGTAACACCAGCATGGAATTCCTCTGGAATTACAATGTTAGGTACAACAACACATACGGAAATAAAACCGCCGCGCTTGAAGCCTTCAGAGTCTATCTGCAATCCTTAAACAACGACCTGATAAACTATGGGATGAGCCACTTCCTGACGAAAAAGGAAGCTGAAGACATCAGCTACGGAAGGATACCGGAAATAACCATAGCTTCTACGTTCACAAAGGTGCTCAGCGGACTTTCAAATATTGAAGCTTTCAAGAATCTCGTCTTCACCGTAAAGAAAATGAAGAGGATGAATGAGCTTTACGGCAAGTATCCGGATCTTGCGGGATTCAAAGCGTGGAAGGATATCGTCAATAAGGAAATGCGCGAGGTTAAGGAAAAGTTCCCTCCCGCTCCCGTTTGATCGAATCACTTATTTTTGACGGTGTTATTAGAGGATACGCGGTATAGGTAGAGTACCTGAGCTGGAAAATAGGAGTTTCTGCTTATATGTCTGATACCGGTACTGAAATTTCCAATAAGACTTATCGTACAGTTGCCCCCGACCAACCATCCGCCGGTGTTCGTATTGTTGGCAGGATTCCACATCAAAAGAATGGAATCGTTTCCAGGATCGGCACACGGCCCGGGAACGTAATTGAGATTGAAAAGGGAAGGACTTGAAATATCCAAGTATGAATAATTGCTTTTGAAATTCGTTAAAATGTTAAACATGAACAACGTTGCCTGCGCCGTAAGACCTGCGGCATAAATATGTGCTCCTGCAGGATACGTGTTTGTGACAACAGAAACCAGCGTGTTAAAAACGGAATATTGTAGCGATACAAATGCATTGTATGAGTGTAAAACGACGTATATGTTGTAATACCCGACTGCTGAAATCGCCAGAATCGCCAATATCGCGACTACTGCGTACTTTTTGCCGAATTTTTTCTTTGCGTAATGAAATATTGAAAGGATAAAATATCCCGCGAGAAGTGCTGCCGGAAGAACCAGAAGTGCAAACATTCTCGGAACGGTCGGCATGGCGAGATATGCACGTCCTGAAAAAAGATCGCTTGGAGAAGACGGCCCTATGAAAAAATATATAGTAACCAGTATTTCCACCGATGCTGGAAGTATGAGCTTGCGTTCATTTCGGTATATTGCAAGAATGCATCCGAACAGCGAGAATAGGAAGAACGGACCGAGAGGATAGGTGTCGGTGTAATAAGGTAAAGTGGAAAAGGGAAGCAACATTGACAGATGGTCGGCTAAAGAAAATGAGTTTGGAATTGTACTGTAATGAGTAAAAGGGAAAAATGGGGAATGTATCGCAAAATAAAATACGGATATATACAAAATGAAACTCATTACTCCGCCAATAACAAACAGGACAAGATATTGAAAATTCAGCCATTGCAGAGATTCGTTACGCCATATACCTTTGTTCTTTCGGTTTTCAGACAGGAACAGAAACAGCAGGGATGCGGTTACGGCCATCGTAAATATGTATCCCTCTTCGTTCATGTATACGGTTAGAAACGTCAAAAATCCGAACAGTAATGGCGGCAATATTTTATGTTTTTGACGCGAAACGACTAGAAAAATATACAGCGCCAACGCGGCGACCATTCCGATGGGAATATCAGGAAGCACGCGGGTTGCATTGCCTGCGACAAACGGGAAGGTGGCGCCTATTGAAGATACAAGAAGCGCAAACCAGTCGTTTCCTTTGGAAACACGCCTTGCAAACAGGAATATTATGAGTAAAATGATGAGATAATCCATAAGGGTTGCCGCATACGCCTGCGGTGTTCCGTAGCCGAATAGATAAATAGGTAATCCTGTTTGAAAAATTTTGAGAAACCCATACGCAAAACGGTCGGCAAGAAATGACATGTTACCTTCAAGCGCATAATGGGCTAAGTAGAGATAAGTGGAATCGTCATACATCAAATTTGGTCCGGAATACAAGTAAGATACAGCCATAATCCCGATGATTACGGTTATGAGGAAAAAGAGAATGGTTTGAAGACGTTTCCCCATCTTTTTGCCATTGGACATGAAAAATATTGTATGTTGCGTTTTATATTATTTGCGCAACGACTGGCAACGTTCCCCATTAAGATTGAACAGCCTTGCCTTATCGGGATTGAATATGTTTTTACGGAGCATTGGCATGAGGCGCGCGCTTTTAGGGTCGTATTCCATTCCGGTTATCAGATCGCTGAATGCAGGTATTACTACAAGTTTGGACTTTTTGTTTATTTTTTTGTAATATTTTCTTGCGTTTGGGCCGATATTTGTCTCCAACCACCCTTTCCCTATTACTCCGGCTTTTTTTACTGCTATGTGCGAATGCCCGGCAATTATGAGCTGTTTTGACATTGCCTCCTGAGTCGGCATCGCATGCCCGTGCATCAGTGCAACCTTGTCAAGAAGGATTTCATTGCTTATTTGTACATGATATTTTTGTCTTGCCAGAATCTCACCGAGATGCGCATCGTGGTTACCCTTGGCAATGTGTATATCGATACCATTCAAGACATTGAAAAAAGACGCTATTGCATTGGATTCCGCTTTGTTCGGATGCCCGACACTTTCCTTTACATCGCCGAGTATTACAAGGCCTTTGGCCTTCTTTTTTCTTAATATCTTCAGTATGTTTTGTGCCATTTTACGCGATGCGTCAGGAAAAAATATCCCCTCGCGTTCCAGTAAAATTTCCTTGCCTATGTGTGTGTCTCCTATCACCACAAGCCGCTCTTTGGGAAGAAAGAACGCAGGAGTACCGCGGATGAGGGAAAATAGCATATGTATTTATCAGGTTATCCAGTTATTAATTTTTGTTGTTGTGACACCTTCAGCGCATTAGTCACGGCTTCGATACCATGGCTTCGCGGGGATCGGTAGGTATAGGCAGCGTCTTTGGAATAGGGATAGAAGTAAGCTGGCTTACGCTGCTGATGCTGTTCCTGTTTTTCCTAATCAGCCCTTTCTTCGGTTTTCTCTGGGTTTTGCTTTTCATATGCGTGCTCGTGCACGAAATGGCACATTCGTATGCGGCAAAGAGAAACGGAATAAAGGTGAGCAGGATCGTGCTTCTTCCCTTCGGAGGCGTCTCCGTAATAGACAACATACGCCTCGACCCGAAAGTGGAATTCAACATATCAGTTGTGGGACCGTTAATGAGCCTGTTCCTCGGCGCGGTATTCGGAATAATGGATGTGTTTACGCCTGCGGGAATTGTCAGGGTGATATTCAACGAACTGTTTATTTTGAACATGTTGCTGGGCGTATTCAACATAATACCGGCATTTCCTATGGACGGAGGCAGGATATTCAGAAGCTATCTTCAGGAGCGCATGAATTCCTACAAGGCAACCATGATAACAGCGAAGATAACCAAAGCAATACTCGCATTGATTGTTATTGGAACGCTTTATTTTGCAGTTTTTTGGACATCGTACTCGCTTGAATACAGAATGTATGTCACGCTGATAGATCTTGTAGTTGCGGTGTTCATATACGAGGGACTCCGGGCTGAAGAGAATACCGTGATATTGAGGGAAAATACCAGAGGCCTGAAGATAAAGGACGCCCTGAGCAAACGTTACCTATTTGTAAAACCAAATACGGAACTTGATGAAATTTATGCGAGTGTTAGGAAGAGCGGGGAGCATATAGTAATAACCAAAATAAACGGGCAGTATGCGCTGGTGAACCTGTCGGGCTCGAAAAACATAGTTGTTGATGCTGCGGATCTCGCTGTAGGGATACCGAAAGTTGGCTTGGCCGACTCCGTTTCGGATGCGATAGGGGTAATAGGGGGAGGAGGATATGGGATAGCTGCGGTGGAAAACAAGGGCAAACTTGTCGGTGTAATAACCGCGGGCCAGCTGCAAACCGTCATATCCTTGCATCTTATGAAGACGAGGAAGTCACAGAAAAGAATTTAAGTGTTAATTGAGTGGTCTATTAACATTGGCGATCGGTGGGTTTAGTTGCTGTACCTGACAAACCTTACTATTGACAGATTCAAGTCATTCAAGCACGCGGAGATACTGTTAAGTAAGGGCTTTACATGTGTTGTAGGCCCCAATGGCAGTGGAAAGAGCAATGTATGCGATGCAATACTTTTTGGGCTTGGGGAAAACTCCCTATCGCGATTCAGGGTTTCCAGGCTCGAGGAGCTTGTTCCGCAGGGAACGAAAAGAAAGAAAGGCGACGTTCACAAGTCAAAAGTAACATTGGAATTCAATGGTGATGATAAGCTTGTCTTATCAAGAACGGCGAGATCAGATGGTAAAACAGAGTATGCAATGAACGGAAAGAGAACGACAAGGCAGGAAATATTGGAAGTTCTAGGAAGCCATAACATACGAGCCGACGAAACCAGTACCATAACGCAAGGAGAGATAAATAGGATAATTTCGCTTAACCCGAAGGAAAGAAGGGAGCTTATAGACATCGCTTCTGGAATAAAGGAATTCGAGGCTAAGAAAGCCGACGCCATAAAGGAACTTGACAAGGTAGGTGCAAAACTTGTTGAAACGCAGGCAGCGCTTGGAGAACGAAGCGGTTTTTTGCGTGAATTGGAAAAGGAAAAGGAAGCTGCCGAGCAGTATACCGAATTGACGGGCAAATTGAAATCGTTGAGGTATAGTGTGCTTGTAGCAAGGAAGAAGGCGCTCGGTATTACAATAGACGCACTTACTAAAGAAATGGCTGTCGAGGACTATAAACGCAACGATACTGAGATGAGAAGGAGCGAAATAGCAAAACGAATAAGCGATCTTGATGAAGAGAGACAGCATATAACGAATGAATTGAGCACCGGAAGCGAGGCAATGAACAGTACGAGCACGAATCTCGAAAAAATAAACGGGGAGTTGGCTTTGCTTAACGGGGAAATCAACAGCCAGAAAAGCATGCTTGTTGAGATAGGCACGTTTACAAGCGAATCAGAGAATGAGCTTACCGCAATAGGGAAGAGAATGACGGATAATAAAAATGCGGTTAAGGAGCTTAAATCGAAGATTTCAGCATTGGAAAAGGGCGGCGCGGCAAACGTTCCCGTAGAAGAACAGGAAACAAGCACTAAAGAAAGGGATATGGAATCGGCAGCGTCAAAAGTCAACATGATTGAAAAGGAGATCGAAAAGAAAAGAAACGAGCTGGAAAAACTTGTTGTGGAATCGGAGTCGTTAAGAAGGGATACAAAGACAGCAACGGACACTGTTGAGCAATTGAAGAAACAGGCGGAAGAGGATTCAAAAGCCGTTTCGACCATACTCAAGGAAATTGAAAAACTGAAAAAAGACTCGCAAGATTTGCAGGTTGATGTTAAAAAATACGAAGAAGACGGAAAGCGCCTTGAGCAGGAAATTGCGCTAAATGACGAGTTTGTGATAACCGCGAAGGAGGACCGTGCAAGACTCTCAGCAAGAAGCGGAAATATGACCGTAAAAGTAAGGAACAAGTTCGGCAAGGAGAAGGGCTTTTTTGGAACTGCAGGCGAATTGTGCAGTTACGATTCAGATAATGCGATAGCGATTGAAACCGCTGCAGGTGGGAGGTTCGACTATTTTGTAGTTGACAACATGACCACGGCGGATAGAATAATATCATATCTTAAGGAAGAGAAGCTTGGCCGTGCTACGTTCATACCGCTTAGCGAATTGCGGGTGGAGAAACGGGAAGTTAAGGAAAAAGGAGCAACGCCGGTAATAGAAACGGTGGACTTCAAGAAGGAACACGAAAAAGCATTCGTTTACATTTTTAATAACACGTACATCGTAGACGACATAAATCACGCCAAATCAATAGGAATAGGCAAACACAGGTATGTATCCGTAGATGGGGAATTGGTAGAACAATCAGGTACGGTATCAGGAGGATATTCGAAGGGGAGGCCGACGCTTGCAGCCGTTGAAAGAAAATTGAAGGACCTAGAAGATGAACGGCAGATACTTCACGATAAGAAGAAGGATATTGGGGAAAAACTGTTTTCCGCCAGAAAGGAACAGGCAACGGTTGAAATGCAGTCAGCATCGCTCGTAAAGGAAAGGCAACGGCTCGAATCTTCCGCTTCTAACACCAATGCGGTGTTGAAAAAGGAGAATGAATACGTCGCATCTTCCGGAAGGCGCATGCCGGATCTGGAAAACCGCATAACCGACATGAAGAAAGCCGTAGCTGGGCTTGAAAAGGAATTGGATGCGGCACGGGAAAAGCAGAGAACGTTGTATAACGAAGCTGTTGAGGCGGCTAGAGCTGCTGCAAAGGGAGGAATCAGCAAAGCAGAACGCGAGAAGCTAGAAAAAGCGCATAAGGAGCTTGAAGAGCTGCGCGTATCGCATGCCACAGTATCAAAGGAAACTGAAATGCTCGAATCGCGAGCTACGGATATAATGAAAGCGCTTAATGAGAGAAACGCTTCGGGAAAACAGATGCAGAAGATGATTGATGAGAAGAACAAGCGTATCGCAGTTCTTGATAAGGAAAAGAAAGCGCTTGAAACAAAAATAAAGAACAGCAGCGATGTTAATAAGAAAGTTTATGAACGGCTTTCAAAGATAAACGAGGAAGTTGAAAAACTGAGAGAGGATAACGGAAGGATAAATGCGCAGCTTAACGAAGTTGATAGGAAGATAGGGGATTTGAAGGTTAGAAAAAGTCAGACAGAAACCAGGTTTGCGGATATAAGTGCGGAACTCACAGCATACGGTAGTGGAATACCTATTATAGATGGGGATGCGGATATACTTGACAGGGAAGCGGAGCTTGTAAATGCCAAACTTAGGGAACTTGGAAATGTAAATCTGAAGGCACCGGAACTTTACGAAGAAAAAAAGAAAGCGGTTAATGACACCTATTCTAAGATAGATACCCTCGAAGCAGAAAGGCAGGCAGTATTGAAGATGATAGAAGAGATAGATTCAAGAAAATTGCAGGTATTCCTGAGCACATTCAACGATGTAAACAAAAACTTCCTTAGACTATATAACCACCTGTTTACTGGAAATGCGAGCATAGTGCTTGAAAACATGAAGGACCCGTTCAGCGGCGGGATAGACATCAAGGTCACCGAAGATGGGATAAATAAACCGTTCAGATCAATGTCCGGAGGCCAGAAATCCCTGATATTGCTGATGGTGCTGTTTGCAATACATTTGTGCAAGCCTTCACGTTTATACGTATTCGACGAAGTCGATTCTGCAATAGACAAGGAGAATTCGGCCAAACTTTCAAAGCTCATAAAGGAGATGAGCAAGCAGGCGCAGTTCTTCGTCGTGAGCCATAACGATTCCCTCATAGTTAATGCGGATACTGCAATAGGGGTTACAAGATCCGGTGGGGAGTCAAAAGTCGTTGGTTTGGAAGTTTCCAAAATACTTAAAGTTAAGGCCTGATAGGTGTATAAGTGGCTGGTAAAAGAATGGATAAACAGGATAAGGTTAAAAAACCGAATAAAGATTCTTCTAAAATATTATGGCTACTTTACGCGCTTTTGGCCGTGCTTATTGTAATGTATGCGATACGCAACAACCCGGCGATAGGAGCGGCAGCGTTGATAACGATAGTTGTGGTACTTGTTGTTGAATTTAAATACAGCGTGAAATCCGAAGGGATCAGAAAGAGCGTGATAGACGTTGTTGTGGCACTTGGAGCCGTTGCGATAATCTGGGGAGTGTTGATCGTGGTATTGCACACCAGTGCGCCGATAGATGTAGTATCAAGCTGCAGCATGTTGCCTGTTCTGCAGAGAGGAAACTTGGTAGCGCTTCATGGGATAAACAACGTTACAAATTTCTTAAAGGAACATGACGTGCCGGTAGTCAATGTAACCGCTCCACAAATGGATAGTTTTCTTTCAAACATTAGAAATGAATTCGTATCGTACTACGCATACAGCCCGTCAAATCCTTCGGAAATAGCAACGACACTTACCGGTTCGCAGTATCAGATAGGTTTGTACAATAACAAATGCCTAAACACCTATTCTGCGATTGGCCAGTATAATAATTATTACAAATGCCGCGTTCAAAATTCGGTGCAAAACAGCAATTTGATACAGTATAATTATACAGTAGGGAATATCACGATAAATGGGATTGGGTATAAAGAAATATACACGCAGACGGTAACAATATCGAATACGACGATAACCGAAAATTATTCAAATCCTATAGTGGTGTACAAGACCAATTCTAACGATTCCTTTTCTGGAGATATAATACACAGGCTCGTAGCCGTCATACGCTCTGGAAATGAATATTACTTCCTTACCAAGGGGGACAACAACCCAGGATTTGACATCCAGTTTGCAAATTATCCAGCAACTCAGGCAGGCGTTATCGGGTATTATGTCGGCGGCATCCCGATAATCGGCTATTTGAAGCTCATAATAAGCGGGAATCTGGAAGGAGACGCTCAGTGCAATCAGGTAATAGCACACTGATGTTTAAGCCGTGCTGTCAGAGATTGACACGCTGTGCAAGTATTGCACAATTTGGACAATTCCACGTCATGTCACCGCTCGATATGCCGCAAGTGTAACAATAGTACTGCCCGCAACCGTCACAATACAATGCAGGTTGCCCCTTCACGCTGGCTCCGCACGATGCACATTTGTATATGGACGAGATTTCTTCGGCTTTTGCGGCTTCCGTTTCGGAATCCAAATGTTTGCCGTAATTACTGTTTTGTGAAGACAATATTCTGCGTATTCTGTCAAACATGCCATTACCGCTTTATGAAAAGACCGTTAGCTGTGTTCTTGAAAAATAGGGTTAGCTGCTTCTATCAGCATAGAAGCGCTTGACCTTCTTTGGCTTCAGTATGGAAACGAGGTAGTCGAATCCCGCTTCGGGATTGCTTGCTTTTCCGCAGGTGTATATGTCTACAGTAGCGTATTTGTATTCGTTCCATGTGTGAATCGCTATGTGGCTTTCGGTTACAAGCGCTATTACGGAAACGCCTCCCTTTTTACCGCCGAAGTTCCACGCTTTGTGCTCGACGAGCGTCATTTTGGCCACATTTACGGCCTTGAGCACAGCCTGTCGTATAAGTTCCTTGTCAGTAGCTATCTTTGGATCTATGTCGTATAGATTTCCAAAAAGATGCATGCCGATAATTCGCTCTTCGACTTTTGCTGCAACAGAAGTAGGTGATGCAGGCCTTGTCGAGCAACTTATCTGCTGAACAACACTATTTTGTTTGGAAAGAGTTACCATTTCCTAGTCGCGCCAATTTTAGTTACTTTGATGCCTTCTTTGAAACGTCAAAATAAATAATGAGTAATTAGTATTTAAATATATCTTTTGAAATCTTATAAAACAATATCTGTTTTTGGGAAAACGCGGATGTTGTCGTTGTATATGATATATTTTATCACGTAAATGATGGTGCGTTAATGATTTCGGAAAACACAAAAAATATAATAAAAAATGGGTCTGTGAAGATTAGGATAACTAGGAGTGGAATGCTGCAGCAGATGACCTTCACGGTGCGTGAGGTCAGAACGGGCAACATAAAATACGTCGAACTTTTTTGTGACAGAATGATCGACATGTCGGAACTGCTGCGCGTCGCCAATCAGACAGGGCTTCCCGTAGAGGCGCAGAACGGAACCGCTTTCCCAGAAGGGACATCTGCCAGCGACTTTCAGGTTGGTTCATTTTAGACGCGCATTCCTCTTGGCGTGTTTGTGGTTCCCTTCCGTTCCGGTATGATGCGGGCATAACCCCGTCTTTGCAGAATAGTGGTCATCGCATACCGCTATACCGCAAAGTTTGCACGTGTGGTTGGCAATCTTGCCGCATATATGGCACAAAACGTGTACGTCAGACATTTAAATCACTATTAACATCAAAAATCAAGCAGACTTCCGAGGAGCTCCCGCGCTTTCGAATGTGACAGCGGTTTGGAGCCTTTGTTCTTTGCATATCTGCATTGGTATCGTATGTAACTTTCGTTGACGTTAGTGTTTGGATCTATTTCTTTGCATCGTTGAATGTATGCGTTGATATGCTTTGTTGCTTCTTCCTCGGACATTCCGCGTATGTTGGTAAGATACGGGGCAAGTATCAGATTGACTGTTCTGTGCCTGACGTCCGGTATCGGGTGCTGCAATAATCGTGCTATCCACGCATATCTGCCGTCATCGGCTTTTACGAGGGTAGGAATTTTTGGCAGGCGTATCTTCTTCGCATATTCTACCGCCTCTTTTGGCAAATCCTTGATAGATATTGGAAGAGACTTGGATATTTCCCTCGCTATTGATGCTTTGATTATCCCTATTGCACGATACTTATCCGTGTATACGAACCCTTTGTCGAGTTCCTGATGCACAAGTGAGAATTCCGGGGAGGCAGGCTCGTTTCTCAGATATTCCGCATAGGGAATCCCAATCCCATGTTCCTGATTCATTTTCATCCCGAGTTCATCGGTTATCCGGGTTATGTTATCATCGGTGTCTGAATTCAGCGCTTCGGCACACCTTGCTGCCTCTGCATTGGCATATTTCGATATTGCGCTTTTGTTTTTCAATGCGCTGACTAACATCCTTGCGTAAAGATAACTCAGTACGTATTCCGTTTTGATTGAGCGCATGTTTGTTTTTTGATATTTCAGGGTGCCTTTTGAAAGTGCCTCTTCAAGGCGCAGGGCGCCTTTGCCAAGCATGCTGGAATCAAAATTCTGTGAGATTTTGGACACCACTGAACGCGCTTCTCTCGAGAAAGGATATTTGTATGCCATGTCCAATTCAAGGTCGTTCGCAACATCCATGTTATGGTATCTGTTTGCTTCTTTTTATCCTTGATGGTGCGGTTTGCATAATACCTTAATATGTGGGAACGGGTGGTGTTGCTTATAGCCTTTCCTGGTGGAGTATGCAAGGTGCTGGAATGAAAGGATACGAGTACGTCGAGAAAGCTGATTCGGAGTTGTTTTCTATAATAAAAGGGGAATTAGGAAGGCAGAGAGAAGGTCTTGAGATGATACCTTCTGAAAATTTTACCAGCCTTGCGGTGATGCAGGCTGTAGGATCGATACTTACGAATAAATACTCGGAGGGATATGCGGGCAGGCGGTATTATGGGGGTAATAACTTCATAGATATGGCGGAGCGCGCCGCTATGGATCGTGCCAAGAAACTTTTCGGCGTGCCGCATGTTAACGTGCAGCCGTATTCCGGATCCCCTGCAAATTTTGCCGTTTATATGGCACTGTGCAGCCCTGGAGATACGATTATGGGACAGAACTTGACAGATGGCGGGCATCTTACGCATGGATGGAAGACCAGTATGACAGGAAAGCTGTTCAATAGCGTGCCGTATCATGTTAAACCGGACGGTTACATAGACATTGATGAGGCAAGAAAACTCGCAAAGGAAAATAAACCCGTACTTATTTGGGTTGGTTCAACGGCATATACCCGCGAATTCCCATTCAAGGAGTTTGGGGAGATAGCGGATGAAACTGGGGCGTATCTTGCCGCGGATATTTCGCATATTTCGGGACTTGTTGTTGGGGGAGTCCATACCAGCCCGGTAAAATATGCGCATGTTGTGACCACTACAACACATAAGACGCTAAGAGGGCCGCGCGGGGCAATGATTATGGTTACAGAGAAAGGGATTGCAAAAGACCCTCTTCTTTCGGAAAAGATAGACAAGGCGGTGTTTCCTGGGCTTCAAGGAGGCCCGCATGACCATGTAACGGCTGGAATCGCAATAGCTTTGCTGGAAGCGTCAAATGCCGAATTCCGTGAATATGCAAAGCAGATAGTAAACAATTCGCGGGCACTGGCAAAAGCATTGAAGGATAATGGAATAAAGCTGGTAACCGATGGGACAGATAACCACATGGTACTGATAGACCTTACACCTTTTGGAAAGGGTACGGGTATTTTCGTACAGGAGGCCCTTGATCTTGTCGGTATAACTACTAACAAGAACACTATACCGAATGACCCTTCATCTGCATTTTACCCAAGCGGGATAAGACTGGGAACCCCAGCACTCACCACAAGGAAGATGAAAGAAAAGGAGATGGCAGAGATAGGTGCCATGATATCGGAAGTGGTGTTTGCTGTAAAGGGATATGTGCTTCCTGAAGCGAAAGAGCACCGAGGCACTTATCTTGCATCGTTTAGGGAAAGTATCGCAAATGACGCCAGGTTGAAAGACATTAAAAAGCGGGTAGTTGATTTGTGCGAACGTTTCCCATTGTACCCCGAATTGGGAGTATAAAAGAGAGCAGAGAAACGGTTAATAAAACATCCTGCCAATATACTAGAATAATGCGAGTGTAGTCTAGCCTGGTAGGACTTTGCCTTGCCAAGGCAAGAACCCGGGTCCAAATCCCGGCACTCGCACTTTTAATTTTTTATTTCATGGGATTGGGGGCATTATGGGAGAGCTTCGTTTCGAGAAGGAAAAAACCGCATTGGTTGTGATAGATCTTCAAAAGGGCATAGTATCAAGGGAAACGGCGCCGCACGGGGTAAAAAAAGTTGTGGAAAATGCGGCAAGACTTGCGGAAGCTTTCAGAAAACATGGAATGCCTGTTTTTCTGGTGCATGTTGCACCGATTGGTGTTGACAGGCTTTCTCCCCCTTCAGACGAGCAGTTTGTAGGACGCGGAGCGCAGAATAACCAGGATGCTAACTGGTCCGATATTGTTGATGAGCTTGGCAGATCAGATTCGGATATAATAATAAGCAAAAAACAATGGGGAGCGTTTTACGGAACGGATTTGGAACTGAGGTTGAGAAGAAGAGGGATAGATACTATCGTGCTTTGCGGGATAGCTACAAATTACGGTGTTGAAAGCACCGCAAGATTTGCATACGAATACGGCTTCCAGCAGATCTTTGCCGAAGATGCGATTGATTCGATGAGCAAGGAAATGCATGATGCTTCCGTAAATTATGTGCTTAAAAGGATAGGGCTTGTCAGAAGCACTGATGAAATACTTAGTGTGTTTAAGTAACTTCAAATCGGGCATGCTTCCCCTGAAGGCTGATCCTGCGATATCGCATACTGCTTCAATTCAGGGTGCTTGGATAAAAAATACGGGATGTAGGGACAGTCTGGACGCACTTTGTAATTTTTTTCTTTTGCAAATTCGAATGCTTTCGCGGCAAGAACTTCGGCTATTCCCTTTCCACGATCACCTTCCGGAACGAACGTGTGGTATATGCTCATTGTATCCCCATTAATCATGCGGTAGAGAAGCTCCGCTTCGCCACTTGTTGTTTTTGCATGAAAACGCCCTTCATCATGCACTACGTTGATCATGTTATTTCCTGTTCTTTTGCTGTTCCAGCCCTTCTGTGTATATTTCAGAGGAAAGTTTCAATCGGGAAACGGTATGTGTTATCAGTTTCCCTTTTCCTTTGAAATTAGCGAGAAACATGCCGACCCCGCCGAACATCATGGTGCGGATGTTATCTACAAATTTTATATTGAAATCGAGTGTGGAATCGAATCCCGCTATGTGCCCCGGATCCACTTCTATGACGCGTGGCACGTCCATATCGTGCACCACTATGTCACCTTCTACGTGCAGCCAGACATTGCCCGGGCCTACGAATTCCTGAAGTATTAGACCTGCGCCTCCGAACAGTGCGCTTGCCAGTTTGACAGGGCGCATGGTGAAGTTTACGGTTTGTTCTGCAGCCAGGAAGGCGTAATGCTCTGATACGAATTTTTGCCCTTCGGCAAGAGGAATTTGCAGTATTTTACCGGGAAATATGCCCCCTATCTGGACATGCCCCCCTTGGTTTTCAGATTTGAATACCGTGAGCATCCCGGTAGCTCCGGTTGCCTTGCGTTCTATGAGTTTTATTATGCCACCGACAACGCGCGGCGTCATTGTAATGCATTCGTCCTTGCTTATCAATTTGCCGGAATCCGTGTATATGGCTTCCCCTGGAGCAAGGTCCACTTTTAGAGACTGCATGTCGTCTCCGATTATTGTTGCTTCCATTTTATCAACTTTTCAAGCGTGGCGTGCAATTCCTCCCCGTCTATGTTTATCCTGTATTTGCCCATTATATTTCTTATCAGGGAATTTTTGTCTGCATCGGAAGATTTTGCCATGAATTCCTTTACAATCTTTTCAAGGTCCTTTCCAGATATCCTTAGAAGATTTGCTGTTTTGAGCAGTTCGGATATTGCAACATCGTTCTTTGAGATTTCCTTCAGCGCCTCTTCTACGCCTTGTTTTGTTATCTTCCGTTCGGAATACGCCGTGAAGAGTTCAAGCAGCCTGTCTTCGCTTATCTTTTCAACACTGAAGCCGGAACGCCTTAATTCGGTAAATTTCTGAAGCAGCACGTTTGCAACGAATTGTTTGTCGATGTTTTTCAAAGAAGTTATTGATTTATACAACGAATAGTATGGAGACAGCATCAACTGTTTTGCCGTTGCCGCATTGCCGATGTCTTTGAGAAGAGTCTTCTCCTCTTTTTCAGGGTTTGGAGCGCTTGCCTGGGCCTCGTCCAGCATTGTCTTCGTAACTTCAACAGGATGCAGATCGGTTTCAGGATACATTCTGGACCCGCTGGGAAGAGGGCGCATGAATCGCGTTGTATACAAATCTGCGTTGCTTACGCCGCGTGTTTCCAGAGGCACTCCCGATTGCACCAACTTTACCCGCTGGATTGCAAAATCCGTAGCGATTGAAACTTTTTCAGAACTTCCCGCTATCAGTATGAATGCGTCTTTTTCCGATATTGAAAGCTTTTCTTTTATCCCGCGTATTTCTTCCATGGTAAAGCCGTACCCTTCGAGATGTTCATCGCTATGTATTATGCCTTTTACTCCCCCCATTTTGGCATAGTCGCTCACTTCGCTGCCGAGACGCCTTTGCGGATTTATTTCTCTGCCAAGCAAGCCATTGAATCCGGAAACCTTGAAACCTAGAACGATGCCGCCGTTCTTAAGTTCGTTTTGAATTATCCTAACCGTTGTATGTCCCAGAATGTTCGATAGGTCTGTTGTTTTCCCCACTGCTCCTATTTTCTTTGCAATTACTTCGTCTTTTATTTGTATAAGTGCCTGCTGTCGTTGTATTTCATTCTCGACGAACTTGTCCAGACTTGATACTTCCTGCAGTCCTTTGATCTCAGTACGCGCACCCCCTTTAATCGAAACGTTTACATCTTGTCGTATTGAGCCGATGCCGCGTTGCACTTTTCCGGTTAGCCTTAATAGTAATCCGATCCGTAGTGCAGCGTCTCTGGCTTCTGTGGGAGAGCGCAAATATGGGTCGGTATCGATTTCAACAAGGGGAATCCCAATACGGCTTGTATCGTAAGTCGTTCCGGACTGTGATTTGGAAATTATGCCTGCGGATTCTTCCTCAAGCATCATGCCCGTTATGACTACGTTTCTGCCGTTGACTTCCAGTTTTCCATCAAGCCCCATCTTTATTGTCCTTTGGAAGGCGCTTGGATTGCTCCCATCAACGACCTCCTTCCTCATCGGTTCAAGTTCGTCAGGTATTGTAAGATAAAGACTTTTTGCTACACAAAGCGCTGTTGATAGAGCATCCATATTTAACTGGTGGGGGGGTTCTTCATCAATATCAACTAAACAGGTGGTATCGTTGTGGATGTGATATATGAATTTTGCCTTGCGTTTTTCCTCAAATTCTGCGGATCTGTCGGTTTCGCCCATTTCTCCGGCAACTGCGCGTTGATATCGTGATATCTCAGCTTCTGGAAGCGTGTTTTCTTTTTCACCACGGGAAGAGCAGGAACAGAAGAGTTTATTTGGCGTTGACAGTCGTTGGTGTATTTCAAGTCCGCACATGAATCCTATTTCTGAGTATCTGCGGATGTCATTTTCAGTATTATTCAATAAAACACCTTTTACATTTCCTTATATGTTATGCGGGAACTTATTTCCCCGACAATGTCCTTAGATAGTTGTTCCTTAACTTCTTTCCTTGTATGATTGGCCAATAGCCACCCAAGTTTCACGAGAGCGACCTCGGGAAGCATGTCTTCGCAGTATGTCACGCCCATTTCTGAAATCGTTCTTGCGGTGCTATAGACGTTTGGATTCACCCTTCCGCTAAGGCATTGTGAAGTCATTCCTATTATGACGCCCTTGCCGATCGCGTTGCGAATACGTTCTGCCCATGAATATTCCTTATGCACAGTGTTTATCGCTACGTGCCCGAGTCCGGTTCCTTCGAGTATTATGCCCTTGTACCCTTTTTCTACATAAAAATCTATTATCTTAGGATCCGCGTTCGGATACATTTTAATTAGTGCTACCTTCGATTCGAATTTTGGATAGCTCTTTGCTGTTTTTTTGGTGGTTTTTTTACATTCCTCGCCGTATTCCACCTTGTATGTTTCTATATCAACAGTTGCCAGAACCGTTGAATTTATCGGTTTGAATGCATCTCTTCTCGAGGTATGCATCTTTCTCACCTTGGTTCCACGAATAAAGGAGCATTGTTTGTCTGATGAGGTAGAATGCATACATATGCCAACCTCTGCAATTTTACCCTGAGCTGCTATTGCAACAGCACATGCCAGATTGGTAAATGCATCGCTTGAGCCCCTATCACTGCTTCTTTGTGCACCGGTGATGACAACAGGTCCTGGAATGTTTTGGAGCATAAAACTCAGCGCTGCTGAGGTATAGTGCATGGTGTCGGTGCCCATGGTTATTACCACACCGACGCTCCCGGTATTGAATGCTGTTTCCGCAGCTTCTGCTATCTTTGACCACTCTGTGTGGGAGATGTCCTCGCTGAAAGTATGCATCAAATCCTTGACTTCTATGTTCGCCATACCTGCAAGTTCGGGAATTTCTCCAAGAAGCTCTGATGGGGTAGTAAGAACACGAACACCCCCAGTAAGATAATCTATTTTGCTGCCTATTGTCCCGCCAGTATACAGCAATGTGACTTTCGGGAGTTTTTGATCAGCTTCCATCTTGGCGTTTTTGGACTTCTTATTGCCTTCCGCCTTCTTGCTTTCTATTTTTAAAATCGTTCCATCATGGTATTTGATGCCGACGTTGTACCCGTCATCCTGTTTTATTATCAGTGTAGAATCGTCCCCCGTTTCAGGTCTTGGCATCAGAATACCTTCGTATTCCTTGCCTTGTACTGTAAAGGTTATCCTGTCCCCTATAGATATCTTGTTTTTTCTTAATGCGTTAAGTATATCGGTGCCGTACATTTTCTTACCGCTGGATATACTTCATGCTCGCATATATTTATTCGTTTGGAGAGTTGGTAGGGGCATGCGCCAGCCGGGGATCGGACCCGGGTATCCAGCTTTTTCCAAAATTTGGGAAGCTGGTATCCTACCACTAGATTACTGGCGCGATTTAGCGGATGTATGAAAGAGTGCTTGGAGAATGCGGTTCACCCTGCGGCTGTGGAGCTGCTTTTTCCAGTTCCTTGAGCATTTTCTCCGTTTCGGCTTTAATCTTGTCCATGCTTGAAAGATCTACTTCGACGTTTAGTATTTTTATCAGCTTTTCCATCACGGCTTTTGCGGAGTTTGCATCTATCTCCAACATGCCTGTTTCCCCCATTAAACACGCGGCTGGGATTTTGTGCTTCTTGGCAAACGCAAGTATTAATCCTGCCGAGCCCCATATTGCTCCTGCCGCTTGCCCTATTAAAACGCCGCCTTTTGCGAGCTCTTTTCTCTCTTTCTTCTCAGTTGCAACACCAAACACACGAGGATTTTGGGTATAATGGCTAGTTATGTTGTACCCGCCTATGGTGTATATCTTCTTGCCGCCGAGTGATTTGAAAAACTTGACTATTTTTTCGTTTATTTCATACTGACCTTCGGGAGACCCTGCTTGTACGTCTCCGGTAAGTATCACTATGCTTTTCTTCGTTTTTTTATTATTGACGTAATAGAAACGGTTGTTCACAAGACGAACGCCGCCGCTTTTAAGCATCAGAACCTGGTGGAGAAAGTGCGGGGAATGTAGGGTTGCCAGCTTTTTGGCGTTTAGCGATGTTTTAAGGTGTTCGCCTACAAGACTGCCGACGGCGCCGATGCCCGGAAGACCGACTATTAAAATTGGGTCCTTTAACTTTATGTTTTTCTTGTAATAGATTGTGGTCTTTTCCATTTATTGCGCCTCTGTGTCTTTATTTATTGAAAATGAAACCTTTTTCCCATATTTCTTTAGTGTATTTTCAGCAGCACGTATTTTGTCTTCCGCTTTTGGATAACTTGGCCCTTCCGCAACCAGACGGTAACGCGGCGCGCCTAGATAGAGAACTTCAACCCCTTCCCTCTCTATTGCGGATAAGGCTTCCTTAATTATAGATACGTCAGATCCTGGATCCGCGGCGTTGAGTTCGAGTACATATGAAACTATGAACTTTTTTGGTTTTATGTTTTTGAAAACGATGTCGTATAATGCATCCTTGAAATTTTTGTCTGAAAAATCAGATAGCGGATCTTTCTTCTCAAAAATATCATTTACTAAGTCGCGATATGTTTGTTCGCTCTTCGCAATTTCTTTTATTATTTCGTCTTTTTTCTGTTCGGATTTGGAACCTGCCAAGGCCTTGGCAAAAAGACCCTCGGCGCGTATTTCCAGGTTGTATTCTTCGAGTTTGTTTTTCTTTTCTCCAGCCGTTACTTTTTTGAAAGATACGTCTATGGCGCGCTTTTGTTTGTCAACGAATATTACTTTGGCTACCTCCTTTTGCCCTTCTTTTATTACCCCGTGTATGTTTTTGATCCATCCCGAAGCTATTTCAGATATTGGAAGATATGCATCAAGACCATATTCTTGAAGATTGCAATATGCACCGTGGGGCATTATTTTTGTGATCCGAACCATTACGAGTTCGTTGGGTTCGGGGAGTTCGCTCCTTATAATCATTGCAATCAGCGCTTAATTTCTATCTTTTTCTTGGTGCGCATGCCAAATACTCTTTCGCTTGTTTTCTTGCACACTGTACAATTAAGCATGGTTTTCTGCTTCTTTCCGAGTTTTTTAGGGTGGATCTTCGGTTCTACGCTTCCCACATAACCACGTATTGCCCTTTCGTGCCTTCTCGTACCTATGCTTAAACCAGATTGTTGTTTTTTGTTGTATAATTTTACTGTGTGTTTGGTGTGTTTCTTGCAGTGTTTGCAGTATGTTTTTATTTCCTTTTCTATTTTCATAACATCATTCCTCTATCTTTTTTCCAATCTTGTTGTTGATTATAAATTCCGCATCGGAGGGATCATTCACGGTTATGATTTCACCTTCCTGATATGGCCCGATAGTGTTGCCTGTAGTAGTTATGACTTCTGGGATTTTTATAGCTATCTTTATTTTTGCTGTTTTTAGCGTTGGTGTGCCGGCACCCAATAAAGCTAAAACTTCTTTATAAACACGGTTTTCTTCTTCTGGGACGGGTGTTGGGAGTGTTTTATCATATGCTAAATATATTAACAGTTTTTGTCTTCTTTTTTGTTTTAATGCGTCTAGTGTTGTTCTTGTATTTTGTTGCTCTGTTTGTGTAAAGGCGTTATTTTGAAGCTCTTTTTCTATGCTGCTGTAGAAGTCTCTCGGAAGAGTGTGAAGTTCCCCTGATTTTTTTTCTTCGTTTAAAAGCCTGAACAGAGAGTCGATAAGTCTTGTTTTTTCATCTGCCATCCGAACACCTTAACACCACAATTCCACTATTTTTTAGAAGACTTTGCAATTTTCCATTTTAATGATAAAATCATATTTATTTTATATAGTATATAAAAGAAACACGAATAGTGGAACTGTAGGGTCATAGCGAGGGGTGGATTTGAACCACCGATCTCCGGGTTATGAGCCCGGCGGGCACTCCTTGCTACCCTACCTCGCTGTATTAACTAATAATTAGACTGTGTTATATTTAAATAAACCTTAAAAAGAACCCGTTTTAACAAGTTCCGTGTTTGCCTTCTCTTTATCCATTCCTTCCAGAAGCTTTCCACATTCACATCTAAAATTCATCTCGAACGCAGAATCAAACGGAAGAATAACCTTTTGATCTTTATAACACGAAGGACAGAAGAAAAAATCATTGCAGTCTGTTTGCAAAACCGGGCCGTGATCTTCCTTTTTCTTAAGCACCGTTTCGTCAAAAACACCCAGTTTCTGTCTGTCAAGATACCATTTAAACGTCAACCAACCCTTTCCATCCTTGTTTATTTCATATTTGGTGATTCCATAGCCGTTAAGTACGTTCAACATGCGTCTTACTTCATTGACCTTCACATCCATTTTAACTGCAAGCCTGTCGTCAGTCAACTGGTTGGCATTGAGGTGTTCCACAAGCACCAATGCCTGTTTTCCAACATTTTTTGATATAAAATCTGAAAACCTCTCCGAACTTATTATAGCACCAGCTACCTTCATCCTTTCATGTTCCAAGGCAACATCAATAACTGGCTGTTTTGCTGCTTTAACGGCCTTTTTAACCTCTTGTGTTGGGTTGGTATGCCTAACTGCCTTGACTACACTATTGTTGTTTTTTGAAGGTTTTTGTGTCTTTTTAGCCTTAGTAATTACTTTTTTAGAACGAACAACATGCTTTATCGTCCCTGCTGTTGCTTTTGTAACAACTTTTTTATTACTCTTTATTTTTTTAGTGTTTTTCATAATATCCTCCTTTTAAAACAAGGGCATGTGCTCTCGTGCAGACACTACTAAATTATGGGTGTTCATATATTTATATTATACCCCTGTTTTCAGAATAACATATACTGATAGTTATTTTGCAACAGCACAGCGGCTTTTTAGTATGGTTATATTCAGGTGCTGTATGTTGTCATACTGGTTGAAAACAACAGAATAATTGCCGCTTGTCAAAAGCCCTGCATCAGACGCATTCAAGCCATTCAAATAAACATAGGACACGTTGTATTTTTCAGACAGCTCGCAGCTTCCCGTTTCTAATACTATGGCAGTTATGTTTTCAAGCGTTTGCATCCGTAGCGTATGTTCCTCTATGGATGTATAATATTCTTCAGAAAGTACTGTCTGCCGTCCTGCTACTGAAGGAACCGGCTGATTCTGAAAATATGACGGGATATTGACCACAAAAACAGCCCCTAATGGGGTATTATTTGTTATGTATTGTGTCGCCTGTATTTCCGTGGGGCTTAATACATAATATCCACTGCCAACACTATCTGTGTTTTGGTAATACATCCACAAAAAGCTCCCGGATATCATCACAACAAGAACTACAGCAAGAGCGTAAAACGTGACATTTTTCCGTCCTCCTTCCCATACTTTGTTTACAACCAACCCCGAAAACACAGAAAGGATGAAAAAAGTATAAAGTATCAACTTATTCGAATCTCCAGCGGTCGGTTGTAACGAGATAAACATTACAAATATCAACAAAATAAAGAAAGGTATCGAATAAAGAACGAGTTTTTTGTTTTTACTGATAACTACTCCTATCAACCCGAGCAAAAATGTCAACCCGAGCATGTCAAACCAAAAAATAAAACCACTTCCTATCGTACTAACGGTTGAAATTACAACATTTCCACCGTAAAATGTTACCCTCTGATAAACGAATGTAAACCATCCGCTCCCAAGTCTTTGCAAGTGCATATAATACAACTGTGGCAATGCAAGCAG
The DNA here is from genome assembly GCA_021796225.1 of Microcaldota archaeon. Taxonomy (GTDB): domain Archaea; phylum Micrarchaeota; class Micrarchaeia; order Micrarchaeales; family CABMGC01; genus JAKAVK01. The sequence goes on along the minus strand of JAJYOL010000002.1, from coordinate 103,005 downwards.
AAGTGCAGGGATCGCAATTGCGGGTATTTCATAACGCAGATATTTTCTACCATTACGGGAAAAAATCCTATACACGAAGGCAAATATCAATACAAATAGCAACACGACCAATGTCGGCGGATGTGTTAACGGGAGCATACCGATTATCATGCCAAGAAGCACGGCTGCCTGCATTCTTTCACGGCGTTCGGTTTTCCCCTTTTTAATATCAAATAACAAGTGGTATGTCAAAAATATTGCGCATAACCCTAACGCAAGCCCCAGAAGAAAATCCCGCTGTTGCATTAGCATGGAACTGAGTATCGGCACCCACCCAACAAGCGGCACGCCAGCTATAACTTCCAAATAAGACAAATGAAACCCATTATACTGCATTCCTACATACTGCAGGGAATAGTTGAGAGGTGGGAAGTTATTTATCCATTGGAGTAAAGGGACGTAATGGGCTACTAAAAATGAAAAAACAGCAACAACATATCCTGTTCCAAACCAAAAAATAAAAGCACCGGCTATGGATGCAACGCTATTTTTCGTCAATTTATACATGGTTATTAAACTGAGCATGCCGAGTGCCGCTAACATAATCAAATCTGTTATGATGATGCCTTCATACAAGGTAAAACCGAATTTCACAAGCAGCATGGTGTACATGTCGAATACAAACGGGAAGACGTTTATTGAATCGATGCTGAACGGATATGCCGGTGGGAACGACTTGTAAACAACGGAATTTCCTATTCCTATGTGATACAGTATATCCGAACACATTTCATTGTTGTAACAATAGACGGAGCCTCCTGCCGCAGGCGCTGCAGAAGTCACAAAAATAAACGATAGCAACGCAATGATTGTCACCGCGGCTATTACTACGGCAAACGGGACGTCATATTTTTTCTTTACATTGAAATATTTTTTTGGGTTTTTAGAACCAAATATCATATAAAAGGAAAGTAAACACGCGACCAAAATCGTAACCGAGGTTGTAATCCAACTAATCTTTCCAAAAACAACATAAAATAAAATAAGAACGAAAGAAAACAGAACGATTCCCAGAGGAATCCCAAACGCGATCCGCGTGAACAAATCCTCCAAAAATGACATTTTAGAAGTTATCGTGATTCCAAGCAAAAGAGACGAAGCGATAACAAGTATCGGGAGTACAGGCAGCATGTAATTCCTACGTTTAAGTTACTTGAAACCCTCAAATTAATAAGAACAATGTACCGTTCAAAAGCATGATGTGGGCCCGGGGGGATTTGAACCCTCGGCTTGCTGGTTAAGAGCCAGCCACTCTGACCAAACTGAGTTACGAGCCCAAGAATCAAAGGATTCGTACTATAATATGGGATATCAATAATTTAACTCTTTCTTTACCTTTTTTCACTCTGAAAATATTCAAAATTCCTCCCCATGCAAGAAGCTTTATAACTCTTTAAAACATATAAATAATTGCCGTTTTGTCGATAATTTTTGATATCCCGGGGTTTTTAATTTGCCTAGTGAAAGTAACGATTACAATGCATCTAAAATTATAGTGCTCGAAGGGCCTCAAGGGATACGTAAAAGGCCCGCAATGTACATAGGTTCAACAAGCCAATCAGGGGTGCTTCATCTTCTATATGAAATAATAGACAATGCGGTAGACGAAGCCATGGCCGGATTCTGCAAAAACATAAGAATACGCTTATACATGGAAGACGACGTTAACATGGCCGAAGTCATAGATGACGGCAGGGGAATACCTGTTGACGTGATGCCAAAGTACAACAAGAGTGCATTGGAAATTATAATGACTACCCTCCACAAGGGGGGAAAATTCAATAGCGATGCGTATAAGGTATCCGGCGGTCTGCACGGTGTCGGCCTTACTGTGGTTAACGCCCTATCCGAATACACTACGGTGACGGTAAAGAAGAACGGGCACATCTTCAGAATGAAATTCAGCAAAGGTACTCCAATCTCACAACTCGAACAACTGGGCGACACATCCGAAACAGGCACCACAATAACATTCAAACCTGACAGGGAAATATTTCCCGTTACGAACTTTGATTCAACAGCGTTAAAGGACAGGTTGCGTTATACTACATTTCTAAACCCTGGCGTAACCATAACGCTAATAGACGAAAGATACGAAGCTCCGGAAACCGATGTTTACAATTCCAAAGAAGGAATACTTGACTTCATAAGGTACATGAATACAAACAAAACAACATTGACCAGCATAATACATTCAAAAGTGCAGGACGGGCAAACGCAAGTCGAATATGCTCTGCAATACAATAGTTCTTACGATGAAAAAACGGAATCGTTCGTGAACACCATACGCACGATAGAAGGAGGAACACACGTAGTAGGTTTTCACACAGGATTGACCAGAGCAGTACAGAATTACATTTCTAAAAATATCAAGCAGCAAAAATCCGATGTTAAAATAACAGGAGATGACGTGCGCGAAGGCTTGACCGCCGCGTTGAGTGTTTTAATGCAAAACCCTGAATTCGAAGGGCAGACAAAAGGGAAGCTAGGAAATTCTCTGATTAAAACGATGGTGGAAACTGACGTTTATGCATACATGTCCAGATATTTGGAAGAACATCCTATGGACGCGAAGGCCATAGTTGAAAAGGCAATAACCGCAGCGACGGCAAGAGAAAGCTCGAGGAAAGCGCGTGAACTGGCAAGGAAGAAAAGCATTTTTGATGGAGCGGTGCTACCAGGCAAACTGGCCGACTGCATATCTGACAATCCTGACGAAACCGAGTTATTCATAGTGGAAGGGCAAAGCGCAGGAGGATCGGGGAAAGACGGGAGAGATAAAAATATACAAGCAATTCTACCGCTGCGTGGAAAAATTCTAAACGTTGAAAAGGCAAACATCGAGAAAGTATTCGACAATGCAGAAATCAAGACGATGATAACTGCATTCGGAACAGGAATAAACGAATCATTCAACATCGATAACATCCGCTACAAGAAAATAATACTCATGACAGATGCTGACGTTGACGGAAGCCACATACGTACGCTTCTGTTGACATTCATCTACCGTTACATGAAAAAAATCATAGAAGAAGGGTATGTGTACATGGCACAACCGCCCCTTTACAAGGTAACCAAGGGGAAAGAGATATTTTATTGTTACAATGACCAGGAAATGGAGGCAAAGATGGCGGAATTCGGCGGCAAGGCGGAATTGCAACGATACAAAGGACTTGGAGAAATGAATCCCGAACAGCTTTGGGAAACGACTATGGATCCGAAGCGCAGGGTATTGAAGAAAGTATCGATAACAGATGCACTCCATACCGATGAACTGTTTACTATACTTATGGGGATGGACGTACAGAAAAGGAGAAAATTCCTCCAGGAACACGCGGAAGAGGTCAAAACACTTGACGTATGAGATGATGACATGGGCAAAGAGATAATCACGCCAATAGACGAAGAATTACAAACCAGCTACGTGGATTATGCAATGAGCGTGATAATAGGCAGGGCCATACCAGAAGCCAGAGACGGGCTTAAGCCTGTACAAAGGAGAATCCTCTACGCCATGTATGATTTGAAGAATCTACATAGTCAACCGACAAAGAAGAGCGCAAGAATAGTCGGAGAAGTAATCGGAAAATATCATCCTCATGGGGACACTGCGGTTTATGATGCAATGGTGCGCATGGCGCAGAGTTTTTCAATGCACCATCGTCTCGTGGAAGGGCAGGGAAACTTCGGCTCGATAGATGGGGATCCTCCGGCAGCACAGCGTTACACAGAAGTAAGGCTTACCAAAATAGCAGAGGACATGCTAAGCGACATTGACAAGGGCACGGTAGATTTTATCCCTAACTTCGACAATGCAGAAGAAGAGCCCATAATCCTTCCATCAAGGGTTCCGAATTTACTTATCAACGGTTCTTCAGGCATTGCGGTAGGAGTTGCAACGAGCATACCGCCACACAACCTTTCCGAAGTGTGTGATGCGATAGTGAAATACATAGACACACCTTCAATCACCGCGGACGAGATGCTAAACATCGTAAAAGGGCCTGATTTTCCCACCGGCGGTATTGCAATAATGTCACAAAATGCCTATGACGGATACAGACACGGCCGCGGACAGGTTCGCGTGCGCGCAAAAGCGAAAATCGAACCCAAACGCATTGTAATAACAGAAATTCCCTACAACACAAACAAAGCATCCATAGTGCAAAACATAGCCATGTTAGTCCGTGATAAAAGGATTATGGGCATAAAGGACTTGCGCGATGAAAGTGACAAAAGTGGGATACGCATAGTCGTGGATCTTAAGGAAAACGGGGATCCGGACCAGATTTTGAACCAGCTCTACAAGCACACACAACTTGAGAACACATTCCCGATAATAAATCTCGCTGTTGTAGGAAAGAGCCTCAGGAATCTTAACATACTCCAGATGCTTAATACATTCATATCGCACAGGAAGGAAATAATACTGCGCAGAAGCAAATACGAGCTCAAAGTAGCAACCGAACGCCAGCACATAGTGCAGGGAATGCTAATAGCTATAGACCAGATAGAAAGCATAATAACCGATATAAAAGCCAGCAAGGAAATAAGCGAAGCCAAGGCAAAACTCGTTTCATCGTACGGTCTCACCGAGAAACAAGCCGAAGCTATCATGGATATGAAACTGTCACGCCTAACGCATCTCGAAAGCGACACCCTGAAAAAGGAAAGCGACGAGCTAGCTGGAAAAATTTCATATTACAACGGCGTCATATCGGATCCTGAAAAGATAAAAGGGATCATAAAAGAAGAAACGCTGCAGATAAAGAAACAATACGGAAAGGAACGTAAAACCGAGATAGTCATATCGGACGAACCATCAGACATACGCGAAGAAGATCTTGTAAGCAACGAACGCGTCGCAATAATAATGACCAATAGCGGGTACATCAAGCGCCAAGGACTGACCTCATTCAAGGAACAGGGTCGCGGAGGTCGCGGAGTCATTGCAATAAATCTCAAAGACGGGGATTTTGTAAAGGAAATCATAACCTGCAACAACAAGGACTATCTTCTCTGTATTTCAAACATAGGCAGAGCCTATTGGATAAAGGCGTACAACATCCCGGAAAGCGGAAGATATGGCGAAGGAAAAGCAATAGTCAATCTTCTGAATGTACAGGACGAGAAGATCATGGTAATACTTAACATAAGCAGCTTTGCAGATTCAAAGCTCGTATTCCTTACTGCAAACGGTGTTGTCAAGAAAGTCAAAGCTTCCCTTTTTGCAAAGCCCCGGTCAAACGGCGTAAGAGCCATAACACTTCGCGAAAAGGACGAAATACGCAATGTAATTCTTTATTCCGATGACAGCACGCTTACCATAGTCACAAAGAACGGCAAAGCAATACGCTTTAAGGATTCCGATTTGCGTCCGATAGGGAGAACAGGCGCAGGCGTCCGCGGAATACGGCTAAAATCGGGAGACAGTGCGGCAAACATAATAGCGGCAGGCGAAGCAGGAAGCATACTCACGGTAACTGAAAAAGGATACGGCAAGCTTACCGATATAAACAAATATCGTGTTCAGTCTCGCGGAGGCGGCGGTGTAAGAAACATAAATCTCACCGAGAAAACCGGCAGCGTTACAAAAGCAATATTCGTTAGCGGGGAACTGAAGGTGATGCTGATAAGTTCCACAGGGATAAGCATAACCATACCGCTAGATTCGATACGCGTAACGGGTCGTGCGGCCAGCGGCGTGCGTCTCATGCGTCTTGAAGAAGGTGCTGCCGTTGTCGATGCCCGCGTTCTTAAGGAAGGGGAATCCGAAAGCGAGGAAGGAGAACACCCTGCCGATCCGGAACCCGAATCCGCATAAAATCAGCCCCAGAACTTTTTCGTCCTTATGAAGGTTTTCTGTGCCTGTATTACATCGGCAAGAAAATGCTTGACGTCCTTCCTCGAATATCTCAAAATGCGCGATGCCGTCACGGATCCTATTCCATACGTTGAAAGTGCTATTACCGCACGGTTTCCATGGGCGCTTATCAATCCCGCTTCCCGTATCGCTTCGTCATAATCCTTAGCATCCTTTCCCAAAAGTCTCTTCCCGTCGAGTTTCTTTTTTATTGCAGCATCAAATTCGTCTTCGTATATGCACAACATGGGGCTTTTGCACGAATGGCACAAATAATGCTGGTCCTTGTGCACCTTCAGGGTTTCATGTCCTACAAATCCGCAAAAAGTACATAACACAGAGATGTCATTACCGTCGAGTTTCTCCTCAAGCGCATTCAACTCCGCGTCAGACGCAATTCCCGGTTGAAGAAGTTCTGCCTTTCTATATACCGCACCAAGAATCACTCCGGAAAGCGGCGAACCGGAAGAACGTATGCTGTGAATCTTCATCTCACCCGTCCAAATTCTTTTCAGAAGCGCCATCGCCAAATCTTTGTCCAGATTGTTCTTGTAAAGATCCCTTATCGTTTCGTCAAACACGGGTGTTTTTTTGTAGAACGTTATCAATCTCGTAGCCGCTGCCTTTGTCAAGGCCGCTTTCTTATCAACAACTCCAAAAAGCTTCGATACTTGAACAAATTTGTATCTGAACACGTCGGACTGTGAAACTATCTCCGTAGCGTTTCCAGATACGGTCTGCAATCCGTCAAATACTTTTTTCATGTCCGGTCTTTTCATGGCTCCTCCAAACCACATCACAATAGCATATGCAGACGCCCGTACTTCTATATTTTTGTAAGACTGGACCAATACGGCTTTCATAAGCAATGCTATCAATTCGTTTGCATGTTTTCCTATCCCTGTGTAAACAATGACATAGTCATCCAATTCCTCTACCATCAAGGAGTCTTCGGATATGGAGAAATGTTCCTTTTGTCTTGCTGAAAAGTCACTAATACGCGCAGAAAGTCCTTCATCAAAATAGCCCCCGGCTTTCCATTCCCCTCCTATACTGGAAAATACCTCAGATGCTATTCTTTCCGATACAGGTATATCTTCGCCTTCCCAATCCGGAATAGCCGCACCTATCTCCCCACTTTGTTCAACGTATACTACTCCTTCTTCGACATTTACAACTCTCCACGGAATGCCCTTTGTTATAAACGAGCTCCCTTCATCAAGATAATTATAGACAAAGCGTTCGTCCAAGGATGATATAGTCCTGTTGCTTACCGCTTCCCTAACGATGAATCGTTGCGTATCCGGTATCACGCTTATGTTTTTGAAGAAATAAGCCATGCTCCTGCTTCCTAGCGTTATGTTTCCGTCGCGTTCGTTTATCATGCGCAGGTCACTGCCGAGTGCAACTAGTTTATCAAACATCTCCCTATGGAGTTTTCTATACGGCTCAGCAGAAGACAATATCGAATATGCATCATCGGCAGAAATGTTGCGCCTCTCCATGGTCATTGCGCATATCTGGTTGATTGCGACATCCAACGCTCCTGTTTCAACTCCTTCGGGTTCGAGTTTTCCCGCAACCGCGTCTCTAACTATTGCAGCGGATTCCAGCGCCTCCATTTCATCCGAAACGATGATCTTACCCACAGAGATTCTTCCCTCTCCATGCCCCGATCTTCCAACACGCTGCATAAATCTCGACGTCTGCCTAGGCGAACCGTATTGTATTACAAGATCAACGCGTCCAACGTCTATACCCAGCTCTAAAGAGCTTGTTGCTATTATGGCACGAATTTTACCTTCCTTAAAATTATTTTCAACGCGTATGCGTTCATCCCTGTCGAGAGAACTATGGTGTACCGAAATACCTCCAAAGCTTCGCTGTTTGTCCATGTACATTAACCGGCTTCCCAGCGCCTCGGCAACCTGGCGCGTATTCGTAAATATTATGCATGCTGCCGAGCCGCGTATCATTTCCGCCATCGCTTCAAGCCTGGCAACAGCGGGTCCGTCAAGTCCGAATGTTTCTTCAAGTTCCTGGTTTTTGTGCAGAGGCCTGTCAGGCATGCTGATGGACGTTTCAAAATCCTTGTTTTTTCTGCTTTTCACTACTTTATACTCGTCAGTCCCAAAAAGAAATCTCGATGCGGTATTTGCGTCTCCAACCGTGGCGCTGATACCTATCCTCCTGAAATTTCCCGCAACCCTCCTGAGCCGTTCCAATACTATCGAAAGCTGCGCTCCTCTTTTATTAGGATAGAGTTCATGGACTTCGTCAACTATCACAAATCTTAATCCTGAGAACGACTTCCTGAATTTTTCAGATAACAGCAAAGTATTGAGCGTTTCTGGAGTGGTTATCAGAAGTTCGGGAGGATTTTCCATCTGTTCCTTCCTTTCCTTCCGTCCGGTATCTCCGTGTCTCACACCTACGCGTATCCCTGTTTCATTGCATATCCATTCGAGTCTTTTTATCAGGTCGCGATTCAATGCGCGAAGCGGAGTTACATAAACCGCGCGTATTCCTGCACCGGCATGTTTTTGAATATCGTGAAGAACGGGGATTATCGCCGCTTCTGTCTTTCCACTGCCTGTCGGTGCTATTATCAGGCAGTTGTCACTGCCTTTTGAAATTGCCCTGAACGCTTCCTCCTGTATCTCGGTCAAAGAGCCGTATTTGCCAAGGAATAATTCATACGCGCTTTTCATCAAAATCAAGCATTACTGTCAGCCTATAACGTATGCATTGCCCAAAGCTCCGTAGATCGTCCCGTTTGCCGTATAATTTATGTTCAGGGTGAATTGATACCCTTCCGGAATTGATCCAAGCAATGTACCTCCTTCATAGCATGGTATGGACAACTGTGTGATGTTACTTGAAGGAAGGCTTTCGTTTATTATGGAAGGCTTTGCATTGCCGTACACCTCACACGTTGCATTAAGCAATTTAACCGTCGAATTAAGTCCGTTAAACAATTTTATCGAAAGAGCATTGTCGGTAAAACTCGCATTCGCACACCCGAACGCAGAATTGAAGGAACACGCGTTCGATATTCCCGAAATGAATGCCTTTGAACTTCCTGTAATGTTAAGCCCATCAAGCAATGCGGCGCTTACGGGCACTTGTTGCAGAATTTTCGAAGTATTTACGATTCCAAGTGCGGTTATGTTGTATCCTCCTTTCATCGCATACGTCTTAATCAACGAAGTCGCGTTTATCGCGCCCCCTGTGGACTGGACGTACTCCGTGCAGTAACTTACGTTATTGTAAAAATATACTGTACCCATACACACGTTGTCGAATGAGGATGCACCAGCCTGCCTTCCCGTATAAACAATTGAAAGATTTCCAATCGCTCCGGTATATCCTTCATATATCGAATTTCCCACAACTTCTATCTGGGATCCGGCAGTTGCATTAAGATAGAAAGGATTCGTCAGATTGATCTTAGGCATTGACGTGAATCGCGCAACATTCGATGACATGTATGCTAAGCATCCCTGGTTGCCGTCTGCCGCAAGCATCTTTATCCACCCGTTTGAGTACCAACTGCACAACGATTCGTTGTGTGAAAGACTTACGAGCGTTACCGTGCTTCCATTTACTGTATAATTTGATGAATTAAGCTTCATTCCTACGGCGCCGACATGTATTGCCTCCGGCTTCAAAGGTCCTTGCATCCATATCGAATAGACGCTGCTACCGTTTGCATAGCTCGCATGCGCCACATCCATGTTCGATATCGCACTTCCAACTACTGTGAGGAACGGCGTCAGAAAAGAATCGAGCCCCTGCATTCTGGTAATGTTGAATTGCGATATGCCGTAATCTTTTGCAAGATATGAATAGAATATGTAACCCAACGTGTTCAAGTTTTCATTTCCATAAGTGGTGGCATTTCCCGCAGGAAGTATAGAGTAAGCCTGCGGCAGCTGCGGTGACATCACATCAAGCATCGTCGAAGCCGCAGCTTTGTTTCTATCAACTATATTGTATAATTTTCCAGGGTCTGCCATTACTGTAAGATTATATGTGCCGTTGCGTTCAGCGGTGTAATTGAAATAGAATGTTGCCGATTTACCCGCAGGCAGCGTAACCCCGTAAACATAAGTCGAATTGCCGTTGACAAGAGTGCTGACACCCATATCAATTATCCCTGTACTTCCTGTATTGTTTATCGTTACTGGCAGGCTGACTTCCTGATACGGATATATGGAAAGGTTGCCGTTTCTATTTCCCAAGCTCACGCTTATGCTGACTGTTGTAGGCGCATAATATCTGGAATAGACCAGATAGGACCCTCCCACGACCATTATCAATGCAAATGCAACCCAAAAGTAATTTTCCTTTTTCATCAAATCAGCACGTTATGAATTAAGCATGAGTTCCTTTTTCCTGTATGCTTCGTACAACTTCTCCTATCTTTTCCGATATCTCTTTGTAATCCGAATTGAAAAGACCTGCGGACCATATTAATGCATCAAATCGGTCTCCGATTCCAGGTTTCTTGAAACAGAACGTTCCCTGCCCGTTCTCAACAATGCCCATTTTCTTGAAGCGCAGGAGATGATAGCGCAATGTCTTCTCGTTTATCGGTTCCCAATTGCTTCCAATATATTCCATCATTTCCTTTACTCCTGGGTCGGTCTTTTTGACAAACTGGAAATGTACCAACGCATCAAGCACCGCAAGGGCTCCAAGCCGTGATTCTCCAGGATTAAGTATTCCGAGAGACAGCGCAAGCCATCTTATCGATGCGCGTCTCGTTTCCAGCACCTCGGCGGTGAGTCTGACGTTTCTTACAGTTATCTCCTTTTGGATTAGCTCAGACTCGTTGATTGTCATCTGGACACCGTTGACGTGCAAACATTTATTACTGAATAAAAACATATAGTGTCCACAAAACTAATAAACGTGATATTATGTCAGCACAAGAACAACCCGCATCCCAGCAGGGGCAGGACGTGGAGAAGCTAATAAGAGACTATCAAGTACTTCAGGAGCAGTTGAGGAATGCCGCGATACAGCTGGATCAGCTCCAGGCCGCAAAAGCCGATTTTGAAAGGGCGTCAAAAGAAGTCGAAAGCTCATCGGGCAAAATTTATTTCTCCGTAGGGGGAATAATGGTGGAAACCCCAAAGGAAAAGGCACAAACGGACCTTAAGGACAGGATAGAGCTTACAGGTGTAAGGATCCAGGCAGCTACAAAGCAATACAACGAATTTAAGGAAAAGGAAAAGACCCTCGGCGCAAAGCTTACACAAATGTACAAGCAGGCGCAATCCGACCAATCCGACGGTGTAGCATAAAGGGGCACGGCAGTGCCGGTGTAACGATGAAATATTATGATCTTGCCGAAGCTTCTGCATTTACCAAACACGATCCGGGTCTTTTGGGATATGCCGCTATAGCAGGCATCGGCACAGATTTCATCGTATCTGAGAAACACGTTGGGAACACGGCAAAGCCCTCAATTCTCTACGGGAAAGAGCCCGGAATGTTCATGCGCTCTCTTCATTCTAATTCTACTGCATTTTTCTGTTTCGACGATTTCGAAGCCATGAACAAGGTTGTTGCCGCAGCATCGGAGACAGGCAAACCGATATTGATACCGGTATCAAGGATATTTTCAAAAGATAAGCCGCAGGAACTGCGTTCAATAGCAAGGGCGCGCCGTTTAGTGTCTGTGGTGCTGGAGTACGACGCTACGCCAATACTGGCTACGATGGCATCAAACAAAAACCAATTGCTCTCTTCGCTTCAACTGTTCGAAGTCGGCGTAATGCTCGGTTTTCCGGAAAAAAATGCCAAAGAGGCAATGTCCAAACTCGGTGATTTGATTGATTAGCAGAAGGAAATACAGGTATGTACTGGCGAAAACCGCAGTGAAAATGGATTGCAATGCAAAGGAATTCCAATCTTCGCTTGCAAAGGCGCTGCAGCGTTATCTTGGGGAATTCGGGTATATCGATGCAAGCCCCCGCATAATAAAAACTACTGATTTCGGCACATTCATACTGCGTGTAGCCCGCGGGCAGGAGCGCAAGGCCATTCTCGCACTTGCATTTATAAAAGAGCTAAACGGCACGGATACCGGCATATATACGCTAAAGACGTCAGGAACGGTGCTCACGCTCTCAGATTACGTCGTTAAAACCTCCCCAATGGCTGAAAACGCCCGAAAAATGGACAAAGATTAATATATCTATTTATGCAACTCTATCTTACTATTTATGGTGATTAAGTGAAGATAAGCGAGCTAAAAGCAGGCGCGAGCAGTGTTGAAATAGAGGCTACGGTAGTAGAAAAGGCAGAGCCTAGAGAAGTCATAACGAAATATGGCAAGAGACTTAATGTTGCAAGAGCAACGCTAAAGGACGATTCCGGGAGCATAGTCATGTCTCTCTGGGAGAAGGACATAGGCGCCATAGACGTAGGAGACAAGGTAAAGGTAACAAACGGCTACGTCAGCGAATACAAGGGAACGCCGCAGCTTTCAACAGGAAAGTATGGCAAGATAGAAGTTCTTGAAAAAGGAAGCGGAAGCGTGGAATCTGCAGAGCCTGCAGACGAAGACTTCCCAGAATAATTTCCTATTCCTTGATTTGACGTTCCGCACGCATGTGCGGATTTTATTCACCCTAAGTTATAGCGTCAGCAATGCGTAATATCAGAAATCGAGACGGATGCTTTCCCCGATTTTCGGCGCGTAAGCGTCGTATCCCTCCAGCTTCAATTCTTCGGCCAAAGCGTTAGAATTGTCCGCGTCGCCATGCACACAAACAACAGTCTGTGCACCGCTCCTCTTTATGTATTCGCGGATGTCGGATCTTCCCGCGTGCGCAGAGAAGTCGTAAAACTCCCACGGCGTATCTATCTTGTACTTATGTCCGTCTATGTTCAACGGCTTTCCTTCGGTAAGCAGTCTCCCATTGGTTCCTTCGACCTGGTAGCCTGTAAGGAATATCTTCGAATGCTTATTCAACTTTCTGATGTAATTGAGCACCGGTCCGCCGTTAAGCATCCCTGCCGTTGTAAGTATGATGTTTCCTCCAGTAAGCACGCGTCTTCGCCCTTCCCCGCTCTCAACCCATCCAACCCTATTTACCGCACGTTCGAGTATGCCCGCATTTTGTACGTACTCGCTATGCCGCATTACTATCTCTGTTGCCTTCTTAGCCATCCCGTCAAGAAATGCCGTATTTGCAAGTCCGTGCTTTTCAAGGACTGCTAGTATTTCCTGCGCTCTTCCAACGGCGAAAACGGGGAGCAATGCGATGCCCCCTGAGCTTATGACTTCGCGTATTGAAGAGACAAAGTTTCTGATCAATTCGTTTCTATCCGGGTGCTCCTTAACCGCATATGTCGATTCCGTTATCAGTATGTCGGTCTTGACGATGTCAGCGCCCTTCTGCAGAAACTGCGGCGAAAGCTTGAAATCCCCTGTATATGCAAGCCGTCGTCCCTTTCTATTTTCTATGAGCGATATGCTGCTCCCGGCTATATGGCCCGCATCATGCAGCGTTATGTTGTAGTTGCCCACGTCTCGTCCGCTTCCGAATGAAAACGGGACGTAATTTTCAAGAAAAAGCTTCATGTCCTTTCGCGAAAACTTTTTCTGCCCTCCTTCCTTCATGCTTATCTTCAGGGAATCCTCAAGGAGCAGGTTGGTAAGCTCTTTGGTAGGCGGGGTTCCCATCGCTTCCGGGAATTCGTGTTTATAGAGTATAGGTGCCGCTCCGCTATGGTCAAGGTGCGCATGGCTGAGAACGTATGCGTCTACATGTTCCGGTACCAGCGGATATTCCCCTCCGTTTTCCACCTTTACTCCGTAATCCAGCAGAATGTCCTTTTCACCGTGAAGCAGAATTCCCGACCGTCCTACCTCTCCCGCTCCTCCTAAAAATCTGGCTTCCAAAAACTCACAGACAGATTTAGGGTATGAAGCTTTTTATTTATTCTTATGTAAGAATTAGCGATACCATGCCTGAAGAAATAACCTTTCTGGAGCTCGCCGGCCTGCTTAAGATAACACCGAACATGGCTCTTGAACGGTTTGGCAGTGCAATAAACTCCAGCATTTTCGACGCTTCGAATCTTGCCGGCACGCTAAAACAGCACGGCCTTATCGACTTTACCGCTTATTATCCAGGGCCAAACGAAATGCTGATAACCGATGCGGGCAAAGCGCTTATCGCGGAAGCGGATTCCAAAGCCGCCGAGCCGTTTGACAATCTAGACGATGCAATACTGCTGCAGCTTTCCGGAGGCAAGCGCATGCCTGTAGAATTGCAGAATACGATGAATCTGCGCCCTAAGGATCTTGCACTCCGACTGTACAAGCTTACAAAGCAGGGTTTCATAATATATGAATTGAAGAGTGGCGGAGTCGACCTGATGCTTACGGAAAGCGGGTTTCTCAAGACGAACCACAAAACCGTTCCCCAGGCAAATGCTACTACAACGGTACAACAGCAGCATCCAGTGCAATCTGGAAATTCCACTCCTCCCCCGATTCAACCGCAGATGCCTTCCCAGCCTTCGAGTCCGGTTTCACATACTGTTACCCCTCCGATGACACAGTCTGTTCCACAAGCACCAACGCAGATTACCACTCCGCCTGCAGCGCCTCCGATTTCAAATCCTGCTTCTCAGAGTGCAACAATTCCTATCCATAAAAAACCAAAGCCAAAAGTTAAGTACATCGCAGTAACGTTTGTGATAGCTGCGGTGGTAGTGATAGTGCTGGCCGTATTAAAAGGTTTAGTGCACACGTGATACATGATGAAAACAAACCTTCTTGACTATATGAAAGCCAGGGATCTTCTTTCGAAATACGGTCTCAGCAGTATAGAAAGCGCATATGTGGAAAGCGCGAAGGAGGCGATCAATTTTTCCAAAGGCAAAAAAATAGTATTGAAAGTTCTTTCGGACAAGGCATTGCATAAATCAAAAGCCGGCCTCGTAAAAGCCGATTTATCCGGAGAAAAGGAAATCCGCGATGCATATGAATATCTGGAAAAGAAGGCACGCCCTCTCCAACCGTGCAAAATAATAGCGCAGAGAATGTCCAAAGGGGGCATAGAGATAATAATAGGGAGCAATACGGATCCCGAATTCGGAAAAACCGTGCTGATAGGCCTTGGCGGAATATACGTCGAAGCATTCAAGGACGTTGCCATACGCATAGCCCCGATAACAAAATACGACGCAACCGACATGCTTCAACAGCTTCGTTCCTCCTCCGTAATAACATCCGCCGGAGCCAGAGCTCCGATGATAGAATCGATATTGATGAAGGTATCCCGCATGGTGAACGATCATCCGGAGATATCCGAACTTGACCTGAATCCGGTGATAATAACCGAAGAAGGCTATGACATAGTCGACATAAGGGTATTGGAATGACTGCAAAAAACTCCGCGAAGTACAAGAGGAAAAACCTCAAACCCATGCTTAAGCCTAAAAGCGTCGCCATTATCGGCGCATCCAGAGATCCGTCAAAAGTGGGCCACGTGATACTTCAGAATTACATAAATTCGGGATATGAGGGAAAGATATATCCTGTAAACAAAAGCGGAGAAGACATACTCGACATTAAAACATACAAAAATATCGGCGACATCAAGAAAAAGGTGGATCTTGCAATAATAGCGATTCCTGCACAGTTTGTCCCGCAGGTCCTCGAGGAATGCGGAAAGGCTGGAGCCAGAACCGCTGTGGTGGTAAGCGGCGGATTTGCCGAAATAGGCAATGTGGACCTGCAGAAACAGATGGCCGACGTCGCGGAAAAATACGGCATGCCGACCCTCGGGCCTAATTGCCTTGGCGTAATGGATTCGCGTTCAAGAAGCGACACGCTGTTCCTTCCGACGTACAAACTCAGCAAGCCACAAATAGGCGGAGTAAGTTTCGTGGCGCAGAGCGGCGCCGTAGGGAGCACCATCCTGGATTTGATAGTGGGCGAAGGATTCGGAATGTCAAAATTCTTTTCATACGGAAATGCTGCACATGTGGACGAAGTCGACATACTCGATTACCTGATGCATGACAAGGAAACCCGTGTAATAGTCATGTACGTGGAAGGCATTAATCGCGGAAAGGAATTTCTACGCATAGCAAAGGAAGCCGGTAAAAAGAAACCGATTGTAATACTCAAAGCAGGTCTCACTGCCGCTGGACAACAGGCTGCGCATTCACATACCGCAGCGCTGGCAGGAAACTATCAAACACACGAAGCCGTCTTCAGGCAGGCCGGATTCACGATAGCGCACGACATAAAGGATCTTCTGTACTATGCAAAAATATTCGCATCGGAACCGGAGCCAAACGGTCCCAGAGTTGCAATACTTACCAATGGCGGAGGGGCCGGAGTGTTGACTACCGATGCAATAGCGTCAACAAGAGATTTGCGTCTAGCCGAATTCGGAAAGGAAACCACGGCCGCACTGAAAAAGACAATGCCTGCACTTGTAAATATAAGAAACCCGTTAGATCTCGCCGGAGATGCCGATGATAAAAGATACGGCGACGCGCTTGCTGCCCTACAGGCCGATCAGAACATAGACATGCTCATAGTGATAACGCTGTTTCAGACTCCTGGCGCAGATTCACGGGTAGCATCAAAACTCATAGAATACAAGGACAAGAGTGCGAAACCCATGATAAACATAAGCATAGGTTCTTCGTACACGATGATGCATAAGATAATGATGGAAAGCGCCGGTTTGCCCGTATACGATTCTCCAGCAGCCGCGGCGGCCGCACTGTCGGAACTTCTGCGCTTCTACAAATTCAAGTCAAGAAAGTAATCCACTCATCACTTTTTTTACTACTTTCTCCTTGCTCTCGTCGGCGCTTAATTCGTCGAAAAGTTCGACCGGGCTTTTCTTGAGGTTGTATCCGTTCTTTTTCACCTTCTCTACAAATATGCTTATTCCAAAATCCTTTACAGAAACTCCCGCGGCAATTTCCGATTTGTCGACAAGTCGTTGCTCCTGTGTAACCTCTATTTTATCCTTTCCTATTTCCACTATGGCGTCGTTGCCATGCTTCTTTACTATTCCCGGGATGTTTATTTCCATATTTTTGTATCCGTCCTTCAATTTCCCTACAAGCTCCACGCGAACTATTGGGACATCTCCCGAAGTAGACTCTTTTTTGATAGCATTTTCTATCTCTTCGACTACCTGGCTCGGTTCTTTGCCTTCTATGTCTATCTTGCGCACGGCAAATCTTCTCGACCGAATAGTGTTAAATTCGTATTTGCGGTTTTCCGTGTCGTATAAATAGAACCCTTTTGCGTCCTGCTCCCCGTCCTTCAACTGCGTGAGCACCGTGCTTCCCGGAATAAGGAAGGGCTTTCCATGCGCACTGCCTTCTACCCTGCTGTGAATATGTCCGTCCACGTAAAGGTCAAATCCTCTCGGAAGGTCGTCAAAGCGTATGAATTCTTCGCTGAACGGCAATAATTCGTATACGGACTGATGGAAGAAGAAAACATTAAAGAGGCCGTCAACCGGTTTCGGGTCTTCGCGCTTAAGTATCTCCTTGAATCTGTCTTCCGATATGCCACCAAGCCCCCGTATCGCGATTTTTTCATCCCCTTTCTGTATTGTTACCGTAGCGTTTGTTGCGTCGACCAGCAATCCCGCAAGTCCGAGCAGATCTACCGGATCTTCAACGCCTTCAGCCCTTCTCT
This sequence comes from Microcaldota archaeon, assembly GCA_021796225.1. Taxonomy (GTDB): domain Archaea; phylum Micrarchaeota; class Micrarchaeia; order Micrarchaeales; family CABMGC01; genus JAKAVK01. The sequence continues at coordinate 85,396 of JAJYOL010000002.1, read as the reverse complement.
CATGCGTGCCAGGTATTGCAACTATGGGTGCTTTTGTGTATATTCTTCCTTCACCGCTGAAATCCGCCACGCTCGCGCCCCATTTTCTTCCGGACAGTTCTCTAAACAACGTTATTCCCTCCGCGAGAACGTCCGGACTAGGTTCTCTATTGTCGAATATGTCTCCGGGAATAAGAAGTACGTCGGCTTTTTCTGCAGCAAGATTGAGTGCCTCTTCCGCTTGTTTCAGTGCATCTGCTCTGAATCTGTCATATCCTAGATGAAAATCGGAAAGGATAGCAATGCGCATACGATCACAATTCACGGCGTAACATATCCGTTCTGCCACGCGCCGGTATAACTTACATGTGTCGGCACACCATTATTATTGTTTCCGCTGTAGTCGTTCGCATTTCCGTTGAGCGGCCACCAGTCGACGAGATTCTGAATGTCAACAGGTGCACCGCCTATGCCTTCATCGTAAAGTGCCACGACAGCGTTTGCAGAGAAGGATGTGTTGTATACCTGTATGTTTGCTATGAATCCTTCAAATCCTCCCCTCCCGTAAGAACCTATGCCTAATGGCTCTTGAGCGTTTGTTAAATAATTTCCCGTACGCGAATTTACCAAAACACCATCAAGATAAAAATACTGAGTCGTGTTCGTGGTTACCTGTACCACGTGCATCCATGCATTTTGCGATATCGGAGATTTACTTATTTCATCAGTGTATCCATTGCAATTGCCCCCGCCAGTTCCGACATATGCCCCAACAAGGACTGCGTTCAGATGGGGATTGATGTCTATGTAACTATCGGAAGTGAACGAGCATGACGGTCCTATTGAAACTATGTTGAGCCAATTTTGATTTATTCCGTTGTCGCTGTAGTACCAAACGGATACCGTCAACGGCAACGACACTTGCATGTTTGCAGTCAGTATTTCCGCACCGCTGTCAAATTCACCAACGTATTCTGGCAGTTCGCCGCTGCATGTCCCTTCAAGATTCACGTCGTAACTTGTTCCGGGACCATTCGGTCTGAATACTTGACATGAACCGGGAGTCGCCTTCGGTGCAAAGTTTGAAGGACTGAATATTCCCAGAGAATACAAAACACCGAGCACAACCGCAATGACGAGTATTGCCCACCCGTAAGTCATCAGATACTCCATTGCGGACTGCAGTTTGTTAGACATTTTCATCTACTCAAATTTTCATCTCTCCCATCAGCAAGTCTGTATTTATGGTTTGCAGTGCGTCAAGGGCTGCTGTAACTGTTATACCATCCGGCCATGTACGTTACATTTAGCGGAACGCCGTTATTTCCATTTCCGCTATAATCATTCGCATTTCCGTTCAGCGGATACCACGCAATAAGATTTTTCAAGTCTATCGGATCCCCGCCAAGTCCGGCAACGTACTGTGCAAGTATTTCATTCGAAGAAAGGGTCGTATTGTACACTTGTACGTTTGATATGAATCCTTTCCAGTCTATTGCACCAGGCCCCCCGCCGATGTAAATTCTAGCATCGGAAGTTATCACGTTGCTTCCGATAGGTATCGCAAAGGCGTAAGGCGTAATGTGGTTGTTGTATATGTCGTATCCCGTAAGTTCGGTGCCATTCAATTCGATTGCATAGAACATAAATGTCCCTTCCGTTATCTGCGTCAGGCAGTCGTCAACAAATGTCGAAGAGCTTCCGTAATAAATGGGCAACATATCTGTTGCAGTTCCACCGCAGTTTTTATCCGAAAGCATCCTTATGTTGGGATAATAAGAACTTCCAGAGGCGTATTGAAAAAGAACCTGGTTATGGTCTGTAGGTATTAAAGATGCCCATGCAAGAAACGTAATGCTTCCACCATCGGAGCTTGAGATATTGGGACTTCCCGCTAAGAGTGTAGTTACATTCGACTGATTCGAATTGAACTGTGCAACGTATTCCGGAACCTCATTGCTGCAATCCCCTTCAAGGTTGATCTCGAAGATGGATTCAGGGCCGCTGGGTCTGAATACTTGACACGACCCCGGAGGCGCCTTCGGAGCAAAATACGACGGGGTAAATATACCTAAAGAATACATGACACCGAGTACGATTCCTATGACGAGTATTGCCCACCCGTAACTCATAAGATATTCCATTGCCGCCTGAAGTCTGTGATAGCCGACCCCCATGTCATCAATTTCCTATTGGAATGACGTATTAATATAAATAACATGTTCCTATTACACATGTGCAGAGAATAAGCGAAATAGACATTTTCGCGAAAGGTAGCGGAAGTTACGCATCACGGAAAAGGTGTTATAAACCTTTTCATATAAATAGATTACGTGCTATGCGTCCCTGTTAGTGCTTATTTTAGGTGGATTTTTGGTAAATAAAAGCGACCACGAGATAATTCCTGTTCACGAGATACTTAAGTTAAAGGAAGTTAACGAGTTACTTGAAAGCAAGGGCATTACCCTTGAAAACATCCCGAAGATATTCGAGAGCGACCCGCAGTGCCAAAAACTCGGCGCAAAACCAGGCCACGTCTTAAAAATACAAAGGAATGACGGTGGCAACAGATACCTTTACTACCGTGTGGTAGTGGAAGGCTAAACTGTAAAATACGGTGCATTAGATGCAATATGGAATAATGGATTCATATCTGAGCCCTACAACCTTGGTGCAGCACCAGGTAGAAAGCTTCAACAGGTTTGTCGACAGCAGTCTCCAAAAGGTTGTAAGCAGGCAAAACATGATAGAGCCTAGCGTAGAAGGATTTGCACTAAAACTAGGCAACGTGCGCCTTGACCGCGTTTCAATTATAGAATCCGACGGTTCGAGAAGAAGCATACTTCCAAACGAGGCAAGACTGAGAAATCTTACTTATGCCGCTCCTATATTCATAGAAGTGGTTCCGATAATCCGCGGCATAGAGAAGACAGCAGCATACGGCGAAGTATTCGTCGGAGAAATCCCTATAATGGTGAAGAGCAACCTTTGCAATACGAAGGCAATGGCTCGCACGCAGCTTCTCGAAGAAGGTGAAGATCCCGATGATCCTGGAGGATATTTCATAATCAAAGGAGTGGAAAGAGTGCTTATAGGTCTTGAAGACGTGGCACCTAACCGCATAATAACGACAAAGGAGTCGGACGGGAAAGAGGTAAAGAGCCGTGTATTCTCGACAACTCCTGGATTCAGGGCAAGATGTGTCGTGTCAAGAAGCCAGAACGGAGTATTCAGCGTTGATTTTCCTACCACGAGCAAGAGCCTTGATCTCATAATGCTTCTAAGAGCCCTCGGTCTTCAGATAGACGAAATACTCAATTACGCAAGCGACCTCCTTCCTTTCAAGAACGATCTTCTTCTTAACATAGAAACAAGCGATGCAAAAGATCTCATGCCAAAGGATGCGTTGCTCGAACTTGGAAAGGCTGCAGCGCCAGGACAGGCAAGCAAGTACCAGGAAAAGAGGGCGGAAACGCAGCTTGACAATTATCTGTTGCCTCACATAGGAAGTGGAAGCGAAGACAGGCGCGAAAAGGCAAAGTATCTCATACAGATGGCAAGAAAAGCAACGATAATAGGAAACAGGATTGCAAGACAGGACGACAAGGATCACTATGCAAACAAGCGCGTTAAGTTCTCTGGAGAATTGATGGAAGAACTCTTCGCATATGCATTCAGATTTTTCGTAAAAGAGGTAAAGTATCAGATAGAAAGGACAAGCGCCCGCGGAAGAAAGCTCAGCATCCAGTCGATAATAAATCCCGATACGCTTACCGAGAAGATTGCATATGCCATGGGAACAGGAACATGGGTTGCAGGCCAGACTGGAGTATCGCAGGTACTCGACCGCACGAATTTCATAAGCTCATATACTCATCTGAGAAGGGTAAAATCCCCTCTTGCAAAGAAGCACCCTCACTTCAGGGCACGCGACGTACACGGAACCCAATGGGGCAAGGTATGTCCGTCTGAGACTCCTGAAGGGCAGGAAGTAGGGCTGACGAAGTATCTTGCAATAATGTCCAAGGTTACCGTCGGTGCCGACGAGCAGCTTGCAGAGGAAAAGATCAAGAGCATAAAGAAGATAGAGCACATCTGATGGTTTTTATGGCAAAAGAAGAAACATCGCGCTGTTATGTCTACCTTAACGGCAAGATAATAGGTTTTGTAGAGAATCCTGTAGAATACACGAAGGAAATACGCGAGGCAAGGCGCAAAGGCCAGCTTTCCGGAGAAATAAACATTGCATACTTCAAGTCACTTAATGCCATAAACATCAACACCGATAAGGGAAGAATAAGAAAGCCTTACATAATAGTCGAATCCGGAAAATCGAAACTGACTCCTGAACTATCGGAGAAGCTTAAGAAAAAGGAAATAGACTTCAATTATCTATTAAGAAACGGAATAATAGAATATCTTGACGCCGAGGAAGAGGAAAACGCCCTCGTGGTATTCGAACACGAAGACATAACCCCTGCAACGACACACATGGAAGTCGACGTTGCTGCAATATTCGGCTTTACGATTAATACGTCTCCATTCCCGGAGCACAACAACATTGCCAGACACGCAATGCTTGCAAACTTCACGAAACAGGCGGAAGGAATGTATTCGTCAAACTTCAATCTGAGGTTTGATTCGAGAGGATACCTTCTTTTCTACCCGCAGAAGCCGATTGCAACGACAACCGCATACGAAAAGATCAACATCGCACATCATCCTAGCGGTCAGAATTTCGTAGTCGCACTTTCAACTTACTACGGATACAATATGGCCGACGCAGTCGTAATCAACAAGGCGGCAGTGCAGAGGGGGCTCGGCAGAAGCGTTTTCTACAAGACTTATGTCGATGAAGAAAGAAGATACCCTGGCGGCCAGAAGGATAAATTCAAGATACCCCCACCAACAGCCGAAGGATACATGGGCGAACATGTCTATTCAAAACTCAGCGAAGACGGAACAATAGAACCGGAAACGCACGCCGATGAAGGCGACGCATTGATTGGAAAAGTGGCACCTCCACGTTTCCTCGAGGAAAATATAGGTGCCGGCGGTCTGGAAGAAAAGATGCGCGACGATTCTTCGGTGCTAAAGACCGGAGAAAATGGCGACATAGACAGCGTAATATTTACCGAATCGACTGGTGCAACACGCATAGTGAAGGTGCGCCTAAGGAGCCTCAGAGTTCCTGAAAAAGGGGACAAGTTTGCAAGCAGACACGGACAAAAAGGAGTCGTTGCAATGGTAACTCCTGAGGAAGACATGCCTTTCACAGCGGAAGGAATAGTGCCGGACCTGCTCTTGAACCCGCACAGCATTCCTACAAGACTTACGTTCGGTCACCTTCTCGAAGAACTTGCAGGGAAGGCAGGATCGGTTGCAGGAACAACGATAAACGGAACCGCATTCGCGGAGAAGGGTTCCACGCGTATGGAAGAATACGCACGCATGCTCGAAACCCACGGATTCGACAGAAACGGCGAAGAGGTTCTTTACGATGGAATAACCGGGATGCCATTCAAGGCGAAGATATTCACAGGAGTCGTTTACTACAACAGACTCTATCATATGGTAAGCAACAAGATGCAAGTGAGGAGCAGAGGAAAGGTGCAGATACTCACGCATCAGCCTACCGAGGGTAAGGCAAGACAGGGAGCGCTTAGGTTCGGAGAAATGGAACGCGACGCACTCATAGGATACGGAGCAAGCCTTCTCCTCAAGGAGCGTCTGCTTGACCAGAGCGACAAGTCTTCAGTACTCATATGCAAGGAGTGCGGAGACATAGGATACTTTGACAGGATAAAGAGAACGGCAGTATGCCCGATATGCGGAAACAATTCGTTCTCAGAAGTTGAGATAAGCTATGCTTTCAAGATACTTCTGGACGAAATAAAGTCTCTGCACATAATGCCAAGAATAAAACTCAACGTATGAAGTGTTTGAATGCAGGCCGAAGTAATAGACAACGTAAAATTCGGAATAGTATCTCCGGAAGTGGTAAAGAAGCTTAGCGTAGTGAAGCTCAACGTACCGGACACGTACAATGAGGACGGCTACCCTATAGACGGAGGTCTGCTTGACCAACGTCTCGGAGTCATAGACCCGGGACTCATATGCAAGACGTGCGGAGCACGTGCAAAGACCTGCCCAGGGCACTTCGGCCACATAGAACTGGTAAGGCCGGTCATCCACTCGGAATTTTCAAAAATCGTCTACATGCTTCTGCAGTCAACGTGCAGCGCATGCCACCGCATTCTTCTCGGCAACGAAGACGTGCAGAGCCTCAGGGAGAAATCCAAGGGGATAGTCGCACTCGAAGCCGAAGAGCTTTCAAGCGAAGAGATCGCGGAACACAAGGCGGGTGAAACGGATCAGAAGAAGCACGCAGGAAGGAGCCTGCTCAAAAAAGTCAGAAGCATAAAGAAGTGCCCGCACTGCAGCGCAATACAAAACAAGATAAAGTTTTCATCACCTACCTATTTTTACATAGGCGACAGGAAGCTCAAGCCTGACGAAATACGCGATGCGCTCGCCGGAATAAGCAACGACGATCTTCGCATACTCGGAATAGATCCCGATGTAAGCAGGCCTGAATGGCTCGTACTAGATGCACTTCTCGTGCCTCCTGTAAACGTCCGCCCTTCAATAACTCTCGAAAGCGGAGAGAGAAGCGAAGACGACCTTACGCACAAGCTCGTAGACATTATGCGTATAAACCAAAGACTTGCGCAGAACATCAACGCCGGAGCGCCCCAGATAATCATAGACGACCTGTGGGAACTTCTCCAGTATCACGTAACGGCATACTTTAACAACGAAACTTCCGGAATCCCTCCGGCAAGGCACAGAAGCGGAAGAGCCCTTAAGACAATAGCGCAGAGACTCAAGGGAAAAGAAGGCAGATTCAGATACAACCTGAGCGGAAAGCGTGTCAACTATTCGGCAAGAACGGTCATAAGCGTAGACCCATATCTCGATATAGACGAAGTCGGGGTTCCTTTCGAAATAGCGTCAAAGCTCACCGTCCCATTTTATGTTACTGCATGGAATCTTGAAAAGGCGAGAGAACTTCTTGCAAGGACCGAATATCCTACAATACTCAATCTTACAAGCACCGACGGCAAGAGAAAGCGCATAATCGATGCGAACAGGGAAGAGCTTCTCAAGGAGCTTAAGGCCGGAGACATTCTGGAAAGGCAGCTGGTAAACGGCGACATGGTACTATTCAACAGACAGCCTTCGCTTCACCGCGTATCAATAATGGCGCACCGCGTGCGCGTTCTTCCGGGAAAGACATTCAGGATAAACTTCTGTGTAACGCCTCCGTACAACGCAGACTTCGACGGAGACGAAATGAACCTTCACGTTCCGCAGACACTCGAAGCACAGGCAGAGGCAAAGTATCTGCTCGAGGTCAAGTACCAGGTATTTTCACCGAGGGACGGAGAAGCGATAATCACGAACAACGAAGACGGGATTACAGGGATGTATTTCCTCACGCAGGACGATACAAGACTTACTAAGGAAGAAGCGACATACATACTTGGAATAGCTGGGATATACGAACTTCCCGCTCCTACAAAGGACGGAACGTACAAGGGCAAGGATATATTCTCACTTCTGCTTCCAAAAGGGCTGAGCCTTGACATTAAGACGTCACTAGGCCCGCTTCGCATAGTCGACGGAAAACTCATAGAAGGAGTGATAACGAAGGACACCTATGGAAAGGGCAACAACAAGCTTCTGCTTAAGATAGGAATGGATTACGGCGAGGACGCATTGAAGGACTTCCTCTTCACGTCTTCGAAACTTTCCGATGCATACGTTACCTTCTCAGGAATAACCGTCGGAGTGAAGGAGTACATGACCGACAACGCAATAGAGAAGGCAAGGCAGGAACTTCTCGAGGCAACGTTCAAACAGGTCGATGACAAGATTCAGCAATACAAGGCGAGAAAGCTCGAATCGCTCATAGGTTATACGAAGCGCGCTTCTCTGGAAAGAATGATAATCGTGGATCTCAACATTGCAAGAGAAAAAGCCGGAGAGGTGTTGATAAAGCACGTATCTTCGAAAAACAGCGCCATGCAAATGGCCCGTGCGGGATCCAGAGGAAGTATCTTCCAATACGAACAAATGTCCATGTTCCTCGGTCAGCAAGCTACGCTGAGCGGAGGAAGGATAAAGCGCGGTTACTACACGAAGAGAGTGCTGCCGCACATAAACCCTGGTGACGTACGTCCGTCTGCAAGGGGGTTCGTTCGCACGAACTATTACACGGGATTGTCACCGATAGACATATTCATGCATGCTGTAGGTTCAAGAGGTTCAGAAGTATACAAGGCACTTCTTACCGCAAGAAGCGGATATCTCTATAGAAGATTGTCAAATGCCCTCCAGGATCTGTATGTGGAAAGCGACCTTAGCGTAAGGGACACTGGAAACAACCTGATCCAGACGATATACGGAGGAGACGGCATTTCATCAATCAACACGCAGTTCATGAAACTCGCCGCAAAGGCAGACAAATAATGGTGTTACCTTGGCAAAATCACAACAAAAAGCAAGAGACTTCACTGTCCAATACAGCGAACCCGTAGGCATACTGGCTGCGCAGTCAGTAGGGGAACCCGGCACGCAAATGATTCTGAGATCCTTCCACTTTGCAGGTATTGAATCTGCAATAGCTACTTCCGGTCTTCCAAGGATTGTTGAACTGGTAGACGCAAAGAAGAAGCCTACTACACCGCTCTCAACCGTATATCTCGAAGGCGCAGCAAGCAAGGACATAGAACAAGCGGAAAAGATAGCAAAAAAGATAAATGAAGTAAGGATGGACTCGCTCATACGCAGGTCTGTTGAAAACTTTTCGAAAGGAACGATAAAGATACTTCTCAGCAAGCAGGAACTCGAATCGGAAGGCCTCACACCAGGACAGGTTTCCGACAAGCTGGCAAAGCTGCTCAAGCTCGACACATCCGTTGAAAAGAACGTGATAACCGTAAAGGTCCACACAAAGAATCTGAAGGACATACGTCTTACAATGGTAAAGATATCCAAGGCAGTAATAAACGGAATCGAAGGCGCAGGAAAAGCCGTGGTGCAGACGAATCCAAAGACGGGGGAAATATACATAGTTTCCGCAGGAAGCAACATCGAAGGAATAATCACTGTAAGCGGCATCGACAAATCAAGGCTTTACACGAATGACGTATTTGCAATCAACAGGCTCTTCGGAATAGAAGCCGCAAGAAATGCGCTCGCAAGGGAACTGCAGGCGACGCTGGACGAACAGAAGATATCCGTAGATTTCAGGCATTTGCTATTGATAGCAGACGCGATGACATCTACCGGAACGATAAAGGGGGTCGGAAGGCACGGAATCAGCGGTGAAAAGAATTCGGTATTCGCGAGAGCCGCATACGAAGAAACGGTAAAGCATCTTATAAACGCGGCATCATTCGGCGAAACGGACCACATGCGCGGCGTAACAGAAAACATTCTCGTAGGAAAACAGATTCCAATAGGCACGGGTTCGGTAAAGCTTGCGATAAAGAAAGAGGACATGGCTAAGATAAAGCCTAAATAACTTCGTATACAATAATAATCCAAATTGCACTCGGTGGCATTTATGACAACTCCAGAAAGACCATTTGATCTGCTGAACAAATCATTAGGGCAGCAGGTACTTGTAAGATTGAAGAACGGGACGGACATACGCGGGAAGGTAACTTCGTTTGATGCACATATGAACATAGTTATTGACAGCGCCGAAGAGATAGAAGACGGCAACGTCAAGACAAACCTCGGAACAATACTTCTGAGGGGAGGAAACATCCTTTTCATATCCCCTGCATGATTCTGGGCGGGGATAACTTCATGTTTAATGGGCTCCTAGCGCAACGGTAGCGCGCCTGCATGGCATGCAGGAGGTTGCGGGTTCAAATTGCGCTGTGCGTTTCGCTCATGCGCATGAAAATCCCGCGGAGTCCATTATTATAAAATCTAAACTGAGCGTAGCCATTTTACCGCAAGGCTCGCTACGGCGTTCTCGTTCTTCTTGAACGAATGCGTCGCTCCTTCTATGATTGCGGAACAAAAGGTCTTTGCAGCCGTCTTTTCTTTCAATATTTCAACATATTCTGATACTGGCTTCACCGCACCTTCATCCAGCGTTCCAAAAACTACCATAATGGGAATGCCAATCGATGAAAATTCCCTCATTTTACCGTCGTAATTAAACAGGCGCGCTTCAACGTTTTTCATATCCGCTACGGAAAGAAATCTATTCGGAGAAAACGGCAACTTCCTTTCATAGTCATTTCCTTTTCCCGCATGCGCCAACGTTTTTGCAAGTCTGACCATATCCATCCATTTTCTCCCAAATTTCACCCTGTTCAAATTGTAATCGTCATCAGGTGCTAGAAATACCAAAGCATTGATAATTTTCCTTTTCATCGAATATTGGTAGTACAATATCTTCTGGCATCCCGTACTGTGCCCGACAAGGAATATCTTTTTGTATCCGTATGCTTTTGCAAGTTTCACCGCACCTTCGATGTCTTTCCTGCTCTCTTCGAATTTTTCATATCTGGTGCCTATCCATCTGCCTTTTCTTTTATTGCCGTCAAACTTTTCATAGGCTTCCATATCGTGTCCGCGCGTATTTATCGAAAGGAAGGAATATCCAGCGTCGTGGCATGCATTTGCGAATGGGCTCACAAGTCTGCCCGAATAGAAACTGCTTCCCATTCCGTGTACGTATATCACACACGTGTCCGATTTGCCGTATTCTGACAGGAAACCGTGCAATATCATCCCATCGGTTGCCTTGAATTGGACGAGCTTCCCCTGCGCTATCAATTTTCCATGATTGTTCATTTCATCCCCTCCGCATCTATTTCAAACGTGCCAAGTATTCCATCCGAAAGGTCAAATTTTCTTATCAGATGGTTGTTCGTGTCAGCTATGTAAAGCATATTCTCAAGTTTTTTCACGTCATTCGGCTCGTACAGCTCCAACGTATCGCAGTTCTTTTCGCCATATCGGCAAACACCCGGTGTTGACGAGGGTCCCACAACGGTCGTCACTTCCCCCTTTTCAATGTCTATTTTTCTTATTGCATTGTTATACGTGTCAGCCACATACACGTCATTGCCGTCAACGCACAGGCCCAACGGATGCTGGAATCGCGCCCCATTCAATCCGCCATCTTTATATCCAAATTCGAACAGTCCCTCGCCGACCAGCGTCTCGACCCGTTTGCTGTTTATGTTTATACGTCTTACCGCTGAAGATTCGCTGTCGGCAAAATAAAGGAAACCTTCACTGTAATACGTTCCGCTGGGCTGTGCAAGCAGCGATCCCATCAGTTTTCCGTCTTCTAATCCCTCATATCCGCTTCCGGCAAGCGGAACGATTTTGCCGGAACCTATCATATAACTCCATAGCTGGTGGGTTCCTGCCATTGCCACGTGCACAGATTCCGTATCCTTGTCATACGCTACGTCCCATGGTGAATTTAATCCAATCCTTGTCGCTTCTCCTCCAAGAGCCAGCCATGCGGATTTTTTCCCAGTTCCCGCTATCGTCTTCACGCTGTTTCTTTCCAGATTTATCTCTCTAATGGCGTGATTTTCCGTATCCGCGGCATAAATAACGTTGTCATCCTTCCATGTTATTCCCTGCTGCCTGTAAAATTCTGCAGAAGAAAAGTTCCCATCCGCAAATCCCTGCTTTCCACCTATTACATGTTTTATTTTTCCGTTTTTAATATCGGCTATCAATATCCTGCAATTGTTTGTATCGCTTATTGCAATATTTTTTCCATCAGGCGATATGGCTATTTTTCCCGGAAACGACAGCGTGTCTCCGCGTCTTGTTGCTGTTGGCGCCGCGATATCGATATGTTTTGAACCGCTTCCACCATGTCCGAGAAGCCTGTCCACGGTCTTCGATATCGTTTCCAACTGTCCTTCCCCATTTTTATGATAGATTATTTCGCCTTCCTGATCGATTATTACTATTGTCGGCCAGCCTTCCGCGCCATAGTCTTTCCATATCTTCATTTTTTTATCCACTATTACCGGATGCCTTATCCCGTATCTTTCAATCGCGGATTCGATGTTCTTTTCAACAGCCTCATTGGTAAATTTTGCAGAATGTACGCCTATTACGACAACGGGCTTGTCGGAATATCTGCCCTCTATTTCTTCCAGTTCGTGCAGCATGTGCATGCAGTTTATGCAGCAGTAAGTCCAAAAATCCAGTATCGTTACCTGTCCTTTAAGGTCTTTAAGGGTAATTTTGCCCTTGGAATTTAACCATGTGAATCCGTTTGGAAATTCCTTTGCTTTCCACCGCATTCCGAGCGTTTTTTCTATTCCGTGCATAACATCAAAACATTCCAACAGCAGAAATAATAATCCAAAGGGCTCGCAATGCCGGCCCTTTTTTCGGTTTCTGACAACTAAAAACTAAAATTTACAACATTTTGTTGTAAAAAAGCAAATATTTATATATCTAACACTACTTATCCTTGAACATGGTTTTTGAAGAGCGTATAACTATAAGAGCCGTAGGCAAGCCGTCCAAGCAAAATTTCGATGCGCTTGTAGTATGGTTTTGCCAATCGCTTGATCTTTCGGGAAGCAGGGACAGCTCCGAAAAGGAAATACTTAAGGAAATAATCGGCAACAGCGTATCCGGAAAAGGGACGACAAGCAAGGAATTGAATTATCGTCTTGAAACTCCCCGTACGACTGTAATATACCATCTCAACAGATTCATAAATTCAGGCATTGTGGTCCGCAAAGGACGCAAATATTACCTAAGATCAAGCGACATGGTCGGCACGCTGCAGGAACTTCAGGCGGACATGGAGCACGAATTCCAAAGACTCGCACGCGTTGCGGCAGAAATGGATCAGATACTAGAGAACGATTTTCATGGAAGACGTAGAAGCAGAAGAAAGCAGTGAAGAAGAAATTCTTCATGAAGATACGCAAAAGGACGCACGCCAGGAAAATAAGGAAGAACCTCAGGCGAAGCCCGAAGACGAAATGAGGGAGAAGATGTTGCGTCTCGCGGCCGAGTTTGACAACTACAAAAAACGTTCGGCAAAGGAACTTGAAAATTCCAAACTCGTGGGAAAGGCTGAGGCAATATCAAAACTTCTTCCCAACATAGACGAATTCGAGCTTGCTTTGGCGGCAACAAAAAAAGAGGACAGCGGAAAAGGTATACTGCTGGTATATTCAAATATCATGAACACGTTAAAATCTCTCGGCTTAAAGGAAATAGAAACGGACGGCGCGTTCGATCCGTACAAGCATGAGATCGTCCTAATGCGCGAGAGCGAAACGAAAGAAGGCGTAATACTGGAAGTGATCCGCAAAGGATATACGCTCGGCGGAATAATGCTTCGCCCCGCTTCCGTAATCGTATCAAGCGGAGAGAAATCCCCGGAAAAACAGGAAGACGGAGAAAACAAACGATAATTTTCAATAGGTGAAAAATATGACAAAGATTATAGGAATAGACCTCGGAACAAGTAACAGTGCGGCAGCAGTACTAGAAGGCGGCAGACCGGTATTGATACCAAGCTCCGAAGGAACGTCTCTGTACGGAAAGTCCTTCCCCAGCTTTGTCGCGTTTACCAAGGACGGGCAGAAACTCGTCGGCGAACCGGCGCGCAGACAAGCAGTCGCAAATCCTACCGGAACTGTAAATGCTTTCAAAAGAAAGATGGGCACGAGCTACAAATACGACATATTCAACAAGCAGTATACTCCGCAGGAACTGTCCGCTTTGGTATTGCAGAAAATAAAGAATGACGCAGAGGCATTTCTCGGCGAAGAAGTCAAGAAAGCAGTGATAACTGTACCTGCATATTTCAATGACAATCAGAGGCAGGCTACGAAGGATGCCGGAGAAATAGCCGGATTGGAAGTGGTCCGCCTTGTAAACGAACCTACGGCAGCATCGCTCGCATTCGGTCTTGACAAGGCAAATAAGGAAATGAAAATATTGGTATACGATTTCGGGGGAGGAACTCTCGACGTTACCATAATGGAATTCGGCAACGGCGTATTCGAAGTCAAGGCTACAAACGGCGATACCCAACTTGGCGGAACGGATATGGATAACTCGGTCGTCGCATTCCTCGCGGACGAGGTACGCAAACAGACGGGAATAGACGTCACTAAGGATACCCAGGCAATGCAGAGACTCCGCGAAGCCGGAGAACGTGCAAAGATAGAACTTTCAACAACACTATCATCAGAAATAAACCTTCCGTTCCTTGCGATGGGTCCCGGAAATGCTCCCGTGCATTTTGCATATTCATTTACAAGGGCAAAATTGGAAGACATAGTCCTTCCGATAGTGGAAAAGACCACAAAACCCGTAATGCAGGCGCTCAAGGATGCAAAACTCGAGCCTACGGATATAGAAAAAGTGGTGCTCATCGGCGGACCTACGCGCATGCCAATAGTGCAAAGATATGTGGAACAACTTCTCGGAAAGAAGATAGAACGCGGAGTGGATCCCATGGAAGCGGTTGCATTCGGCGCCGCAATACAGGCAGGCGTACTTACCGGCGAAGTAAAGGACATAGTGCTTCTTGACGTAACTCCCCTTTCCCTCGGATTGGAAACTCAGGGCGGAGTAATGACAAAGATAATCGAAAAGAACACAACAATCCCCATAAAGAAATCGCAGATATTCACTACGGCAGACGACAACCAACCAGCGGTGGAAATAAACATACTGCAGGGTGAGCGTCCGATGTCTCGAGATAACGTGCAGCTTGGAAGATTCCAACTTACTGGAATACCTCCGGCACCAAGGGGAACACCCCAGGTCGAAGTAACTTTCGATATAGATTCAAACGGGATACTTCACGTAACCGCAAAGGACAAGGCTACAAACAAGGAGCAGAGCATGCAGGTGGTCGCTCCTAACAAGATGTCACGCGAAGACATAGAAAAGAAAATTCACGAAGCCGAGCAGTATGCGGAGCAGGACAAGCAGGATTTCGAAGCGGTACAGGCAAAGAATGAGGCGGAATCTCTCGTATATACAACGGAGCATACGCTCAAGCAGTTCAAGGAAAAGGTGCCGCAGGACGTTGCCGACAAGATAAACAAGGCAAAGGATGAATTGCAGGAAGCGTTGAAGAACAACAACGTCGCGGAGATGAAATCAAAATCTTCCGCCCTTCAGGAACTGTTGCAGGAAATAGGAAAAAGCATGTACGGACAGGGAGCGGAGTCTTCTACAGGATCCGAAGGCCAGCAAGGTCCGGGACCAGAACAGGGATCGGGATCTGATAGCCAGGGTCCGCAGGGCCCTAACCCTGACGGGTCAACTGATGCTGACTTCAAAGTAGAGAAGTAATCTTTATGACACAAGACTACTATGAGCTGCTCGGCGTCCCAAAAGATGCAAGCCAGGAACAGATAAAGAAGGCTTACAGGGAGCTTGCGCTGAAATATCACCCCGACAGGAACAACACCAAGGAAGCGGAAGCGAAATTCAAGGAGATAAACGCAGCATATGCCGTACTCGGAAATCCTGAAAAGAGGAAGCAGTACGATACGTACGGGCCCAACGAGTTCGGACAGCATTACAGCGAAGAGGAAATCTTCAGGAACTTCAATTTCAACGACATCTTTCGCGAGATGGGTGTGAATTTCGGCTTTGGTTCGGGCGGGGACCCATTCGGCTCGTTTTTCGGGCAGGGTGGGGGCAGGGAAGGCACCGGCCAGAGCGTGCTATATCGCATGCCTCTCACACTCGAGGAAATAGCAAAAGGCGCCGATAAGGAAATTACGATACGCCATCAAAAGCAATGCCATCATTGTTCGGGGTCCGGAGCGGAACCAGGAACAAAAGTAAAAAAATGTCCGACATGCAACGGTTCGGGCCAAGTAATGACCATACGCAATACGTTTATCGGAAGAATGCAGACTATTGCAGTCTGCAGCAGATGCGGGGGCAAGGGCAAATCCTATGAAAAAAGATGCAGGTTATGCAACGGAACCGGAAGCACGGTGCAATCAGAACGATTAACTGTCCACATCCCGTCTGGAGTATACAACGGTTCACGACTTCGTTTGGAAGGCATGGGGGATTACGGCCCTGGAGGAACCGGAGATCTTTATGTCGAAGTGGAAGAACTGAGGCACAAAATTTTCGTAAGGGAAAGGGACAATATACACACGAGCGTAAAAATTCCTTTCTATACTGCAATACTTGGCGGTGAAATCAACGTTCCCACTCTAAACGGCAACAAAACTATAACTCTGGAGGAAGGGTCGCAGCAGGACAAGCAGATAACGCTTAAAGGCGAAGGCATAAAGAAGACACACGGATCAGGGGCAGGAGACGAAATCATAACACTCAAAATAGAAATGCCAAAGACCCTGTCGGCAGAAGAACGTTCCATTATAGAAAACTTCAAACAGCTAAGCGACAGGAAAGGGGACGGGAGGCATTTCGGCTTTTTCTGAAAGACAAAGATCTCCGAAAGCAGTATAAATCAAAAAGTACACAAGTAACAGGATGGAGTTCAAGGAACGCGGCAAGAATTCTGCAGGCGGTTCTATGGTTCAAATAGCACAGCAAATGCGCAGGGAACTTTACATACAGGAAGAAATTCAAATTATCGACGCGCACTGTCATCTTGATCTTTTCAGCAGTCCACAGGAGGCTATAAGGAATGCCATAAACGACGGGATAAAGCTCATGGTAACCAGCGGCGGCAGTGCAAAATCTAACGCCGTAACGTCTCATCTTTCATCAGGAGCTAACGTGTTCGGTGTAGTCGGGATAGATCCTTCTGCAGTGCATTATGACTATTCTGCAATAGACAATCTGGTACCGCTGATAAAGAGCAATACCAATCTCGTCGGAATAGGCGAAATAGGGCTTGACGTTAAACAGACGGAGCATTCCGATATGGAAAAGCAAGCGGAAGCATTCATCAAGCAAATACGCATAGCGAACGATCTTGGAATACCGATAGTCATTCATTCACGCGGTGCAATCCAACAGGTTATGGACATAGTGGAAAAACACTGCACTACAAGGGCTATGTTTCACTTCTTTGAAGGAACGGAAAAGGATGCGGTGCGCATGGCAAAAGCAGGCCATCTCATATCGATACCTCCAGGCGAATCCTCTCGCAGGAAAAGGATTATAAACGCCATAAGCATAAGTAATATAGTAGCGGAGACAGATTCCCCTGTGGTAGGTGCTACGCCGTCTGATGTAAAAGGCGTCATCGAATTTGTGTCCAAAATAAAGGAAATCGGGTTCGGAGAAGCAGCGGAGGTCCTATCTGAAAACATAAGAAGCTTCTTTCACATATAATTATCATAGGGCCCGTAGCTCAGCTTGGATAGAGCAGCAGCCTTCTAAGCTGACGGTCGCGGGTTCAAAATGAGCTTCTTGCAAAAGAGGCACATGAAACTCCCGCCGGGCCCGCTACAGAAAAAACATACAGTAGAGGTTGTTCATATGGCAGAAAACAAGAAATTCGAAGAAACTCTTGCACAGATAGTGCAGCAGATAGACATATTGTTGAATGATAACAGCGTCCCGAGAAACGTCAAGACCGCCCTGGAAGGCGCGAAAAAAGCACTGGGCGAGAACACCGAATATTCGGTAAAGTCCTCAGCGGCTACGTATAAAATAGACGAAATAAGCAACGACATAAATCTGCCTCCATATGCGCGCACGGTAGTGTGGAACATACTTAGCCTGCTGGAATCGATAAAGGAGTAACGTCCACACAAACGCCGCTTATCTCTCCGGCCGTTCACAACCTTTTTGAATTAAAACCACAAGATAATAATAGTGCAGGGGTGGCAGAGCTTGGTCAAACGCGGCAGGTTCAGGGCTTGTTTCCTTATCGGATGCGTGAGTTCAAATCTCACCCCCTGCACGTTATGATATTTTTGGTGTACAGATGCTTGTAGGAATAATAGGGGCTCCAAATAAGGGGAAAAGCACGATATTCTCCGCTCTTACAGCAGTTCCTGCAGAAATAGCAAATTATCCTTTTACTACGATAAAACCGAATCTTGGCGTTGCATACGTATCAAAGCCCTGTCCGGAAACCGAACTCAAAGTGAAATGCAAACCGCGCAACTCCGCATGTATAAACGGCATACGCGAAATACCTGTAAACATACTGGATGTTGCCGGGCTCGTTCCCGGTGCGCATCTCGGCAAAGGGATGGGCAATCAATTTCTCAACGACTTGTCAGCTGCCGATGCGTTGATATTGGTCGTCGATTTAAGCGGGAATACTGATGCGGAAGGAAAAGAAGCCAACGGCTTCAATCCAGCCGAAGAAGTTGCAGCGGTGGAGAATGAACTTACCGAATGGCTGTCCGGAATAATAAAAAGACACATGTCCTCGCTTTCCAAAAAGCCGGACGGTGCAAAAGCGCTGTCCGAACTGTTGACAGGATTCAAGGCTACCAAGGATGTCATCTCGCAAGCCGCGGAAGACAATTTTCTAAGCACATCAAACATTTCGTGGGATGATACCGCAATCCGCAAATTTTCCAATTCTCTGCTTCGATACACAAAACCGATAATAATTGCTGCAAACAAACTTGACAAATGCAATCCTAATTCACTGGAAAAGTTACGTAAGGACCTGCCAGGCAGAATCATCGTAGGAACATCGGGTGCAATAGAGCTTGCATTAAGAAAGGCGCAATCTTCAGGCATAATAGAGTACGACAGCCTTTCGGGAAGAGTCAAAATGCTAAAGGAGCCTGAAGCACAGCAGAAAAATGCCTTGGAATATATGACTGCGTATCTCGCATCACACGGCAATACGGGCCTGCAGCAACTTCTCAACACCACCGTTTTTGAATTATTGCACAAGATAGTGGTGTATCCGGTAGAAGACGAAAACAAATACGAAGATCATTTCGGAAACGTGCTTCCGGACGCTGTGCTGATAGACGAAGGATCAGAGGCGATAGACCTGGCTGCGGCAGTGCATACCGATCTGGCAAAAAACATGCTCTATGCGGTTGATGCCAGGAAGAAAACCCGCTTATCGAAAGATTATAAATTAAAGGATAACGATATAATAAAAATTGTAAGTGCAGCAAAAGGTAAGAATTGACATGTATATTCTTGGCGTATGGGACGGTCATGATTCCGGAGCGGCGATAGTGGAAGGAAAGAAAATCCTTTTTGCGGCAAACGAGGAAAGGTACACGAAGCGCAAGCTTGAAGTTGCATTTCCTTACAATTCGATTCGCGCGGCGTTGAGATACACCGGATTGAAACCGAGCGATATAGAGGTCGTATCATTTCCCACAACGGAGTTTACAAAGACGATTTCGCGTATTTTTCCCGGGGCTAAGGAAAACTATTATCAATTCCGAAGGCGCAAGGTCGGAAAACCCGCATTAGAAGGGCTAATGCATTACTCAAAATACGCAATGACGCTCATAGGCGACGTTCCTTTATCAAGAACAATCAGCAAGGAGCTTGTTGCAAGGGAAATGCGTGGTTTAGGATTCAGGGATTTCAGAATATTCAATACGGACCATCACATGTCACATGCCGCTACCGCTGCGTTCACATCGGGGATGAAAAATTCCCTTTCCGTCACGCTTGATGGTCTTGGTGACGGGCTAAGCGGATCTGTATGCACGTTCGAACACGGAGAACTGAAACGCGAGCACAGCATAACCGCACGCAATTCGATAGGGATCTTTTTCGAGCAGGTTACGAATCTAGTAGGTATGAGGGAACTCGAAGACGAAGGCAAGGTCATGGCGATGGCCGACTATTCGTTCCCTTTTGATTTTTCAAAAAACAAAATGCGCGAATTCTTCAAAGTTGAAGGCAAAAACATAGTTGCAAAGTATGGGCCGGTAGAACAGTACAGAAAACTCGGCAGCATATGCTGGAACACACCTCGCGAACAGTTCGCATACATGGCGCAACAATTGCTTGAACACATCATGGAAAAATTCTTCAGCAATGTGATCGACGAATACGGAAAAAGCGCGGTATCGATGGCCGGAGGATTATTATCCAACGTAAAAGCCAACATGAAAGTGCGTGAAATTGAAAGCTTGAAGCAGTGGCACATATTTCCGCATATGGGCGATGGAGGAATAGCCCTCGGCTCCGCGATGTTCACCAACTATCTGCTAAATGACGTAACATCATACGAATTCAATGATGCATACCTCGGCGAAGATTACTCCGAGAAGGAAATACTGTCGCATTTGAAAAAGACTTCCGGCATAACGTATGAGAAAGACACCGATTCAGGGGGGCATGCTGCAGATCTGCTCGAAGACCAGGAATATGTTTTCTGGTTTAACGGGCGCATGGAATACGGTCCGCGTGCCCTTGGAAATAGAAGCATAGTCGCACGAGCAGACTCCGACAGCGTAAAGGACAAGCTGAATCTTTTCATAAAACAGCGCGAATGGTATCAACCATTTGCCCCAAGCATGCTGTACGAAGACGCAAACAAACTGCTTTACTCTGACAAGGGAAAAAGCAGCTTCATGACAATGGCATATGCCGTAAGGGAAAGCGAACGCGAATCGATGAAATCCGTGGTTCATGTAGATCTGACCGCAAGGCCGCAGATGCTTGAAAAGGAAAATAAGCAGTATCGCAGGCTTATGGAAGCGGTAAAGAAACATACCGGTAGGGGGGTAGTGCTGAATACAAGTTTCAATATACACGGATCGCCGATAGTTTCAACCCCTGCGGATGCAATAGACACGATGAAGAAAACAAAGGCGCCATACATGTTCCTATCCGGATATTTTGTAGAGAATAAGGATGGCAAAAAATGACATTATTAGGAAATGCATTTGCCGGATATCTTTTTACCGCGGCAATGGCAATCACACTGCCTCTTTTCATCGCGTCAGTAATTGCATCAAGAAAAGAGCTCAAGGAACTGTTATCAAAAGCGATAGGGACAAAATCAATAATCGCATTAATCGGAATTGTCGCTTTCTTCATAGCCTTTTCGCTCCTTTACGTGCATCCTGTAAATCAACTCTATTTTGACGAGAGCATATACCAGGGGATAGCACTGAACATATTGCATCACGGCAATGCAGAATGGTGCAACTACGGCACCGCATTTCTCGGCACATGCCCTTCTTCAATACTATACCACGATCCGGTCGGGTGGGCATTTTTCATAGCAATGGCATTCGCCATATTCGGCCAGGCAGGTGCAACGGCATACGGCCTGCAGCTGCTTACCGGCGCTGTGTCAATAATTGCTGTATTTCTGCTTTCCGCAGGTTTGTTCCGAAAACCCGGCCTTCCTGTTCTTTCCGCATTGTTCATGGCTGTCAATCCGATGCTTTACATATGGTCGCGCACGCAAGCCGTAGTAAACCTGCCTTTCATGATGTTTACCACATTCACATTTCTGCTGTTCGCGCTTTTCATAAAATACAGAAACGTACGCACAATGTCCGCATTCCTTTTTTCCTTATGTATTACAATATACATGCGCGGAGAAGCGATATTGCTGTTTCCGATATTCGCATTCCTTTATCTCTTTGCTGCAGATTCCAGCATATCCGATTCCATAACAAGCATTCCCGAAAGGATAAACCATATTTTCAGTTCGCGCAATTCCTTGATAGTAATAGCGGTATTTGCATTGCTCTGCATCCCAGAAATCGCATTTGCAGTTCAGCAATTTCAGCACGGAAGCTTCGGGCAGACAAGCACGGGTCTCTTTTCTACAAAGGCATTCCTGTCAAACATAAAGCCCAATGTCCTCTTTTTCCTTGGGATGTTAAACCAGAAAACAAGCTATCCTGCGGTGTTTCCAGTAGAAGTTTTAATCATGGCAGTTTTCGGCGCTGTACTTCTAGTCGCAAATCCTTACATAAGGGAACGTTTTGCAGTGCTTCTTATGCTCGGCGCATGGATAATCCCATTTCATCTGTTCTATGATTTTTTCTATGCCGGATCGGTGTTGTACGGTGTTGATTCGCGTTTCATGTTGCAGATACTTCCACCTTTGGCAATTCTTGCGTCGCTAGGGGTATACGGGATGTATGACCTGGTTGATACTATATCAAAGATACGTTCGAAAATCGTGCAAAAGACAAAGTTGCGAAAACGCAGGCCGCGTAAACATATCTCCACAGTAGCATTCGTCGTCGCTATCGCAATGGTGTGTGCATTTGCAATATATCCTTTCATAGCACTCGCTCCAAACATAACAATGCTTCCTTCACAGATGCCACAGCAGAAATGGATATTCGGAATGGTTAATTTCATACACGGCAATTCCACGCTGGTTCCAAGCAATTGTCTTGTCTTTACCTTCACTCCCGACGTATGGTACATGCTTAACAGGAGTGCAATGCAGGTGGAATTTTTCAGAAGCGGAAACCCCCAAGCCATCGCGTTCGAAAGTCAATTTTCCTGTTTCGTATTTGACAGGGGATATTGGTGCAACACGCAGCCGTATTCAAACAGCACGTGCAGCTACTACATAAATACATATCCTACTAATGTAATAGCGTCATCGCTTGAAAGTACCGGGTTTGGTCCGGCGCTTTACAGGCTGTCAAATTACACTCCTGTCGTCGCTGCGGTGAAGAATACCAAATGATTGGCGGTATCATGAAAATAGCGTTCATATACGACGCGGCGTATCCCTGGCATATAGGGGGCGCTGAGGCCATACATTACAACGAGGCAAAAGAACTTGCCAAGAAGCACGAGGTGCACTTCTTCTCGATGAGATGGCCCGGCATGGCCAGGGATTTTACCTACGAAGGCATACACTACCATTCCTTATTCGACGTAACCCACGATTCACTTTACAATAACAGCAGACGTTCAATATCCGAAGCGGTTCTTTTTTCAATGAGCATGTTTAATATTTTCCGATATAGGTTCGACGTCGTAGTGTCTAATCAATTCCCTGTGCTCCATCTTCCGCTCGTGAGAATTTACTGTTGGATTTTCAGATGCAGCATGGTGCTTCATGTAGACGAAGTGTGGAGCCGCAAGTACTGGAAATCATACCTCGGCGAATTTAAAGGTACGTTTGCACACAGACTCAATTCTCTTTTTCTTCGCGGAGCTGATTTTTACATTGCAAATTCGAGTTCAACTGCGAAGGACCTCGCAAACGAGGGCATGGCCGCCGAAAAGTTAAGGTGTTTCAGCCCTGTTATAAACTCGAAGGCGATGTCAAAGATTCGTGCATCGCATCTTCCTGATAATACGATCCTATTTTCAGGTAGACTCATCAAGGAAAAAAGGCTTGATTTATGGCTTTCAATACTTGAAAAAGTAAACAAAACATCACGCGTTCCGGTGCACGGCCTGATAGTAGGTTCTGGTCCAGAGGAAGAATCCGTAAGAAACATGATAGATTCCAAAGGTCTGTCAAACGTAGTCTCGATGCAAGGCTTCTTCAGTTCTTCACAGGAGTTGTATTCCGCGATTAAAGGCTCCCTGGCAATGCTTAATATGTCAGAACGCGAGGGGCTCAGCGTAATTTCGATAGAAAGCGTGGCACTCGGTACCCCTGTATTTCTTCCCAAGTATACCCCGATACCGAAGGAAATATCGGAAATGTGCAATGTCTATGATACTGAGAAAATCGTGTCTAATATAACACATCTGCTTGCAACGGGCAACAAAAAGGAATATCTGCACCGCAAGGCCAACCTGAAGCAATTCCTTTCTTCGCATATACCCGGGGTATACGACAAGATATTTTCAATTCTGCAGCGGAATTAGAGCAACCCGTTCGTTTTCATGAAATTCTTATTCGCCCGTATCCTTTCCAATGTCTGCTTTACCCTGAGCTTGATATCGTCTCTTGTATTTTCCTTCTTGGAAAAGAAAGATTCTATTTCCTCAAAATCCTTGTCCTCATAGAGGGCAGACATGTTCGTTACGAACCTCTCAAGCATGTGCGTTCCGCTCTTATACTTCCCTCTTATGCTTTGCCAGTTATTCTTTGTCCATTTCCATATCAGGTCTCTCCCGACAGGATTTGAAGATATTATTGCAGGCAGAACGTAAGAATCCTGAAGTCTTACATCCTTGGAAAATGCGTAATCGAGCGTTTTTGTTAAAAGGTCTTTTCTACCGAACAAGGCCAGGGTTTGAAGCAGGCGCCGTTTATCGTCTGGCGTCTGTTCCGTTTTATATCGTTCGACGACCTTTCTATACGTGCTATCATCGCCATTCCATGCGGCAATGCCGTATACCGCGCTCTTTAAGTCGGGATCTATAGCTTTGCCTGACATGTAGCGGTTGAACAGCGAATCGGCCTTCCTTATCACATCGCGTTCTCCAATATGTCCCAATCCGGATATCGCAATGCTTCTTAACATGGTATCCGTGGTGCTTTCCCCTTTTCTCTTCTGCCATCCCAACTCGGAAAGAATTTTCCTATAATATTTCCTGGAAACTTCTCTGACACGCTCTACCCCGTCCTTTTCATACAGCATGTCTCTTGTCCATCCCAAATGGGATGCAAGATTAAAGCTGAGCGGATAATCCGCGTTCATGCAATGATTTTCAACGAACTCGAGATATTCGCTGACGGGCATTCTCCCGCATCTGGCAAGTACGAAAACGTCGTTCTCAATGCCCCACGAATCCGTACCTTTCAATCTCCCCGATTTTATCTGCCTGCCGAGTCTGTCAAGCATCTCGTCGGGATAATCTGTCCTGTAAAGGTAATGCTGTCCGTGATTGAGTTTTACCCATTCCGAATTGCGCGCTTTCAAAAGCATTCTCGTTTTCCCAAGAACCTCGTTTACCATATCTCCATTGCTAGTGAGGTAATTGAGAGGAACAGGCCAATTCTCTTCCTTCCCTGTGTTCGATTCTACTATAAGGAATCTGCGCTGCTTTGCATAAATTTTTCCATTTTCATTTTCGATTTCTACTATCGGATATCCTGGGTTGTTTATCCAGCTGCTGGCAAATTTGGCTATCTCCGCGGATTTTCTTCCGCCTGCAGCATGGCCTATGGAATTCCACAGTGCGTATTTTGTTCCATTTCCGTATGCATGGCTTTTCAGATAGTCATGAAGGCCCTTCCTAAATGCTTCTTTCCCAGCAAAATTTTCAAGCATGTGCAGAACCGTGCCCCCTTTTTCATAGCTTATGCTGTCGAATATCTGGTCTATTTCTTTCGGCGTGTTGACCTTTACGCTTATCGGATGCGTGGTCTTCAGCGAATCTGCGGCAAATGCTGTGGCTATGACCTCGTCAAAATACTGTTTTTCGACATTCCATTCCGGAAATGCGTCATCCATGGCTTTGTAGCTCATGAATGTGGCAAAGCTCTCATTCAGCCACAAATCATCCCACCAGTTCATCGTTACCAAGTCGCCGAACCACTGATGGGCAAGCTCGTGTGCAATAGTTTCCGCTATACTCTGCTTAACCGCTATGGGCGTATTTTTTTCATCTCCGAGTATCGCTATTTCCCTAAACGTTACGGCTCCCCAATTTTCCATTGCTCCAGCACTGAAGTCGGGTATTGCTATAAGGTCAAGCTTAGGGAGCGGATATTTTATCCCGAAATATTTCTCAAAGAACGAAACGAATTTCTTTGCGTATACGATGCTCATCTTGCCCAACCTGCCCTTTCCCGGAACCGTAACCGCGCGTATCTTCAGTTTTCCGAGGCTGCCTTGCACGTAATCGAAATTGCCAACCCCCAGATATACCAAATAAGACGACATTCTTGGGGTCGTTTTGAATGCTACCAGCTTTCTGTTTTCCCCCATTTTGACGGTGCTTTTTACCGGCATGTTCGATATTGCATCAAGCCCGTTGTCAATTTCCATGGCTATGTCAAAAGTCGCCTTGAAAGACGGTTCGTCAAAACATGGGAATGCGGCTCTTGCATCGGCGGCCTCGAACTGCGACGTTAGTATGTATCTGTCTTTTCCCTTTTCGCTATACTTGCTCCTGTAGAACCCGTACATCTTGTCGTTATTCTCTCCGCGGAATTCAATATGCAGTTCGGCCTTCCCGCGTATTTTGTCCTTGAAGTGCAGTACAACTTCCTCATTTTTCTTGTAGTAGCTGACACGCGCTTTCTGTGCCTTGGCCTTTTGTTTCACTTCCGCATCCAATATGTCGAGTTCCCTGGCATTGAGCTTTATGCTGTTGCATGCTTTGCCCACATTTACGCTTATCGTTTCGGTGCCTGAGAACCTGAACGTTTTCATGTTCGTTTTGAAGGATATGCGGTAATTTTCCGGAATTACATTGTCGCCGAGCGTGTGATATCTATACTCACTCATTTAAACACCATATCAGTATAAAATAAAAAGAGTTATAATGATTCATCAACAAAACCAATTATACTAAGATGTGATCCAATGGAAATAAAGGGCAAGAAAATAATAGTAACGGGAGGAGCGGGATTTATAGGAAGCAACCTTGTCAGGACGCTTGCCCCGGAAAACGAGGTTACCGTGCTTGACACGCTGCATACCGGTACTCTCGACAACATCAAGGATTTGATGTCCCAGAACAACGTGAAGTTCGTGCAGGACAGCAGCGGCAACATCTCCAAAATAAACGGCGATGTGGATATCATATTTCATCTGGGGATGTATTCTTCCACGCCAATGTACAGGGAGGACAATCAGCGCGTAAGCGAGGTAATACACGATTCGATAAATCTGTTCAAGTATGCGGTGGAGAAGCACGCGCCTGTGGTATTTGCATCATCATCATCGGTTTACAACGGCCTGCAGCCTCCGCACACGGAGAATCTCGGGCTCAAGGTCACCGATTTCTACACCGAGGCGAGAATAGGCGTGGAAAGGATGGCCGAACTTTACAACAAATTCGAAGGCCTTAACTCAACTGCACTCAGGCTCTTTTCCGTATACGGAAGGCACGAAGAAGCGAAGAAAGGCTATGCAAATCTCGTATCGCAGTTCCTGCTCGCCGTAAAGGAAGGCAAGAAGCCGGTAATATACGGCGATGGCACGCAGACCAGGGACTTCACGTTCGTAGAAGACGTAGTTTCCGCTTTCGTAAAAGCCTCCTCAAAGACAGGGTTCAACATATACAATGTGGGGACGGGGAAGAACTACTCGCTTAACGAAATGGTAAGCATGCTTTCAAAGCACCTCGGAACGGAAGTTGTTCCCGAGTACATACAGCAGCCGCTTAAGAACTATGTCATGCACACGCTTGCCAGCACGAAGAAGGCCGAAGAGGATCTCGGATTCAAGGCGGAATACACGCTTGACATGGGCATAGACAACCTGATAGAGTACTACGGCATGAAAAAATAATTGTTGCAGCCTGCGAACGCGCATCATGCGCCAAAAGTGCCTTTTCCAGGCATGTCGTCGGACAGGGATTAGCATTAAAAATATTGTTATCCAAATGAATAACTATGCATAATCTATTTCCCCTGGTCTCTGAAACTGCCAATATCAGGGGGATTCTGGAGATAATAAAGGAGAGCGGTGGGGTCATAGAGCTGTCGGAGCTCGCAGATGAGGCAGAGATCGACATCGATTTCCTAATGCCGCTTGTTGAAGCATGCGACATGTTGGGATTCACCGACGTAGACGAATCGGAAATCAAGCTTACGGCACTGGGCCGAAAGGTCAACCCTGGAAACATGTCCAAGATACTCAGGGAGAGGCTCGTAAAGCTGGAACCGTTCAAGAGCGCAATTTCCGCACTCACGCGTTCGCATCTTACTACGGAAGAGCTTGTGCAGGAACTCTCTTCCAAAGGGATAACGCTTGACGGCCACGCGGAGACGAATTTCATGAACATGAAAAAACTTCTTTTAAGAATAGGCGTACGTGCCAAACTCCTGGAATATGATTCCGAAAACGATACATGGGCGGTGCTAAAGCAGAAAAAACCTAAGAAAAAGGCATAATCGGTTATTTTGCTATAGCAGCGTATACCTCGTCTACTATTTTGATGAATTCCTTGCTTCTCTTGTCGCGAGGGCGCTTTGTCTTAACTATCTTTATTTCCTTCACGTGAGTCGGCTTTTCAGAAAGCACGACTATCTTGTCGGCGAGCTCCACCGCTTCTTCTACGCTGTGCGTTACCATGATTACGGAATTTACGGAGATGCTCTTGTTCTCAAGCATGTATATTATATCGTCTCTAAGCGTGTTTGCCGTAAGTTCGTCAAGCGAGCTGAACGGCTCGTCCATAAGCAGAACTTTGGGTTCGGACGCAACTGCCCTTGCAATTCCCACGCGCTGCTTCATTCCTCCGCTGAGCACGTTGGGATAATAATCCTCGAATCCGCTCAATCCGAATCTCTCGACGAGCTCCTTTGCCCTTGCATCGCGTTCGTCGTCGCTTATGTCAAGAAGTGACAAGCCTATCTTTATGTTATCCAAATTAGTAAGCCAAGGAAGCAATGCGAAATCCTGAAATACGAATGACATTCCGAGAATTGGGCCTGTGATTGTACGATTCATGTATGTTACCTTGCCGCTCGAAGGTTTGACCAAACCGGCGATGATTCTAAGCAGCGTGCTTTTTCCGCAGCCTGATGGCCCCATGATGCAGATGAATTCTCCCTTCTCTGCCTTGAAGGAAATCTTGCTAAGTATCTCCAATCCGCTGTTTTGGTAATTGAAAGATATTTTATCAACGCTGACAAGGCTCATTTGACCACGCTATTTGTATATTTCAGACACCCTGTTGTAGAGCCTCTTCCACACGAAGGTGTTGATAAGCAGTATTAGCACTATAAGATTTAAAAGTGCTACAAGCATAAGGGTAAGATTTCCCGAGTTGACCGTCGAATCGAGCAGTACCCCTATTCCTGTATGGACGCTGCTTATTATCGTTCCGCCGCTCAGCCCGTTGCTGGTAAAGCTCTCCGCGACTATGCTCGCATTCCATTCTGCTGCTATTCCCGTAAGCGCGCCCGTTAAGAATCCTGGAAGCAGAGCTCTCACGTATATGCTCTTCCATGCCTTCACTCCGTTGAGCCTGAACAGTTTTTTCACCTCAGGGATATTGTTGGGAAGCGAGCGCGCACTCGCTATCATGCTGAAAATCAGATACCATATCCCGCTGAGCACGAACACCACGAACGCAATGGC
Source organism: Microcaldota archaeon (assembly GCA_021796225.1). Taxonomy (GTDB): domain Archaea; phylum Micrarchaeota; class Micrarchaeia; order Micrarchaeales; family CABMGC01; genus JAKAVK01. Next base: position 56,279 of record JAJYOL010000002.1, on the reverse strand, counting down.
TTCTCCGCGATACGGCACACCTGTGAAAAGAACCGCTATTCCGGGAAGCATTATAGTTGCAGGTATCGACGACAGTATCTGGAAGAACATGAGATATTTTGAACTGTGCCTCGATATGAATACGAGGTACACGCACAAAGGAAATGCTATTGCGGTTATCACTGCAAATGCTATCCATATCCTTGCGAATGAGAATGCAAGCGACAAAAGCGACATGTACTCGTAGGAAATGAGGCTTCTGTCGAACATTGCCGCGACGATCGCTACGACTGCCAGCGCCGCAATGATTATGTAATAGATGTCTTTTCTCAGCTCCTTCGGTTCCATCATCTGTTGAATCTTTCCCTCATTCCTTTTTCTTATCCTATATCTGATTTCCTGTGCCCTCTTCTGTGCGGCTTTCGCGACATTTCCTCCGGTAAACGGTTTCGTCACTATTCTTTTTGAAAACCAGCTTACGAATCCTCCGCCGACTGCCTGCGGTTTTGACGTGTTTGCCTTGCTGTCCTGCTTCATGTATTTTACCGCATAATCTTCGAGAGGCTTGAAGAAAAGAAATCTTGTTGCAACAACGAATCCGACGAAAACCCCGATGCCGAGCACGTACCCGGTTACGCTTCCACCCGACGTTCCTGGTGCCATTTCTACAAGAGCGGCCCCAATGCCGTGCTGCACCCTGCAGCAGTCCGAGGCGTTTCCATACGAGAATATCTCGCTTGTTACGAGATAAAACAAGCCTATTGACCATGAGAGTATCGATTGATTAACTATCCTGGGCATTGCAGCAGGGAAGAACACCTTCTTTATTTTTTCCATCATTCCCATTCTGTAAAGCCTGGCAATCTCGAGAAACTCCGCAGGGATCATCTTCACGGCTTCATACACTCCGAAAATTATATTCCAAAGCATGCTGGTTACTATGAGAAATATCACAGCCGCGTTTATTCCAATATAACCCGGGAGAAAATATACGAACACGACGAGTGCGAACGGGAAGAATGCGAGTATCGGCACCGTTTGCAGTATGTCTATGAACGGAAGGACCATGCGTTCCGCCTTTCTCGACGTCGCAGCCCATATTCCGACTGCAAGGCTTACTACTATGGATATGCCTAGTGCTATGAACATTCTCGCCCATGAGAATAACGCATCGACTACCAGCGTGGCAAGCGTGCCGAATACCTGCATATGAAAATTTCTGTCGGGAATGCATATAGTCTTTTCTGTCTGCACAAAACGGCCCGATGCACTTTGCTCTCGGAATCGCATTGCGTGCGTATTACCAACCTATAAATAATTTTCCATCGATAGAAATGTGAACAGTATGCCGGCAAGTGGGGCAAAGAGGAAGCGTGCCGGTGCAAGGCGACAGCACCGTTCGGCACATGTATTGAGTAAAAAGCGGCTTGTTTCAAGCCGCAGGCATGCCAGCCGTGCCAAGATTTCATACAAGTCGCTCCCAGTGCCAACTGCGGATGTCGACGAATTGATGGTAACCGGGATAATGAAGCACGCGGTTCCAGTTGCCGATACTACGGTACAGAACATAATATACAACAGCGGCGACGCTGCGAGAAGGCTGGGTTACAAATTCGGTTTTCATGTTGGACAGAGCGTACATGCCCAATCCGCAAACGGGATGGCGCAGTTCTTCGATGCCCTTGAAAATCTCGGAATGGGGAAAGCATTATACTATCCTTCTGGATCCTACGCAACGATAACATCGGGGAAATCTGCACGGAAATATTCATCGGGAAGCAAGCTACACGTTTTCGAATCAGGGATAATCGCGGGATATCTGTCGGGACGTACGGGCCGCATGATAAACGTAACGGAAACCGCATGTTCTTCCGAAGGGCATGACAGGTGCCAGTTTGTTGCCGAACCGTCGGAAGTTCAGCAAAGCAACCCTGCAGGCAGGATAAACAATCCGTCAAAGGAAATCGCGCGCGCAATAATGCTTTCCAATCCTGTTCAACGCGACGGCGAAAACACGCATCTCGCTCTTTCCAATATTCCGTTCATGCAGGAGCCTCTTACGTCTTCGGTATCGCGCATCTTCTCCGACGCAGGAAGGAATATCGCGCACACATGCCACGGTGATTACAACGCAGCGCTAAAGCACATATCCGACTGTTTCGACCTTGCGGGCATCGAGGTAAAGAACCGAGCCCGGGGCAAAAAGGTTATAAGACTTAAATATAAACAATATAATTCGATGGAAGGCCTTGCGAACCTGAGCGGTTCAATGGTCCTCGGATTTGCAAAGTCATTTTTCAGGTCAAATCCGCAGGTCCGCACTGGACTGAGCAAGGACAACACTTATTTCGTCGACATCAGATTAAAATAGACTGCCCGGTGCGAAAATGTCCCTGGAATTTCTTGACCCGATACTGAAGCTTATACCTGGAATTAAGAAACCGCTAATGCCTCTTACGTTCAAGGAGAAGCTTAAGTGGACCGCGCTGATAATGGTGGCGTACTTCGCACTTTTCAGCACTCCTGCACTCGGCGTTCAGAATGCATCCGCGCAGCAGGTCTTCCAGCTGATAAACGTCATATTCGCTGCAAAGATAGGGACGCTTATCACCGTAGGAATTACCCCGATAGTGCTGGCAAGCATCCTTCTCCAACTGCTTCAAGGATCCGGGGCCTTAAACATAGATCTCAATGACCCGGAGCAGAAAGGGCGCTTCCAAAGCATACAGAAGTTAATAGCAATAGTCGTAGCGGTAATAGAATCATTCTTCTTCTCATTCACATTCCTCAATTCCGGATTGATAGTTCCGGGATTTTTCGGATTGGTGGTAATACAGCTCATACTCGGAGCAGTGATGATTATATTCCTCGATGAAATGATGGTCAAGTACGGAATAACGTCCGGAATAAACCTCTTCATCGCTGGAGGAGTCGCATATTCGATAATCGCCGGAACGCTTACCATACTGCTTCCAAGCGCGATGCAGCAGCTTGCGACTCCAGGGGCCACGGCAATACCCCAGGCGATAGAAGCATTCGGCCCTCTGTTTGTTGCAATAATCGTCATGCTCATCAGCATATACGTATACGATATGAAGGTCGAATTGCCGATGGTGTTCAGCCAATTCCGCGGAATAGGCGGACGTCTTCCGATATCGCTGCTCTACGCCAGCGTAATGCCTGTCATATTTGCAACGTCTATGGAAATAGCGATAACCTCGCTTGCAGGAGGAGTACTGCCTCATTTTGCAACTTCCAACATTGCCGGATTCATCGGCTACTACACGAGCCAGCCTTCCGCATCCGGAGGCAACGCATCAATACTTTCCGGCGGCCTGATGTATCTGTTATCGATAAACAGCTTTTCGCTAAGCCCGATAACTTCCGGCTACGGCGCGTATTTCAGTTATCTTGCCACGGGAACAAGCCCGATGCTGATTCCATGGGGGCATAGTCCTTCCGGAGTTAATCTTGCATTTGCATGCACGCTTGCGAATTCCTGCATTCCGATACCGGAATGGGTGCACGTTCTTCTTTCGACTCTTCTGCTCGTAGTGCTCTGTGTCGTATTCGGGAAATTCTACATAGAAATGACGGGACAAAATCCGAAGAACGTTGCCGAACAATTACAGTCCGTAGGATGGCAGATACCCGGCTTCAGGCGCGATCCGCGCATAATAGAGCAGATACTTGAGAAATACATCCCTACCATTACCGTGATAGGCAGCATATTCGTGGGATTGCTTGCCGCGTTTGCAAACCTTACCGGTGCAATGGGCAGCGGAATGGGCGTACTTCTCACCGTCGGTATAATGTATGCGTTGTACCAGCAGCTTGAGAATGACAACACGCTTGCAGGGTATCCTGCCCTCGACCGTCTGCTGTCATAATGTAGGTAAGCTTTAATAACTATACCAATGCTTAGTTGAAACCATGGGTTGGGATAATGGCGTCTAAATTCATACGCAAGCATGTTTACGATAAGGACTACGCGATAAGGAATCTTGTCGATCTGCAATTTTCAAACAACCGCGTGCTCAACGCACTGCTTACCGGGGTGCGCCGTTTCGACAACCATATAACGGAAATAGAGACTCTTCAAAGAAATTCCGCACTGAAGGAATGGGACGACATGGATGCGGTTGCCATCAAGCAGCTTCTGCGTCCGGGAGCCAATCTGACCGTCGCAGTTCCTGAAAGGGGATTAATTCTCGGATTTTCAGAAATAGTGCTCTACGGTTTTTCCGGTGCGGAAAGGCAAATGGTGGGTTCCAATTCCTTGATATTCAATGAACTCGATTCCAGGCTTTCAAAAGAAAAGGAAGAAGCCACTGCTGCCGCGGCGATAACGTTGTCAGCGATATATAGGGCACAGGCGCGCATAAACAAGGCCCTGTTGCCATTGATCTATTCTGCCAAATCTGGAGAGGAGATAATAGAGATACTTAGCCGCATTATAAAACGTTTGAAGGACACCGCCAAGGACGTTTCATATTTGGCAAGCAGAAGCGAAAGGGTCACCGACGCAAACATATCCGCTTTCTTTAAGGTTACCAACCGCCTTTATCTCGTTTATTCCCCTCCAAAGGATACTGAAAATCCAAAGAACGGCAACACCAAGCCTACTATTTAGAGCATGAGGGCAATAATTATCGCAACTGCAGTTCCGGCCAGAGCGCATGCAAGGTTTGACGTGTACTTGTTTCCAATTCCCTGCTCCTCAAAATAGCCGAATACGGAATCGGCAAGGTTCCCTATGAACGCTGCAAATACGGCTATGAAGAAATAAAGCGTAAAGTTCCCGTGTATCGGCATGAAGAACACCGAAGCGGATATGAATACCGCAGCGATGAGCGAGAAGGCAAATCCGAGAACGGTCACCCCTCCCGATACCCCGCGCTTCGTCTTTTTCAACGTAAGCAGCATGATCGGCGCCTTTCCAAGGACTCCTATCTCGCTTGCAAACTTGTCCGCGGTTATCGCAGCCACTCCTGCAACGTATCCGAGCACCAATATGCTAGGGCCGACCATCCCGTAATACGAGTTTACGAAGAAAAGTCCGGCCATCAGGAGAGGAGCAGAGCCGTTTGCAATAACGTTTCTCCAGCCCCTGCTATGCTCATATACGCCGAGCACCTTCTTTCTAGTGCTTCCCATTCTCGTAACTATGGCCGAGAGAATAAGGAAATAGAGCATAACCAGGAGGAAGTATACCCCCATAGGGAACCCTCCGAGGAGAAGAAGTGCCACTCCGAGCGATGCGGCAGATATCAAACCGACGGGATCCAGTGTAAATAAAGTACGCATATAACCATTTTTATGGAAAAATCTTGTTATTCAGAAAGGTTTTTAAGCTTGAATTACCATACTAAAACTACGAATTCTATATTGTAGGAAGAGAAACTGGTCGCCTTGCCAGCGCGTGTTTATACACGACGTTGGCCTCTTCCTATATATCAACCTTCAGCCAGCGCCAGCCTTTCTTCCATTCGATACGTGTTTTAATACAGGGGGATACCTGATAAAGGTTTATATGTTTTCTTTACTTTATTTAAATGCTACTTATAATTGCTTTTACACAAGGGGTTTGACGATGGCAAAGGAAAAATCGGTAAAGGAAATAGAGGACCTGCCAGGAGTGGGCCCCACCACCGCGGAAAAGCTCCGCACGGCGGGATTCGACACATTGGACAGGATAGCCACGGCTGTTCCCGCGGATCTTTCCGAGCTTACCGGCATGAGCATGGATGCTGCAAAGAAGGCAGTCGATGCCGCAAAGCAGGCCACTACTCTTGAATTTTCAATGGCTACCGAGGTTTATGAAAAGAGAAAAGCGCTCGGGAGAATCAGCACCGGAGCAAGCGGGCTCGACGAAATGCTCGGCGGCGGTGTAGAAACAAGCGGAATCACCGAAGTATATGGAAAATTTGCCTCAGGGAAGACCCAGCTCGGCTTCCAGCTTACCGTTAACGCACAGCTTCCCATAGGGAGCGGAGGATTGGACGGCTCGGTCCTTTTCATAGACACGGAAGGAACGTTCCGCCCTGAAAGGATTGAGTCTATTGCAAAGGCATCCAACCTTGATCCCAAGGAAGTTCTTAACAAGATACTCGTAATACGCGCCGCTAATTCAGACCAGCAGATACTGGCGATAGAGCGTGCCGACAAGACGATAAAGGAGCACAACGTGAAGCTCATAGTCGTCGATTCGCTCATGTCACTTTTCAGAGCCGAATACCCTGGCAGGGGGGCACTGGGAGAAAGACAGCAGAAGCTCAACGCGCACATACACAAGCTTCAGAGCCTTGCCGACACTTACTCATTGGCAGTATACATAACCAACCAGGTAATGGACAATCCTGCAATACTTTTCGGAGACCCTACTACTCCTGTTGGCGGTAACATAGTTGCGCATGCGGCAACCACTCGCCTTTACATGAGAAAGAGCAAGGAAGAGAAGAGGATAATAAGGCTCGTCGATTCTCCAAGCATGCCTGAAGCCGAGGCAGTAATAAAGATAACCCCTAACGGAATAAGGGATTGAATGCTTTTTCTGATAGGTCTTGGGATAGGATACAAGGAAATTTCCGTAAGAGGCCTTGAGGCGCTCAAATCTTCGGATTCGGCAATGATGGAAAGCTACACCGTTCCCGTTCCTTCCGATTACGTAAAATATCTCGAAGGCGAATTCCAAAAGCCGATACTGATGATAAAGCGTTCCGACATGGAAGAGAACATGCGGTCAACGCTTGCCAACGCAAAGAACGGAACTCTCGCGGTTCTCGTACCCGGAGACCCACTGATTGCGACTACGCACCACAAATTCATAGACAAGGCGCACGAGATGGGCATAGAAACTGCAATATTCCATGCCTCTTCGGTGCTTTCATCCGCAATAAGCGAGAGCGGGCTCGATGCCTACAAGTTCGGCCCGACAGCCACGGTGCCTTTTTGGAGCAACAATTACAAACCGACGTCTTTCATAAACCTGATATCTAAGAATCTTGACAACAAAGAGCATACTCTTCTCCTTTTGGACCTGGATCACAGGGATTCACATCCGATGAAACTTTCGGAAGCGTTCCAGCTTATCGATTCCGCCGAGAAGGCAACATCAATTAAAATAACCGGCAAGTCAAAAAAATGGCTTGCAATGGGCAACATAGGCAGAGAAGGCCAGCTCATCATGTATTCAGACATAGACACGCTTAAGAAAAACGCGGACAAATTCGACGGCAAGGTGTCCTGCATCATCGTGCCTTCGGAAGTGAGCTTTGCCGAAGAGGAATCCGTCTCTTCGCATTCCGTCTAATCGATTCAGTTCTTTTCCTTCCAGTATCTCATCGTATAAGCCAGTGCGGTGAATCCGAATCCCTCGACAAACCACACGCTCGCTATCCTGAAGAAGATCGTTATCAACGAAGCGAGCCCTATGCCCATCATGCTCGGGAAGAAAAGCGTAAGGTATCCTATTAGCGCCGCATCAGTTATGCCGAGGCTTGCCGGAAGTCCCGATATCATTCCGAGTATGAGCGCCGATGCGAATATGAAGAGCACGGTCGGCAGCAGCGAAATCGGCATATGGACCCCGAAACTCAATATCACCAGATATAATGCAATGCCGTTGAGGAACATCGCCGGTATGGTATAGGCCATAGAATATGCGTATGCCTTGCCGCTCAGCAGCTTGTGGTATTCGAAATAGAGTTTTCCCGTCTCAAATATCCCCTTGAGCCTTTTCACGTGCCCGAATCTCCTCTTTATGAATTCAAACGGCCTGCGCACGTATATGAAAAAGAACGGTATCAGGAGAAGCACGGTGACGAAAGTGGAAAGCACAACGAATTTCCTCACGAAGAAAATCGAGATTGCAAGCACCACCGCGAATCCGAGGAAATCAGTGAATATGTCCGCGACTATTGCCGGGAAAGTGCGTGCAAATCTTATTCCGGTAAGCTTGTTTATCGTATACCCGACAACCGCTCTTCCCCATCTTCCGGGAGTCATATCCATAGAATACATCGACATGTACACCATGAAATTCCGTCTTCTCGGTATCTTAACGCCGAGCCGCTTCATGTAATATTCCCATTTCGGGAAGCGCATTACGTAACCGAGAAATATCACGCCGAGCGCCGCGGAGAAATACCACAGATTTATCGAAGCTATCGCGGCGATGAATTTTCCAAATCCCTCCTTGTCTATCGCTATGCCTGCTATTATTATGAAAATTGCAAGGCTTGCAAGAAGTATCGACGCGATTATTATCTTTATTCTGCCAATCCGTCTCTGGTATTCCTTTCCTTCGCGCATGTCCTCTATGCTTTTGAGATTGAATATGCTTTCCGAAGTATTGCGTTTTTCCCCTGCCATCTTCTCATTCTGTAAAAAATCATTTTTCAAAGTTTATTATTCTATCCCCTGCCGCCTTTTCATCCGCGGCCAACAGCGCCACCTTGCTGCTTTCATGGTAATCCACCATTTTATAACCCGAAAGTTCCGCAATCCTAACGGCAAATTCGCGTATGTCCTCTTCGTTTGGCATCTGCCCGTAAGAAAGCCCCCTATCATCGCGCCTCGCGCCTCCTACGAATACGAATCCCTTGACTTCAACGTAATGCGGTTTGCCTTTTTTTATCAGTTCGGCATATCCTTCCGGATTCACCATGTTCAAGTTCTTTATCAGCGTGAGCCTGAATACCCTTCTTGTGGATTTCTTTGAGAATATGTCGAGAAATTTCTGGAAGTTTTTCCATGCGGCCGCGGTTTTGGGCCGTGTTATTTTTTCATACAGCTCCTGATCCGGGGCCTGTATCGAAACGTACAATTGTGTCGGCAGCGTCGTCAGATTTTCAAGCGCATGCGCCATAGTGCCGTTTGTTACAAGGAACGTGCTTATCTTTCTCCTGTGAAACTCACTGATAAGTTCATTCATTTTCGGATAGAACAGCGGTTCTCCGGTAAGGCTGAGTGCTACATGTGCCGGGTCGTTCGCTTCTTTCCATCTCTTCAAATCGACTGTCTTCTTTCCCTTGTATCCGCTTATTATTTTCTTCTGCTCTTCGACAAGCCCGTCAACTATTTTTACCGGGTCATCCCAGTCGCCCATCGCGTTTATTTCGTTCCATTTGAACCCCTCTTCCTCCGGTATTATCCTCCAGCAGAATCTGCATGCCAGGTTGCATCCTATTGCAGGGGTGGCCTGTATGCATCGATGGCTTCCTATCCCGTAAAACTTGTGCTTGTAACAGCCTTTGCCGTTTTTCTCCATGCTGTTTGCCGAATATCTGCATATCTTCGCTGCCGAATGCCTGCCAACGAAATGATATCCCTGCTTGCGCATTCTTGACGTTAGCTCCTCCGGTACGTGGGGCTTTTCACTTTCCATGCGATTTTCCAACACACCGTCCTTTCTCATGACTGCACCGCGTATGCACAACAATTTATCGAAACAAGTATAAAAAGCAAGGCATATATTGTTGCAGATTCCACTATTTATGCGTGCATCGGATGCTCAAAATACGTCTTATCAAAGGCAAGTTTCAAGCGGATGACCAGTCCACTGCCGACATTCTGCGCAACGGCTACATAGGGCATAACGAATCCGGGAAACTGCTTCTTTCTCCCGAGGAAGCATTGTACCTGATTGACATGAGAAATGCGGAATGCACCTATTCGGGGAAAATACTCTCGTTCAACGAGGTCGCGTCAAGATTTTGGAAAGACAGAAAGTTCATAGCAAAATACTTTACGTATAAGGATTGGAGAGAGCGCGGCCTCATAATAAATACCGCCGGAGAAGGCGCTTCAAAAGAGGCAAATATCCCGGCAAAGGAATATCCGTCATCTTCGATGTCCGTACCCGGATACAAGGTCAAAGGGCTTTTTTTCAAGGCGGATCTGATAACAATAATCGATGACAACAAAAAAGGCAAGGATCTTTACGAAAAACTATGGCTCGGGCAGTACGGCGCATACAAAGCCGCGGATCGCGGGCAGCTGAACAAGCTCGACATATTCGAGACCGCGTTTCTGATGGACCATAAGGTGCTTTCTCTTGACAACATGAAGTACAAGGAACTGATCAAGCACGCCACTGCCGCAAGACGCGATTTTCCAAAACTGTACGAGGTATACAAGGATTGGAGAGAAAAAGGGTACGTGATAAAAACCGGATTCAAATTCGGCACGCATTTCAGGGTATACTTTCCCGGAGCCAGCCCGGTAAAGGAAGGAAAGGGCCAATGGATCCATTCTAAACACGTCATACAGGTATTCCCAAAGGATTCAAAGCTGCTGATATCCGAATGGGCAAGGGCCATACGCGTTGCGCATTCCGTGCGCAAGACGTTCATACTCGCGGTGCCGGGCTCGCAGGACAACAAGAAGGTAAAGCTCGATTACGTGCTCTATCATAGGGAAAACGGCATACCCGAGAATCCGGATACTGGAACACCGAAGTCGGCAATGCTCTCGCTAAGCGAAGACGAATATATCGGGGGGAGGGAATTTGCAGGGGCGATAAGGGAAGCAAGGAGCAGAATGCTTGGACTGATAGTTGCGATAGCGGACAGGGAAACATCCGTCACGTACTATCGCGTAAGGCAGATCAAGCTCCCCGGAAGCAGGCACGAATACTACGAAATCGATTGGCTCCAGCCGTAATTGCGGTATTCTCGTCTATTTCAATAAGCTTTATATAGACCGCATATTCAATATTGTTCAGTGATCAGTATGAAGATTTCAGAGATTTACCGCATGGATATATACAGCGACGGCGGTCAGTACCTTGGAGAAGTTCAGGATGTCATAATAGATTTGGAAAGAGGGGAAGTAAGCAGGCTTCTTATGATACCTTGGAAAAACGCAAAGGGCGACGCCAAGTCGGTATTGAAGCAGAAGAGCATACTTTACAAGAACGTCAAGAATGTCGGCGACGTTGTGCTTGTTTCAGCCCCTTCACCTGCCGGACAGGAAGCCGGTAAGGATGAAGTAGACGACCTTTCAAGATAAGGTCGTCCTTCTTTTTCTTTTCTTCTTTTATTTATTTTATGCCCTAGCTGCAGCTATCGCTTCACATAATACCGATCCATTCAACTACTTCAGCAATTTAGGCAGTTTTATTCCTCTCTGATTGAAGTAAGATCCCGCATATGCATTGGTTACCTTATTCAGTGTCGCCGCAAAAATTACGTGTGCAAATCTCATGTGCGGTTTTAACAGCATGGGGTAAGGCGCATTGTTTATCACTTCCAGCGTTACCGTGCCCGCAAATCCCGCGTCTATTATCGTAGGAGGCATGCTGAGCCCGTGTCTCGCCCACGTGCTTCTGAGTTCTACAAATCCCATTGCATCGTCAGGAAGGTGTATGTATTCGTCAGTGGAAAGAAGCACCTGGCTGTGCGGGTGCACCACCATGCTCTTCTGCTTCTTCTTCACTATGTATTCGTTCTTCACATGCTCCGCATTGGTCGGGTCGAATAGCGTATCGTTTCCGAGCACCGGATTTCTATATGCAATCTCATCTGCAAGACGCAGATCCAGCCCGTTTTCCCTAATCGCATCCTTTCTGAAAGGCTTCAGCACAAGCCTCTTCGTTCTTATCGCATTTTCAAGGTCGTAGTCCGATAATATCATTTGATCTCCTCACGCATTTCGATATCAGTATTAGGTTAATTTATACCTGCACCCTGTCAACGGAAACAAGCCCCATGACCTTCTGGTGGATGTCTTCGGGTTTTTCAGTGGCGTCTATCTTAATCCACTGCGCTCCGGAATACTTCTCTTCGTAAAGCCTGTCGTACATCTCTTTTACCTTCGTAAGGTACAGTTTGTCCTTTTCGAATCTGTCAACCTGGTGCCCTTTCTGCTTCGACTTTCTTTCGAATGACACTTCCACAGACACGTCGAGATATACGATGAGCGAAGGCACAGGCAGTTTCATGACTTCTTCAAGCTTCCTTGCGTTGTCGTAATCGAATCCCCCTGCGCATTGATAAGCTATCGTAGTAGGGAAATATCTGTCCATGACGACAATGTCTCCCCTCGCGATTTCCTCTTTTATCGTCTTCTTGTCCTTTACCATATCAAGCAGATAAAGCAGAAAGAGCTCATTTACGTCCATTTCTATTTTTCCGTCGAGAAATTCCCTTATTATTTTTCCATATCTTGATTCGTAGTCTGGATATGAGTGAAGGGAAACGTTCTTTCCTATCTCATTCATGCTCTTTACAAGGAGGTCGGACTGCGTTTTCTTCCCTGCGCCATCGATTCCGTCAAAACAAATGATAAAGCCCGCCATAACACCACAATAAGTTTATCAAACATTTAACCGCATAACTTTAATAATTACTTCAGCTAAATTATGTCATTGGATACCATTCGCTCCTATCGTCTAGTCCGGCCAAGGACGTGGGGCTTTCAACCCCGCAACTCGGGTTCAAATCCCGATGGGAGCATTTATCCTGAAAACACGCGGAATGGGGAGATTCAAATGAATCCGAAAATACGCAAAGCTGCAAAAGCCCAAATGCATCATCTCGCGTTCGTATTGATGCTCGGCGTGATAGTCGGGCTCATAGACGGCAATCTCACGCTTCCAAGTGCTGCAATTTCAATATCCAGATACTGGCTTTATACCATTGCCGCAGTCATCCTCATAGCTGCGGAAGTGATTTTCGGCGCGTATGTTGGACTGATATCCGACCGTGACGGCATTCTTTACATAATGTCTATCGTAGCCGGCGTTTTGATACTCGATTATCTGGTGATACATCACGTGTTCAGATTTGATTTTGGAACGGAAGTCGGCATTCCCATAATGATAATTGCAACGGTTGCCGCGATGGCGTTCCGTGAAAGGGTAAAAACATTTTTCTGCACGCATTCCGTGACGATGTTCGGATGCAATTGACTCTGTGATAAAATGGAAACGATAAATTTTGGCGTAGACCGTTCCGAAAAGCGCGTAATCGACGAAGTGCAGAAAGTCGCAAGCGTCAAAACAAACGTTCACATAGACGAATGGTCGGCAAACGGAACCGAGCTTTCCGTATCCTTCACATACATCGCAAGATACCTTGGGCAGGAATCGATACTTCGCATACCAGAAATCGCGAATATAACCATTAACGGAAGGATCACATTCTCGGTTACGGAAAAACAGATATCGGAAGTCAACGCTTTCAGGAACGCTCAGGCAGCATCCCGCGGGCCCTTTACCATTCTGGACAGCTCCAATCCCAATTATGCAAAACTAACGCTTCCGGATAATTACTACATGGAAATAAACCGCACGGCAGACGAGAAGTGCAAACCGTATGCCGTAGAATTTCTCAATTCCCTTTCACAGCAGCCTTCCGATGCGCAGCACTAGTTTTCGCACGCCTTTTCCGTGACCTTCCGAAATTGACTGGCACATCGTCTTTTGTAAATACGGCCGTATTCTTCGTAACGCTCCACTTACCCTGTTTTATCGTCATAACGAGGATCCCTGTATTTCTCGTTTTCATGCCCATTATATCTTCAACAGGAACGCGCGTGTAAAGCGCCAGAAGCGATTTTATTATCCCGCCGTGCGTCACCACGACTACATTATGCCCTTCATGGTTTTTCACGGTCTTGTCCATGAATCCCTTTACCCGCTTCATGACGTCGTGAAAACTCTCCCCCCCTTTCGGTCTGTATTTCGAGCGCGAGATGCCGCTTTTCATCTCTTCGTCAAAAAATTCCTCCCTCCCTTTCCCCTGGAAGATACCGAACTCCCTTTCCCTCAGTGCCGGAGAATATTTGACCTCTATCGGGTGATATGCCGCTATATGCTCTGCAGTCCACGCAGTCCTCCAAAGATCGCTAGAATATATGAAATCTATCTTTTCGTTTTTCAATTCCCTGCTTATCTTCAATACCTGGGCCATCCCTTTCTCAGTAAGCTTTCCATTGCGCTGCCCCTGTATTATCCCACTGACATTTTCAAAAGTTTCCCCATGTCGCACGGCGATGAGTTTCATTACATAACCTTATCTCGTAAGCCATTCCGTCTGTTTCCATGATGTAAGTATTGCATATATCGAAAAGACGCTGAGGAATGCTATCGTAACTATGCCCGAAAGCAGTATTCTGTTCCTGTATTTTGAGTTTATCATGCGCCTCAGCGTGAGTATGAATGCGGCAGTCGATGCCACACCAAGAAGGCGCAGCATGTTGACTATGAGAAAATCGCCGCTTAGCCTGTTGAGCTGCATTGCAAGGATGTGTTGCAATTCCATGAGGTAGAACGGCATGACGTTGTGGGACAATGACGCTACATATGAAACGGCAAGTATCAAAGGCAGGGAATACATGAAGAATGAATTGAAGGTATAAAGCCCCCCGCGCTTGAATGCCGTTCCGTCGCTCAGTTCCTGCAGGAAGTAAAGGAAACCTCCGCGTATCCATCTCGTAAGCTGCATCGAGAAGAAATACATGTTCTTTTGCGGCTTGGTTTCCACGTTTATTCCATAATCCACCACCGCCTTGTATCCTGTTTTTATAACGTAATTCGTGAGCTGTCTGTCGTCAGAGAGGATGCTTTTTATCCCCATTATCTTCGGATTCCTAAACGCCTCAGATTCGATGAGCGGTCTTACCACTTCTGTTTGATACATCGAACATACTCCGTTGAGCAGAAGCCCGTTTCCCGTAACGGTCGACAATGATCTGGAAACGACCTCGCCTATTCTTGCAAAAAAGTTGCTGCACAGCGAAACGAGGCTTGTACCGGCAAACATCACGTTAACGCTGACGCCTCCTACTTTAGGGGTAAAGTTTGCACGCATCCTTCCTATATCGCCTTCAGATATTATCGTATCGCTGTCAAGGAACAGGACGTAAGGCGTATTTATCATCGGCATTATGTAATTCAGCTTGTCCCTTTTCCTACCGACAAAATTGATGAACGTGCCTCCGTATGTTTTTGTCAACTCTTCGTAGCGTGTGTCTCCCAATACAAAGAATCTGGCTTTCTGCAGGCTTACCGCACGTATCGCATTTTCGAACATTCTCCTGCTTTCCTTATGCACTGTTATTACGACCGAAACATCGGAAATCTGCAGTCCTGCGGAAAGTTTCCTATGTTTGTACCGCCTTGCGTGATATGTATTTACGCTGTAGTATACTGCGGACAGAACCGCTATTGTAGCATTTAGAAGAAGTAAATAATGCAAAAACATATCGATTGCCCTAAACGGATTTGTAATGTCAAATATATAAATCAACGGATTTTCACTCCTCCCCGCGCCTCACTATCCTGAGCACTCCCGGCTTGGGGCTGAATATGTCGCCTATCCTCTCAAGCTCATCGATGTACTTCTTTGCGGTGGCGCCGTCCATTCCGGCCTTTTCAGCTTCTTCGAGCACCCTGATGATTCTGGCTCCGTCTTCTTCCTGCTCGATCTTCTTTATTATGTCTATGAGCGAGGTTATCCGGTTGACCTTTTCTCTTGACATTCCGGTAGTAAGTATGTCTATGTCACGCCTGCCTCCCCTGTCCACTGCAAGCGTATTAAGCATGTACTCGAAGAGCGATATCCCGAGTTCCGAGTCTCTCACCTCTATCTGCTGCGACAGCCTCGATTTCGCGCTAGCTTCTGCAAGCCTGACAAGCCCTTCTATCTGTCTCGGCGTTATCGGAGTTGCGCCCTGTTTCATCCCTATACGCCTGAGCTCTATGTAGTATTCCTCTATCTTCTTGCTGGCATCCGGCATAAGCCTTGGCCGTACATTCTTCCTTGCATATGCGACGTATTTTCTCAAGAGCTGCAAATCTATCGGAGGGGCTTCCACTTGCTTGTAATCCTCTATTTGCGATATCTGTGCTCCTGCAGCGCTGTGCTGTATGAGTATGTGCTCGGCAATCTGCTTGTCCTGTTCCTCGTCAAGCACGTCGGTAATGGGGAAGATAAGATCGAATCTTGACAGCAATGCAGGGGGTATGTCGAACTGCTCCGCGGGCAGTATGTTCCTGTCAAATCTTCCGAATTTCGGGTTTGCGGCCGCGAGAACCGCAGTCTTTGCGCTAAACTTTGCGACTATTCCCGCCTTTGCGACGCTAATGGTCTGCGATTCTAGCGCCTCAAGGAGCGACGATTTGTCCTCGTCTCCTATCTTGTCGAATTCGTCTATGCTTACCATCCCTCCGGAACCGAGTACGAGCGCTCCGGCCTTAAGCGTCCATCCTCCTTCTGCGAAATCGTCCCTCTCCGCGCTGGCGGTAAGTCCTGCGGACGTGGTCGATTTTCCGCTGACGTATATTCCCTTGGGCACTATCGTGGTGACTGCCTGAAGAAGCCTCGTCTTAGCGCTTCCCGGATCTCCTATGAGCAGCATGTGTATGTCGTTCCTTATCCTTCCGCCGTCTATGAGCTTCTTGTCCGGCGTTCCTCCGAAAAGCTGCAATGCCAGTGCCTGCTTTATCTGTTCGTACCCGTATATGGAAGGAGCTATCGATTTCGCCACCTTTTCGAATATCTTCGGGTCCTTTGACATTTCTCGTATTTCTTTCTCTTCGTCAGCTGTTATTGCAAGCTCGGTGAATTCCTTCTGTTTCTGCTGCACGGATATCGAATCGAAGAACATCGTAAACAATGCCTTCTCGTCCTGTTTTCCCTTGTAGCTGTGCCTTGGTCTTATTCTCAATATTCCCGTAATGTCTACCCTGTCCCCAGGTATGATGGTATTTACGACGTCGTCTTCAAGCCACACTTCCAATTGCCATGTGGGCGTGCTGCCCTTCAGCTTCTCCAGGGGATCCTGTACCGCGATTCTCTGCAGGTTGATGAATTCCGATTCATTGTTGACCTGTTTCAAGGACCTCCTTTTACACGACGGACATAATTCCGGCGCAGCTTCCCTATCAAGCTTTATTTTTATTACCGTGTTGCAGAAACTGCATTTGAATACCCCAAGGCTTACTTTTGGCGTGATTTCTGCACGCTTTACCACAAGGCAGTCGAGAGTCAGAAGCTTTCCTATGTAATCTGAACCGACGTCCTGTATCATAGGCATGCGTATGTCGAGTCCGAAGAATCTCGCATGCACTGGCTGCTTCGCATCAGGGTGCGGATTCAGTTTTGCAAGAGCCGCATCAGCTATCGGCATTATTTTATCGGGATTGTCTATCAGCTCGTTTGCCAGTTCCGCATCGAATCTTTCCAGATTCTTTATGTCCAGATCCAGGCTTCTGAATTTCGGATAGCTTACATAAAGCTCGCTCAGCTTATCCGAATAGTAATTATTGTAAAATTCTATCAGCTTGTCTTCAAGGATTTTTTCCTCAAGATTCTGATCAACACCCTCCTCTTCTGCCACGCTAGCACCTGCTGATTCTTAGATGGCATCTAAAGTAATAAAAACAACGTCAGAATAGCGGAATAGTGGAACGCTTACGGCATCTCTTTTATAAAAAATCACAAATGGATATACTTTCCTACAACCTATTTTTCTACCATAAGCGATCTCTGCAGAAACTTGTCACAAATATAATATTTTGCTCATAAGATAAAACATGCCAAGACTGCAGTCCGCAATGGAACACCGGAAACCTTTTGGGAAAAGGTTTCATCCAAAACTCCAGAGCGCAATGGAATACCTCATGACGTATGGTTGGGCCATACTCGTCATTGCGGTTGTCCTCGGTGTTCTTTATTCTCTCGGAATATTCAGTCCTTCGAATTTTGCACCTAAGGCACAGCCGGGTTCATGTCAAGTATTCAGGCCCAACGGACCCGGAACGAGTTACGACATTAATTTAGAAGGGACGTGCAGTGGCGAATTACCACAGTACGTCGGATACTTCAACGGACAAAGCAGTACTATAAATCTAGGGCACAGCTCTCTACTTTCTCCAATCAATGCTCAGACAATAACTGCATGGGTGGAATATCAACCTTCTGCATGTTCAACCAGTACAAGTTGCATTGTAGTGGGTCTAACAGGATTTCATAACTTTATCGCGGTCGGAAATAGCAGGGTAGATACATATTGGACAACATCGAATGTTCCTGCAGGATATAATTACGCTGTGACTGTATCTGGTGTCTCTTCAAGTATTTTTGGATTTATGGCAATGACATACAATAGCTCATCTGGAAACGCAGCATTATATTTTGACGGGGTACAGGTAGGAAGTTACAATTTCGGTGGTACTATAACTGTACCTGGCACTAATCTCGTGAGCATAAGTGGTAGAGAAGGTGGAACTGACCTTCTATTCAACGGCTTAATCTCCAACGTACAAATATACAACACGTCACTCACAGCAAATGAGATTAATTCTATTTATAATGAAGGAATAGGAGGTGCACCGGTAAGCCTGCAAAACCTCGTAGCATGGTATCCATTAAATGGTAATGCCAATGATTATTCTGGTAATAACAATAACGGAGTGCCTTCAAACGTTATATTCACTGCCACGTGGCAAAGCGAATATACACTGCCATAACGGGATGACTATGAAATCGAAACTGCAGTCCGCAATGGAATACCTTATGACGTATGGTTGGGCCATACTCGTCATTGCGGTTGTCCTCGGTGTTCTTTATTTTCTCGGAATATTCAGTCCTTCAAATTTCGCGCCAAAGGCGACCCCTGGTTCATGCCAAGTATTCAGACCGAACGGACCTGGAACGAGTTATGACATTAATTTGGAAGGGACGTGCAGCAATGAGTTGCCGGAATTCGTTCCTGTTTTTTCCAGAAAAGCGACACAGTATATCTCTTTTAATTCGGTTTCACTGATGCCCAAAAGCAATTTTACCATATCTGCATGGGTTATAGTAACTGCACCTGGTGCAGATTTGACCAATTGGTATACTATCGTAGAAACAAACGACTTCGATTTTGAAATAGTTTCTTACACTTCAAATCCTGTTATACGCTTCACGACTGCGTTTTCTTCAGCTACATATTCCCCTCCAAACGCAATAACTATTGGCACATGGGAGCATATCGTAGTTACAAGAAATATCAGTGCGACATCTAAATTTTCAATATTCTTTGACGGAAAATACATAGGTTCTGGTGGCAGTAACACTTCACTGATGGACATATCTGGAATGCGTTTCGGGGTAGCGGGTCTGAGCGGAATAGGCGGAGCGGATCCGCTGAACGGTTCAATTTCGAACATACAGATATACAACACATCTATTTCGAACAATGACATCGAAACACTGTATACTGAAGGGATAGGAGGTGCTCCAGTAGATTTGCAGCATCTTGTGGGCTGGTGGCCGCTCAACGGAAATGCGAACGACTACAGCGGAAACAATAATAACGGTGTGCCAGTGAATATATTATTTACAGGAACATGGCAAAGCGGATACACCCCGCCATAGATTCGATGGTTTAATATGAAAAAAGCGCAGTCCGCAATGGAATACCTTATGACTTACGGCTGGGCCGTGCTTGTAATAGGCATAGTGCTCGGAGTCATGTATTCTCTCGGGATATTCAACCCTGCATCTCTTGCTCCGAAAGCGGAACCCGGCGCATGCAACGTCTTTCGTCCAAACGGTCCCGGCACTGTCGATTTCATCAATCTTGTAGGGGATTGTGGAAATGAAATCCCCAAATATACTGCAGAGTTTAACGGGCATAGCAGCTATGTAAATACCACTTCTGTTCTGCTTAATTCATCACTAACTCAATTTACCATATCCGCATGGGTTAAGGTCAATTCAGCGACCGGTTCTTCGGTAATTGCCGGGTCAGGAGGATATTGCGGAGCAATTTCTGGAATAGGTGCATTGGGACTTAGTTGCAACGGTGCAAATGTTGCATATTTCGGAGGAAGTTGCTGCGGCCGTGTCGATGCAAGCGCCCATCCACTACAGAATAATCAGTGGTACAATCTCGTAGGTACATACGATAACGGAAATATAGCATTATACATAAACAGCGTGGAGAATATCTCGGGCACGATGACATTCGGTGCAAATACTATTTTCATGATAGGCGGATATTACGGATCGACGCTGTTTAACGGCTCGATAGCCAATGTGCAAATCTATAATACTTCACTTGATGCTGACGATATCAAATATCTTTATACCGAAGGGATAGGCGGAGTACCGGTAGATCTGCAGCATATCATCGCATGGTATCCGCTCAATGGAAATGCAAACGACTACAGCGGAAACAAAAACGACGGACTTCCGGAAAACGTGACATTCACGGGATCGTGGCAAAACGGGTACACGGCACCATAATTCATATAATACATAAACGTCAAGGCAATAACATGGTAAGACTGCAAAGCGCGTTGGAATATCTCACGACTTACGGATGGGCGCTTCTCATAATTCTTGCAGCGGCATCCGCACTTTATTATCTGATCATAGCCGCACCGGCAGGCGAATCAAGTTGCCTTTTGGAATCAGGATTCAGTTGTACTAACATCGCGCTTGCGACTAACGGCATTCTTACCGTGACAATACAGCAGGCAACGCAGACTCCTATAAACATAACCGCATTCGGATGCAATGACAACGTTACCACAACGTATCTGAATTACATGCAGCATCCATACAATCCCCCATCGAACCAGATACCGGTATTGATAGGCGGGAATTATACGTTCTCCGTGCCTTGCTACAGCAAAGGGGTATTGTTTGCAAAATCAGCAGGAACGACCTATACTGGATATATCGTTCTAAATTATACGAATCAATTTACCGGATTTCCCCACACGATATACGGAACCATTACGGCGAAAATATCGTAGCCTTATTTTCTGTTTTTTTCGCTCGCCCTGTTTTTGAAAAGAAGAACGGTATTCTTGAATTCTTCAGGGGATTCGAAGCTGTTGTAAACGCTTGCAAACCTTATGTATGCCACAGAATCGAGCTTGAAAAGTTCCTTGATGACGATGTTTCCTATCTTTTTGCTTTCTATCTCACGTGCACCGCTCATCCGTATCTTGCTCTCCACGCGGTCGACAAGCGCATCCATCCTCTCCCTGCTTATCGGCCGTTTCTCACAGGCGTTCATGATCCCGTTAAGGATTTTGGACCTGTCAAACGCCTGCCTGGTTCCATCCCTCTTTATCACGGTTATCTCTTCAAGTCCCGCACGTTCGTAGGTTGTGAAGCGTTTTTTGCACGACATGCATCTCCTGCGTCTGCGAATCCCTTCCCCGTCTACAGTATCCCTGGAATCTACTACTTCCGTATTCTTGGATCTGCAATATGGGCATTTCATTTGCTACCACTATCGTGTTGTAAGCATGAAGTTCAATCGCATTTCGTGTATCCGCAGAACTTGCACACATAACATCCGTTTTCATGCACGACTCCTTTTTCTCCGCATGAGACACAGATTTCAACCTTATCCCCGCCTATTGCGGAAACCGGACTGTCTATCGCCATCTGCTTGCCAGTCGCAATCGACGTTCTCGTTCCCGTAAGCGTTTGATTCTGCGGTCCATACTGTGCTGTTCCGGAAAGTATTTCGAGTGCCTTTGCTATTGAATCGGGAATGCTGTAAAGCTTAAGTCCCTGATCCCAGGAAATCGACGAGTTCGATTTTATTCCTTTCAGGCTTTCAACCACTTCCTTGACATCTCCTCCAAGCTGCAGGTACTTGCTTATGAGTCTTCCGATCGCTTCGCAATAGCTCTTCTCATCGCTCCCTGTTTTTCCGAGGTTTATGAATACTTCACGCACCTGTGAATTTTCGTCGATATCTGCGGTAACGTACAATGCACCCTGCGGCATGGTCAATTTTATCGTCTGGCCTGTCATGAGGCGCGGTCTCTTCCAGGCTTCAATGACTGCCTGCTGAGTCTGCACGGCCTTTTCTTCTTCTTTCTTTTCAGTCTTTGCCCTTTCTTCATCCGTTATCAATACTCCTTCACGCGAACCTTCCCTGTAAACCGTTATGCCTTTGCATCCTGCTTTCCATGCCTGCATGAATATTTCTCCGACCTGTTCTGCAGTCGTGCTCTCCGCAAGGTTTACCGTGCTCGATATCGCACTGTCAACATGGCGCTGTATCGTTCCCTGCATCTTTACCCTGAAATCGGGCTTTATCTTGTGCGCCGGAACGAAGAAGTCCGGCAGGCCGACATCATCCTTCAAGTCCGTCATCTTCATGTATTCAAGCACGAGAGGATGATACACCTTGAAAAATTCCTTGCTCAGCGACTCCGACCTTCTCGTGTAGCTGAAGGCGAATACCGGTTCTATTCCGCTTGACGTTCCCGCAAGCACCGATCCGCTTCCGACAGGCGGAACCGTCAGTATTGCCACATTCCTCAGTCCGTATGCGGCTATCTTCTGCTGCATTTCCTGAGCAAGCGTCTTCACGAAAAGCATCGAAAGGTGCTTCTCCTTGTCAAACATCTTGAACGAGCCTTTTTCCTTCGCTATCTCCACGCTTTCGTCGTATGCTATGTGTTCTATCCTGTTGTACATCTCGTCGACGAATTCCAGCGCCCTGTCGCTGTCATACTTGATTTTCAATTTGATGAACATGTCGGCAAGGCCTGTAACACCCAACCCTATCCTCCTGCTCATTCTTGCGGCTTCCGTCTGTTCCGGAAGAGGATGCTTCTGGTCGTTGTAATCAAGCACGTCGTCAAGGAATCTGACCGCATATCTTGCCGTCTTTTCCAGTGCGTTCCAGTCCAGAGCCGCTTTTTCGGTAAATGCCCCTTCGACGAAATTCGAAAGGTTGATATTTCCAAGGTCGCATGCTCCATATTTCTGCAATGGCTGTTCAGAGCATGGATTCGTGCCAACGATTTCCATACCGTTGTACTCGCTCGGCGAATACCTTTTCATCTGGTCCCAGAAAATGATTCCCGGTTCTGCCCAGTCCCTTGCGGATCCTACAAGCTTGTCCCATATCTCTTTTGCCTTGACAACGCGCTCTATCCTGCCCGTCTTAGGATTTTCATATCTGAGCGTGAAATCCGTATCCGCTTCCACGGCGCGCATAAATTCATCGGTTATCCTTACGCTTATGTTTGCATACCTCACGGAACGCAGGTCCTTCTTTATGTTTATGAAATCTATTATGTCCGGGTGGTCGACGCTTATAGTTATCATCAATGCACCCCTCCTGCCCGACTGCCCTATAGTATGCGTCGTTTCGCTGAATATGTTCATGAATGAAGTGGAACCCGTAGAATGTATTGCGGAATTGTTTACGGGTGCGCCCTTCGGTCTCAGCACCGATATGTCCGTGCCCACTCCCCCTCCGAAGCTGTATGTTCTTGCGGCTTCTTTGCACCAGTCGAATATTGCTTCAATGGAATCTTCTCTTATGGGGATTACGTAACAGTTAAGCAGGGTGGCTTTTCTCTTCTGTCCCGCGCCGAACATGATTCTGCCTCCCGGGAGGAATCTGAAATCCGCGAGAAGCCACTTAAATTTTTCCACCCATTCCTGCTGTTTTTCCGGGGATTCAACGCTTGCAATCTCCCTTGCCACTCTGGCCCACATCTCCGAAGGCAATTTTTCGATGGCATTTCCCGCTTCGTCCTTCAATGCGTATTTTTCGTAAAATACGCGTGCGCGTATTTCGTCACCGTTGAAATAATCCAGCGTTTCTTTTGGCAACTCGATGCTCTTCACAATGCGTCCAGTCTGCTCTGCTGCCTGTTCAGTCTTCTCAAAAGCGTCAATTTTTTTTTCAGGATCCATAGGAACACCCACCGCGCCATAATACAACATATTGTGTCAAGGGTTAACAAGTGACACAATTTATAGTGTGTAAGGCGCTAAGGAATATGGCAACAAATATATTTAAACGGTTCGACGGGCCTATTTGTAAGGAAATGTAAGCACCGTTTGAAACCCTTTTTATAAGTTTCCATAGGTTCACGAGGAACGCCGTTTTTTTGCAGAAAATGCTTAAATATGCAAGCCGAGTCAAAGCATTATCTTACTGAATGGTTTGTGGTAATATGCAGCATGGCAGTTTTGCAGGCTTTGTGCAGGAAATGCGCACCGCCAGCGGAAGCGCCAAGCAGGCATATTCCATTATCTGTAATACCAATTCAGGAAATTCACAGTCAACAGGAGTTTAAGCACACAGAGCCTTGTGGGAAAAAGAGGGGTTTTGTGTGCATCTTATAGTAACGAATCCTTAGATTCCGGGCCGCAAGGCCGTTGTACAACATCCAGCTTATGCTATACGTGATACAAATGGAGACAAAAATTCGAGACAAGATGCCAAACAAGAGAACGCTGTTTCAGGCGACATTCGACGGAGTAGTGGAAAGAGCGACCAATAGGGTAATGCTTGTGGATCCTAACCGCAGGCCCGACGGTCCGTTGATTCATACCGTGAATAGCAACGGCGTGTACCTGAGGGCTTTTCAGGATCGTCTGCGCGACATAGTGAATGAAGCAGGTCCGCAGATAGAAAACATCCACTTTGCGGGAAAAAGGGGATGGACTCGCACCAATTACGGCTGGACATACGAAGCGATGTTTCGCTTCATGGTTGACAGCGTAGCGAAGCCTCTAGGGCTGACTTCCTCGTTCAAGTATGCATTGGATTCGATAAACGTACAAAACGGAACGGTTCTGCGCGGCCCCGACAACAGGCGCACCATGCTGTTTAACTATACCGACACGGAGGTATCACAGACGGAAGATCAGATAAACAAGGATTTTAGGGTACTTGCCAGGCTAATGAAGAATCCTGAATACATGGAAATGTTTTCCAGCGTGTTCATAAACTGGCCTACGGGAAATTGGATGCCGCATCCCGCAAACGTTCCCGGATTGCTCAGAAAATCCGATTTTTATTCCGATTTGGATTCGGTGGGGCGAAAGCTGCACAACTTCACCGTGCTTACCGAAACGGGAAGGGATATCATGATTGAACAGGTAATGGATTTCGCGGAACGTGCCCCTCCCGGAAAAGGCATAGTGGTGAAACCCAACGTGGCAGGCCTGCGGGCGCTCGGCGTATATCTGCTGAATCCGGATGGAAAAAACGACAGGGTAACTCGCGAAAGAATAGAGGAAGTGGTAGACGACATTCTGGATCCTATGCACACGGGAACGTCAAGGATAAAGGAGTGGCTTGTCGAAGAGGAGATAGACCGC
Organism: Microcaldota archaeon; assembly: GCA_021796225.1. Lineage (GTDB taxonomy): Archaea > Micrarchaeota > Micrarchaeia > Micrarchaeales > CABMGC01 > JAKAVK01. The sequence goes on along the minus strand of JAJYOL010000002.1, from coordinate 31,203 downwards.
GACTATATCTCATATTTGCGCGAAGGCACCCGCTACAGGATATACTACGATTTGATCCCGATGATCGTCGGGCATGAACCTGTAAGCACCTATGCAAAATATTCTGTGGTAAAGGAAGGAGAGCGCATGCAGAGAATGCCCGGACAGCATCCCGTGATATTCGCATTTCTAGGGATCGAAAACGAACGCCGTCTGCCCGTTGAGATATCCAAATGGGAAGAGCAAATGGAGCCCTACATGGCACAACTGCACGAACGATCCAGATCCGACGGATTAAAGCCGCAAAGCATATTGGGGAGATCCGGGGTGGAAGAAGGACCAGAATCAGATATAGTCCGTGAGTATCTCAAGGGAAGTGGCCTGATAGAAGCTGCCGAATTCGCCGCAATAGATGCAAAAATGGTTTTGGAAGAAAGACTTGACGACCAGCTTGCTACACTGCGCACATCGCTTCTCGAGCTAAGAAGGTGATTCATGCTTCCGAAAGGAATAGGGTTAGCATGCGCTCCGTCTCGACTATTTCATCAAATGAGATATTCTCATTCGGTTTGTGATGCGTCCGTGCAATTTGCATGCCCGTTACCATAGTCGGCACTCCGCGTTCGTGGTAATATCTGCCATCGTTGCTTCCCGAAGTAGCGTAAGCTTTTTCGAAGCCTGCAGTTTTCATGAATTTTCTGATATAAGCATTATCCTGGTCGACTGCGTATCCAGGAGCGGAAGAATCTATTCTGAGTTCACCGCTGACTCCCGTTATCTTTATGGCGGATTCGAAGAATTCTTCGAGCTCATGTACCGCATCGTCCACGGTTTCTTCGGGTATGAGGCGCATGTCAAATTTTGCCTCAAGTTTTCCCGGTATCGTATTGTATGCGGAACCGGAATTCACCACGGTGATATTAAATCTTCCAAAGCACTTTGTTCCTTCCGGAAGCGTAGGCTCCGGCAAATCCAGCGCCGAAGTGTGATTTTTCCGTATTTTCTTGTATATATTCATTTCACCAAGGAGCGCAATGCCTTCCGTTATCGCGTTCTTTCCAGCCCATTCCTGTCCTGAATGCGCCTGTATTCCATGCACCGTTATGGTGCCGCGGACCGTTCCGCTGCTGCCGAGTATCGCCCTCTTCCTGGAGTCGAGCACTATTGCCATCGACAAATTATCCGTGCCGATTTTTTCAAGAACGTAGCCTGTCCCAAGCATCCCCCCCACTTCTTCATCACAGGGGAAGATGACCTGTATGTTGTATTTCGACGTTCCGCTCTCCTTGAGTTTTTTCAATACCCCTAAGGTTATCGCTATCCCGCCCTTATCGTCGTTTGCTCCCCTGCCGTAGGCTTTTTCTTCTTTGATTTCCATGCTGAAAGGATTTGTGTCCCATCCGTCTCCGGGAGGTACAATGTCATAATGGCAGTTTATCGAAACCGTTTCGCTTTTTCCGAAATCCATATAGCCGATGACATTTGGTTTTGGCGTATCTGTTTTTCCGTCACGGTACGGATCTACCATTTCCACTATGCATCCCAATTCCTCAAGTCGTTTCTTCAGGAAATCTGCAGCGGAAACGTGCGCTTCGTCATTTCCGTTTACCGTATTGAAGGATATGAGTTTTGAGAGGCATCCGAGCTCGTAGCTTATGGAATCAGGATCAACCGTCAAGGAAGTCCCCCATTCTAAGCTGCCTTATGTTGCGCATGGTCTTCCATCTGTCACGCATATACGGCTTAAGCTTTTCCGTGCCAAGGCTTGTCTTTATCGCCTGAACGGTTTTTTTATCGGAAGGATATCCTGACCCGACGTCTATGCCCAGCTTTTCCTTCATTTCGTCTACCGCGTTGTCGCGCGTAACCTTTGCTATTATGCTTGCACACGAAACGACAGGATATATCACATCTGCTTTGTGTTCTGCAACGACGCTTATCGCCGATTCGTTTCCTTTTGAAACCGTTTTAGCGGAACTTCGTTTTCCCGCAATCCTGAGCGGTTTCTTTGAGAATATGCCTACACGCACCCCGAATTTTTCCGATATCACATCGGGAGAATCCAGAAATATCCTGCGCGGCTTCGCACTAGACGCGTCTATGAGTCTTGCAAAATGAAGTGCTTCGAGTTCATTGAGGGACATGCCGCTGGCCATAGCCTTGTTGATTTCCATTTCGGATATCTTGTATACCCCAACGTCATCCGCAATGGACATTATTTCATCGTAAAGGTATTCGCGCTTCTTTCTGCTGAGAAGCTTGGAATCCCTTACGCCTATTCTGGAAAGCTTGTTTTCCTTGCCTTTCTGTATGGTTACCACACTGACAACTAGAGGTCCAAGCACCGCGCCTCGCCCGGCCTCATCACCGCCAGCGATAAGAATGAGATCACCAACTAGACTCCTTTCCTGTCAACAACTATGAAATCATTGACCGCCATAACGTTGGTATATGAGACGCGAAGCTTTCCTTCCTTTATCGAGAGCTTGTTCACATATTCGCTGTCTACATTGGGTTCGATTATAAGCGCACTCAGTTTTCCGTTGACTTCATTAAGCTCAGCGTCAACAAATTTGCCAAGATCGAATCCATCTGCAGTAACGACTTCCTTTCCTACGAGCTGTTCAGCAATCACGTATTTTACCATATGCACACCCTAAATAAATGAACGTCATACTTTATTGAATGCTTTATATTTATATATCTATCACGTCAAGAGCTAAACGCTGAGTCGGTCTTTTAATGACGGACAATATCGGAACCTTGCTATTCAAGGAAAAACAGCTTCGCCTACTTCTTGCGTTGTCAAACACAGCAAAAGAATGGTATCTGACGGATCTTGCGAAGGCCGCCGACGTCACTTACATACACACGAGCCGTTTCATAAGCAGGTGTGAAAGTGCAGGCCTTGTCACGACTGAGGTGCACGGCCGGATGAAGCGTCTTTTTCTTACGGCAAAAGGCAAGGAAATAGCGGAATCCATAATGGATGTGGTGAACAGGATAAATCAGAAGGAAAACACCGCGCAGCAGGAAAAACAGGCACAGCAGCCCGCACCGCTTCCTTAACCCGTGGCTTACGCTATCCTTCGATTTCCAAGCGCTATTTTTGTTATACTACCTGCAACACGGTTCTTTTCTTCGCCGCATTGAGTACGTGCGCATAATCCCTGTAGTGCACGAATGCCGTTATGCCTATGGTGTATTCCCCCGCATCTGTAGAGACGCTTCCGAAAACGTCGACAAGCGATTCGCGCTCCTCATTTGGGCCGAGCATGCCAAGCCTCACTTCTTTCTGCCTTGATATGCCCGTTTCGTCGAAGCTCAGCCGTTCCGGAACTTCGAGCACCAGTGAAGCCATTACCGGTTCGCTGGTAAGGTTCTTTATCTGTATCGCCATCGATGCCGCTCCCCTGCTGTTTGCTCTCAATCTGTAGGGGTTGAACGAACTCGATATCGAGTAAGGAACCTTCTTCTCTATGTCGCTCTTAACATCCTTCTTTCCAAAAAGACTAAAAAATCCCATTCTTTCACCGTCGCCTGTAACTCTCACCGCGTAAAAGTATTTAATCTTATGCCGTTGCTACTTTGTCAGTACGGTGCATGAATCCTTTTCCACTACGACTTCCTTTTCAGCCTGCGTTACGATTCCTTTTTTCCTTTCGTTGAGAACCGGGAAGGTTTCAAGCGCTCCGCCGTATGCCAGTTCGGTCAGCGCTTTTCTTATCCTGAATTCGCTGTAGTCTTTCAGCTCTGCATTGAGCCATCTCGCGGCAAACGGGAACGTCATGTGCTTCTCGCTGATAATCGACGACACGTCACGCGCATCCTGCGATCTCAATCTTGCCTCTCCCGTTTTCTGGAATATCTCTATGACGCTGCCTTCGATTACGAAACCTTCCCCGTTGGTCATGAAAGGCTCTATCGCTATCACGCTTCCCTCCTCAAGAACCGCACCGTCTCCGTTGTCAAAATTCGGTATGAATATCCCCGCATGGAGGTCGTGCCTCTCGACTCCGTGCCCTCCGAGATTGCGTATCGGTGAAAATCCGTTCTCCTTTGCAATCTTTTCTATTTCCCTTCCTATCTCATTGACCTTGCGCCCGGCCTTTACCATGCTCAATGCCGCTTCAAGCGCCTTTTCGCTCGCTTCCACCATCTTACCGTAATTTCCCGAAAGGTCTACCGTTACGGCACAATCTCCGAGGTATTCGCCCTTCCTCGCGCCTATGTCCAGCTTTACGACTCCGTCTTTGGGTATTATCGATTTGTCGTTAGGCGTAGGAGTGTAGTGCGCGGCCGCTTCGTTTACCGAAACGTTTGCCGGAAACGCGAGTTCATATCCCTTATCCCTTATGAATTTTTCCACAGTCTCGGCTATGTCGAGAATCTTTGCCCCTTCCTTTATCAGGCCCTTTCCGTATTCCAACGCCTCGTAAGAGACCTTTCCAACTTCCTTGATGACCGAATAGTCATATTCAGAATTTTCTTCCATGTAAATCAACAATCATAATCTTTTTTGCGAACCCCCCTGTATAAGTTCCTCCTCGCTGAATCCCAATTCCTTGAGTATTTTGAGCGTTGCGGGAAGCACCTGGTGCTTTATGTAATAATCGGCATCATAATCGGTCGCGTATTCCTCAAGCACCGCCTTTTCCGATATGGTATTCCCTTTCTTTGTTATAACGTAACCTATTGCCGCTCCCTCTACCTGTTCCTTTGTCCTGAGTCCCTGCTCGACCGCCTTCTTCGCCGCTGCAAGTTCCGGAGACGTGGAATCGTATTTATCTATTCCTTTTCTCAGCTGTGTATATATCACCAAATCCTTTATGCTTACGGTTCCGCTCTTCAATGCGGCTACCACTTCCTTGACTATCGCTACCGCTTTTTCCTTGCTTCCCTCTTTCAGCACGGCTTCAAGCACCTTGCGCTGCGTCTCTCGTGCAACGCTTGACCAGTCCCTTCTAACCAGTTCGAATCCCTTTATCTTTATTCTGCCGGATTCGGATAAGAGCGCGTATTTTTTCTTGGCTCCGGCGCCTCCTTCCCCTTTTTTGCCTACGAAAACTCCGCGAACGTAGAAATCCTCCAACTCAAGTTCCATGGAACCAGGAAGCGATTTGTTTACCGAGGAAAGGAAGGCCATTGCCTCTTCTTTTTTAGTATCCCCTAGAAGCAAAAACACGGAATCCGTATCTCCGTAGAGCACCTTGAAACCTGCTTTTTCCGCTTCTTCCATTACCTTGCTTATGTAGAATCTTCCATAAGCGGTTACGGCGCCGGCACATTCGCGCGCATACCATCGCGATCTTGCATAACCTAAGTATCCATAGAATGAATTTGCAAGTATCTTCAGCGCCTGAGATCTTGCGGCAAGCGTTTTGTTGTCGGGATCCTTCTTGTATGCTTTCTTTATCTCGCTTCTTTCCGCTACGAGAACCTGCAGAACCTTCGGCACTATCCCTTCGGGTTCCTTTCTGAACACGGTTCCTTCCGGGGATTCGTAACCCTCTTCTCCCTTTCTCGCAACCGTCGAAGGGTCTATGTTATGCGCTATTATTATCGAAGGATACAGTCCCCTGAAGTCGAATACCGCTATGTTGTCGTATATTCCCGCTTCCGGCGTCTTAACGTACGCGCCCTCTATCGGATTTGCAAGCCTGTATTTGATGTCACGTTCATTCGGCTTGTTCATTACGAGCTCGTTGTTCTCCTTCGCATAGCGCATTAACAGATATTCCACCAGTTGCCCGGTGGTCGATATCGTCGCTTCTCCGAGAGTGGTACCTGTAACTTTTGCAATTTCTATTTCCAAAGGCAGGAAGAAGTCGTACAATTTCTCCAATGCGAGCGAATCGCTTAGCGAGTAATCTGCCAGTTCTTCTCTATCCGCTTCCGTGCCGTCCCATATCTGCCATATGTTCTTCTTGTCAACCGTTATCTTCGTGTCTCCGGATATGGACCTGTAAACGTCGTAAAGCGTGAATCGGTTTATCTTCAGAAGCTTTTCGGATGCCCCAACAATGGCGATGAACTTTGTTACGTTGTACATGTCTATGTTCATTCTTCCGGGTATCTTCACGGCTTCGATGAGCCCGTGGTGCTCCGGTTTCACATCTTCTCCGTATCTCGTTATGTCTAGTTTCGTTCCCGTCGCTTCCGCACGCGCAATAAGATACGGTATGTCAAAGTTCGAAGAATTGTATCCGGATATTATATCCGCATCGCTGCTTTTTACCGCTTCCGAAAATGCGTCTATCATCTCCTTTTCCGTATTGAACGAAGTCACGAAGTCGCGCGCTATCCTCTTTGTTGAAAATACCCTCTTTTCCTTTCCGTTGGTATAGCTTATCATTATCGAGGGATCCTTCTGCGGGCGCGGAACTCCGTAAGGATTGTAGGTCTCTATGTCGAAGCACACGTAGCTGAAAGGCACTTCCTTTACCTCTGCGCTTTCTATTTTTTCCACTATTAACTGTCCGTTTTCCTCCCTCACGGTTGCACGTATTCCATTCAGCGGAGACAGCCCCTTGTCTATCAGATATCTCTTCCAGAACAGTATGTCGTATTCGTAAACGTCACCGAATTCCCTGAAGTAATCGCTCAGCTTCGGAACATGTCTCGCATTAAGAGTTTCTATGCGGAATACCTGCGTTTCGGTTCCCTTAAGCAGCATTTCGGTCTTTTCAACCTTGTTTACCTGTATCTGCTCCGCCTTGTCAACTATCTTTATAGCTGCGATGGCCTTTTCGTCAAGCTTCTGGTTGCTGGGCACCAGGTAAAAATAAGGATGGAAGGAGGTATCCAGCAGCGTGTGCACTCCGCCCTCGCCTTTAACCGCGATGCGTATCGCGCTCGCATTGTCAAGCGTGACGTAATTTATATCGATTATTCTGCCCTCTATCTCAATACTTCCCATACCGCATTTCCTCTTATGTTACGAGGGCAGGTAATCGCGTGTGCGCTTACTGGTTTTCCTGAAGCTTTGCCCTTGACAATGGAAGCGGTGCCGCAAAACCTATCGAATAGGCTACCAGCGTACCTCTTGAACCGCATTCGAAGTTCAGAAGGTTTATCACGTCCTCTGCAAATTTAAGCGGGAGTGTCTTCTTGTTTTTCCAAGTCGTGTTTATCTCTTCCACGTCCTTCTTGTTCTCCTTTGAAGAGACGCTTCCGGAGATTTTTATCTGCCCTACCTGCTTCGTCGCGCTGCCTTCGTATACCGCAACGAAAGTGAAATCGACAGAAACGCTGTCATTCTCAACACTAACATCATCGAAATTGATGTTGAATTTCATGTTTGTGATGGCTTCCTTTGCATCTCTTGATGCTTCTACCTTGCTTATATCCAGTCCTGTTATCATAGGATCACTACATTGGTTATGTCATCAAACGTTTATAAATGTGCGTGGGAATGCAGTCATGAACCGCGAACATTCAAACGCAAAGGATTTAGAATGTAATAATGCATGCTATAATGCACTGCGGGCACGTGGCGTAATTTGGATAGCGCATCGGGCTTCGGACCCGGGGGTTGCGGGTTCAAATCCCGTCGTGCCCGATTATTCATGAAAAAGGGCATGTAGTGTAACTTGGATAGCACGGCAGCTTCCGGAGCTGTTGGTTGCGGGTTCAAATCCCGTCATGCCCGAATCACTCACACGCATACTTCAAAATTGAACATAAACGGAACATATTTAAATCATAAATTACACCATACTGTTTAGCTGATAGGATGAATGTTACTTTGAGAGGAAAACTCCAAGAAATTCTAGACACGATGATTAAAGAAGGATATGCAAATACCAAATCCGAGGCGATAAGATTGGCCATACTCAGCTTTGGCAAAGAACATATCAATGAAGACGTTTTAGTAAAAAGAAAACTCGACAAGATTGACAGGGAGATAGGGACAGGAAAGCGTAAAGTTCTAAATTCTAAGGAAGCTTTGGGTGTTCATACAAAATATCTTAAGTGATTGTTACGTACAAGGCAGAGTATGACCAAGAGTGGCTGGAATATTTCGGCACTCTTGACGAAAGTATAAAGATAAAAGTCGTCAAGAAATTGGCCAGGATATTGAAATATCCCTTCAAAAGGCATTTGAAGAAAAGCTTATTCTTTGTAGACGAAATGGGGCAGTATAGAATCGTTTACCACATTTTCGAGCAAACCAAAACCGTAAGATTTTATTTTGTCGGCACACATAAGGAATATGAAAAATGGTACATGCAGGATTTCTAATACTGGTTCAAATCCCGTCATGTCCGAATCCGTTTAAACGAATTATTGCATTGCCGAGGATTTGTTTCCCTTCAAAACATCATTCAGCCGTTTGTTCGATTCCTCCCAGTTTATGTTATCAATGAAGACCTTCACGTACGTTCCCTTATCGGTTCCATAGTCTATGGCATAAGCGTGCTCCCAGCAGTCCAACGCTATTACAACATCCTGTGCGATCGCCGGAACGTTTATGCTGTGCTCGTTTATGACCCAGTTGTGCAGCTGGTTCCTTATCTTGTCGTAGGTGACAAGAACCCATCCCGGAGTCGAGGCCGCATCGGCTTTCGTCTCCGCCTTCCACTTCTCAACGCTTCCAAAAGAATCCTTGATGACGGTCTTGAACTGATCGTCAGGTTCGTTGACCGGTTCCAGATTCTCAAAATAAGCCTTGTGCAAATAGCTTCCGTTGTATGCGACTATCTCACGCCTTTTCAATTCGCTGTAGCTTCCGTAGCTGAAATTCGCATTTTTCTGCAGTATGTCAGGCTCGCTGTCCATCTGCTTTCTTATATCGTCAAGGCGCTGTTCTATTTCGTTCAGCTTCTTGACGTATCCTTCATAAAGCCCCAAGTGCGCCTTTATCTGCTTGGGCGTCAGGCCCTTTATCGCGCCCTCTTCAAGCAGGGCTGAAAAATCCTTGATTTTGTGTTCAGTGAGCATAATACGCTTCCAGATGTAAAATATATAAAATGACAGCGCCTTAAGGCTGCCTCCTCCTCTATGGTTGTGCGCTTTATTCCAATGGACTCGGGATTTCACTGCGATAGGGCGATGCAAAGTCTTAATATACGCACACTGTCCCTTTCAAATATGGAATATAAGCAGCTTGGAGACACAAATGAAAAGCTTCCCGCGATAGGCATGGGGTCATGGAAGCTTGAAATGAACGAGGAAAGCGTTGCCGCGCTGAAACGCGGCATCGAACTCGGAATGAAATTCATAGACACTGCGGAAATATACGGAACGGAACCGCTAGTCGCAAAGGCGATAAAAGGAGAAGAAGTTTTCGTCGCCACGAAAGTATGGCCTTCACATTTCCGCCACAAGGACGTGCTAAATTCATGCAGAAACAGTATGAACGCCCTCGGGGTCAAATCAATTGATTTATACCAGCTGCACTGGCCCAATTACAATATTCCAATAAAGGAGACGATGCGCGCAATGGAAGAGCTGCAGAAGGGAGGAAAAATACGTCACATAGGCGTGTCGAATTTTTCAATCAAGGAACTGGAAGAAGCGCAGGCATGCCTGAAGTCTTCAAAAATAGTATCAAACCAGGTGGAATACAGCATAATAACCAGAGATCCGGAGGACGCACTTCTCGACTACTGCAAACGGAACAGGATAACGCTGATCGCATATAGCCCTCTCGGCCATGGCGAACTTTTCAAAGAAAAGAACAGGCTTCTTGCGGATGCGATGGGTGTCATCGGATCCAAGTATGGAAAGACCGTAGGACAAATAGCCCTCGCATGGCTCGTTTCGAAAGCGCAGACTGTTGCGATACCTAAGGCCGGTTCTATAAAGCATGTAGAGGAGAATTTCGAAGCCGGAAGCCTCAAACTTTCAAGCGAAGATCTTAACGAACTTGACATGCTTTCGGAAAGTTTCCAAAAAAATCCTCTCTCGATAGAATTCTGGCAGAAGAACGGTGAAGAATTCGGAAGAAGATGACTGCCGCAATATGCCCGTTCCTACTAAAACCTATTTAATTATTGCATTCGAAATATCAAAGCAACACACGGTCTCTTCTGGCACGGGTTTGGGGATTACTGTTGCAAACGAGAGGTAGATTGATTGCTGGATATATTGGTAGGGGGCTTTTACGGGGACGAAGGAAAAGGGAAGATAGCGTCTTTTCTTGCGCTGAAGGATAATCCCGCATTGTCAGTGAGAACTGGGGGGACAAATGCGGGTCATACGATAGTATTTAACGGGAAGAAACTGGGTCTCAGGAGCATGCCTTCCGCATTCGTGAATCCGAAAACGGAACTCGCAATGGCGCCAGGATCGCTCATCAGGCTTGCGATACTGGAACGCGAGATTAATGAGACCGGAACGGGGAGCAGACTCTTCATAGATCCGCACACAGGGGTGATAACAGAAGAGGATATTGAAGCTGAGAAGTCAAACGCACATCTCAACGGTACGGTGGGAAGCACGCTCCAAGGGGTAGGCAGCGCGGAATCGAGAAGAATACTGCGCAAGCTGAAACTGGCAAAGGATTACTCCGAATTGTCAAAATACATGACCGACGTTCCTGAAAAAGTATTGGATGCGCTCGAACAGGGAAAATTGGTACATATAGAATCGACGCAGGGGCATTTTCTCAGTCTTTATCACGGTGAATATCCCTACGTGACGAGCAGGAACACGACTTCTTCCGGCGTACTGAGCGAAGTCGGGATAGGCCCGAAATACGTCGATAACATAACGGTGATATTCAAGTCCTTTATCACAAGAGTCGGCGGAGGGGTGCTGAAAGGCGAACTCACTCCAGAAGAGGCGAAGAAGCTCGGAGTTGAGGAATTCGGCACCGTTACGGGAAGGCCGAGACGCGTCTCACTCTTCGATCCGGAAGTCGCAAAGCGCGTTGCAAGAATAAATTCCGCAACGCAGGTCGCAATAACTAAACTCGACATAAAATTTCCCGGAGCAAAAGGTGTCCGCGAATATTCAAAACTTCCTGAAGATGCGAAAAAATGGCTTGATGAAATGGAAGCTGAAATAGGCGTGCCTGTAACTCTAGCGGGAACGGGGGAGGAAGCGATGGATACCATCGACATGCGCTACAAGCTCAGGAAGTGATGTGATGGCTCCGCGCGCTTCATCGAAGAAGAAAACTTCCAGGCCTGGAAAACTCGACGTGTCATATGGCAACGAAACGGGACAATTGTCTCCGATAGGCACGCGATATTCTACCGACATGGCTGCGATATTCGACGATTCCGGGTATCTCGACGCGCTTCTCGCAGTTGAAGCGGCAGGTGCCGAGGCGCTGTCAAAACTCTATCCGAAGAAGATATCCGTGCGCGATGCAAAGCGCATAAGGTCTGTTGCGGATACGAAGCACGTGAAGCCTTCCGATGTCAGAAAAACGGAAGCCACGCTTACGCATCACGAGATGGGTGCGGTGATACGGGAATTGGCAAAGAAATCGGGAAGCAGCGGAAAATACGTCCATTATACGATGACGTCCGCAGACGCCGTGGAGAGCGGCAAGGCAGTTCAATTGAAGAAAGGGCTCGAATCGCTGATTATTACTGTGGAAAAGCTACGCGATACCTGTTTCACGCTTGCAAACGAATGGAAAGATATGCCTTCAATAGCGCGCACGCACGGCCAGCATGCCATACCCGCATCGTTCGGATTTGCATTTGCATTTTTCGGTTACTGCCTTGACAAAAGTGCCGCAAGGTTCTCATACGACGTTCACAATCTGGTTGAAGGAAAGCTTTCGGGAGCCATAGGCACTTATGACGTTTCTACAGACGAAGGCATGGACGGTTTTGCCATAGAGCGCGAGGCAATGAAGGTACTCGGAATCGCATCGTCTGAAATATCCCTGCAGATGCCTCCGCGCGAAAACATAGCGGGCATAATATCCGACATAGCCGTTCTATGCGGAAGGGTGGAAAACATAGCCGGATACGTCAAGATGCTCAAGCGGACAGAGATACTCGAACTGTCTGAAAAGCAGGACAGCGGGACCGTAAGCAGTTCCGCAATGCCGCATAAGAACACGCATGGGAATCCATACATCGAGGAACGCTGCATATCGATTGCAAAGACGGTGCGCGGCTACGCGACTACCGCTCTCGAATCGGTATCGAGCGACGATTTCCGCGACCTCACGGCATCGCTTTCAGACCGCGTAATCATACCGGAAGCGTTCGTGCTTGCCGATTATTCCTGTAAGATAATGGGAAACGTGCTGGAACGCACCGAACCGATGCAGGAAAACATCACCCGCAATCTCAATGCAACTATGGGAACGGTCACTTCTCCGCGATTGATGAGCAGGCTCATATCACGGGGCATGGAAAGGGAAGAAGCGCGAAAAATAGTCCGTGAAGACGCGATAACGTCATATTCAAAAAAACTGCCTTACAACATCGTGCTCCTTAATGATAAACGGGTAACGGGCCTGCTTGCCGAAAAGGAGATATCCGATCTCAGCAATCCTTCAACGTATCTGGGAAGGTCGAAGGAAATAATATGGAAGACAATCTCCAAATACCGCGGCAAGCATCACAAATAAAACGCCAGAACATGTGCAGTTATTTTTAATACTGCGTAGTAGAATATGAATTGATGTCCGAACGCAACAAACCTCAATACAAAAAATTTCCTGCAAGTGTACGTTCGGAGCCAAAACTGCATTCTGCAATGAAACACCGGAAACCTTTTGGGAAAAGGGTTCATCCAAAACTCCAGAGCGCAATGGAATATCTCATGACGTATGGTTGGGCCATACTCGTCATTGCTGTTGTCCTTGGAGTTCTCTATTCACTTGGGATATTCAGTCCTTCGAATTTTGCACCTAAGGCACAGCCCGGAAGCTGTCAGGTGTTTCGGCCCAACGGTCCTGCAACTTCTTACAACATAAATCTTGAAGGTGTATGCAGTGACGAACTGCCGGAATACGTGGGGGAATTCATGGCAAACAGCATGCTTACCGTACCATACAATCGCCTATTCTTTTCAAATCCAAATGCGGTAACCGTAAGCGCATGGATATATCTTCCGTCTTCATTACCTGCCCCATACCGCGGTATAATTGGCTTCGCTGCATGCTGTGTTTCCGGAGCATACGATATGATAATCGAAGTGAATCAGCCGCATGTCGGATTTGAAGTAGTTTCATCTACCGGAACGCGATATTATGAAAATCCCAATGTTGAGAATCCTACGGGCACGTGGGTCAATTACATAGGGACGTATAACGGCACATCGGGAAACGTAACCGTGTACATTGATGGCAAGCGTTACACATCGAATGGAAATCCTGCCAATGTGATTAGCGGCGTCACGAATAATCTGATTATAGGCGGGGGAAACGGGGCCACGGAATTTCCTGGCGCGATTGCAAACGTGCAAATATACAACATATCGGTAGGAAGCACTGCGGCCGACTATTTGTACAATGAAGGGATAGGAGGTGCTCCAGTAGATTTGCAGCATCTTGTGGGCTGGTGGCCGCTCAACGGAAATGCAAACGACTACAGCGGAAACAATAACAACGGCGAGCCGATTTACGTTTCTTACAGCGGGACGTGGCAGGGAGGATATACTTCACCATGACGATTTATTTCCAACGTACCGCAACCAATAAAGTCTTTCCATGTATATATTATCTAGGTTATTCAGATGGGAAAATTTTACGTGACAACCCCGATATACTACGTAAACGACAAGCCTCACATAGGGCATGCGTTCACTACTGTAGCTGCGGACATACTTGCAAGGTGGCACAGGCTTTCCGGAGACGACGTATTCTTTCTCACTGGAACCGATGAGCACGGGGAGAAGAATCAGAAGGCGGCGGATGCAAAGGGGAAAACACCGCAGGAATTCGTGGACGAGCTCGCGGTGGTATACAAGGACGTGTGGAAGAAAATCAATATATCATACGATGCGTTTCAGCGCACTTCAAGCGCGACGCATGAAGCCGCTGTCGCCGAATTTGTCTCACGCATGGAAAAGAACGGCGATATTTACAAAGGCGATTACGAAGGATGGTATTGCACTCCTGACGAAACTTTTTTCACGGAACTGCAGCTTGTGAACGGGAAATGTCCTTCATGCGGCAGGGAGGTGAAGAAGATACGCGAAGAAAGTTATTTTTTCAAATTAAGCAAGTATCAGGAAAAACTGCTGCAGTATTATGACAAAAATCCTGAGTTTCTTTCGCCTTCATTCCGCGCCGACGAAATAAAGAACAGGGTGAAAGACGGTTTGAAGGATCTTTCAATAACGCGCACCGCAGTAAAGTGGGCAATACCATTTCCGTCAAACAAGGAGCATACGATATACGTGTGGGTAGATGCACTCATAAGCTACCTTTCAGGGATAGGGTGGCCTTCGGGGAAATCCGATTCGAACAACGATGCAAGGGCGTATTGGCCGGCAAGCGTTCATCTTGTCGGAAAGGAAATAAACTGGTTTCATACCGTAATATGGCCGGCAATGCTCTTTTCTGCAGGAATCGAACCGCCGAAGAAGGTGTTTGCGCACGGATGGTGGACCGTAGACGGAAAGAAAATGTCGAAGTCCGTTGGTAACGTCGTAGATCCGGTAGAAATGGCAGATAAATACGGCGCCGATGCCTTCCGTTATTTCCTGATGAGGGAAAAGCCGCTTGGAGAAGACGGCGACTTTTCTGAAAAGGCGCTAATAGCAAGGATAAACGGGGAGCTCGCCTCGGATTTAGGCAATTTCATATCAAGGGTCGTCACGCTCGCATCAAGGTTCGACGGAAAGATAGAAGGAACTCCTGAATTAAATGTTCATTTGAATGCGGAACGGATAAATGCACTTATTGATAATCAGGAACTGTCAGTTGCACTTGAAGAAATATGGCTCTTTTTGAAATCCGCAAACAAATATGTCAACGATAAATCCCCATGGGACCTGTCTGGCAAGGAGCTTGGCAATGTTCTTTACAACCTTATCGAAGCCGCACGCATAATATCGATACTCATATCGCCATTCATGCCGGAAACAGCTGTAAAGATAAATTCACAGCTCGGAGTCCATGCCGGAACGCTGAAAGATTGCAGGTTTACCGATTTCAACGGCAAAATAACCAAGGGAGAGCATCTTTTCAACAGGGTGCAGTGACCGCTGCGGTACATTCTTTAAACTTCGCTGATAATTGGTTAACTGGGGATAAGCATGAATGCGGAGGAAATCACTCTCGGCCTGAGTTATGACGACGTACTTCTTGTTCCAAGAAAATCGTCGGTTGAATCGCGTGCGGCAGTTTCTACGAAGTCAGTGTTGACGAAAGGGATAGCACTTAATGTTCCTTTGATTTCCGCCAATATGGACACCGTAACAGAATCGCCAATGGCAATAGCCATGGCACGCGAAGGAGGTATGGGTATAATTCACAGATTCATGCGCATAGAGGACGAGGCGGCGGAGGTCAGGAAGGTCAAAAGGGCCGAAGCATTCGTCATAGAGAACCCATATTCCGTAAAGAAATCTGATTCGATAAGCACTGCAAGGGAAATAATGCGCGAAATGGGCGTAAGCGGGCTTCTTGTCGCAGACAAAGGCAACAAACTGCTTGGCATACTTTCTGGCAGGGACATAAGATTTGTAACTGACGGCAGCAAACCAGTTTCATCGGCAATGACTCCGCGCTCCAAACTCATAGTCGGCTCCCCAAAGATATCCCTTGACGAAGCGTTGCACTTATTGGACAAGCACAGGCTCGAGAAGCTTCCGCTTGTAGACAGTAAAAATAAGATCCACGGCCTCATAACATCTAAGGACGTGCACAACAGGCTACGCGGTTCCGTAAAATCTGCAAAGGATAATCTCGGGAGGCTCCTGGTAGGCGCCGCGATAGGGACCAAAGGCGATTTTACCGACAGGGCCGTTGCTCTTTCCGAATCGGGTGCCGACGTACTCGTTCTGGACGTGGCGCACGGACATACCAGCAGCGTCATATCCGCAATAAAAGCCGTAAAGAAAGAACTTCCTTCGATGCCGCTTGTAGCCGGCAATGTTGCGACACGTGCAGGCGTCGATGATCTTTTCGCCGCTGGCGCCGACGTTTTGAAAGTAGGGATAGGTCCGGGGCTCGCATGCCTGACACGCACGGTGGCAGGTGCAGGTGTGCCCCAATTCACCGCGGTTGCGGAATGCGCAGAAGCAGCTGCAACATTCGGAACCAGCATAATAGCTGACGGAGGCATACGCACTTCCGGCGACATAACTAAGGCAATGGCGGCGGGCTCCGCAGCGGTCATGATCGGAAGCATGTTCGCAGGCACGGACGAAAGCCCTGGATATTTTACAGTGCGCGACGGAGTGAAGTACAAAACATACCGGGGCATGGCATCCTTTGGCGCAAACATATCGCGAAAGAAGCTCGACAAGTCAAAGATAAATCTGTCAGATGCCATGGGGATAGTTCCCGAAGGCGTAGAGTCCACAATGCCGTATCGCGGCAGAATTTCCGAAGTGGTAACGCAGCTTGCGGGTGGACTGCGTTCTGGAATGAGTTACTGCGGTGCGCATACGATAGAAGAATTAAGGGAAAATGCCCGCTTCGTGAGGCTCACGCAAAATGCTTCCGTAGAGAGCTATCGCAAGCTTAAATAGCAGCAAAAGCCCGCTTAGTGAATATTTATTAACAGCGAAATGGCATATGTATAGTTATACGGCCTTTCTTTCTACAGGTATGCGCCATGGCAAGCCTTGTCACAAACAGGATTACTAAGGTAGGGTATATTGAAGCAAAACTGCTAGTCGACGCGCTGCGAAAGGGCAATCCCAAAATACACATGCCCGACAATCGGGAAGCCGACGAAATGCTGAAAAGCATGAAATCGTCATTAAGGGAAAGCGTGCATTTTTGGACTGACGAAATGATCATAACTCCAAAACCAGGCACATCTTTTCTCAGGGAGGATTTTGTCGACATGCAGGAAGATTCCGGAAAGAGGCATTGGATGCTTCCGTATTCCTATATTCCCGAACCGGCATTCAATTACGAAGTCGCACTGCTCGTTAAAAATACGCATCTCGAAGTCGAGCAAGCCGAGAATCTTGTGATTGTCATTCCCAAAGAGGTTTATATCATTACTAACATGCCAAGACAGTCCGAACTTTGGGGAATTCCCGACATTATTACCGGAATGCCTTCAGCAAGCGGATCTTCCTTAATGGAAACAGACGAAACACGGCAGCTGCGCAGGTCAAAACACAGGGGAATACGTCCAGTATACAGAATAGCCGGCGAGTCCCGCTTCGAAAAGACAATAGGCGCGGACTACCTTCCGGGAGCGATAAAGGCAGTATGCATCATAAACGGAAGTGGCGGCGCAGAGTTTACATTTGAAAAACAAACGTGATATAATGCCAATACACAGGGATTTCAAGGTAGCCCGCGGCGAATATCTGATTGCAAGAAAGCTCCTTGCTGCGGCACGCCTGCAGCTTCCGACGAATAAGGAATTCGATACGGCATTATCCGAATTCGGGAAATGGAAAATGCCGCGATATCCTGAATATTACATGTCGGATACGCTTCTCATAACGCCGCGAAAGGGTGAAACGCTAAAGCTCGGAGTCGACTTTACTGACAATTGTACCGATACGGATTTCCGCTATTGGAATCTCGTAGTAGGCAAGGAGCTCGCAGAAGCAACCAATCTGCAAGCCGTTGCAATACTTATAGACCATCCGGAAATAGAAATATACAAGGACAAGGTTTACATAATACCCGACAATAACGCCGTCATATTCAGAAACTTTCCACAGCGCTCCGGATTATACCTTATGGATGAAAATACGGCTCTTCCATGCATCAACGCTCCGGAAATAGACCGGCGCGATGACAGTTTGCGACAGCTGCTTCGTTTGGAAGACAATGCCATCCGTCCGATATACCGCCTTTCGAAAGGA
The DNA here is from genome assembly GCA_021796225.1 of Microcaldota archaeon. Lineage (GTDB taxonomy): Archaea > Micrarchaeota > Micrarchaeia > Micrarchaeales > CABMGC01 > JAKAVK01. The sequence goes on along the minus strand of JAJYOL010000002.1, from coordinate 13,299 downwards.
TTGGATCACTGGCGCGTAGTCGGTGCAAACATATCCCCGAGCATGCTTATGGCGTTGTCATTCGTAGACCGCAGTGACGGAACGCTGCACGCATTGGAAAGCGTGTGAAAATCGTTTAAATCTGCGTTTGCGGTATCTATATAAATCTAAGAGTTGAATAAATTTTCATGCCATCTGCAAAAGTTAGGGATATCGCGGGAAGAAAGCATGTTCACAAAGCCAGGCATTCTTCCAGAAAACCGGCGCAAGCAGCAATAGAATATCTTACCACTTACGGCTGGGCAATTCTCATTATAGCAATAGCAATATCCCTTCTCTATGCGTTCGTTCTGGCTCCGTCTTTCGTCGCACCGCAGAAGTGTACGATGAGCATCGGAGCTTCATGCAACGATGTCATACTCGGTTCAACCGCCACGGCATCAAAAGTTGTGATGGTTCTTTCCAATTCGCAAAAATACTCGCTGAACAACCCGCAACTTACGCTTAACATTCCAAACATCGGAAACGTTACCGGAAGCTGTTATCCTTCATATGTACTGCCCGGAGGATCAATCATATGCAACGTAACAATCCCGTCGGGATATTCCGCCGGTTCAGTGGTTTCAGGTTCGATGTATCTGGCAGGCCAAACCTGCACTTCCGGTTCCGAATCGTGCAGCACTAATCCGATACAGACGTTTGAAGGAACCGTGGCAGCGCATTCGCAGCCTATCCTCGCATCAGAACCCGTTTCAATCTCACTATATGCTGACAACCTTACCCCTTCAATAAATTCCGGCCAGACGATGATAACCGCAACCGTTACGCTTCTCGGTTATCCCCTTCCAGGCGCAACTGTAAACTTCACTCAAAATGCGGGCTCTAATTTCACGCTAGTTCCTTCTTCATCCACAACCAATTCAAACGGGAAAGCGGTTAGCTACCTTTCAAGCACGAAGGCCGGTGTAGTCACCGTAAATGCGACATTCGCAGATCACACCTCCTCAATAACGCTAACATACCAGCCGCAGAAGTATTACACCACGCAGGTATACACGACGACAGGTTCCGGCGGTTCGGGAACCGGTACGTATACAACGCAGCAATACGCTGTGCTGTGCCAACCTACGATTTCATTCTCCGGGCTGACTACGGTTACCGTATCATGGTGCGGCGGCACTGCGCCTTATACCGTTACGCTCTATTCAGGATCGTCTCCCAACTGCGCACTTGACACTAATGTCGTCGCAACAAACTCTGGCATTACTACTACTTCAACATCCTTCTCAATTTCAAGCGGAAGTGCATACTACTGCGCTACCGTTACCGATTCATCTTCATCACAACAGAGTGAAGGTTCTGGCTCTGGTGTGTCTTCCACCACGTCAATTGCCACAATTGTGACAAACGCGGCTACAAACGCCGCAACGAATGCAGCCACTACAATCACGAACGCGGCAACCAACGCTGCAACGAATGCCGCTACGACGGTTACAAACGCCGCAACGAATGCAGCCACTACAATCACGAACGCGGCAACCAACGCCGCAACGAATGCAGCCACTACAATCACAAACGCGGCAACCAATGCGGTTACCCGTATAACGAACAAGGCAACGAACGCAGCAACCAATGCCGCAACGAACGCAGCAACCAATGCCGCAACCAACGCGGCAACGAATGCAGCTACCCATACAACGAATGCAGCTACCCATACAACGAATGCAGCTACTCATTCTACTAACGCAGCAACTCATACAACGAATGCAGCTTCAAGCAGTGGCGGAGGATCTGTATATGGAAGCACGATGGTGTTATTGGCAAACGGCACCTACATACCGGCAAAGAACGTGAAGCCCGGCTATATCCTGGAATCCTATAATTTCATACTCAACAAGATGGCTCCTTCAGCAGTTACATACGTAACAACTACCATGGTGAACAACACCTATGTGATAAACGGAAACCTTTCAGTAGATGCAGACGAAATAATATTCCTCAACGGTGCGTGGAACAGGGCATTCAATGCGAAGGTCGGCGACGTGCTTTATGATCCTGTGACAAACAGCAACGTAACCATATACAATATATCCGTGAAGAACACCGGCGGAATCGTGTATGATTTCTATCTGGCTCCGAACAACAATTTCGTTGCCGCGGGCTATCTCATAGATACCAAGACAACGGTAACCAGTTCAGTTACCGGAACCTCCATGATCCTTCTTGCAAACGGCACGCAGATGCAGGTTAGCAATCTGCAAATAGGAGACAGCGTGATGAGCTACAACTTCTCGGCAAACAAATTCGTTCCAAGCACAGTCGTTGCAGTGCTTCCCGTGATTTCGGACAACGAGTATATAATAAATGGAAATCTCGTGGTAGACGCTGGAGAACCTGTTTCAGGTGTAAATGGGGATAACACGGTGCTCGCAAGCAATCTGCAGGTAGGAGACACTCTGCTAAATCCTGCGACGGGCCAGCAGATTACGATAAACAGCATAACAATAGTGCATGGGATATTCCTGTTATACGACGTAAACACAGCTCCAATTGACAATTACATTGTCAACGGTTACATCGTGACGTAATCCGTTGAAGGGCGTTTCACACGGGTTAGTGTTCTGCATCTTGTTGCACATGCGATACTGTAAAATGTGGGTATATGGCCAAAAAATCAGCATCATGGCAGATATTATTCTTCGTAGCAATTAGTGCCGCGATAGTATTCATAACGTATAATTTCAAACCGAATCCTTATTACATAAGCACAAATCGTGTTAATGCGTTGCTCGGAACCAACGTCTTTTCGATATCTTCTTACAACCCGCATCTCTCTATAGACTATTACGGAAATGATTTTCACGAATCGGTGCTTTCTTTTGTTAACATAAGAAATGACAGTAATTATTCCCTTCCTGCAGCAATAGTAATATCCGCAACAGTATTCCAAAATAATACAGAAGCATCGGAATATCTTAACCTATCGCGCAACCCCTATAATAACGACCTTAAAGAAAACAGTTATGACCTCGCAACATCAGACGGCAACGTCTTCGCATACAACATATATTCCGTTGCCGCGCCAAATTCCCTCATACACAACTATGGGACATATTATGCAAATTTCAAGATGCCCATATTCCAATATACTGCGATTACTTCAGACAAAAACGTGCTTCTGATTGTCACTTCCGTCGGCTTTACCTCAACTCTTGACAGAAACGCGTCAATCGACATATTGAAATATATATTAAATGAGACGTCCTAGTAACTAAGAATATTGGTCATTAAAATGCCTAACCATCGCAAAACCAAGAAAACTGAGCGAAAACGCGCTCACGGGAAATCCAAAAAGCAAGGATTGCGCAATATCATTGCCGTAATATTTGTTCTGATTATAATTGCGGCCGTGTATACGGATAGCACCAGGCCTTCCATGCCTACTCCAAGCACATTCAACTCAACCGGTATAATAAGTACGAAGATTTTGTCGGAAGTAGTCGGCAATTGGACATACAACGTGACCAGCAGCGCAATACCGGCGTTTAACCTGGACAACAGCTCCAGCTCCCGTGTTTACGGGGAAGAACAGATATTTTCCCTCTATGGCACGGCCCCGAGCAGCGTACCCCCCTCAATCTCGATAACGTTGCTGAACGCCAGCGACAGCAGCACTGCAAAAACCGAACTTATCTCCATACTCTTCGGTGCGACGCCTTCGAGCAAAACTGACGGATACATATCAAACTCATCAAATCCTCTGGAAAATTCCGCGGTAAATCGTATTATAAACGGGGTCAATATTACGTTTTACAACATATATCAAAATACGAATTCGAGCGGATTGCCGCTATATGGAAAAACCGTGATTTCACCACCGGTCTTCCAATACGTCACGGTTTTTGTATATCCCGAAACCAACATCGTAAGCGAGATAATAACGACATCATCAACGCCTCTTTCCAACGGTTCCGATATAAGCTTTAAGCTGGCAGAAAGTTTGGCAAGGAAGCTGGCTTCATAGGACGCCGAAGGCATAGAAAAAGGTATAAATGCACATGCTTAGGTATATAGTGCACTAGGGGATTTGATTGACCGATGAAATATCCGGACTTGATAATGTTGCTTCGCAAAATAACAAGATAAATCAGGGCAGTGCCAGTACCTATTCAGCACCATCAGATTCTATTCAGAAGCCTCCTACGCGTTCGCATTTGCTAATGTACATAGGAAGCATAATCTTCGCGGCAATAGCAATAACTGCAGTTTATATGGCATTGCCATTCATGCATAATCCGTTTCCGGTTGCGACGTCAACTACCACGATCACGTCCCAGGCGAATCTTTCGGTTTCCATACCTGAAGTCGCCAATTCGTTGATCATCAACAAAACCGACGTCTTGTTCGGGGTAACTAACGTTTCTTCCTATGTTCTCGTAGAAAATAATACGGTAAATGCGTATATGGATGCCGCTGCCGTGCCTTACTGGCTTGTAAGTACAAATTATGCTCTTAATTACAGTCTTCCGATTGTCGCTCCAAAAGAAATAATTTCACCAAACATACCGATGGATATACCTGCATACGATACCGACTTTACCGAACCGATATCTTCCGGTCTTAGCGTGTACATATACTCGAATTCCACCAACGCGGCAAATGCATACACTGCATTAATGACTCCGTATATCAACGCGCCGTCAAGTTTTACAAGCGGCAATGTTACGGTAGAAACGGCATTCCTCCAACAAACATTCCAGAGACAGCCGTCATTCGTATTCACCGAAGGCCCAGTCTATGGCGACGCCATGGTTGCAACCCGTGTCGTGCAGTACAAAAATTTCATAATAGAAATCAATAGCATGGGAACATACAACGCATTCAGCTTGGATTACACCGATCTTGCGGTAGGCCACATGATGTCCGTTCTGGGAAGCTAATTCGTTACTTATTGTAGTAAAGGTTTCCCCCGTAAGTGGGATCCAATATCTGCAGGTTCTGCAGGGAAACGTTTGCGTAATTATCCGCTACCAGTGTCAGGTTGCATTCCGAAGGGTCGTATGCCCACGTTTCGTTTATTGACCACAGATTGTAGCTGTTTATCGTTTCTATGGCGCTTGCCGACGGTATCAAAAGATAGGAATTTGAAGGTATGTCGGAGCAGGAAGGCATGAACAGGCCGCCATAAGCGCCATTATCATACTCGTATGCCTGCATCGTAGCGGGATATCCCATGTAATACTGTATATAATACGGAACGAGTGCAGGCGCGTAAAGGTCAACGCTGCCGGCAGGCGAGATGCTCTTCAGTTCCGAAGCGACCGTCTTGACGTATTGCATCGAATTGTGATTGAAAAGGTAGTAGTAGTTGTCTATTTGATAAGATGTGGCAAAGAGGAAAACGATTATTGCAATAACGATGATTATCCTAAAATTCTTTTCATAACCCCTCTTGCGTTTTGCATGCGAAATAAACTCGGAAAGCGCGGCTCCTAAAATCAACATTAAAGGCGCAGCGGCAATTGCCGTGAATCTCATCAGCTTGTATATTGGGAAATAATGGGTAACGCTCATACTTCCGAATTCCATATAGCCTACAAGGAATGCCCCCCAAAGAAGCATGAATCGGGACTTTTTATCGTTTATTGCAAGCAGCCATATGCCGGCCAAAACGACCGCATAGCTGAACAGGCCGACACTGTTAAGGTTTATGTCGTAAAGGCTGAACATGCTTTCGAAAAGCTGTCTTGCGTTGCGTACGAAGCTGCCCACATTCAAATGAATAAGCGGAACTATGAGATTTTGCACAAAACCATACGGAAAGTATCCGTCAATGTAGAATGTCAGGCTCGGATTCGTGTAGAATATCTGATCAGGGCCTCCAGCGGCGCTGTAATAATTGTTAGTCATGTTTATTTCAAAGAATGGCTTGCCGTGCGCCAGCGGTATGTTTATGTATCCCATAATCGCAATCCCTGTAAGCAATCCTATGAAGACTGCAACGGCAGCGTAATCGAACGTCACCTTGCGGGTTTTAATCGTGGTGAACATTCCTTCGGCAACTATGTAAAACGCGTAGAATACAAAATACAGGTACGCGAGGGGATTTATAAGCGTGCCTACGAATGCGGATATACCTGAAAGTATGAAGAAACCTATCTTTCTGCTCTTTCTGCCGTATACGAACAACAGCATTGAAAGGCTGAGAAACATTACGAGCGGAAGCATGGGATCCGGAGACGTGTTGAATTTAAGTGCAAGCGGATACACCGCAAACAATGCGGCAGACAGGAGGCCCGCCTTTCCACCATGCAGCTCCTTTCCTATAAGGTAAATTATTACCATGGTTATTGCATATGCGAAAAGTGCCCACGCTCCAGCGCCAAGGTCATTATATCCAAAAATCGCTATCGATGCCGCAAGGGGGTAAAGCACGCCAAGCCTTAAGGAAAATATGTTTATGTTTTCGCTGAACGTGCCGTTCAGCACGCTCGGTACAAAGGCCGTATACGAAATGTCATCGCCGTAGAAACTGACCCCTTTCATGAGCGAAAGGGAGAGGGCAACACCGAATAATACTATCAATGCAAGCAGCTGGTATTCCCTGTTCAGTGCAATCGCTTTCAACTGTTTATTCGTGGTTTTCCAGTCCATTCTCGTCACCCGTTAATCAGCGTGCTTAAAGGCACGTATATTATGCGCCCGTCCATTCCTGTAAGTATTGCATATTTGCTCGTGATTATCGGCTCTCCTGAAAGATGAGGCATTGCAAGGTCAACGTGGTTGATTAGGCTGCCCGTAGTGGCGTTCAACACGTACAATATCCCGTTGTCATTTATCTGAAGCAGATAATTTCCATAAAAAACGTTTGGATTGCTCTCGTCCTGAGAGGTATTGACGGCCCATATTATTTTACCGGTGCTGATGTTTACCGCAACAAGATATCCCAGAAAATTGGAATCCAAATACGCCGTTCCCCTGAATATCGTTACTGGCGATATGCTGTTTTGGTTGTATCCGAAATTTATCGTACTGGGAAGCTGTTCCGATTTGTTTGCCATCGAGTCTATATATGCGGTTTCATTGGTTTCCCAAAGCACGTTTCCCGTTGTCATATTGATTCCGACAACCCATGGATCGGCATAATCGCTTCGATATAGGAATCCTGTTACCACCGTGCCGTTCCACAATGCCGGCGAAACGTCATTCAATCCGCCACCCGCATTAGGGAAATGATCCGACCACAGAAAATTCCCCGTAGTGGCGTTCATCGCAAAGAAAGTGAAGTTGGTTATCACATTTACAGGCACGTCTGAAAGATTCTGATAAAGGTTTTTGAATCCGTATACGGTGGCATATCCCGCCCCGAAATAAATGGTGCCATTTGCAAGAAGAGGAGACGACAACGTGTCCGGAAGTCCTGTAGAAACGATGTTTACAATCCTCCCTGTTGTGAGATTTAAGAAATCAACAGAGCCTATTCCCGGCTCTATGATATTGCCGTTGAAATATGCTGGCGTAGGCATATCTGGCCCCGTACTCCCTCCGTCGTTATTCCTGGTTATCCAGACTATCTGCCCTGTGGTTATGTTTATTGCAGCAATTCCGTCGTAATTCGTGTTGTAGTATCGTGCAGGCACTTCCCCGTTATTGCTTATTCCTACAACTGCAAGGTTGTCAACCGCAATAGGTTCCGACATTATCTGGTTTGGAAAATAATCCCTCCAGAGGAGCTTTCCCGTATTCAAATCCACTGCCGCGACAGAGCCGTTGGTCAAGTCGTATCTGCTATTTTCAAGGTTTGTGAGGTTGCCCATCGTAGAGACGAGGAGCACGTTTCCGTATATCGTCGCCGGACCGTATATTGCCGCATTGAGGTATTGCGTTACAGGATCGACGCTCGCATTGCTATGGTAAAGATGTTCGACATTGAAGTCGTAGCGCACCACGTTTTGTGCACCGGTAACAACATTTGCGTTGGCAGGCTGCACGCGGTAAATTGTAATATTATTGGTTTGATTCGGTGCCGCTGTTGTTGAATTGCCACGAATTGCATAGACGGCTGAGAAGGAAAACAAGCCTATGGCGAGCATCGCGCACGCTACAACTGCATATCTCCAGATGAATTTCACATCCTTTCCGCTCCTGTTTTCCCCCATTAAAACCATTCATTTCTATGGCTTATATAACGACGTCCCATTCTTATAGCTTACTATCTTGTAAAGCGCGAATGTGGTATTCCATCCGAATTTGTCATACGGCTGACTCGCTATTTTTTCCATGGTGAAATTGCTCATTATGTTGCTGCACCCCCTCGAGGTGTTGTCGTATCCTATGTCATTAGTCTGGCAGTCTATGCTGTAATCAAAATAAAGGCACCCTTTAGACATGTTGATCAACGGCCCCTTATACTGTCCGATGAAGAACCAGTCCGCATATATGTTGCTCATATTGAGCATGTACCAGAGCGGCGGCTGATACGTCATAACGTAGCAACCGCTGGGTATTTTGTGGTAATTCGCCATTATAAATTGCTGGTCGGCGCGTTCTGCCGAGAAAGGATAAATGTCCTGCGGCGATTTTGCAACATAGTGCACGAATCCGTACAGCGGTCCCAGCATTATGATTATCATCAACGCAGCAAACGTTGCCATTTTTATTTTTCTTTTCTTATCCGCACTTTTTGCCTTTAATACGATACGCAATTTCGGTTCGACCGCCTTATATGTTCCCATTATTCCATAAGCGGCAAGCAGCGCCATAACGGGGAATGCGCTCATGAAATATCTTACATCGTCTCCCGCGCCGTAAAGCACTCCCCCCGCATAATAAGCGGTGTAAAAAAGAAACACTATCGCAAACCACAAACCGAGAAATAACGCAACCCTCCTATTTCCGTAAATTGCAAGCGTTACCATTCCTACGATGGCAAATATCGCGTAGACTGTCGGGTATTCTATATTATATGTAAAATAACCGTGTCCGAACAGTATGCTTCCGTAAGCTCCGAACCAGAATTCAACGTTTTGAAGAAAATTCTGATTCAAGTTTGCAAGGGAGAACCGTCCCTGCATGGTTGTTGATCCGAAAGTATTCAGGCTCCATGAATTATAGAGAAATGCGAACTGCGGAATCATTACTGCAATTAGCAATATGATCATCGCAACATCCATAACAGCCCTCCTTTTCCATCCTTTTTTCCAATATAACGGGCCGTAAAGGTTAAGCAGCACTGCCAAGGCTATTATCGGAAGTACCACTATTGCGTCAACCTTCATTATTGTTGCATAAGCGACGGCAAATACCGCGGCAATGCCGTAAAGGGGCTTCCTATCTTTCAAGTATGTAAGCAAAAGGCCCATCCCAAGAAGCATTATCGTGAGCTCCGGCGTATCAAGTATTGCGGATCTCGAAAACGTAAGAAACAACGGGGTTGCAGCGAGAAACAGCGTTGCAATGAGCGAAATATTTCTGTCACCGGTAAGCATATACGATACGTAGAATGCCAGGAATATGGAAATCAGGGACAATGCAAGCTCTTCTGCAAATGCGCTCGCGAAACTTGCCCCGAATAGGGCAAATATCGGGCTGAGCATCATGGCCCATCCCGTCGGTTGCTGGAACAGTCCGGAAGTTCCGGGGACGCAGTGCAGAGGCGATGAGAAACTGCATATTCCTACGCTGTTGTCGAATACTATGCTTTTCGCTATGCTCATGTGTATGTAATCGTCATTGTAAAGCTGCTGTGTCGGATGCACGAAGAACAATTCGACCGCAAGGAAGCCCAGTATTATGATCCCAAGGATAATGAGCCTGCGCTTCCCTACTCCTTCAAGATTTCCCTTTATGGCATTCACGCACAGCAATGCGGTTATTATCATCGCGGCAAGCATTGCCGCATCGTATGCGACATATACGCTCCTCCAGTTATTGTAGAAAAAGGAAGCGAACCATCCATGTATCATCTATACCCTCCTTTGCCCTTTCTCTTCAGTTTCTTTTCCTGCGCCTTTCTTCTTCTCGACCATATGTAAAACGCGTAGAACAGTATCAGGAATATGCTAAGAGCGGCAAGCTTCTCCATCGGGGATATTTCTTCAGATAGTTTATACAGTACGGTGTCCCCGCACGTCGGCGTATAGCTGTATACAAAAGCAACGTGCTTTATTGCGGAAAGATTCTCAGATCCGCATATGAACAGGTTGTTGACGCTTATCGCTTCCGAGAACGGTGTTCCTGCAGATGAGAACACGGAAAACGGCGAAACGTAGCCGTTGTTTATCCTGAGCCCGTTGAATGTAACTCCCTGTGCATCATGTATGTCTATTCCGAAATTGTTTGCAATGCTCGGGGTCAACGTCAGGTTGTTAATCTCTATACCAGTCGAGTTTATGATTTTGATCCCATTTCCTATTATGTTGCAATCGTTAAGCGTCACTACGCTTGAATTTTCTATGATTATCCCTGCTCCTGTATCGTTTATCGTGCCGCCATTGCAGTTTATCGTTATATCGCTTCCGTTGACAATCGCTCCTACGCCGCATGCGGCATCCACAAGCTGCGGCAATGCAGGTTCGGCAAGAGGCTTCAGGTAAGGCACCATGCCGTATTCTCCGGAATTTGAAATTTTTATATAACTCATGGGAACGGTAAGACTATTGGCGATTGCACAGTATCCGAGTCCCCAGCTGAATGAAGGTGTCGTAGAGTCTTCAATGAACGTTCCTATTCCCGGTATGTTTCCCGGGATCATCATTATTGAGGAGTTCATCCCGAGTGTCATCGGTTCGGTATAATTTACGTAATATATGTAAGTGCCGTTGTACATCTCGGCGGGAGTGGCGTTTGGAAATTCAAATGCCTTGTAGAGCACCGAATGGCTGCCTATTCCTTCGGTGGGATTCATTACGAACTCGGTAGGGTCGTATCTGTACAAATATGCTGTGAAGTTCCAGTTTGAATCTTCCGGAGGAACCGCAACCATGTATTTTATCGTCATGGTTCTGGTGTTGTTGTCAGGAAGTATGTTGAAATTGAATTGCGGAAATATCGGTTCTATGTAAAACGGCGTAAGGTTCATGTTTTTTGTAACGTTTATTGTAAACGTGACAAGCTGGTCGAATCCTATGAAAGAATAATCCACCTCATAGGGATTGTAATTTACCGTTCCGGATTTCGATATCGTATACTGTGGAAGCGCAAACGTCTTCAATCCGACTATCTTGCCGTAATTGCTGTACGATTCGTTTTCATAGAATTCACTGGCATTAATCCCATAAGCCCCGAAAGGTATTCTTTCCTTAAGTGCTGTGAATGCATCTGTAAAATTGTTGAAAAATTCCCCCATCTGCATTTCGGTGTTGTTGCTGCTGAATGTTCTGTTCATCGTTGGAAAAATCCAGGAAAATGCGGCAACCCTGTTGCCAAAGACGATTATGGAATTGGACCATAACGGCTGAAATGACCTTACGGTAAGGTAATTCGCAATTGTTATGTTTGAATAGTTGTTTTCAAAATCCGGCGTGAACACGGGCGAATTGCTGCCTATTATGTAAAGGCTTGATCTTCCCAACATGTCTACTGTGCTTCCGTTTATCGTGCAGTTGTATATCCTGTCGGCCACACTGCCGTTATGCAGCACAATATGCGTATTGCTTCCGAGCGTCTGTCCGCTGCATGAAATGGATGCGTTGCTAACCCCCTGATTAAACGTCACCGTACTGTATTGGCACGATGCGTTTGCAAGAATCAAGCTCCCTCCAGAGGAATTCATGACAGGATTGCATATCGTCTGAGTGCTGGCGCCCACCTGCTGCAGCAAGGAAAAGGCAAAAATCATCGAAAAGATCAGAATGTTGCCGAAAAGCATATCCTTTCTCCGCATAATATCGCAATATCCATACCTATGAAATATTAAAAGTCTTTCCGGACCATCAAGTACCGCATCCATTACGTTTACTGTACCGCATATGCGCAAGGCTATTAAATTGCTGTACTTCTATGGTTTATCACGGGGTAAATATGAAAGGAATATTATCAAAAGCCGCAAAATATGCGGTAAATCCGATTCAGGAAGACGACGAGGATGCTATACGCCTCATGAAGAAAGGAAAGAGCGTCATACGCATAAACCGCGGCGATCCGCCTGTATACTTCCACACTCCTAAATACATAATAGATGCGTTTATCAGGGCACTGAGGGAGCATAAAACGGGATATGCGAATCCTCTCGGAGTGCCGGAACTCAGGGACGCGGTGGCGAACAGATACGAGAAGCTCTACAAGACGAATCTTGACCGTGATAAAGTCACGATAACGCAGGGGGTAAGCGAAGCGCTGATATTTCTCAACACGATGCTGATAGACCGGGGCGATGCGGCCGTGCTGTTCAAGCCCTTCTATACGCAGTACGCTCCGGATCTCCAGCTTTACGGTGGAAGGCCTATAATTGAATCGTACAGGGAGGAAACCGGTTGGGACATAGACCTCGACAGACTCAGAAAGAGGGTATCCGCGGAAGCTAAGCATAACAGGATAAAATACATGCTTATCACTAACCCGAACAATCCCACCGGAACGGTTCTCGGAAAAAACGTTCTCAAGGAAATAGTATCCATAGCGAACGACAATGATATCGTGCTGATAAGCGATGAAATTTACGACGAAATCGTATTCAACGGGGCTAAATTTACCAGCGTTTCCGAGGTTGCGAAAGGGATTCCGCACATGATCATAGGCGGTGCGTCAAAGATACTCGACGCTACCGGATTCAGGATAGGGTTCGTGATGGTTCCCGAAGACGATAAGGTATCCGTTCAGCTTAACGAAACCATAAGAAATCTGGCCAGGGTGCGCCTTTCTGCGAATGCACCGGCGCAATACGCCATAGCCGAGGGGCTGAGCAATACTTCCGCACATAAGAAAGCGATACGCGCGATGGTCGACGACATAGAGGACCGGGTGAATTACACCTCAAAACTTATAAATGAAAGCAGGTATATGCATACGGTAGTGCCTAACGGCGCGTTCTACATATTTCCAAAGCTCAACATGTCAGAGTTGAGAATACGCAATGACACGGAATTTGTAAAAAAACTGCTTCACGAAGAATACGTACAGATAACACGCGGCTCGGGATTCGGTGCAAAGGACCACATTCGTCTCGTGGCCCTTCCTCCGAAAAACGTGCTCGGTGATGCGGTCGACAAGATAGAACGCTTCTGCAAGCGGCATTCCAAATGAATAAATGGAGGCATAGTCTATTGGTAGGACGTCACCCTTACACGGTGAAGGGCGGGGTTCGATTCCCTGTGCCTCCAT
>JAJYOL010000006.1 GCA_021796225.1 Microcaldota archaeon | reverse complement strand
AGATGCCCAAGAAGAGTTTCTTCGCATATTCGATAGCCGGCACGATAGTGTGGGATTCTGCCCTGATAGCTTTCGGGTATTATGCGATAAAGGTAAAGAGCCTTCCGTTAATCATATCGATGGTCGCGGGATTCGCCCTCGTACTGTACTTCATTTACATTATTTTTATAAAGAAAGTCAGCAAGAGAGCCGCAGAGAAGTGATGTGCCGAGAAAAATTGCACAGACAACAGGGATGCAATTCCAAAACATGCAATGACAAACAATATTGCGTGCGTGTTTGACGCAACGCTTGTTAACGCGATTACGTCTCCTTTTCTTTTTTCATTGAATTGGAACGGCAGAACGTGCCGATATGCCGGCCTTTCCCTGCGATGAGAATCTACCGCCGCATTACTTACGACAACGGTTGGATTCGAAGCCCGAGAATCTTTCAGGTTGCTTGCATTATCTATGGCAACGGCATCCGTATGGGGATCGGAAATGTGTTTTGATCGTAGTGCAACCGCCGGTTGCTTCCGCGGCTGTTCTTCGTTTTCAATGTGAAAATCCTCAAAACGTTTCGTTACGGTTGTTGCAATTGCATGTGGCAAACCGATTGGCCGAAAGAATTTTTGCAGTTTTGCAGTGGAAATGGCCGTATCGGACACGGAATATCGGTTTCTTCCCATTTTTTCTTTAACGGTTATTGGAACATGATGATGAAGAGTAGATGGCACTGGAGAATTTGTCTTAGAGAATGACAGTGTAGGGATTTCGATTGTTATTTTCGTCTGTAGAAAACGAAATCTCGGTTTGTTTATACCCGTTTGCGTGTAAGGATAATCGTATGAAAACCGTTGAAAAAAAGCAGCTTGCCCGTTGGATGTTTGATTGACTGCGTTCGTATTGGTCAGTGTTGACGCTGATTGGAGTTGATATGGCTGAGATAGTGAGCCGCTCGTTGGTATTGTATTTGCTAGCAGGGGTGCTTGAAGATTTACTGATTGTGGGGATTGTTGTAGCCTGGCTAGTGTGGGTTGCTGAGAAGCTAGTGACAAAGCTGCGGCCTGCGAAGCCGGCTGCACGCCGAGCCCGTAAGCGGAATAAAACGCCTGAGCCTGCGGAGTGATTTCGATGTTCTGTGCCGTATTGCTAAACTGTTGCACGGCAGCCTGATAGGCATACCGCAATGCAGCCGGAATTGCCACTGTAGTTTTTCCTGTAAGCGTTATCCCAAGTATTTGATATTGAAGGCGTATTTGTCCAGGTGGTGTGATTTCTGCGGGAGGATGTTTTTCGGAATATAAAACCAAGCATGGGGAATGATCCCGATCCAAAGGCGTACTCGTTTTTTCCGTCAACGTTTGAAAGGACGGTTTCAATGCGTTTGAATATTTTATTTTATGCGGCGCAGCCTGCATCGGTTTTATCTTAAATTCGCTGGTGATGTTCGTAGATGACGCATTGCCCGATACGTTCGGAAGCATTTGCATTACCATTTCTTGGAATTGCGGTCTTGTCATTTGAACTGGAGAGGTGAAAATTTGCGATATTAACACATTACGGGAAGAGGTCTGCAATAGGGTATGGTTGTGTTGGGAAAAAAATGTTTTTTGCAATGTCGAATGAACTTGAACCTTGTTTGCCGGAATGTCACGATTAGTAACGATTGTAGGAGTTGTTTTTGCCGATATCGGAATAGGAATTTGACTTGAAAAAGCCGTCCCTGAGATTCGCGCATTTGAAAGGATGAATTTAACTGGAAAATGCAATACGAATGCTTTATCTGATGCTTTGCTTTGCAGCACTATTGATTTATTCGGCATTCGTGCATTGATTCGTGAAAAGTTTGTTTTTGAAATGCTTTGGGAAGAAATGGGTAAAACTTTTGCCGAATGCGTGTGCTGATTTGCTGCCATTGCAATTCGAAGCGAAGATTGCAAAGCATTATGCAATGCGGTGTTATGCATGCTGAAGGATTTTTTGACAAAATTTTCAGATATCGAAGAAGTCATTGTTAAACGGAAACCATTTTGGCTGTTCATGCGTGCAAGACCAGACTTCAATGCAAACATCATGCCTTGAAATCGCAAATCAGTGTTGCGTGATGCTGAAGCACTATAGGAAACGGCGCCGTTGAAAAGGTATGGCAGTGTTATTGCAGCGTGATCTCCCGAAACGTATGCGTATTCCTGCGTTGTCGGTGAAAAATACGTACTTGAAAGTGCCAGGAAATTACCGTACGACAATTTTTTCGGATTAATACCGTCCAATTTTACCGAGGATATGATCCGTGTTATCGAATCTTTGTCTGTGAGGAACCTTATGCCGTTCCTTGATAGGTGCTCGATCGTGCCTTTTGAGACGATGCCTCCGCCGAAGATGGGCACGTTGCCCATGCCTACCGCTTTCATTTTTGATACGAGCTCTTTTGCCACATTGCCATACTGATCTCCGGGAAGACTGATACCTATTGCCCCTGCTTTGTATTTTTCAGCCATGCTGGTTATTGCCTGTGGGGTGGTTGCCTTGCCAGCGTACATGACATTGAACCCGTTTTGCATGAAATACTGGAATGCAAGTTTTGCCCCTCTGTCATGACCTTCCGATTCCGTGTTTGCAATCAGCACCAGAGGTTCCGACCTTCTCACCTCGCTTGAAGGATTTCTGACGACATCCGTCCATACGTCTATTTTCCTGTCTATTATCTTTCGCGCCATGCTGTCTGATACGAGTCTGGACGCATTGCGCGGCATTAGCCATAATGCGGATACGTAATCTACGGCCACTTCCGCACCCATCGAACGCAGGTGACTTATGAATTTTTCAGAAGTAAGGCGTTCCGGCATGTTTGTGGTGCCTATTGCAACAAATAGTTCACCTGCAAGCCGTACGTTTTCCCTTGCCAGTTTGACAATGCTCTCGTTCATGACGCTCTCGTTCAGGAGTGCGCCGGCGTTATCGGTCTTGCGTATCGCATAAAAGAGTTCGCTTGCCGCTTCCGCTCCCAGTCGTTCGAAAAAGCGAAGTGATGTTTCATTCAGCAATTTAGGATCCGCAAGAGCGAATGGATTGCCGCCGATTTTCGTAACCGCCGATGATTTTTCCGTAAGCCTTATTTCGTATAGCAATGCGCTTGCGATGTTGTGATCCATTGCCGATAGTTTGGAAAGAAACTCGCCGTTTGAAAGATGCACAAACGATTCTTCTGACATGGATATGAGAAGTTCTGCAGCAACCAGGGGATTGAGTTTTTTTATCGTTTTGCCCAACTCTTGCGATGATACGTCAGAAGTTGAAGAATTCGGATATTTGGAAAGGATATCCGCGGAGTGTTCGTTTACAAATTGCCTTGATGCATCAGTCATGATACGGGATTCGCGTGAAATACCATGGGTCTTGTTTTTGTCGAGATTTGCCGCGATTCTGTCCCCCGCAGGATTTGAAAAGAATTTGTCAAGTCGTGCTTCGAATCTTTTGACTGGGTCATTTCCTTCGTAAACGGAACTGCCTTTGCCGGAAATTTTGTATCTTACCCCCATGAACAACCACCAAAAGCCCCGTTCCTGCGGCATGCCGGAATAGTACATGGCATGCGGCGCGCAGAATGACCACAATATCTAGCGGGCCGTATGCTTTCCGCTACAACCCATTGTGTAATTTTGATATGATGCTTATAAAACTTCCGCGGAACCGCATGGCAATGCCGTGCGATACGTTTAGAAAAGGAAAAGAAATGCCGACGAATGCGTTGCCGCCGGCCCGTTTAAGAAGATTATTCCCTTGGTGCTATTATGTAGTTTTTCACTATCTTTATGACCTGATCTATTGCCCTCTTTATGTCGGCTTCGGTCTTTGCACCCGTGCAGATTATCTTTCCGTTCTTGAAGAGAAGCAATGCCGTCTTCGGATCGTGAATCTTGCATATTGCTCCAGGGAACTGCTCGGGTTCGTAATCGACATCGGATGATGCCTTTGCTATCCCGTAAAGATCCAGCTCTACGCCCAAGTCCGCGCTCGCGACTATGTTCTCAATCTTGAATTCAGGGTGCAGGCTTACTTTCTTGCCTGAAGATTTTGACTCTTTTTTCATTATACCAACCATCAGCTTCGCTATTTAAATATAAATGAAAGGTATTTATATATGTATATGCCACTACTATCTGCAATTCTAAGTATCAATATTATATTGTTACGCGGATAGCACATTTTATGCATCGGTGAAGATATGGTAGGACGCTCTCATGGATTATTCTCCGGAAGAACAAGACACCTTTCGAGACACAACAAGGTCTCCAGGGCAGGAGTCACCAGACTGATAAACAAGTTCGGCGCAGGCGACAAGGTAGTCATATCGCCTATGGGCAATTTCAGGAACATACCGCACCCGAGATACAGGGGCAGAGTCGGCACGGTGCTTGAAACGAGAGGCAAGGCCTATATCGTTGAAGTCAGGGTTTCAAAATCCGCAAAGAGGAGCATCGTAGTTCCGCCCGAGCACCTTAAGAAATTCCAGTCGAAGTGAATTTTCCAACAGGTTATTTTTGTAGAACGTTAGCTTTAGCTAAACGAAAAGATAGGATTAAACCGGCCTTTCTAATGGAAAGAAGAACGGAATCAGCGCATGTGCCCCAATGACGGCGGCCTTGTAAGCAGGTAGAATCTGCTCTCTCCCTTAAGCTCCATCACCACACGCTCCACTATCAGCTTTGCGGGATCCTGAAGCAGTGGAACCCTGTTCGCTATGTCCTGGAAGGATTCGAAGCGTTTGTCGTCACGCGCTTCCAATATTGCAGACAAATGTTTCTTGCCTATATTCGGAAGCAGTTCCAACGAATGCATGCGTATATTGAGAGAACCCGCATTGTTGAACAGGTCTACGAACTTCTGCTCGTGTTTTTTCACTATTTCGTATACCGCATTCGGAAGCTCTTTCTTCGCGCCTTCAGTGAGGTCCGCGTAAGTGAGCCTGCTTTTTATCAGAGAAACCTTATCCCTGTCACCTTTGCCTATGTATACGGATTCACCCACGGTAAACGTGCTTCCCTTAGGCACGGCCTCGAGCAGCGTGAATTTGTTGTCCCCTATGAGCTGTATCAACGGCTCGGCCCTTGCGGAAGAAGAACGGCCTATCGGAAGATAGTCTAAGACTATCGCATTTTCCTCCAGGTCCTCTCTTCTTTGCTCGTGCTCATCAAATGGCATCTTCCCACCGCTTAATCGTTATTTGTAAGACTTGACTATTTCGACTATCTTGTTTACCGTCTCGTCTTCAAAGACCTTCCTTTCGAGGACCAGCACATGCTTTACCTGTATCTGTTCAGTAGGCATGAGCTCTGCTATTTTCGATGCCGTCTTCTCGCTTATGCCGAGTGCGGTCACTTGCGTTACAAGCTTCTTGGCTTCAGACACGCTCAGCTGTGAAAACTTCTTTGAATATTCCTGCGTTACTTCTTGTTCGTAGCCTATCTCGCCGGCCTTTCTCCTCTCTTCGAGTATTTCAAGCACTTCCGGCATTGTGGCTATTCTCGTCTCTAACTTGCCCTTTCCAATCATGAGTTCACCGAATGCATATTATATGCCATGCTCTTTATTTTAAGCTTTTCCATTCAATAGGTAAGAGGTGTTCTCTTGAATGCTAACGAAGCTTATGAAAGCATACTCACGGAAATGAAGAAGCATATCGCGGGTAAGAAGGACACCATAGAACTGATGTTCATAACGATGGTTGCTAACGGACACGCGCTCCTTGAAGGAGTTCCCGGAGTCGCGAAGACAACCATGTGCAAGACCATGGCAGATGCAACCAGTGCTGATTTCAAGAGGATACAGGGAACGCCGGACCTCGTCCCTTCCGACATAGTTGGCAACAGTTATCTTGACGAGAAAAGCAATATCCAGTTCAGAAAAGGCCCGGTCTTTACCAACATACTCCTTGTAGACGAATTGAACAGGGCTCCGCCTAAAACCATGAGCGCGCTTCTCGAGACTCTTGAAGAAAGGCAGGTCACCGCAGGGGGAGTCAACATGCCGTTGCCGAATCCGTTCATCGCGTTTGCAACGCAGAACCCGTTGAGGATAGAAGGCACGGAGCCTCTTCCGAAAGTGCTCGCCGACAGATTCATAGTGAAGATAGACGTGGATTATCCCGAAATGGAAGACGAAATAGAAATGATTAGGATAAAGGAAAGGGAGGACCGTGTCGAAATAAAGAAGATAATCACTACCGCAGACATACTTCAAATGCAGGAGGATGCGAAGAAGATTGTAATCCCCGACAACATAGTCGAATTGATAGCGAAGATGGTCAGCGCGACGAGAAAGGAGATACATACCGTCATGGGCGCGAGCCCGCGTGCGGACCTTGCATTCATGCGTGCGGCAAAGGCAAAGGCGCTCATTGAAGGAAGAAAGGAGGTAAGCAGCGACGACATTAAATTCCTTGCGGTGCCGGTGCTGAGCCACAGGATAAGCGTGAGATCGACAGGAGGCATAGGCGTTCACGGAATCATAAACGGGCTCATCGCATCGATGAAGCTGTAAACAGTACGGATTCTTTACGATTAGAGCGTGAGAACGCAGTTAGATATTTAAAGCTGCTTTTACCCGCATCACAAAAGTATTTAAGGTGAAAAACTAAAGCTTGTTAAGTTTAAGGTAGAGACAATGAACTTCTTTAAGACATTGAAGACTTTGTATTTCATGGTTTTGGCAGTGGCAATGGCAGGAGCGCTCGTATCGGCATCGACCAGCTCAACGGTCAATCAGCAGGTAAGCACGCTTACCGCAAGCCTTTGCAGCATAGTGACTTCTTTCAGAACGGTAATAGGAGTGCTCGCATTGCTTCTTTTCATTGCGGGAGGTACGATGTACGCAGGTGCGCACATGCTTCCTGCCGCGGGTAACCTGAGAGGAAACCTGCAGGGATGGTCACTCGGTATGATCATGGGAGGAATAGTCGGGATAATACTCGTGCTTATTGCACCGTATATACTGAATATGATAATAGGCATAGGCGGAGGCGCATCCGAAGGCATAGGAACGTGCGTTACGTAATAAGTTTCGTTCATAGGCAAGATATTTAAACCAATGAGAATAGATATAAGAAGAGGAAAAGGCATAATATGCAATGTTAATACTGAATGGGAGATAAAATGAATTTGATAAAGAACCCAAGGTTTTTGAAAAACCTGAAGATGTTGTACTATGTGTTCGTGGTAGGAACGATCTTTGCCACAATTGTTTCAGCGACAACGACAGGTACCGGAACAGGGAGTGTTTCAGCACTTTCCTTGAGTCTATGTGCAATAGTCGGCGAAATAAGAACCGTGATAGGCATACTTGCATTGCTCCTGTTCATTGCCGGAGGCAGCCTTTACGCAGGTGCGCACATGCTTCCTGCCGCGGGTAACCTGAGAGGAAACCTGCAGGGATGGTCACTCGGTATGATCATGGGAGGAATAGTCGGGATAATACTCGTACTGCTTGCACCTTACCTTGTAAACATGATAACAAACCTTGGTGGAGGCACGGGTTATATAGGAACCTGCGGGCAACTATAAAACTTACTAGTATTTTATAACTACATGGTGCCGCGTTTTTTGCGGCATCTGTTCTTTTTTTAATAGACTTTTGATCTAATTTTGAGATTGCCTAATAAGCTAATAGATACGGATCAAAAATTTAATGTTCGAGTATAAAAGGCATATAGCTTAAAGGATTAATATGGATGCAAGCGGCAGCAGATATGAAAAGGCTGCTTTTTATATGGCGCTTTTATCGTTTGCGTATTTTTTGATTGTTAGTAATGAAACATATTCGAGTTCTTTAGCGTATAACGCATTATCTGTATTGTATATCGCGGCTGGATTCATATATTTCATAATCTATGGATTGATAGCATCAGGAAAACAGTTAACAGGCATTGATGGAAAAAATGTGAGATTAATCCTTCCGATAATCCTCACGATAGCGTTTGTGATATTATTTTCATTTCATGCTAAAATTGCATCAGTTTATACGATAATTAAGGGTTTGGGATATGCACGTGAATTCGGAATTTATCTCTTGTTCCTAATCCCCACGTTTGCATGCTCTGCCTTCGGAGCATATTTTATTTTTGCAAAAAAACAGATCAGATTAGGACTTTTTCTTCTCGCCATTGCTTTCTTAATCAGTATTATTTTTTTCGTATATATTGTGAAATCGTTTCAGGTAGGAGACGAGACAATTATAAGCGCCTTAGACGTTAAAAGCATTTTGATGCAGCAAAACCCCTATGCGGAATCGTTTGCAAAGTACATCTATTCTAATTTTTCCACGGCGGGCGGAACGCTGACGATGAATAACGAAGTTATCGGCAAAACCAACTACCCTGCCCTTTACTTTATAGTTGCTGTCCCATTCTATCTTTTCTCGTTGCCTACGATATACAATATATCGCACATCGGCGTCAAGATAGAAGTTTCGATATTTATCTTTTTGCTCGTAAGTGGCATTGCAATACTGCTCAATGAAAAAAAGTTGCGCGGATTTGATTTCGGATTTATTGCCATGTTTGTATTTATGCTTAGTACGGTTACAAGTCCAGTAGACTACCTTGTACTGCTGTTTCTTGTCATATCATATGTGAAACTTGATAGTCAATATTCCTTTATACCATTAGGAATTGCCGCATCGTTACAGGAAGAAGCATGGATACCGATAATACTGATGTTGGTATATGCATTAAACAGAGAGGGACTGTTAAAGGGCATGAAAAAAGCTGCAGGAGCCGTTGCAGTGTTCCTTCTTATAAACAGTGTTTTCATAATTGCAAACCCCAGAGCATATTTTGATGCGGTATTTGCACCGATAGGAAATCTTTTTCCATTTGGAATACCGCCAACTGGTTCTTTGATGCTGTTTGGATATCATGTCCCGATAGATGCGGCTGTTTTTGCGTTTTCAATGTTTACGATATTGTCAATAACTCTTCTGTTATTCTTCGATAGGAAGGTTCTTGTGCCATTTCTATCTCTCATGCCTATGATGGTGCTGTTTCACACTTTGGGTAAATATTATACGTTCTTCCTGTTCTTCGGCGCATTTGCTTTGGCTGCGGTAAAGAAGGAAAAACAGGACAGAGGATTGATTACGAGATACCTGCATAGAAATATCGGTGTGTTTTATCTGGCGCTTTTGATAATCGTAATGGTATTTGTCATTGGAATATATTTGTATCACATGCAGTATCTTTCGAACTTTGACGTGCGTATTACAAATCAGAGTATAAGCTATATCGGCAATAATACGATATACGACGCACAACTGCATTATTCAAACATGACAAACGGAACGGTATACCTTTACCTGCAGGGATATAGCAATTATACGATGGTGTATGGTATATACGGAATCAACAACAGCCTGATCGGCACGCATCCGGAATGCAACGATAGTTATACATGTTATGTCAATTACAACAGGATAAATCTTGTTGGAAAAGATGGTATTTACGACGTACATGCGGTGATAGAAGGGCAACATGTCACAGACAGGGCAACTAGGCTTCATGCGATGATTTACGATACGAAATACGTCTATTATTCCGACGACGTGGTGAATGAAAGCGCGTATGTAAAATGACGGATTTGCAGAATGATGCAACCGCGATATGTTTTTAATACTTGATTGGCATGTATAGGCTGAGGGAAAACATGCCTGGATTGCTGCAGGAAGCATGCAGAACGTATGCGGAGAACCTTAAACTCGTTTGGCTCTTTTCGATACCGTTCGCAATAGCATTCATAATACCGATAGCCGCACATCTGTCCACGTACGTAACGCTTGGAGGGATATTCCTCAGCGGGGCGGGGATGGCAGGCATAAGCGTTTTCAGCATTGCAGTCATAGTTGTATCGTACATATTCACGCTGCTTTTCCTGAGCTTCGCGTATGTCGCGATAAGCCTGATAGTAAAATCCAGAAAGACGCATTCGGGAATAGGAAAGAGAGCCCTGATGGAAATAGAAAAACACGTTGGAAAGGTATTCGTAATACTCATGATATACGGCTTTCTCCTTCTTGCGGTAAATCTTGCAAGCTACGCCCTCTTCCCGTCTGCCGCGGTGCTGATAACCGCGATATTCGGGCTTCTGATAGGAACGGTCATGTTCTATGCGCCGAGTGCGGTAGTGATAGACAACAAGCGGGTGGGAAGGGCTATAACGGACAGCGTGAAGCTCATAAGGAGCTCGCCGCAATACTACGCGATATGGGTACTGCTCTTTGCAGTTACAATATCGGTTCTTGACGCGATAATAATAGCTATACCTTGGGGGCCCGTCGTATCGGGATACGTCATGCTTTTCCTCATTTCGATAGTCATACTGCCGTATTTTGTCATACTGCAGACGGAAGCGTACATGAGAAAGTTCCCGCTTTTGTCGCACTGATTCCGTTGCCAAGAGTATATTTATATCTTGATAAGGGCAACTATTAAACATGCGCTTGACCTCAGGAATCCTGATCCTGATTTTTACGGTTTTTGCTGCACACATAGCTGCCGCGCAGACCGCTAGTGCAAGCCAGACGCATTACATTACTTATACGCAGGCATGCCAGACGGGAGGGATTTCCGGGCTGTCGAATACCGCGACTGGAGGAAGTATACCGCTGCCCAGCGAGTCGACCGCAATAGCGCTTTCGATTATTGCCCTGTCGCTTGCAATAGATGTCGTTGCGGTAGGATACATGATAAACGCGGTGCTGCCAGGAACGAAGCTCAAGAGCTGGCTTAGCGGCGAATATTACGAGATAGCGAAATCCGCACTTCTCGTAGCCGCCATTTATACTATCATAACGCTTGTTAGCAGCATAGCCCTTATCGTTTCCGGGGTCCACAGCCCTGGAAACAGTTACATACCTAACATAGGCGCTTTGATAACCGCATCGGAATCGTATTTTTGCAGTGTTGGAAATGCAGTACAGCCTGCATGGGAGTTCATAGGTGCGGAAAGCATAGGTATAGGCGTTTTCCAAAATATGGTAATAGGGCTTTGGGTGCCGATCCCATTGCCGTTGATACCTCCCGATGGCGGTAGTGCCATACTTTCCGGGTTTATCATGAATATATACCAAAACTTCATGCTCGAATCTGGTAACATAATCATACAGCACTTTGAATCTATGATATACGATTTGACACAGTATGTCCTTTTCCCTGTCACAGCACTTGATGGAATAATGATACCCGGATTGCCATTACTCGTTTCTGTCGGACTTACAGTCCTGATACCGATGGGACTCGTGCTCCGCGCATTTCCTGTAGTAAGAGGGGTAGGAGGCACGCTTATTGCGATGGGTATATCGATGGCGCTCATATTTCCCGCAACGCTCGTGTTGTTGAATTTGCCAGTGTCGGCATGGGCAGCCAATGTCCTTCCTCAGCCCAGCCCAATAATAGTAACTAATCCATTCACCGGAACAATATACGTCATAGCTAACTCCCAATTAGTATCTTCCGTCACGGCAATGCTTGATAACACGGCTTCGATAAATTATGGGTTGGAAGCGATGTTGGGAGGAATATTCCCATTCGTAAACGATGTAATACATTATGCATTCTATTTGATAGTGCAATTTTTGTTGTTTGTTCTTGACTTGATGATAATATATCCGTTGACGGACAGCATAGCCAAATCTCTTGGAGGAACAATAAGGTTGAATTTGGGCGGCAAACTGAAACTTGCGTGATGAAATGAATTTAATACTGCTTAACACAGTTGCCGGTGCGGCATCCGAAACGTGTACATTCGGTGCGTTGAACCAGGGAGATTGGATTGCGATATCCACAATCATTGTGCTTTTGGCTATCTCAGTTGGAGGATTGATATATGCACTTAGCAGTTTCCTTTCCACAACAAGAAGGGAAAAACTCAGAGGTATAGTCAAAGCGGAGATAGTACAGGGTATCATAGCTTTGTTTATAATATTGATATTGGTGATTTTTGCTGGACTCGGATGCCAGATGGGCAATTCGATGACCCAGGGACTTACGGCAGGCACCTACCAAGATCCGTTTCAATTCGCACAATTGTACATGAACAACCTGTTGTTTACTACCAGCGGGCAGATATTCGGAGATATGTATGTTACAAGCATAAATTACCTAATTGCGGGAAACCTGGCCGAAGCTATCATAGGAATAACGGAAAAGATAGTACAACATGGATCGGGATTGATTTTAAATGCAAACATACTTGGAATCTTTTACGGTTATGCGAGCGTTTCAACCAGCACGTATACGGTTATGATGATGGTATCGTACGGGGTGCTTTTCATCATGTGGTTGTTGCTGGTTCTTGCGCAATCCTTTGCCATAACCATGATGGTTCCATTAGCGCTCGTCATACGCATGATACCGTTTGGAGGGCCGAAACTTCGTGAAGCTGCTGACGCATTCCTTGCCATAGCGATAGCGTTTTACTTCATCCTTCCGCTAACACTGGTATTCAATAATTATGCCATAAACTGGATGTTTTGCACGAATAACGTGGGTTTGAATTTCAGCAATAACGTGATGGACTTGGGACATATAACGCAGCAGTATACTGGAAGCTGCAACCCGTATTACGCATACGCACAGAATGATATGCTGATAAACTTGCCATTCAGCAGTATTCTCGATAGCAATACACCGTTGAAGCTCGGCGTTTTTGGAAGTACCGTAAGTATTGATGGGCTGTTCTTTGGGGGTGCAATAAGCGGAAATGGAGGTCTCGGACAGGAGTTTATAAATTTAATGGGTGCCATAGCCGAAATACCGGCGCAGGTAAACGGTTATGGAATAGAGATTTCCGAATATATGTTTTCAAGCCTCGTACTTATAGCACTTGACATTGCAATAACAATAGGTTTTGCACAAGGTTTGGCTCGAGGATTGGGATCCATTTCGGGTGCGATAGGAGTAGGACCTTTCTGGGGTAACATGTGATGGTAAACAAGACAGCTGTTTTCATAATTTTTGCCGCAATGTTCGCGGTTTCGGTAGGTGCAGCCGGTCTCGAAACAGGCTATTCACAATTCCAAAACTGGATCCCCATCATAATCGCAGCAGTGTTGCTCAGCGTGATGCTTACCTCAGCTTATTACATGTTAGGAGTCGCACTGAATAATGCAAAGGTCAAAGGGCAAGCTCTTGCAGAATTTTATCAGGCAATTGGAACAGTGGTGCTTGTCGTATTAATAATAGGTATTCTCACCATATTCGGCACGACGCTTACATCGACAAAGACGATGCAGATATCTCCGAGCAGCATATCTTCAGTATGCAATTCTCCGCATCTGGCTGATTCAGCAATAGCATTCGTCAACAGCAAAGATCCCGGACCGACCAGTGAGATATGCAATCAGATAATAGCGACTGCTAACAAGCGAAACAGTATGACGGCGAATTTGGACTACGCATTGGCGGCATCGTATGTTATAGATGCAAACATGACAAACCAGACGCTGTACAACCTGAATGCACTTTATTACGTTGAAGGATTTCTGCAATGGTTGAGAACTTTTCACTCCGTAACGACATTCTGCATGCCAGTGACTTGCGCCATACCGTTTCAAGGCACATATGATGCGGTACAGATTACGGCAACATACATGCCTTACGTCGGATACATATTCAACAGGGTTACAAATCCACCCATAGAAATAATGGCTACTGCCCTCTTTTACATGTATTTTGTCGAAATGGTTGTCATACTTCTGATCATGTACGGGTGGCCGTACATGCTCGCTGCGGGAATAATACTTAGGACGTTCTTTTTCACGAGAAGGATTGGAGGGCTCATCATAGCATTTGTCCTTGTTGCATTGATAATAACACCGATGCTGGTTTTGCTTGAATACACATCGCTTGGTAATAGTAATGTACTGTGCCAATACGGTCCGAAAGGATTGGAACCGGGCAATCAGCAGGGATGCGTGCAGATAATAGGCACAAATTCCATACCTTCAATGCAGATAAAGGAATTGCCACTGCAGGACTCGGAAATATCGCAGGCAGTAACATATCAGTTGAACTTTTTCAAATTCCCGAATGTTGCGGAAATACTGAATTATTACGACTGTTATCCCGCAGGGGATCCGGGGAACGGCGTTAGAAGCTACTCCAGTATTCTCGGTGTCGAATTTGGTTTTTCAAGTTATTACCTTGTTCCGCTAGCCGGAGCGGCATTCGGTATTTTAGATACCGTTTCAAGTGCAGGAGGAATATTCACAGGCTTTACCGGAACGAGCATTATGACTCCGCCGGGATACGATTGCTTCCTGCCCAAAACGATGGCCAAAGCAACTCTTGCACTGTTCAATGCATACGGAATAATGGGGGTAACGGGATACATAATGAATATACTCAATGTACTGGTATCGCTCTCTGCCGTGGTAGGCTTGTCAAGCCTTCTCGGAGGAGACACCAATATAATAGGGTTAGGCAGGTTCGTTTAGGTGATTGATTGAATAGGATTGCATTGCTTATGATTCCCTTTCTTCTGTTAATCACATCCATTCCAGTTCATGCGCAATTGATACAGATACTAGATTGCAATACCTTATTCGGCAACGGAGCGCAGAATGCTGTTTCTGCCCCGCTTATCACAGCAGGAATAGCATCAAGAACGGTACCTACGGAACTTCTCGGCATTTCACTGATAATAAGCCTTCTCGTGCTGTCGTTATTGGGTATCGTCTATACCATAGGCACGGCATTTGGAATAACAAAGCTCGTAACATTCGTAAAAACAGAATATCTTGAAAGCATAGCCAATGTGGCAATAGTAGTTCTGATAATCGGAGGGATAGGAGTATTCAACGGGTCTACAGTGTTTCTTGCAAACCTTGCAAGCGCAAGTACGACGGGAGCAACTTCATCGCATTTGGGTTTCGTAAGTGCGAGACAACTTTATACGAACTTGTGCACCAATTATCAGAACAACATAGTAATGAACGGGATATACACATATGTTGACGTATTCTATGACCTTTTCATATACAATATGATAATAGATTTCAAAATCAATGTAATGCCGTTGGATTTTGGGATTAAATTCGGTCCATTATACGGCGCACAAACGCTTAGAACGGCTGTTTGGTCTGAAATGGATATAACTTTCAGCATAATAGTAATGGGAATGCTGCTGATATTTACGCTTTTTATAATATATTTCCTGTTCCCGATATTTCTTTATGCAGGAATAGCATTGCGTGCATTTCCATGGACAAGGGCTGCCGGTGGAGCGCTTATCGCATTGTTCATATCGTTTTATGTGATCTTCCCGGCATTCCTCTACGCGTTTTCTTCATATACTTTTAGTTCGGCCTCCAGCTCGAGCGCGATTTGCAAATCGGCACCGACTTTGTGCCACGAAACAGGCAGTAGTAACGTAAAGCTTGATATCCTTGGTGATACATTCTCGGTACTGGAAACGTTTGTATCTTCCTTTGTAGGATTCGCATTCGGAGATGTAATGTTCCAAAACGTAATGCAATACGCTTCAACAATAACATACATAGTATTTCAAATGGCTGGCCTCATAATTTCCTTCATAATAGCGTATGATATGCTTGAATTTCTTGGTGACATACTCGGAGCCCCGTCATTGCAGAGCGGCAAGCTGCTCCAGAAGGTGATATGATGAATTTTATACCGTTGATATTGCAGGGAACGACAAAATGTACTGGCTTGTGCTCCACAATAACTTCGCCGTATGTGATATGGTTTCCGATAGCGATAATAATAACATTGACAATAATGTCGATACTCGGAATAATATACGCAATAAGCCCGCTCATAGGAAGAAATGACCTTAAGGTATGGGTAAAGGCCAAACTCTACGATGAACTTTCCTCCATAGTCCTGATACTGATATTTCTGGCATTCATAGGCTTGCTGATCAATATGCCCGTACTTAGTGCGTATACAAATGCGGGACTTATGCCAACAAGCTGTGCATCGGCAATCACTAACCCCACAGGCAATACAGGCGTGGGATACAACAACCTCTTTTTCCTTTCGGTGTGCGACCTTTGGAGTTACAATAACGATATAACGAGCTTGACATACGAAACATATTGGATAGGAACACTGGTTTCCATGGTACCGTCGATAACTCTGACATATCCTCCGAAGTTAAGCACGATAAATACTTCGATATCCATATCCCTTCTTCCGATAGAACCTGTATTCCACTACATAGTGCCAATGCTTAATTCTATGTACATATTTTACGTGCTTGTGCAGGTTCAGTATCTGTTGATAGACGTTTCCGGACTGATATTCGGAACCTTGATGGTAGTGGGATTGGTGGCGAGGTCTTTCGGCGTTACGCGTACATTCGGAGGGGCAATGATTGCTTTTGCAATTGGAATCGGTTTTGTTTATCCGCTTATGACAAGCATAAGCTACGGATTTCTTGATTACGCATTGGGAGTTGCAGGGCATAACCTGATGTGTAACATGGGCATACCGTCAGGGGTCTTGGGTGCTGGGTGTACGGCCAGTTTTCTCGGAGGATTTGTTCTAACAGTAGGAGAAATATTTTTACAGATGGCTACGGGCCAGTTGGCAACCGCATTTCTGTTACCGAATGGAGTAGCAGGCAGTTATGGAGCCTTGCCCATGTATACGTTACTTCAGCAGTTTCTCATATACGGCGGTCTTGTCGGTATGGGAATGACTTTTATACCGCTTATAAACATAACAATCGTGGATACGTTCATTGTGGACTTTTCAAAATCCGTAGGAGAAAGAATGGACTTCATATCGCTGCTTACGCGCATAATGTGACCTTTGATGAAAAGAATCGCCGTTTTACTGCTGCTTTTCGCATTTGTAGGAATAGCGGGAGCCCAATCGAGCAACATATTCACGCAATACTGCAGCAATGTTAACACAGGAGGAGCAAGCAGCGTGGTTTCCATAACGGCACCGTGGTATTGCAACAATGTAAATGCGGCAGCGATACGTATATGGGGTGTCTGGGAGCCTGTGGCATACGCCGCAATGCTCATATCGTTCTCCATAGCCGCAGCGATAATAATGTTCGGGATAGCTTTGGGAAACGACAGGCTGAGAATCTTTGGTATTGGAGAATTCTACGAAGCTACCGCAACGGCGCTCATAGTAATATTGTTTTCCTTCGTCGCGGCTACGATGTTCGGATTGATACCAGGACTTTTCGTAGGCGCCTATGATCCGTATAGCATATCTTTAGGATATATTGGAAATATCATAAACGTCAGTTCAGTGACGTTTGTGGAAATGTATCAGATAGGCCTTATTGAAATGGTTTTACCTTCGGCACAGTTGTTTATATGTATACCAATTGTAGACTCGGCATGTGGAGTGTCTTACGATATTCCAGGGGATACGTCGCTTGTGCCATTTATGCTCGAATACAGCACTTTTTGGGAACTTTTTGCCTTTTTCGATATGATGATGGGGGGGTTCATGGCGCTCCATGTAGAATTTTACACGATCGTGTTCTTCATGTATGCGGCAATACCCGTGTTTTTGATACCCGGAATAATATTCCGGTCCCTGATACCTACACGTCATCTTGGAGGCATGATGATGGCAATAGCCATAGGGTTCTACTTCTTCATGCCGGTAATGTTCAGTTTTTCTTATTATTTCACTTCTCAAGGAACGGTGCAGCAGCTCAGCAGTATCGCATCTTCGTTGCAAAGTAATTCAGGATGCAGCGTAGTACCGATACAAGATTCCGGAGGCACAACCAGACAGTCTGAAAGCTGTCCGGGATTAAGCAGTATGATTTCCCCAACAAACCCTATTACGATGAGCATTAAAAACGCGCAGAACAGTGTCGGTGATTATTGGCTTTCGGTATTGTTTTTCCCCGCACTCATAAGCGCCATGACTTACGCATTCATAACGCAGATAGCTGAAATACTCGGAGGCATGGCAAGAACGTCGGGAAGACTGCGCGCGATATAGGCACGGTATCGCCCGTTAAGCAGGAATTTATAAGTATGCTTGCCTTTATTGTATCGTTGGATCTCTATGGCGCTAGAATTCAGGCTCATGCTCTTCGTAATACTGCTATCTGCAGCATTCGCCATAGTCCTGATTACCGCAGCGGTTCCTTCACAATATTTTTACGTTAAAGTCCCGCTGGCCATAGTCGCAATACTTCTTGACGTATTCGCAATATCTACAAGATACTTCACCTATTTGTACGAGCCATTCACGAAGATAAAAAACCACACGATGACGATAGAAGGCGGAGAGCCTTACATACTCGCGCCTTCGGGAAACGCGATAGTCAGGCGTGAAGGGGACAGGGTTTATGCAACCGCATTCATCAAAATGCCGCTGTATAGCTCCGCCACCGAAATGGAAGACCAGGAAAAATTCGACTTTGCGGTATCATTCAGCAAGATGCTCGCATTGATGAAAGAGCCGTTCAGGATAACGACGCAGCTTTACGTGCTGAACAAGGACGAATACGTTGAAAAGATAAGGGCGAGGCTCAGCGACGTGCAGGACAGATACAATATGATGGTGGACAGGGAGGGTACGGGGAAAGATACGGGGTCCCCGGAATCGAACAGGCTGCGCGGAGAACTGACAATGTGGAAAAACATGCTTGATAATGTAAACAGGGCGAGAGGCCATTCGCTTGCTTCGTTCGCGGCGATAAGCGCGGAAGGGGGCAATGACGAAGAAGCGATAAACATGGCGTTGATGAAGGGAGAAGAGCTTGCAAGCGGCATAAGCGCGACTTACGGGATAAACGCTTCGCTGGCTTCGGGAAACGAGATACTCGAATTCATAGAGCCGGAAAAGAACATACCGGTTGCAAATCTCAGTCAGAACATAATGAGCAGGAGCGGAGGTGGCGAATGATGGATGAAGAAGGACTCATGTATGTCGGAATGACTTCGATGGTTCTTCTGGTACTCATAATAACGGCAGGAAGCTACGGGCCTTTGGCTCTTGTGGTAGTCGTGCTTGCGGCAGTCGCGGTAATGGTAAACATAGCGATAAACTACGCGGATTTCATCGTATTCCCGATGTTCACGAATCTTCTCGGACTGGTGACGATCCCTTCGGGAAGAAGCAAGATACCGAAAACACAGGACGTCATAATAAAATCGGTCAACGGGATATATTACGCAACGGGGTATCTCACGGGCAACATATACGGATACGTATTCACGTCAGAACAGACACAGGATGACCAGACGGTGCTTGCAGGAGCAACGGATAGATGGGAAAGGATAGTCATGAATGCCGACTTCCCGTTCAAGATAAACGTCGTTGCAGTTCCGGAAAGCATACAAAAATACAGGGACGAACTTGACGGCCAGAGGGGTTTTCTCGAATTCCAGTTGTCGAGAGAAGTAAACGGCTCCAATCCGAATCAGATGGTTGTGGAAGAACTGCAGCGCAAACTCGGAATACTGCAGGCAAAGATGGAAAGAATATCCGCAGGGGAGAGGCCGCTCAACACGATAATGTATATAGAATCCACGGCGGTGGGAATAAGCGAGAAGGAAGCGATAGACAACCTGTCTGGTCAGTTAAGCCAACTGCAAACGCTTTTCAATTCGTTCGATCTCAGCATTTCGAGGATAGTCGGCAGGGAGCTGTATTACCTGAATACGCTTAATTACAGGGTATTCGGAGAAGCGGAGCTTGGAAAAATATTCCAGCTGCAGAAATAAGGTGTTGAAATGTCGCTTGTAAGAATTCAAAAAATAATGAGCAACGAACTGGCCAAGAGGGTATTCCTCAGCAGGCCTCCGGAGCCTCCGCACCAGTATCTTCTCAACGATCCTACGGATTCCGTATTCATAGGCACTACGAAGATTTTCGGAATACCTTTTACATGGACATTTGCCACGCTTACGAACCCGCACCTCGCGGTAGTGGGAATAACGGGTTCGGGAAAGAGCTTCTTCGTCAAGACATTCCTGATACGCGCAAGCTACATCTGGAATACGAATGCGATAATAATAGACTGGGCCGGAGAATACAAGGCGTGGGTCAAGCAGAGCGGAGGCACGATAATAGCGCTATCGCGCGGAGACTACATAAACATAATGGACCTTTCAGGGATGAAACCCGTAGACAGGGTAAAGCAGATAATGAATTCGCTCGACATACTCACCGACGTGTCGGATTATCCTGAACAGAGAAGGCTCACTTCAGAAGCCATAGAACAGGCTTATGTCAATGCGGGCTTCACGCTTTCCCAGATACCCGAGAAAGGAAAGGATGCGCCTACGCTCAAGGACGTTACGCTGCTTCTTGAAGAGAAGCTGCAGGACGGCACTTACGCATACCCGGCGGAGCTCGAGAATGCGTTGTACCGATTAAGGCAGTTTACAAGGGAAGGTGAAGATTATTTTGCAAACAAGTCCACCATAGACATAGATAAAATCACCACATCGGGATTGGTCGATCTTGATCTCTCGGCTCTGCCTGATGAAGGATTCAGGGCGCTTGCGGCAATGTTCATATTGCAGACCTTGAAGGAAAAAATGCGTGCCGAAGGATGGAGCAGCAGCAAAGGCCTCAAGGCCATCGTCGTGCTTGACGAAGCTTGGAAGGTGGCAAGCGACAGCAGGAGCGATGCCATAACCATAGTCAGAGAGGGGAGAAAATACCAGTTCGGCCTGATAGTCGCATCGCAGAATCCGACGGATATAAATGAAGCGATATTCTCCAACGTAGGCACCACGGTCATGCTCAGGATAAGATTCGAGAAGTTCATGAATTACCTGCAAGGATCGCTAAATTTCTCCAACTTCATGCGCAGCGAGATAGGAAAATTCGGAGTCGGCCAGGCGGCATTCGACATGTCATTCCATTCGGCAGTGCAGTTTCCCGACGTGTTCCTTTTGGACAAGATAGTCGGGGAAGAACCGCTCGACGTTTACGCGGTAAGCATAACAGAGGTACTCACGCCGGCGGAGCTTGCGGACAAGGGAATACAGAAGGATTACCATCTTGAGAGGATAGAGCTTAATTCAAAGCTGATAGAGATAGGAGTCAGCTCCGAAATCATACCTTCGATATTCGACAGCCTTGAAAAGAAAGGAAGAATAATAGACGTCAGGGAGTTTGTCCAGATACTCGCAAGCAAGGGCGTCGAACGCGACGCGATAGTTGCCCTGCTAAGAGGTCTGAAGATAATCGATATAATAATAACCAGGATATTCTCCTATTCCGGACAGGGTGGCATCTGATGGCAAACACGTTCGTGATAAGCAGGATAAAGCTGGAAAAGATACTCACTTCGTTCAAAATGAGCAACAAGAACATAGACGAGATGACAAACGCGATCAACAAGATGCACAGGCACGTAAACGCGGTAGCATTTGTAAATATGCTTCACAGATACGGGGTGCGTGACAACGACATAATAAACATACTCAGAAGAGTCGGCGTCGACGACATCACCATAACGGATATTTTCAACATGCGTGACGAACAGCGAATTAACGAAACATATGGGAAGATAGCCGAACTGAGCATAGATTGAGATGAGTTTATGGCCGGAAAGAAAGTTTGCATAATATGCGGAAAGGAGAAGGCAGGGATACTGGTGCGTGAAGACCATGTCATACGCGCCGTGAGATGGATAAAGAAAAACAT
Source organism: Microcaldota archaeon (assembly GCA_021796225.1). Taxonomy (GTDB): domain Archaea; phylum Micrarchaeota; class Micrarchaeia; order Micrarchaeales; family CABMGC01; genus JAKAVK01. The sequence continues at coordinate 26,335 of JAJYOL010000006.1, read as the reverse complement.
AACCAAAAACGAGAAAAACAACGTGCTGGTGGTATGCAGAACGTGCTATCCGAAATACAGGGAGCAGAGGAAAAAATTCACCACCAAAAGAGCCGTCTACGTCGCACTTGGCACGCTCTTTTTCATATTTGGAAACATACTCGCACTCAGCGTGGTAACCTTTCTGATAACTCTGGGTGTCCTTCTGTTCTTTTACCTTCTGGCCCTTTTCAGCTACATGCCGGCACTCGACATCAAGAAAACAGAAAAAACGTAGGCTTATCGGCACGAAATTGCGTCCGAAAGGGGCATAAGTAGCTTCATATTACTTGCGGACGTATAATAAAATGCCTTTATAAGCAGACAGGAGATTGGAGGATAAAATGGCAGACGAACAGATCCCGGTACCCAAAATAGAAGAACTCCAGTTCGGAGGGGAACTAATAGGGACATTGCAGGACATACAAGGCAAGATCTCCACGATACCGTTCTACACGAGCAAGATAGAAGGGGAAGAGCTCGTAATTGCAAGGATAGAAAGCAGGAACATCAACAAAAAGCCGTACATGTTCTATATAGTCAAAATAGGAAAGGACGGAGTCAAGCTCATATACTCGATACCGCCGGACACGAGCGAGAGGATGCGAAGAGCAGTGATAATCAAGGATTTGGTAGCCGTTCTTTCACTCGTAACCGATTATTACAAGCTTGACCAGTCCAAATTCTACCAATACATCGATTCGGTAGTGGACAATCTGCTTAAGGGGCTTTCCGAAAGTTACAGCACCCTTTTCAACAAATACGATGCACTTCTTACCGAATACAGGGAATTGAAGAGGCTGAATCTGGAGCTCAGCGCGGCAAACAGAAACCTTACAGTACAGTCTTCGGAATTGAATGAGCACAACAAGGTTCTAGAACAGCAGGTAAATGCACTTCAGAAATATTCCGACGGAGCGCTCATGGCGATGGTAGGCGACTGGATCGAAGTGCACAACAACACCATAGACATAAACGAATTTTCAAAGACATACGGCATCGTTCCGTCCAGAGTCGAGCAGATACTTGACAAGATGGTAAGCCAGAGATACCTCGAGATTAAGGAATAGTTACCATGAAATACAACATAAGGATAAACAAGAAGTTCCGATACGTAAAAACTTATCAGATACTCAAAAAGGTCAATGAGAACAGCAATGCGGTATCAAAATTCGTCCAGGGATTTATTGACAGGTATTTCGAAAAGAAAAATACCGAATCTTAGGTTGGTATTCATATGGCATTCAACATCAAGATGGCGCTCGCGATAATAGTAATTGGGATTATTGTTACCGCTGCCATTTCTTTTTATATATGGAATGCAATAAGTCCCCTCATAGGTTCCGTCACGTACACGCCCAAAGGCACGATAAGCGCGGATGTTTCACTGATTCACAGTCAATTGCTGCAGTATAATGGAAGCCAGGGGGTGGCAGGATATGCATTGCTGAAATATATCGCATTCAATGCAACGGGAGTGAACGTATCCACGTATCTTTACGCTGAAAAACCGATCACTAAGATATATTTTGTGAATACGACGGTCGGCGCGGTAAATTATTGTGTAAGATGCTTTGCACCCGAAACCCTTGCGGACCAGGTATACAGCGACCTGTCGGCCATGGGTGAAATAATAAACAGCAGCACCTTCAATTACGTCAATATAGACAATCTCGGCTCCGTGCCCAACGATTCCATGATTGTAATAGCTTCGGGGCTCATGCCTACCGGACTTATGCCTTATCCTTCCTACGGCGGTCCGGGATTCGTGCAGAACATAAGCATACTCACGCTTATGAAAAGAGGGGATACGATAATTTACGTCGGTAAAAATTTCAGCACCACGATAGGCATAGGCGGAAACATATTTCTCACACCGCAGGATACATTGAATGCACTTTCGAACGCGTCTATAACCACGGCAACAGGACAAAACGCAAACAGGTCGTATATCGAAAGCACGGACAATCAAACAACGTTCCTCTTCTTCGGAGGAACAGTGGGTGAAAATGCAACAGCCGTTGCCTCAGGAAATGGCACAATCGTTGCGCTTGGAAACTATCCGGAGGCAGGTTGGACGAATGAAAGCAGCCTTGCCAAGAGCATAAGTCGGGTCATAAATTCAAGATTCTGGATGAATGCGATAGGATATGGGAGCATAAACGAAAGCGTAACAAATGATACGGGATACATCCCGGCACTTACCACCCAGCAGGCCATCGGTGCGGGTTCCGTTCCGAATAACGTATACGGAGTCGCATTGGTTCGATTTTACAATAATGGCAATTACAAAAACGTAACCGTTCCTTTCCGTCCTTATATGAACACTCGCGGCAAGCTTTATATGCCGGCGACATTCGGAGAAATGCAAAATCTCCCTGTAACGGTGGCGATAAACAGCACGAACAACCAGCAGACTTCATATTACATCGATATTAAAAATGCGGAAGGACAAAATTACGGAGCTTTGAATTTGGGATTCTACAGCCAGTCTTTTGACATAATACATTATTACTCATTTTCCATACCGAGCGGGTATTACATAGCGTCATTGCGCGATATTTACAACAACACGTATGCGGAAGCGTTATTTTCCGTTGCGCAGGTCAATATCACCCCGATAAGCACCAATTTCAAGAATGGCACATTTCTGTTTAATCTGAGAAGCAACGGGCAGGAAATATCCAATGCCAGCTATTCCGTAAAGATGAATGGGGCATATGAGCAGAGCGGAACGATTCAGAACGGAATATTAACGTACAAACTCCCGATGGGAACCATAACGGGTTATGGAAGCAAGACGTTTGTATTTTCCATGTTCGGAACAACTTATTCGTATAATGTTAATTATCAGGGAAGCGGACAATCCATTCCTCCGATTTACATCGAATTTTTGATAGCGGCGATATTCGTCGTAATACTGAATATGGTGTTAAAGGCGCCAAACGTTGACAATTATTACATCGACATACCGAAATTCCCACCTGTAAAGAAAACAAAGGTAAAGACGGATGCTAATGCGATAATAAACGTCTTTGACAGCGTCAACTATTCATATCACTGGAAATTCATGCCTCTGACCGCGGAAGAAGTCAAAACAGGCATCAGCGCAAACATAAGGTACGGCAATATGCCGATAGCGGTAACATTGCAGAACACATCCGCACTCCTTAACAAGCTTGTGACAAACGGGATGCTTTCCGTGATATCCGGCTATTACGCCCCCGTAAAATGGATAGAAAGTTCAAAGCATGATATAGAATATCTGACCATATTCAGAAAGTTGCGCGACTACTGCGTAACCAATGCAATGCTATTTACAGATCTTGATGCGAGTCAGAATTCAGACATGATAATAACAAAGATGGGTGTTCAGGCACACATCGTCATATACTCGTCCATATCGGGAATGAAGGACATAGCGCTGAACAATTCGCACAAGATATATCTCGTGTTTCTCAATGAGGGATTGAAGCTGGATTTCATGAACAGCCTTTACAATTCATACGGCGAAGAAGCGCAGCTCATGAAAATAGGGATAGAATATTCTTACATAGTCCTTATTGACACTGACAATCTGGATCAGATGGTAATATAGATTACTCATCGTCGTCTTCGCTTTCTCCGGCGCTTTGTTTTTTCTTTCCTTTTGCCTGCGGTTCGGTGGATGCCTGCTCCTCCTGTTCTGCCGTTTCTTCCTCTTCCGTATCCTTGTATCTTCTTTCTATCAGCATTGAAAGGGATTTCTTTATCATTTCCTTGTCTTCGCCAGTCATGTCGGCAAGATCCGAAGACATTTGGTTGACATAGCGCATGAGGGCTTTGTATCGCGACTCTTTCAGTGCCCGGTTCTTCATTCCGCTTATGTGCCTTTGCAACGCCCTGCCGCAATCCATAACTGCAAGCTTTATTTCATCTATTATCTCATCTTCCTGAGCTATTGCCTGTTTGCCGACTCCGGAATAGGGAATATGAACGCTGGATACGTTGACAAATACGCTTATCGGCTCTTCGTCAAATCTGCTTATCCCGTATCGTTTCCAGTCTATCCCGTCAATGGCAGCGCTTATTGCACAGCTTGAACCGTCGAAAAGGAGAGGCACCTTGTTCGCAAACCTGAGTATGTTTCCGCGCGACCCTTCCTGAGTCGATTTGCCTGCATCGCCGCCGTAAGCTATGCATGCTTCGACGACGAATGGAATCCCTCCGCGGAATACCTTGGGTTTGCGCTCTATAACCGCAAGGAACTGCGGATTGATTATGTTCTTTACTGCAATGTCAATCTGCTTTTCCCCTATTACCGAAATAGAATCGAGTTCTGGGGATATCCATTTTATCTCCTTGAAGGCCTTTATCATCTTCTCCGCGTTATCCCACGAAAGGGAGTGCGGCGATGCATCCATATCAAGGTCGGGGATTTTTTCCTTTATTTCCTCTATTTTGCCGGAAGACATTCTTGAAAATGAATCGGAAAGGAACGAAGAGATATTTTTGCTTTCGCTCATGTGCGCCGCATCGAGCATGTCGCTAGTGCCAAGACCCAAAGGATGCGGCTTTATCTGTTTCGGCTTCTTCGGAAGTTCCTGTACCGAACGTACGAATATCGATTCCTGCCCGTCAGGACTAACCAATTTTATTGACGAGTGAGGATTTGACAGCGCAGTGCGCTTGAGATATTCGTAAACGCCGTGATCACTGGCTTCATACTTTACTTCGCCGAACTCGCCGCTGATCTCAGTTCCTTTGAAATCGGAATCTGAAGAAAGCTTGGAAAGATTGGCTATCAGAGGTTTATTCGATTTAATGTCAAGAGAAAGATCGCATTCATAGGTGCCGTTTCCCGTCCCGGATTTCACGTGTATGGGCTTTCCTGTTGTAACCTGTGAATAAAGAGTACAGCCCGTTGCACCGATGCCCTGCTGCCCTCTCTGTTGAACGTATCTGTGAAATTTTGTACCGGCAAGTATGGTTGCGAGTGCCTTGCCTACGTGTCCCTGTGGAATTCCGGGGCCGTTGTCGCTAACCTTTACAGAATATTTATCCTCTGACAGTTGTTTTATTTCGACGGATATGTCCGGCAGAATGCCTGCTTCTTCGCATGCGTCAAGTGAATTGGTTACGTATTCATGCACTATCGTGGTTAGAGAACGCACCTTCCCGGAATAGCCAAGCATCTGGCTGTTTTTCCTGAAGAATTCCGAGATGGAGTATTGCTTGAACTGCTTGAATATCGCATCAGCGCTTAGAGTATCCTCTTTTGCCAAAGAAATTACCTTTTCAGAAGGTGCTCGGTCTCAGCCCTTCTTCTTGCAAGTTCCATTAGGCGATAAGCCTTTTTATGCGTTCCTCCGCCAAGCAGAACTTCTATTGCAGATGTTGCTATCCCTATATCCTCTATGGTACCGATTATGCCCAGAATATTGCCAGATATCGACAGATAGACGTTGCTAACTTCCTCTATGTGTTCTTTTGTTCTGCCTTCTTCTCCTATGATTCTTGCTTTTATGAGTTTTAAGTGCGATTTGTTCTTTATCATGTCCTTCATGTCGACATATTTGAAAAAATAGCTCTCCTGCAGCAATTTCAGCGCAATCTCAAACCCGAAGCCGGTGGCAAGTGCCTGAATGACGTTTTTGGCATTGTACTCATCGTACGGTTCCCCGTCAATCACGACGTTGTTCCCGTTTGTTATGCGTACCTTGCAATTGAGTTTTTTGGATATCTCCCGTATTTTTCTTGAGATGTGTTTTATCCTTTCCTTCGGTATCAAAATCTGCTCCATTTAATATTACCTAAGCATTTACGCACATTTAATACTCAGGCAAAGATAGATAAGTTTTTGCAGTTACCTCTCTGAAAGTATCAAGGCCACGTCAAGATCAAAATTCGGTTCGAGGACTTGCGACAGTTCTTCCGGCGTCTTCGCCTTGCTTATCTTTGCGATTAGTTTCCCGAGTATTTCGGAATCATAACGGGAAACGTGTTTTCTAAGCTTGTTATCTATTTCACTTTTTGCAGAGGTTATTTCCGCATCGCCCATAGTCTGGATATATTCCCCGGTAACAGGGTTTTTACCGAATGCCCGTTTTACAAGCATATCTCCTTGACGATGTGAAGTTGCAAGAAATAGGTCTTTGTAAGAAGTAAGCGTTGCGACGACTTTGTAAAAGTCAGCAGATGAACGGTTGAGTCCGAGTGCCAGCGCCCTGTTTTCGAAGTTTTTCAAGGTGATGATTGTTTTTGTTGTCACGCTTACAGTTATTTCTTCAAGAGATTCTGCCCAATTTGCCAAATCATGGTACTTCTCAGGCATCTTGAAATCAGAACGGATCTTCAACCCTTCGAGTGAATCCTGTGTGCGCAGATATTGTTCCCCTGGTGCCCTTTCCTTAGGAAGGCTTGTTTTATGCTTGTGCATCCTTACACCGATTTGGATAGGATTTGACCCTTTATAAACATAGGCTTGGTATTTTAGTTGATTGCTTCTTGTAAAGAATCAAGGAAAATATGTGATTCCTGTGATTCTTTCATTGAGCGGCACTTCTCTCGATGTTACGACGTCATTTTTCTTTTGTTTTTAAGTAATATATGCGGTGTAATGACAAAAGGTTTATATATCTTGATATTCCGATATATGAATCAGTCGTGATTCTTTCGTGAACTGAATTTGTACGGTTCGCGAATGGGACATGGACGACGCATGATTGCCGTGATTCGTATGCCAAAAGACCGCAAACAGATGATGAGGGATCTGGAAAAGCTCAAGGGTCAGGTAGAATCGCTCGTTAGCAAGAACAACACAACAGCGCCGGATGGCACGGAAGGCAACATATCATCTCTGCTTAAGTATATGGTGGAAGAAAGGGAAAGGACGAATAGAATGCTCGAGGGGCTTACGGACAAGATAAGAAAACTCGAAGGCGCATTGGACGGAATGTATGCTGTAGCCGAAGAGCGCGAGGCTGCAGTACAGGCAAGGCCCATAGACAACAAGGAAATACCGCTTTCCGGTCTCGACGCGCAGGTGCTCGATTTCGTACAGACGAAGGGCATGATATGCGCAGATCAGCTCAAGGAATATATGGGGTATAAGGGAAGGAATGCTGCGTGCACGAGGCTCAACAAGCTCTACACCACGGGCCTTCTTGACAGATTTCAGCTGGGTCACAAAGTTTACTACAAATATGCTGGCAAGGCGACTAATACACTTATTATATCACCTCCGCAATAGGGAATTCGGGTCCTGCCCCTCGCCAGAAGGGCAGGCCCTTCTTTTTAATGGCGATATAATAAAGGATGCCGTGTTCGCACGGCAACTTCAACCTATTTATGCTTAGCGCCGCAAAATCCATGTTATGAAAAAAAATACGAATTCGGGAAGGAGAGTAATTTCGATAACGCATATGTCGGATATAGACGGCATAGGAAGCGCCGCTCTGCTGAAAATGAAATACGATATACCTGACAATAGGCAATTTTTTGCGGACTATTCCGTGAAAAGCCTTGAAGGCGTATTCGGCAAACTCAAACGTATTTACAAAAAAGGAGACATGCTGGTCATAGCGGACTTGGGGCTAAACAAGGGCACGATAAGCATATTCTCAAGTATAGTAAAGCTGTTCAAAAACAACGGCGGCAGAGTGGCATGGTTCGACCATCACCCGTGGAGCGGGGAAGCCATTGAAAAGGTAGCATCACTGTGCGACATCGCAATCATAGGGGAAAACCGCAAGCACTGCGCAACCGAGATAACCCACAGAGAATTGGGATTCACGGATAATTTCACTAAGAACTTTGCACGCGTGGTCCATTATTCCGATTTCAACATTCGGCCCAAGAAAAAAGAGGATTACGAAACGGTAGGCACATACGCGCTGAGCATAGCGTATTACAACACGCTTGATGAAAAGAAACGGGATGCGAACCTGCATAATATTGTCAACGTGCTTTGTTCCGGAAAGCTCACCGACAGGAAAATGAGATCGGATGCCATTCGTTTTGACACGACTAACAAAAAAAGAATCAAAGGCATGCTTTCGGATCTTCACGTTGGAAAAGTTGCAGCTGTCGGATTCTCCAAAGACATACAGTCGACGAGCGCATGTGCCGCCGTAATGAAGAAAAGCAGGAAGGATGTTGCCCTGTATATCAATATCGACAAAGGGAGAGGCCACATACGGAGCAAGATTACCGACTGCAGTTCTCTTGCGGTAGGACTCGGGGGAGGAGGCCACCCCCATGCCGCTGGATTCGACGTAGATATGAAAAAATATGGCGGATTCAAAACTGAAGCGAGCAAGGAGGAATTCCTAAAGCATGTCGAAGCTCTGTTGTCAAAAAAGGAATAGCGCTTAAGCCAGCGTTCCGAATCCAGAGAGCTTCCAGCGCTGCCCGTAGTTCCTAAGCACCGATACTTTCTCAGCCTTGTCAACGCATACGGTATGTTTCGTGCCTATTTCCAGCTTGTTCTTTTTCACTTTCGTCACGAAACCGACCACTGTTCCGGTACCTATTCCGAGAAGCACTATCTCGTCGGCCTTGAACGCCTGCTTTGGAAGATCGTTCCTTTCAAGCGATGTGTAATTTATCGTTATCGTGTTTGAAGAATCGGGCAGTTTTCCAACGTGACCCATTATCTGGCCGACCAGTCCGTCCGCTTTGGTCATTGAAGGATCTATCGTGGTTCCAACCGCTATGAGACCCCCAGGCATTGCAGATTCAAGCCTTTCGCTTCCCGCAGCAAGGCTTTCTATCTTGGTAACGAGCTCCGCGAAGTTCTCCCTCTTCTGTTTGTCCTTCGCCGTGTTTATCCCAGGGCGTATTGCAACCTTGTCGCCAAGTTTGAACCTGCCGCGTATTACGGAACCGCCTATCACTCCGCCGACCAGATCCTTAATCGGAGTTCCGGGCTTGTTTACGTCGAATGAACGTGCAATGTAAAGAATCGGATCCGCTTCGAGATCCCTTTCGGGAATCTTTATCCTCAATATCTCATCAAGCAGTGCATCTATGTTTATGTTCTTGTTCGCCATTACGGGAATTATCGGGGCTTCGGAAATCTTGCTGCCTTTTATGAACTGCTTTATCTGCTCGTAGTGCTTCTTCGCCTTTTCCTTTCCTACGACGTCTATTTTTGTCTGCACTATGATAACGTCTTTTATCCCAAGTGCATTTATCAGCATCAGATGTTCGCGCGTCTGAGGCATCGGACAGGGTTCCGCTGCGGATATGACGAAAAGCGCCGCATCGATTATGTTAGAACCAGCTATTGCGGTTGCCATGAGCGTTTCGTGCCCAGGTGCATCGAGAAGCGATATTTTGCGCAGTATTTCCGTAGGAGTTGACCCGTCAGGACATTTTGTATCGGTTGTAAACGGATAAATCGAAGAGCTGTGGCACTTTCTTATCGTAGCATCGGCATAGCCGAGCTTTATCGTCATGCTTCTCTTGATGCTTTCGCTGTGCTTATCCGTCCACATGTGCGTAAGCGCGGCCGTAAGCGTGGTCTTTCCGTGATCCACGTGCCCGAGCGTGCCTATGTTCAGTTCGCTTTGCTTGATCATTTAAATCATTCGTTCTCTTTCGGCTTGGCCTTGAATACCTCTTCTAGCGGAAGTGTCCCGTATTCCGTTATTATGGTGTTAATCTGCACCGTATCCGCACTTAGCGTGTTTCCGCGGATCATCCTTCTTGCGCGATGTCCCTTCTTCGCATGCTTTATTCCCGGACCGCTGTGCAGGAGAGGCCATACCTTTCTCGTCCCGTCTATTTCTACCCGTGAAGGTGCGCCGTTGCTGTCAGACATTCCCGTTATCTTGAGCTTGAAGCCGTCGAGCTTTACGACAGAACCTTCAATATCGTCGCCTATCCTTTTACCGATAAGCGAAGTTTCGTATTCCTTAGGAACGTCTACCTGTGCCGTCTTTCCACTCTTCTTGTCAGAAAATACTATTTTCATAATACTACCTATTTTTATCTGTACATGCTTTCCGGTTCTTCCTTGAACCGCTTAATCCTGTCAGAAAGCCCTCTCGGCACGGCAGGCCTTACGTCCTGCAGTGCTTTCATGAAATCTTCTTTCTTTATAGGATAAATATTAACTTCGCTTAGCGCTTTTTTGAAGTCCGCAGCGGTTACAGAATCGCGCTTGTCCTTTACGGAAATGCTGAGCGAATCCTTGACTGCGGCCTCTATTTCAGCGGACGTGTAGCTTTCGGATATGTTCACGAGTTCCTCCATCGCAACGGTCTTGTCGAGAGGGACGTCTTTCGTGACATTCTTCAGAAGTTCCGTGCGCTGCTCCACATTCGGTTTTTCCAAGTGCAGCCTGTCGCGTATCGCATTCATTCCCGCTTCCCTGCATACGTTTTCTATTTCCGCGCTCGTGTAATTATCGGTTAGTCCTGACATTTCAGTGAGAAACTCTTCCCTGTTCAATGAAGTATCAATAGGCATGTTGCGCGTGTGTATCTTGAATATCTCGAATCTTGCGCGTTCATCCGGCATCGGTATCTCTATTATCTTGTCGAACCTGCCAGGCCTGAGCATCGCATAATCGACCTTTTCGGGATTGTTCGTCGCGGCGAGAACCACTATGTCCTTTGTTTCCTGAAGGCCGTCCATTTCCGTAAGAAGCGTGTCAACCACGCGTTCCGATACGTGCGACGAATCGGAAGATTCGCTTCTTGATACCGCTATGGCGTCTATTTCGTCTATGAAGATTATGCACGGCGCGGCAAGCCTCGCCTTCCTGAATATTTCCCTCACGGTCTTTTCGCTCTCTCCTACGAACTTGCTAAGCACTTCCGGTCCTTTAATGGATATGAAATTTGATTCGCGTTCCGTCGCGACGGCCTTTGCGAGAAGCGTCTTTCCCGTTCCAGGAGGTCCGACGAGAAGTACGCCTTTTATCGGCCTTACGCCCATCTTCCTGAATTGTTCGGGATGCTTGAGAGGAAGCTCTACGGCTTCGCGTATTTCATCGCGTATGTGGTCTATTCCGCCAATGTCCGTCCAATGAACGTTGGGCCTTTCCACGAATACCTCTCTGAGCGCACTAGGCTGCACGTTCCTTATTGCAGTGAGGAAATCGTCCTTTGTGACGACGAGCTTTTCGAGCACCTCGCTCGGTATGGATTGTTTGTCATTGACTTCTGGCCATATTTTTCTAAGCGTGGACATTGCGGCTTCGCGCGTGAGCGCACTGAGGTCCGCTCCGGTGTATCCGTGCGTCATGTTTGATATTTCGTCAAGATTGACGTCGTTTCCGAGAGGCATGTTGCGCGTGTGTATCTGCAGGATTTCCTTTCTTGCATTCCTGCTCGGAACGCCTATTTCTATTTCACGGTCGAATCTGCCAGGTCTTCTCAATGCCGCTTCAATGGCATCGGGCCTGTTCGTCGCTGCGAGAACTACGACCTGTCCGCGGTGCGGCATGCCGTCCATAAGCGTAAGCAGTTGCGATACCATGCGCCTCTCGACTTCGTTTGTCGCCTCTTCACGCTTTGGCGCTATGGCGTCTATTTCATCCATGAATATTATCGTCGGTGCCTTTTCATTCGCATCCTTGAATATCTCCCTGAGCTTTTCCTCGCTCTCCCCTACGAATTTGGAAACGAGTTCAGGACCGGATACCGCTATGAAGTTGGCATCGCTTTCGTTGGCAACCGCTTTTGCGAGAAGAGTCTTTCCCGTTCCAGGAGGTCCGTAAAGAAGCACCCCTTTCGGAGGCTCTATGCCAAGCCTCTCAAACAGTTCGGGATATCTTATCGGGAATTCGACCATTTCGCGGATCTTCTGCTTTACGTCGTCGAGTCCGCCTATGTCTTCATAGTGGACGTCGGCTATCTTTACAAGCGATTCCGATACGGGTTCGTCCTTTACTATGAAATGCGTGTCCTTTGAAATCTTTACGACGCCATGAGGGACGACCTGCACGACGAGAAAATTAAATACGAGACCGAACATAGGTATGGGAACCGAATCCCCTTTCACGAGGGGTCTGTTCTCGAGCCTTCGCTTTGCGTATTCGGCAAAATCCGGAGATAGCGGGGGCTTTTGTCCCGGCGGAGGAGCAAGCACTATTCGCTCGGCATCCTTCGCAGTGACCTTTGAAATATAAACCTTGTCGCCTATTCCGACGCCCACGTTCTGCCTGAGATAACCGTCTATTCTTATGAAACCAAGGCCTTCGTCGCTGGGATGCGCCTGCCATACCGTTGCGGCGGTGGATTTGAGCTTCCCTTTTATCTCTATTATATCCCCTGATGCGACGTCAAGCAGCTTTCTAGATCTCGAATCGATCCTGGCCATGCTACGTCCCGAATCGGTGACTAATGCATCTGCCACTGTCAATTCAACTCCGTTTGCCATGACTAAACACTCCGCTAGGTACCTTTACGGTGCTATACAGCATTAATTATGCCTGTAAATCATTATAAATGCTTTGCTGAGTTCCGAGGATATGCAGAGAAATCTGCCTGAAATAACGATAAAATGCGGAAATCATACAAATCTTTTTAAATTATTCTCTGCATTAATATAACGTTAATTCTTTAGCTTTAAGCTTAAAGATCAATTTCGGTGCCTTAAATGGGAAAATTTTCTATAGCTGATGAAAACCTGGCAAATGTCATGATATGCAGAAGATGCAAGACCAGGAACCGCATGACCGCGGACAAGTGCAGAAAGTGCGGATACAGATACCTCAGGCCTAAGAGAAAGGACAAGAGGGTCAAGAAGTGACGCTTAACTAGTTTACGAGTTGGAACGAATGGAAGATTTATCACCAATCGAAAAGATGGTAGTCCAGGCAATGCAGGATCTGGGCGCCACGAAGGAAGAAAAGAAGAAAACCGCGGATGACATAGCGAAGAAGTGCAACAGGCCTAAAAGCATGGTAACGAACGCGCTTGTAAGCCTTTCTAACAAGGGAATGGTAAAAAGAGTAGTGCGCGAAAAGGCTTCCGGATATTTCGTTGAAGCTTCTTCAATGTAAAAAGGTTTGATGATGCCTGGGGCTCAAGGTGACTCCTTAGATTTCATGGCGAGGTACAAGGGATGGGTAGTGTACCGTGCCATGAGCATCACCTCTTCCACGAAACAAGAGGAAATCGCAAGATATCTTGTTGCGGTCAGGGAAGACGTTGATAAGCGTGCATTCGACATCCTCGGCGTCGATAGGAAAACGATAGAATCGTATGCCAGCACGGCGGTAAAGACGCTCAAGGGCGGAACCTATTCCAGCATGGTAGATGCATACAAAACGCTTGGCACGAAGAGCACGGAAGAGATGGTGGCCAAGGCAACTTCAGGGAGGGAAGAGCTTGCACCGTTCGCAAAAGCATATTTGCTGAGAAGCATCTTCTCCGGATTGAACATTGATTTTTACATAAACGGCAGCAATGCCGTTTTCGGAAAGGGCATTCAGGCACCCAAGGCGGGAGCCAATCCCCCATTCGATAACGAAGCGATATCGTTCATGGCAAAGTACGGCACGTGGATATCCGTAAAAAAGATGTCGATAAGCGAAAAGACGAAACCTGAAGAGGTTGCCGCACACCTTTCATCGATAAGAATTGCCGTAGACAGAAAGATAGCGGAAACGCTCGGGATAGATACTTTTGCGCTCGAGGAATACGCTTCGGCGAAGACGAACGGGATGAGAAAAAGCGCCGCCAATCTTGAAAAGATTGCAGAGATGATGGCAAGCGGAGATCTCGACAAGGAAGTGCAGAAGGCGTGTGGGACAAATCAGAAGCTGTCAGGTGCTGCACGCACCCACGTTCTCGGAACGATGCTTAGAAATATCAAAATAGATCTTGACGTTTCACCGGATACGCTCATGGACATGTTCCCGGGATTGAAAATACCGAAGCCGAAAGGCAGAATGCCGGGACAGAAAGGCAAGAAGAAGGCTTAAGCGCTTCAGATGCGACTCTTTTTATAACTTGCAGAACAGTTAATAGAGATATCCATGAATGGATCTTACTCCTATACGCCCGGCGAAACGGATGTTCCGATAAGCAAGGGCCTCGTCTCAATAAGAAATCTGTCTAAAAAGCAGATAGAATCGCTGTTGGATGAATCGGACAGAATGCTATCCTTCTGCAGAAGAAAAGACAAACTTGACAATCTTGGAAACAAGATAATGGCAACGTTATTTTACGAGCCTAGCACGAGAACCAGGCTCAGTTTTGAAAGCGCGATGCAACGCCTCGGCGGCGGAGTGATAGGCTTTTCGGACCCCCGTTCGTCTTCCGTGATGAAAGGGGAGAGCCTTGCAGATACGATAAGGATAGTTTCATCTTATTCCGACGTCATAGTTATCAGGCACCCTGAACACGGCGCAGCTGTCGAAGCACTCAGAAATTCCACCGTTCCCGTGATAAATGCGGGTGACGGGATAGGCGAACATCCAACGCAGACCATCCTGGATTTATTTACCATCGGAAAGGAAAAGAAAAAGGTCAGCGGGCTAAATATAGCAATCATCGGCGACCTTAAAAACGGGAGAACAACGCACTCTCTCTCGTATGCGCTTTCGCTTTTCGGAAATTCACTGACATTCATATCGCCCAAGGAGCTCGCAATGCCAGACGACATAGTTGCGGGATTGAAATCCGAATTCGGCACAGACATGCAGATAAGCGATTCGATCAATGACGCGAAGGATGCCGACGTAATTTACATGACTAGAATGCAGAAGGAAAGATTCACAGGTAAGGAGGATGCAGAGGCAGGCATGCCGTATTACAACATAAACGCAAAGTTCGTATCGGAATCGAGGAACAATGTCATAATAATGCATCCGTTGCCAAGGCTTGCGGAACTTTCTCCAGAGATAGATTCTCTTCCGAATTCGGTCTATTTCAAGCAGGCATCGTACGGTGTCCCTGTGAGAATGGCCATCCTTGATGCGGTGCTGAATGCAAACGCGTCGAACGCCTGATGCGTAGAAGAAATTAGAATAAGCATTTATACTTTCTTTACCAATCTTCTCTGTTTCAAGGGGAGTTAGGCTAGCTTGGTAGGCTTTCAGCCTTGGGCGCTGAAGACACGTGTTCAAATCACGTACTCCCCGTTTCTTTTTTCTGAAAAAACGAAAACCTTCCGAAGTTTATGTTTTTTCTTTCACAGTATTATAACTTTCTTTTTTTGAGGCGACATGAACTATACTCTTTGCAACAATGCTTCATGCAAAAGCGGGTTGCCAATTATATTGATTAAATCAGGAAACGGAACAGGTGAAATGAATGACAAAGAAATTTGCATGCAGGGACATAGGCATAGAATGCGACTTCACGGCTGAAGCCGCGAGCACGGAAGAGCTCGTACCGAAGATAGCAGAACATGCAAAGACGGCCCACAACATGGAACAGATAGACGAGGCCACAATGGCAAAGATAAACGCGGCAATAAAGGAAGAACAGGCCTGATAGCCGCATTTGCAGCAGTAACGTGCCATTTGTTTATTTAGCTTTTGCATACGTTGCAAAAGCATTGATTTTTATAAAACGACAGATGATTATTTACTGCTGCCCAGGATGTGATTATGCTCTTTGGAAAGAAAGATTATGGAAAGATAGATTCAGATAACCTTGAGAGTTTTCTAAAGTCAATTGCATACAAAAAGCTGGACAAGGTAGAATCCAAAGGAAAGGGAATTGTTGAACAGTTCGGCAAGACGGCCGATGAGTTCAGGAGTGTCTGTAAAAAGCTTTACGAACTCGATGCGGAGCCTTATACGGAAGACTTGTGGAACCCGAACATAAATTCCATAAAGAAACAGAAGGGCATTTACTGCAACGTATTAATCGGCATAGTTGATGATACGGCAATAAGAACCGGTGAAAATAACAATGCCTACGAAAAATACGCACGCATTCTTGACAGTATGAATGAAACCATAAGTGGCGTGCTTAAGGCGAATTCCAATTACAAGTCAACATTATACTCCTATTCAAACCATATGCGGGATATCAAACGCACATTTTCAGTTATGGAAAGTTTGCGCAACGTCCTTAACGTTGAATTAGGGAAATTTTCTGAACATTATGAGGTATATCTGAAAATAAGGGATAAAATACGCGAATTGAATTCAAGCAGGGAAGAGATGGAGATAGTGAAAGGGGGATTGCTGTCTTTGAAAGAAAACAAATCCGATGATAATACTAAAAACATAAACGCCGACATTGAAGAAGTTTCTAAGAAAATATATGAAAAAACGGCGCTGCAAAAATCCCTTTTTGATGACATTACAGAATTTTCAAATAAAATAAACATACTTGTTGCCCCTTTGTCAAGGGTTGCGAGAAAATTCGACCATTCTTCGATAGGGAAAAAAAGCCTCGGCGACTTTCTCTCGAACCCGATAGAAAGCATAAGTGATGAAGAAAAACACAGGGAATTTCTGGAATTGCTAGCCGATTTGAAAAAGTCCGTAGATACGGGACACATAGACGTCAAAAACAGGCAGGACGTCCTTGTCTCGATATCAACCTTGGAGAATTCGGGTATTTATTCGATGATTGTCAAGCTGAAAGAATTGAAATTGCAAATGGCCGAATTGGAATCCGAAGTGAAAGAGACTGCAAGGATAAAACAGGGACTTGAAAATGCGAAGGGAAACGTTGAGACATCGGAGAAAGAAGCGGACAGGATGGAAATCGAGGTAGAAAGGCTGTATAAGTCGGGAGAGTTGCTAAAAGCGGAAATAGAAAGGGAATTTCTTTCGCATTATGACATACGTATGGAAGTGATTTTGAAATGAGCATTCACGCAATCCTAATTTGCGTTGGTGCGCCGGCTTCCATGAACTCGCGTATCCTTGGAAGATAGTTGCCATCTTCGTCTATATGCATGAAGTCCGAAATTATCGATTTGTACATGCTCCAGGAATAGCGTGCATCCATAAACAGTATGAATGCCCTGTCCTTTTCGCTTCTTATCGCCCGCCCTGCCGCCTGCACGGCTTTTACCACACCGGGAATCAGGTACGCGTATTCGTTTCCCTTCATCCCGAATTTCTTGTTCAGATAGTCTATTTTGGCACGAAGCTCCAGGTTCGGTCTTTCCAGAGGAATGCCGACTATTATTATGCCCTTTATTGCGTTGTTTGCATAGTCTATCCCTTCGCTCATGCTCCCGCCCATCACGGCAAACAGCAGATTGTCGTCCCCTTCCTTGAACTCTTTGATCATCTGTTCTACCTGATAGCTGCGCATTTCCACTTTCTGGACGAACTTTACTTCCATGGCAGTCTGCATGCGCACCGAATTAAGAACTTCAAAACTTGGAAAGAATACGGCTATGTTGCCGTTAGTCTGCTTTCTCACGGATGCAATTTTAGCGGCTATGTCTTTGTATTTTTCAAGCGTCCTATGCGTGTATTTCGTGGTTACGCTCTTGTCCAAAAGGCACAGCCGGTTTTCTTTTGGAAATGGTAGGGGGTAACTCGCGGAATATGCATCCGGAAAACCGAGAAGTTCTTTGTGCATCTGCAAAGGCAGAAGGGTGCCGCTCATGAACACGTTTGCATACGCCTGCTTCATCGACTCGATAGCTTCCGCCGGGTACAGACAGGATATCGAAAGCCGCACTCCTTTAGGGTATCTTGAAACTATTACCGTATTGGAATCGCCGTATGAGGATAAAAGGCGGATGAAACTCGATATGCGCATCAGCGTGGATCTCTTAGCTCCGGTATTGTTTATGTACATCATGGCGGATTTGTCCAGCTGCTCCGATATTTTATCGGCTTCCGATGTTATCGAGGAAGGTATGTCTTTTTTTTCAACGAATGCTTCTCCAAGGCCTTTTCCGCTTATTTTTGTCGCTGAAAGTTCGGAAAGAAAATATTCAAGATAACCCAAATCCATCGAATCGCCGACGGAAACGAGCTCGTTTGCCGCCCTTCTGATGGTATGGGTCGTGAGGGACATGCTCATGTATGACGATGCTATATTCGTTATGTTATGAGCTTCATCCCATATCACTATCGAATCCTTCAATGAATGTGATATCTTCTTCATGAATGCTTTCATTACAAATGGATTGAGCATGTGTGCATAATCTGCGATGATGAACTTTGCATTTTTGGCAAGTTTTGTAGATATTTCATATGCACATACTTCCCTGTCGAATGATTCTGAAAAAAGCACATTGTGCCCCTGCATCCCCGCGTCTGCAAGTTCGTCTTCCGGTTCCTCCATGCCTTTGCAGTTTTCGAAAAATTTGCATTTTTTGTTTTTCATCTTCTGTTCGCAGGTTTTGTAAAACGCCTCGCCTTCTATTAAATTAACATCGGGATTGACGCACATGTTTCTTTTTCCGACGACATCGACGTATTTGAGTTCGATTCCGGATTTCTTTCTTAATCCGGACAATACGTCCATCGCTATCTTATGCTGCGAGTTTTTAGGCGTCAGGAAAAAAACGTCGAGATTGCTTTCCAATGCGAATCTGAGTGCGGCAGATATAGAAGCGTCGGTTTTGCCTATCCCCGTAGGCGCATTGACGAATATGCTCTTCTTTTGCGACAGCGCAGCGTATATGTCCAGCATCATCCGCTCCTGATTCTTTCTAGGAGCGTCGAAACGAAAACTGAAGTCTTTAGAATCAAGCGGCATACCCGTATTACGCAGGCAGTATTATTATTTGCTCTGATGTCGAAATCAGTTGCTTATTATCGAATATGTCACGGAACGGACTGATTTGTTGCTTTTTGCTTCCTTGAAAAATCTTCGCACTTCGTCAGCGCCAGTATGCAAACTCAGTATGTCTATACACGTATGGTGATGATGGTGATGCATCTCAGAATTGATGTCCTCTTCA
This sequence comes from Microcaldota archaeon, assembly GCA_021796225.1. GTDB lineage: Archaea > Micrarchaeota > Micrarchaeia > Micrarchaeales > CABMGC01 > JAKAVK01. Next base: position 7,483 of record JAJYOL010000006.1, on the reverse strand, counting down.
AACCTGTGAAGCATATCCGATACCTTATTCTTTTCCGAATCGGGATATGTGAGTACGAATACGCTTTCAGTATTGCCTTTCAGTTCGTTCAATTTATCATAATCGTTAATCAGACTTTCAATGGCGCTGCGGAGCATTTTAGACCTGCTGTTGAAACCCAGCCTTTTCTGCGCAGATTCAAGGGATTTCAAGTCTTCCTTGCTTATCGATATGCTTAGAATTTCCATGGAATTCAATTTTATGATAATAACTTTTGTCATTTATATTAATAATTCTTGCTGGCGGATATACCAACTTCAATATCTGCAATCTAAATGGTTTAAAGCATTGTGAAGAAATCAATAATCATGGCAAAGACATTGGCGGATCTTGGAGAAAGGCGCATAATAGAGGACATAAGAAAAATTTACAAGCAAACATGGCCCGACGAAGACTGTTTCTACTTCAAATCGGGAAATAGATATACTTTGCTCACTACAGACATAATATCCAAAAAAACACATATTCCGGATAATGCTTCTCCAGAGGCTGCCGGTAGATATATTGCATCATCGAATCTCAGCGACATAGCCGCGATGGGAGGCATACCGAAATATTTCATGACCGCTTTCGCCATGCCACGAGAGATGCCGGAAGCATACTTGAAAAGAATGTCAAGAGGCATATCGGACTGCCTGAAGGAACATGGCACGATAATGGCAGGGGGGGATATGAAGGAGGGCACGATGGTGGCTGCAGGATTTGCAATGGGAGAAGTTGAAATGAATAGGATAATGCTGAGGAAAGGTGCGAAGATAGGCGATGCAGTGTGTGTCACCGGAGAATTGGGCAAGAATGCCGCCGCGTATGAAATGCTAAAGCACGATAAGCAGAGAAAATGGGCGGATCTCGTTCTCGATATACAACCGAAAATAAAGGAAGGGCGCATGATATCGCAAAATAACGCAAGTTCGTGCATGGACCTGTCCGACGGGATATATTCGACAATTAGACAAATGCAGAGAATAAACGGCACCGGATTCGGGATAGATTTGGAAAGCGTGCCGTTGCACCCCTTGGTGGAAAAAGTTGCTGAAAAATATGGAAAAAGCATAGAGGATCTTGCATTTGGCTTTGGTGGTGAATATGAACTGTTCTTTACCGTAAAACAGGAAAAATATGAGTCGCTTAAACTGAAGATGGAACGCAAAAATATGAGAATAACCAGAATAGGGAGAGTTGTTTCCGGGAATAGTTACTTGCTGAGACAAAATGAAAAAATCAGGATTACCAAGACAGGATATGAGCATTTTAGGAGGATATTATGACTTCATTTAAAGGACTTTATGGGATAACGTCGAAAGCATTTGGGATGAGCCATGAAAACAGCGCACATGTTTTTTTGGAAGGCGGATTCAGAATAATACAGTATAGGGAAAAGCACGCGGGATTTGATGAACAGGTATTGGAAGCCGGAAAAATAAAAAAGATGTGCGAAGAGTATGACGCGGCATTTGTAGTGAATGACAGGGTAGACGTTGCACTAGGCGCAAGAGCTAACATAGTACACGTAGGACAGGAAGACCTCGAAATAAACGACGTGAAGAAATTGTTCAGAGGCGAGATAGGCGTTTCGGCAAGTTCCGTAGAGGAAGCAGTAACCGCTGAAAGAAATGGGGCAGCATATCTTGGCGTAGGCACAGTATTCAGCACAAGCACGAAGACAGATGGGAAAGTAATAGGGATTGAAATGCTTGCTAAAATACGCAAAGACACACGTATACCCATCATAGCGATAGGCGGTATAACGACTTCGGCCCTGGAAGAGCTTAAAGAGGCAGGAGCTGACGGTATCGCGGTAATCTCTGCGGTGTTAGCCGCGCATTATCCTGTCGAAGCCGCAAAAGATTTTGTAAGGCGTTGGGAAGATTGCTGATTAAAGCGTGTTTTGCCGAACTTCAGACAAAGTTTAAATAGTGCAAAATCCAAGGCTTTTTGGAGGGATAATATGGAAGCGACAAAGACAAGGTCACGCATAGACTTAGTGAGAAACACAGGTGGAGGAATACTGCTGCTTGATCCTGCCATCGCGCTGAGCGATCTTCGCAGATTGGGCGAAAATTCCAAAAAAGGAGGATTAAAGGCGGAGGATGCCGTTGTCGATACGTTTATGAAATATTTTTCCGACATTTCGGAAAGCACGTTCGCAATAGACAGCGGAAGGATGTTTCATTTAATGGACGCGGCGGCAGTGCGTGTCAATCGAACGGTAGTGATAGGAACTGCTAAAACACCGCAAGGCGATGTGCGTGGAATTCTGTCAAGAGTGGAAACTTCAGTATTCAGTACGTATAATCATTACTCGAACAGCAATCTGTCGATAGGATTTGAAATGCTCGACAAGGATGGTGAACCCGAGCGCAGGATCAAAAACGGCTTTGATTTGGTATCGATGCTGTTTGGCCAGAATACGGAAAACGAATTGAGGAGGCACAAAGCTCAGAAAATAAACAGGATTGCTTCGAGGCACCACGATGCGTTCATAGAAATAGGGGAACGTGGAGTAACGGCAATGGTTATTGATGCGCGTCTTAAGGATTTCGTCAATGCAGTTAAGACGGATCTTGAAAATTCAGTTGCAATAAAGGATGCGTGAAGGAAATTTAATCGGCCGTTATTGCTTTACAGTGACGTCTGGAGAAGATTCGTCATTACGCGATTTCTTTAACTTGTAATTCTCCAGTTTTATTGCGCCACGCATCAGGTATTTGTACCTGCTCCTGGCATCGGACACTTTCATGCGGACCACATGCTCGCTCTTCCTGTTTATTATATTTAACGGGGGTATTTTGAAAGCGGAGTTGTCGTCGGCAATAAACCGTTCGTGCTGCGAACTCGAATCCTTTGAATCCATGATCCATACGTCAACCGTTATCCCGCGGTTTTGGAATTCGTTGCGCAAATCGTTGTAATTGACGTTGAATCCAGAATCGAACATTTCCGCGGATGTCAATATGTTTATGGAACGTGTCGTGCCGTTTTCCTCGGAAAACAGCCTGTTAAGATTCGACAATGCTGCCGAATTGAGATGCTTGTCCACGATATAAACATTTCCGGTAAGCCCTTTGAAAATCTGCTCGCGTATGTTTATCAGATTCGTATACGGTGTTGAAGGGTCTATGCTTAAGGTGCGCCTTGAGCGCGAAACCGTTGCGTGCTGTCTTCTGAAAAAGTATTCCAGATATATGTCGCTGAGAAGAACGAGCACGATGCCGAAATACCCAACATACTGGAAAAGGCCGTAGAACAGGGAAGGGGTGTTTGAATAGATTATGAAAAACAGAAGCACGTATATGATCGTTATTGCGGCGTGGGAAAGGATGTATGTCTTTTTGTAGGATTCGTTCTTTGGGCTTCTCCGTATCCACATGACCAGCGATATGGCGAAGAGGATTATTGCAAGCAGCACTTCTATGTATGATTCCATTATCAGATTGTACAGCATCTGGATTTCGGATGCGGATCCGGAAAGTACGCTTGAAATGTTCATCTTATCTGCGGTGCTCTGTATCGTTGCTCCTGCCCCTAACCCGTATTGTATTGAAAAAATCTGCACCGTGAAGATCGCATTGCCAAGTATCAAAAGCGAACCCAATACAAGCAACAGCAGAACCTCCTTGAAGTCCTTGGTTTCAGCCGCTTCCATGATAAGATAACCACACAGGAAGATAATAATACGTGCTGTACAGTTTTATGCCAAACAGGTCAGGCTTTTTTGTATACCGCATCGAACTCGGAATTGGTAAGTTTTACCAGCCTGTCTAGATTTTCCGTGTCAACGGCTTCGGCAGTGACCTTTATTTTCGGAGTTGTATTTGAAGCCCTCAAAAGCACCCAGCCCTTCGAATCTATGAGTTTGATCCCGTCTATCGCAACTATTCTGCCCTTCTTCGAAAGCTTGTCCTTGAGCAGGGATATGACACGCTCCTTGTCCTTATCTGCAACATCCACTTCGCCGACGTATCTTTTGTATTTCGGAATAGCATCCACCAATTTAGAAAAAGATTTGTCAGTTGTGGATAAGATTTCGGCAACTTTCAACGCAGCGAACAATCCGTCATCGGAATAATAGGTATCTCTAAAATAGATATGGCCCGATAATTCTCCGCCGATTACTGCATTGCGTTCCTCCATCTTTTCCTTTACGAATGGGCGTCCGATTCTTACAGGTATTGCCTGGCCCATGTGCGCAGTTATTACCTGTTCTACCGCATTTGAACAGCTTATGTCATGGACTGCTGAATCGCCTTTGTTAAGCATGCCGTTTACCAATACAGCAAGCAGCGTATCGCTCGGTATGGCCTCTCCTGTTTCGTCAACAAATACGGCACGGTCACCGTCCCCATCAAATGCCACTCCAAAGTCGAGCTTCTTTTCCTTTACCATGTTGCGAAGCTGCATTATCGAATCGGGCTTGGGTTCGGGTGAGCGTGAAGGAAATGCACCGTCCTGTATGTCATTTATTGGATAGGTATCCATACCAATGTTTTTCATCATGGTTGATGCAAGACCCGCATACGCTCCGTTCCCGGAATCTATTCCGACTTTTAGACGTCTTGAGATTTTTATTTTTTCAGACAAAAATTTTGTATAATCGTTCAATACGGACTTCCTTGCGTATTCCTTTCTGGGCCCTTTTGGATCTATGCTCGCATCGCGCGCGATTTCCATTATCTTCTCCATTCCGGAACCAGCGGATATGCCTATTGCATTTTCCCTGCACATCTTAAAGCCGTTCCATTCGGGAGGATTGTGGCTTGCACTTACAGTTATTCCTCCATCGAAATCGTAATGGGATATTGCAAAATACAGAACAGGGGTGGGAACCGTACCTATGTAGGTAACTTCCACTCCGGTGCGCAACAGCCCGTCGAGCATTGCCTTGAGTAACGAAGGGCTGCTAAGGCGAATGTCCCTTCCGACAACCACTTTCTTGCCTTTACCCATATATGTACCGTAAGCAATGCCTATCCTTCTGGCTGCCTTTTCATCGAGGTCTGTCGGATAGATGCCGCGGATGTCATAAGCCCTGAAAATAGACGTGTTGATATCGACATCTGTCATGAAATTACATTGCAAATGTATTATTTATGTCTTTCCCGTTTGATAACAATTTGGTTTTAAGGCGTGTGTTTCTGCATGTGCAAACCAGCAGGGGTTTTAAGCATTGGGTGCAAGAACAATAACAGGTGGAAGCATGCCTGATCCCCAGGGCCTGGAACGCGTAAAGAACCTGATAATACGGTATTACAGGAAAAATCAGGTTAATGCACCCGATAGGGTAGGAGAGAGGGAATTCGGCGTCGGAACATTCGAACGGAAGATAGCAAACAGGCACATGTCCTTCAAGAATGCGATGGATCTCAACAAATATTTGTCGAGAGAAGGGCCGCCGTATGTTTCCTATTCGAATTCATATTACGACAATCCCGACTGGCGCCCGATGGAAAAGAAGGGATGGAAGGGAGCGGAGCTTGTATTCGACCTTGACGTTACGGACATGGACTTGAAATGCCAGAAGGTGCACGGGAAGGGATGGATATGCAAAGAATGCCTTGCTTCAGTGAGGGAGGAGACGCTGAAGCTTGTGGAGGAGTTTCTTGTGCCGGATTTCGGATTCGACAAGGGAAAGATAAAGGTAAATTTCAGCGGCAACAGGGGCTATCACGTACACGTGAACGAGGAAAGCGTCATAAGCCTGACGGGAAGGGAGCGCAAGGAAATAACGGATTATATAGCAGGCATAGGCATGGAAATGAACGAATTCTTTCCCACGCTAGGAATGAAGGGCAAATCGCTCATAGGGCCTAAACCCTCAGACAGAGGATGGAGAAGGAGGATGGCAACGCAGTTCATAGCAAGCCTCAATGCCGGGCCGGAAGCGCTGCAGGATTTGGGAATAGACGATAAGATGGCGCGCATGCTCTACAAAAAACGCGCCCTGATTCAAATGGGAATTAACAATGGCAATTGGGACATGGTATACATAAAGAACAAGGCGGACTTCTGGAGAAAAATCCTTGAAAATCAGACGATAAAACAATCGGACAAGATAGACAGGAACGTGACGAACGACGTGTCGCATCTCATCAGGCTTCCAGGAACCATACATGGAGAAACGGGGCTTGTCGCAAAGGAGCTGAATTCAGCGAGCGAACTTGCAGACTACGACCCGATGACGAAAGCGATAGCATTCGGGGAAGGCTATTTCAAGATCAAGGTAAAAACGGACTTTCCGCTTTTTATGAACGGCATGAAATTCGGGCCGTATGCGGAATCGGTGCAAAGCCTGCCCATATACGCCGCAGTATACTTATATTTAAAAGGTTTTGCTACCATAATAGATACCACAGGCTAGTTGTAACCTGTCTTCTGTTTTTCTAGCTGAAAAAGGGAGAATGACAACGGTGACATAAATGGGAATGTACAGACATATTGAAAAGAAGTTCCAGGAGGAATACAAGGAAAGATCAGAGATACTTAGAAGGAGAATTTCGGAATGGAGAGAAGGCCCGGCAGTAGCGAGAGTGACAAGGCCTACGAACCTTGCAAGAGCAAGAAAACTCGGATACAAGGCAAAGCAGGGAGTCATAGTAGCACGCGTCAAAGTAGAAAGAGGAATGCGAAAGAGGCTCAAGCCGAGAGGAGGAAGAAAGCCTTCAAAGAGCGGAAGATTTTACGCTTACAGAAAGTCTTCACAGTCAGTAGCAGAGGAACGCGCATCAAGGCGTTTTGCAAACTGTGAAGTGCTTAATTCTTATTTTGTCGGTGAAGACGGCAAGTACAGGTTCTTTGAGACCATACTTCTCGACAGGACCAGCCCTGCAGTTATCAGCGACAGTTATTATTCCGGTGTTATAGGAATGAAGGGAAGAGCCTACAGGGGACTCACCGCTTCAGGACTAAAGCACAGGGGAATGAGCAGGAAGGGCTTCGGCTCCAAGAAGGTAAGACCCAGCGTCAGGAGCACGCGCGACATAGTAAGAGTCTAGGTGCTTAAGTGCTAAGCGCAACGCTTGAGATAAAACTCGGTGAAGGCGCTCACGATTATTCTGAGCTAGTGGACAGTTTGAAAGGATTCAGGCACAGCACCATAAAGACAACGGGCAAAAAGGACAGCGTCGTGATAACGGTGGAAGCCGAGAGCCCGAAAGTGCTGCTGTCGTCATTGAACGCGATGCTCAAACAGTTACGGATAGTAAGCAGCGTAGGCAGCGCGATAGACGAAGGACTTAAAAGGAAAACTAAACAAAAACTGAAAAAATAATGTTACGTATCCGTATTTTCCTTCCATTCCTTGCACTCCTTTATATGATTCAGGAAATCTCCAGGAAGTACGTACGATTCGTCGCACATCCAGCAGAGATACCTCTCTTTCTCATCAGTCTTCGTACCGAACAGCCGTTCCACTAATCCCATAAAAATCATCTTTTTTAAAGAATCA
>JAJYOL010000001.1 GCA_021796225.1 Microcaldota archaeon | reverse complement strand
ATGGTTTCGTTCTCCTGGAAGGCGACTAAACCGTCTACAGGAGACGTACCTCTCACTATATCAAAAAGAGAGAAGAGAGAAATAGAAGTCATTGAGCATTAGGATTTATAATTTGTCAAGTTCCTAAGATGTACCGGTGGCGCATGTTGTGCTTGACCCACATCTCAAATCAGCGAAAGGAAAATCTGCAGGGGAATTATTTTAATATCGGTTTTAACATCGTAAGTTTTCTTGCTTAGAAGTACCTTGACCTTAAAGTCCACTTTAGGAAAGTCTGATGGTATCACCTTCTCCTGCCACTTCAGTTCAAAACCGCAGTCACCCAGAATAAAATCTATTTCCTTGTTTCCTGAAAAGAAGCTTATTGAAGTCTTAGGTTCGGAAATTGCCTTGCCTCTGTTTGCAAACCTGTAAAGATGGTTGAATAGTATCCCTTCGATAATTTTTGGTTCGCTTCCGCTATCTATAAAGTTCATCTTTTTGGAAAACATGTTGTAAAGCATAGGATCACAAAAATAGATCTTGCGCTCTTTCCTGAACACATACTTTTTGCCAGCTACAGGGAAAACACTCTTGGTCACAAACAGGTCTTCAAAAGATTCTATGTATTCTCTGACTGTAACATGCGACTTTACTCCTTGCATCTGTGCAATTTTTGAAAGGTTTACTTTTGATGAGTAACTTTCAATAATTCCGTAAATCACGGCGGTTGCAATTTCAACGCTCTTGTTGGATTTGCTGACATCCGAAATGAATGCATTCCAGTGCACATCATAAAGTTCCATACTTACTTCATTTTTGCTTAGATACTCGAAGATTGCATCTGGATAGCCGCCGGTTTTAATATAAATATTAAACCATTTTGTTATCTCATCGAAATGGGTTACCATTTTGTTGCAATTCTTTAGGACTTCGTTGATATCTGTAGCCCTATGCGTTTTTACGTGTTGTTTTAATATTTCTGACCCAAAGCTCAGTAAAAATTCGCGGAAGGATAATGGCAGGAATTCCATGAATTCTATCTTTCTCCCGGGCATAAGTTCCTTTTTCAGGTTAATCGACGATGATCCAGTAATATGTAGTGTTGCCTTTGCAGAGACATCTGAATCTAAGAAGCCCTTAATCGCTCGTTGCCAACCCTCTACAAAGCTTACCTCGTCAAGATAGAGTATTTTCTTTCCGCTACCTCTAACAAATGTGTTAATTACGTCAGATATCTCTTCATAATCCCTTGTCGTATCAAATGAAAAGTACAATATCGAATCTGGATTTACATTGCCTTTCATTATTTTCTTGTATATGTCAAATTTGAATGCGGTTGTCTTGCCCAACTGCCGGGGACCTATCAATACCTTATTATTATCATCTATCTCAAATTCTATCTTATTTCCTGTCTCAAGTACTTTCTTTACTTTTGAATCATTCTCAATGGCCCTTCTGTCTGCCCACCACGGATTTTGCATCGCAAGTCGCTCTATATCCATATTTGATATTTAAATATCAAGTTATTTAAACCTTTTGATATTACTATATCAAGTTTTGAATATTGTAGGAGATGTGCCGTGGCACATATTGTACTTTGGACAATGCTGTTCAAGAACGATACGCATCCAGAGTTAAGTGTTTAAACTAATTCTGCCGCAATAGTATCGTATTTTCACTCAGGACTATCCGGTTAATCATATTCAACAAAGCCCGGCATACCTGTAGGCATAAATATCAGAAACCCCGAATAAAAAGTGGTGGAAATATGAATAAAGCAATAGCTATAGGAATAACTGCGATGGCTTTACTGATAGGCATGGTTGCCGCTGCAGGAACGAACCAGTATGGCAGTAGCTTTCCGATAAGTACCTCGGGATCCTGTCACGGCCAATTCGCCAACATCAATGGTGCACCTGGCGCGCCTGGTCCGGGAGGTGCAACATGGACTGGAGGAGTGCCGGCAGGGGAAGGGGCTGCAGGATATGACAACTCTGCAGTATCAGGGGATTGCACTTTGCCCAGTGGCAAGTGAATAAGCACATACGGAACTAATGCTGGGTTTCGATAACCCAGCCTTTTTTATATTAATGCATTAACGCGCTTGTTTTACAGACAGGAAACGGAAAAATTGCGTTATTCATCGCGCACGTTTGCACAAAAAGAAGGCAATTCAAGAGATAAGAAATGCATTTTCATATCCGTAGATAAAACAATTTGCTTTCGTATTTGGTTATTTTCGCCGGTTTCTAAGATATGCATACGCCAAGACTGAAACTACTCCCACTACAGTGAGTACCCCGATAGGCAATTCGTAATCAGGTATCGTATTTTGAGGGGATTGATTTGTTTTTGAAACGTTATGTGCGGAGGTGTTGTAGTTAACTGGGATGACCGATGTTACAGTTGATGTGGATGTTGCGGATGTGGATGACGTCACTGTCGCGGTTTGGATAGAATTCACAGTAGCAGGAGCAAGAGAAGCACTGTATATGGCCATTGCCTGTCCGTTGTCCGTAGCGCCGTCATAGTATATTCTGTACGTCCCATTTGATAACGTTATTACTTCAGGGTCGGTTACGCCGGAGGTCCAATTGCGATTGATTGGTGTTGGTGCGGGAATAACTAATTCGAGTGCTGAGAAATTCAGCGTGCTATTTCCTAAGGAATATGCCCGGTAAATGCCCAACCGCGTTCCCTGCGGGCTGAATTGCTGGGCAAATGTTGCTGCCATAAACATGATGGTATCGTTTGGAAGCAATGCAAAAGTAGGATCTACAAAATTTTCATATCCGGAAAGAAAATGTACGCATCCCAATATGTTAAAATGAATCCCGTCGGTAGAAACAGCAGCTTTGTAATGCGTCTGACATGGCGGAGCCGGAAACATTGCCCCATTGTATATGTAATACATCAATATCGTACCGTTTGGAAGCAATCTTGCAGTAGGAACGGAAGTGAAACCCGTATCGTTATTGAAAGATGGATCATTTATTGCAGTTATTAGGGCAGGGTCCGTAAAATGTATGCCGTCTTCGGATGTTGCAGTGCATATCTGTTGGCTTTGCTGGCCGTTGTTTAGCCGGGATTGTGCATCTACGTAAATTCTATATGTACCATTGGTAAGTCTGAATACGGTTGGATTACCACTGACAAATTTTCCATTGCAGGTATTATTCTGGAAAATATTGCGAAAATATTGCCCAAAGCAGGAGTAAAATTTAAACCGTTATTTGACAGTGCATAGACTATCCCGCCATATTTTGAAGTGCTCCCATATGCCGAGTAGTATAAGGCAATAGATCCGTTGGAGAGCTGGATCGCGCTTGGAGCCCCGATACCAACTCCTGTGAATACGCGTATCCCGGGATCTACGGTCCAATTGCCGGTATAAATCAGCGTATTACTTGATGCAATGGCAAATTGCGCTAGTAGAACCACGTATAGAAAAGAACACAAAAGTACGCTGAAAAGTTTCATTGAAACACGAGTTAAACAGTTGACTAAACATAAAAATAAGATTTTTTAAACGTTTCTTTTTGAAGAGATATGCGCAAATGTACATCCAAACATCAGAATGACAGGTAAAAGCCTGCTCCTAGAAACACTATACCGAAGAAATCCGTGAATGGTAACAGTTGTGGTATTGCAATTGTTGCAAGAGTGCCCCCGAATGCAGGTATGATCGCACCTATAAAAATAAGCAGCGCGTACGCCTTCCTTGTTTTGATAAAACTGTACAGCGCACCGCCGGCGAATGTGAAGAGCGCCGGAATGTTGACTATTGCAGCAATGGCATTTGCAATTGGCGATTTGATTGGATTTGCACCAGTAACCGCAGCCTGCAGTGCGGAAGCATTCAACGGAGTGGCGATGATGACTATCGCCAAGATTATTGCGGCAAGCACGTTAAACCATGCATACCACAACGACGCCTTGTTTTTCGGAAACACAAGGTACATGGTTCCGGCACCGAGGAATCCTGCCAGCATTATGGAACCGAAGAAATATGCTAAATATATAGGGACGGTCCATGTGGCTACCATCGCATAAAGCTGTGTAAAGTCCGATACCGCCCAGAGGAACATGCCCACAGACCAAAGCAGATGGTAAATTTTGCGCTTTTGCAGATAAATCCTTGCTAAAATTATCGATATGACAAGCGTCAAAACCCCTGCCAACAGAGGCATCACGGATTCGATGTCCATATATTATTCTCTATGATTAACTTAAAAGATTTAATGCACCTGCAAACCCGTAGATAAGTAAAGGCCATTATAGTGGATACGCAAGAATTTTTCATGTAGTAGCATGACCGATGGCACATATAACAAGTTTGGCGTGTTGGCCGTGGCACATGAATAGTCAAATTCTTTTAAACGGTTTGCATTACATAGTAAATGATAATTATAACAAAAAATTTGCTGATGGGATGAGATCTATACGTAAAAATATGCATAGTGTAGGAAAAACAATGAAAAAGGATGTAGGTGCATCAAAAAAGGTCGATGAATACATAAAAAGCATCGAGGATTGGCGTGGCAGGCTTCTTTCGGATATACGCAAAACGTTTCACGAAGCGGATCCCGATATCATTGAAGAATGGAAATGGAGAGGCAGTCCGGTATGGTCGCATGATGGTATTATCGCGGTAGCTGGCGCATTCAAAGGAAAGGTAAAACTTACATTTTTCAATGGAGCATTTCTTTCCGACCCGCAAAAAATTTTTAATACAGGATTGGAAGGAAATAAATGGCGTGCAATCGATTTCTGCGAAGGAGACAGTCCCAATAAAGCGGCATTGAAGAATCTCATACTCTCGGCGATAAGCTACAACAGATCAAAACTGAAGAAGATATGATGCGTGAGTATGTGTTGAATTACGATGCGGTATTTGAAGGGATACGTTTATATGTCATATTATGATATATAAGAAATTGATATGTCTGACATAGAGATTAAAAACGTAATCAAGCTGTTTACGGTGCTTCTGCTTTCCGAGAAGGAACAGCATGGTTACGAATTAATGAAGAAAATGGAAGAGAGAACCGGTAAAAAGATCAGTCCCGGGCAGATATATCCGTTTCTAAAACAGCTCAAGGAACATAAGTATGTCGATACGGAAGGAAGGGAAGAACGGGATAAACTCGTTTATTACCTTACTCCTGAAGGAAAGAGATTCGTCGTACGCCTTTCGGAAAAATTCGGCGATCTGTTCGAAATTGCGATAAAACCGAAATTGACGGAATGCGCGCATTGCAAATGCGAGATATACAAAGGAGGATATAAGAAAAAAATAGGCGGCAGATATTTGGATTTCTGTTGCAGGAATTGCGCAAATAGTTACGGGAAGGGAAACAGGCATTGAAATCGGTTTATGATATTGAAGGTGGAAAAATGAAAGATCCGATATGCAAAATGGAAGTCGATGAAAGTTCGAAGTTTAGGAGCAGCTATGCCGGTAAAACATATGTTTTCTGTTCGAAAAACTGCAAGGATAAATTCGACGATAAACCGGAAAATTACGCGAAAAAATAACGTTGCGTTCAGGCGGTCCAAAACGGCAAACGTTGAAGAAAATAGGTGCTACCGATGGCAAATGACCCGATATGCGGAATGTACGTAGATGAAAAAGCATCGAGCCTTACAAGCGTAGTAGCCGATAGGAAATATTATTTTTGCAGCAGCACATGCAAACTTCAATTTGAGAAACCGGAAAAGGAAATGAAGGCGTTGAAGACCGCACTCTTTATTTCATGGCCGCTTACCGCAGTAATCGCAGTACTCACATACGCACTACATCCGGGTTACGGTAATTACGTAATGTTAGTGCTTGCAAGCGTAGTGCAGTTTTATGCGGGAGAACGGTTCTACGCCGGAATAATCGATGCGGTAAAAAACAAATCCGCAAATATGGATACGTTGATTGCGATAGGCACAACTGCTGCGTGGGCATACAGTGCCGCAGTGACTCTCTTACCGGGTATAGCCCCTGTAAAAAACGTCTATTTTGACACGTCTTCAATGATAATAGCATTGATACTTACTGGGACATACATGCAGAGGCTGGCAGAAGCAAGAGCTTCGAGCGCCGTATCGGCACTCGTTGCACTCCAGCCGAAAATAGCACATGTAATAGAAGGGAAGACGATCATAGACAGGCAAATTGAACAGGTAAAGGAAGGGGATTTGATACTTATCAGGCCCGGAGAGAAAGTACCTACAGATTCAGTCGTTATGGAAGGGGAAAGTTCCGTTGACGAATCGATGATCACGGGAGAGAGCATACCCATGACAAAACGTTCGGGGGATAAGATTATCGGAGGCACGATAAACGCAACGGGTTCATTGAAAGCCAAAGCGTCGAAAATAGGAGAGGATACGACATTGGCGCAGATAATAAGGATCGTGAAGGATGCGTCATCAAGCAAGGTTCCGATACAGAAACTTGCTGATAAAGTTGCTTCTTATTTCGTACCGGCAGTAGTGATGATAGGCTTGTTCGCCGCGTTGGGATGGTATTCCATAGGAGGAGTAAGCGTCAATATAGCGATACTTATTTTCGTAAGCGTTCTGATAATAGCGTGCCCGTGCGCTCTGGGGATAGCAACACCCGCGGCGCTTCTCGTAGCTTCGGGAAGAGCGGCAAAGGAAGGGATACTCATCAAGAGCGGAGATAGCTTACAGATGGCAAGCAAGGTCGATACTGTGGTGCTCGACAAGACCGGAACGCTCACAAAAGGCAAACCCGAAGTTACCGATATAATAGTATTTTCCGGAAGCGGTGAAAAGAAAATTCTCGAAGCCGCAGCAATGGCGGAGATAAACTCGGAACACGTTCTGGGAAAGGCGATACTGGAAAAAGCCAATGCACAACGCATTAAGGCGGAATTTCCAAAGAAATTCACATACAAGCAGGGCAGCGGGATAACGGCTACGGATAACGCAAACAATGTGATAACAGTAGGCAACAGGGATCTTTTTACGAAAAAGGAGATAACGCCATTTGAGAAACGGGTTCAAAAACTTGAACATGACGGAAAGACGACGCTTATTGTAGGGATAAACGGCAAACCCGTAGGCCTGATAGGCATTGCCGACGTGCTTAAAGAAGAAAGCAAAAAAACAATACACGCCCTGAAGGATTCCGGCAGGGAAGTATGGCTCATTACCGGAGATAATGAACAGGTTGCAAAAGCGATTTCGAAAAAACTCGGGATAACGAATGTAATGGCAGAGGCAAAGCCGCAGGATAAGATGGATAAGATAGCAAATCTTCAGAAAGAAGGGCACGTGATTGCGATGATAGGCGACGGGGTAAACGATGCGCCTGCGCTTACCAAGGCGGATTTGGGAATAGCGATAGGTGCGGGAACTGAAGTAGCTATACAGGCCGGAGGAATCGTGCTGATAAGGAACAACATATACGACGCGTTCATCGCGCTGGAGCTCGGAAAGAGAACCATGAACAAGATAAAGCAGAATCTCTTCTGGGCATTCGGTTACAACACGATACTTATACCGATAGCTGCCGGTGCGCTGATACCGTTCTATACCGCAAGCATATACAATTTCCTACCCCTTCTTGCGGCGTTTGCAATGGCATTCAGCTCCGTAACGGTGGTATCAAATTCACTCCTGCTGTCATGAAAGAAGACGAAAGCGTTATAAAATCCTTTATCGGTAGTGTGGATAGGGGATTTGATGAAAGGCTTTAAGTCAAATGTGGAAAAGGATACTCTGCAGAACGATGATTTCAGGCGCGTGCTTTACACAGGAAAACACAGCCAGCTTGTACTGATGAGCCTGCTTCCAGGAGAGGAGATAGGCGAAGAAGTCCATGATACCGTGGATCAATTCTTCAGATTTGAACAGGGAGAAGGCGTGGTTTCAATAGACGGAATAAAGAGCATCGTGAAGGACGGTGATGCGGTGATAGTTCCTGCAGGCGCGAGCCATAATGTCACCAACACGTCGAAGACGGAAAAGCTCAAGCTCTACACGATATACTCTCCGCCGGAACATGCAGACAAAACAATAAGAAATACGAAAGCCGATGCCTTAAGACTTCCAGAAGAATTCAATGGCAAGACAACAGAATAACACGTTCGCTTATTGGAATATGCATGCACCAAACGCAGTTGGCAGGATGTTAGGCGTGTTTGGGCTTCTGTCTTTCGAAAATTCTTTTCGCATAATTTGAAAGCAACGGAACCTGTACCACCAGTGATAGGAAGACTACACCGAGGACCATTGCCGTAAGGGTAGACATCTCCGGATTGCGTATCGTAGCTGTTGAAGCCAGAGTGGCGAGCAAGGCTATTGAAAGGGCGCCGCGCACTCCGCCGAGTGTCGCTATGTTGCTCCATGAAAATGGAATCTTTTTATCGGCAACCTTGGATAATGCCAGTGTCGGATATACGGCAACCGCACGTGCGAGCATGGTTGAAAGATACGCAATCAGTATCAATCCGGCAGCCTGAAAGAATATCACAAGGCTCGTTTCGAATCCTATGAAAAGAAATGCCACCGTGTTTCCCACAAACGCGGCTATCTCCCAGAAGGACAGTATGGATTGCTTTACGGGCTTGCTTATCGCCTTGCCGTCCATCGTGCTGTTTCCGAAATAAAGTCCCGCCACGGTGACGGCTATAAGGCCCGAAGCGCCGATCCCGGTAGCGAGAACATACGTTCCGTAAACCGCGGCTATCGTAAGAGTGGTTTCGGCCAGCTTGTCATTGACCCTTGAATGTATCTTCTTTGCAAGCCATGCGACCGTAAGGCCAATTGCCGTTCCGGCTATGAAATTATACAGGAAAAACTCCGCGCCGTTGAATATCGAGGAATATTGCAATCCGACGGAAGAAAGCAGTATCGTAAAAAGCACTATCGCGGTAGCGTCGTTAAGCGATGCTTCCAAATCCATTAGTGTCGAAAGCTTGGCAGGAACGCGCATGTGCCTGAATACCTGCAGTACGGTTATCGTGTCAGTAGGAGAGATGATTACTGCGAATAGAAGCGCGATGGAAAGAGGTATGCCTGCAACCTTCCAGATTACAATGCTTGCGACCGCAGTTGAAAGCAGAACCCCCACGGTTGCGAGAATGAATGAGGGGCGTATTACCGCGCTCAACTCTCTTCTCTTGATGTGCATCATCGCTTCAAAAAGAAGCGGTGGAACGATTAGTCCCACGAACAAGCCTGTGCCTACCATCTGGCTGTATATGGATCTTATCCACGGAACCGATACCTGCAATATTTCCGATACGGGATTATTTCCGAGAGCGGCGAGCGGAAGAATTGTTACCGCTATCCCTATGAATACGAGTACGAGAGTGTAAGGTATGCGGAATTTTATTGAAATCAGTTGTGAAAGTACCATCAACATTAGAAAAAAGGTAAGCGCTATTTCTATCGTTGCATCAATCATGGCCACAACCGGACAATGGTTATAGGATATTATCCATCATCATGTTTTAAAGCTTGTTTGAATGGAAACGTGCGGAGAATTCAATCCGATTGTCATTATCTTCCACGGCGTTCCAATAAAGCCGAGTCAAGACGCATGCCGAAATTCCTGTTGGATATCAGATACATTATGATCCCGGATACGGGAAGCATCAATCCCAGCAGTATGCTCTCCGCGTCAAACTGTGTCAAAAGTGCAAAGCATGAGATCGCACCTATCAACGCCGTTATTGAAAGCCAGCCTATGCTGAGCGGAGCCTTGAAGGGCCTTTTCAGATTCGGTGCGATTTTTCTCAGATGCAGAAGGGACAGATTTATCAATGTGAAGACGAGAAGCGACCCGAAGGAAGTTATCTCGGCTATTATGTCTATGCCGCCAAGAGAAAGAAATGAGAGCGCTACCACCAGTGTTACCGCGGATGCCACATACGGAGCGGAAGTTTTTTTGCCGAGTTTGGATAAGACGGAAGGAAGCGCGCCTTCTTTTGCCATTCCGTATATTATCCTTGATGATACTATCAGCAGTACGATAACCGTATTCAAGGTTGTGAATAAGGCGGCGAAGGTGAGCACCACAAATGCCACCGGGCCCAAAGTCGCGGATGCCGCAAGCGCGAGTGGCGCATCGGATGTGGAAAGCGTATTCCATGGAACGAGGCTGATTGCGGCAAATCCTACCAGAATGTACAATATTGTAGTTACCACTATTGAAATGAGAATTCCTTTTGGAATGTTGATGTGGGGCTTCTTCGTTTCTTCTCCCAAATTGACTATGTTGTCAAATCCGATGTATGCGAAAAATACCAATATCGAAGCGCCGAGAACACCTGTCATCCCGTGCGGCAGTTCCAAATAGTTGATTGTGCCGAGGCGTGGTACTCCTGCAGAAATTACTATGAGCAATCCTATCACGGCGACGATGCTCAAGACTGTGTTTACTTTTAACGATTCTTTTATCCCAAGCATTACAAGAAGGGTTAGTCCGCATAACAGTATGGCAGCAAGTGGAACCATGGGTACAGCATATATGCTTTGGAAATATAATGCAAATCCGAGAGAAACCGTGGCCGCGGCTACGATTTCCGTTATCAGCATCACCCATTCGGAGAGGAAGGAAAGCATTCTGCGCCCGGACGCTCTCCCCACATACATGTATTCGGAAGCGGCATGCGGATACATTGATCCCAATTCAGCATAGGACAATCCCGTGAATAGGGCTATCACTGCACCGATGAGAAATGCCAGCCATATGCCGTTGCCCGCGAGGCCCGATGCCGCGCCGACGAGAACGTAAATTCCGGCACCGATTATGTTGCCTATTCCGTATGCGACAAGCTGGAAAAGCCCTATTGCCCTTTTCAGCTTGCGCGGACGTCCTGACATGGAAATACATGGGATAAGCAGTTTTAAATCATGTGGCAATTTTGCTTATCGTATAGTGTCGGTGTAACAATTGAAAAGAGTCATTAGTTATGTTTTTGCGCGGTTGCGATTATTACTATCCACACAGTATTGCCGAGTTTTTCTGTATACGATTCGGCCATTTTGAATCCGGAATCGGTAATTAATTTTTCCGCGTCGGATTTGGCGTAGTAGGAAAAGAACCGCTTATTTTTTGAAGTGCCTTCGAACGCCTCTCCGGTGCCGCGTTTCATGCTTATTATGAGAATGCCTTTGTCTTTAATGACACGATTGAATTCGGACATAACCGTCGGGGCATCTTCCTTCCGTATGTGAAGGATGGATGCGAAGCACCATATACCATCGAACGTATTGTCTTTGAAAAGGAGCTTTCGCATGTCCATGAGCTTAAAGGTTCCTTTCGGAACGCGTTTTTTTGCCTCGGACAGCATGCTTTTTGAGAAGTCTATCCCAACGGCGTCGAAGCCTTCGTCCATCAACATTTTAACGTGTTTGCCGGGGCCGCATCCCGCATCGAGCACCTTTTCGCCCTTGCGGAGATATCCGATAAATTTGGCAAGATCGCTTTCCGTTCCGGCAAGTTCGAAATGCTCGTCGGACCATTTGCGCGCAATGCTGTCATATGTTGCTTTTGTGATATCCGAAGCCATGATAGAATAAGCAGGTTTTATGTTAAATAGATTGCCACGCCGTACGGACAGACTTGCGTCTATGGGTATTTTTGTGGGGTTGCGGATCGGTGGGGTTAGAAACAGAAATGGGCGCTGGGTGGGGTAAAAAGCGCCGTGAAGAACATTTTATTGTCCTTCTGTTTATTTCCGACCCGCAGATAATATTATGACTTCCATGCTTTATATATGCAATGATTTTTTGAAATTTATTTGTTAAAAATTCGGATTTCGTTACCAGTTTATCTCCATATGTATCTGTAATTACGTTCAGCGTCTAGATTGCGCAGGGGCAAGAGACCCTTTACGGACTTCGTAATGACTGCGTGTGCTTCGTGTGGATTATTGCCTTTGAGAAGATTGGCATGCCACTTTACCCCCGAGTCGATCGACTGTTTTCTGGTATATCCGAAAGAGAGGCCGAAAAATCTGTAGCTTCCGCTGAGCAGGACGAGCATCGGCGTCCTGTTTACCAAAGGCAGCGCATCGTCCTCGCCTACATTGTGCCTGCGCTGTTTTGGAAAAATGTCACTCATCGTACGTTCGTCGAAGCGGTAGCGCATGAAATATGAACTCAACACGCCGCCGGAATTCTGCACTGCGACGGTAAATCTCCTTATTATGCCGCTGCGCTGAAGCTTGAATACCCTGTATCGCACGGTATCCTCGTTAACGCCGAGCTCGTTTCCCATTTCGCGGTAGCTTGCACGGGAATTTCCGTTAAGAATGCGCAGTAGCGCACGGTCTGTTGCATCGGCTTTGATACCTTCTTTTATGAAATCCACAAATGAATCGTTCAGAGGCATGAAGCCCAGCATGTCGAATATGTACTCGGAAGGCCTGAATTCCGGAAGATATTTTGAGAGCTTTACCGCAATGTCGGTTTCCCATTTCATGTAATTCATGGGAGTATCTGCCGCAACGAAAAGCAGCAGGTCGAATCCGCCGTTCGTAATGAATGCATCCTGCGTAAAGGGATCCCCGGCAAATAATTCCGATAGAAAAAGTTCGTCGGGCTTCTTTCCGAATCTTACGGAAAGTATGTGCCGTTCGGAAAAACCGAGCTTGTCCAAATCGACTTCGAGTGTGAATTTAACCCCCAAATGGGATACCATGTGCTTCAAAAGCTTGTTTGTCGTTGCTGGAGACATGCCGACTTGACGCGATAGTTCGGCGAGACTTGTACGCGAATTGGAACTGAGAGCCCTTAAGAGTATTTTATCGCTCTTCGCCACGTTCATTTCTTCGGGATACATGCTTAACGTAATGAAAGAGGATATATAAAGTCGATGATGAATTCCGAAAAATCCGCAAATAAAATCTGGTTTTTGATATGTTTTTTAATCTGAACATCTTTAGTAGTATTCATGAAACCGGGATACAAGGCGGCGCTTGCGCTTGCATTCGTAATCTTCGAACTTTCTTTTTGGTCCATCTTCCTGAAAATAGGTGGAGAGAGCATAGGCATCCTTCCGCAGCTTTTCTACGGTTTCCTTGTCGGACTCATCGTATCGCTTTCTGTAAGCATAGCGCTGGGAAGAACCAGGGAATTGACCTCGATTTTCATGAACAGAAGCTCGCTTATGCTGATAGCAGGCGTAGGATTGTTGAACAACGCATTTACACAGCTCTTTTTGGGAATAGGAACCATAGGCACCAATCCGAGCATAGGTGCGGTAATATACCGAAGCTGGGTAATAATGACGGCATTGCTCGCTCCGATATTGCTGAGGCAGAAGTTCAAGAACGCGCAGCTCATAGCCGCCGTGCTGGGATTCCTCGGCATATACGCGATACTTAGCGGCGGAACATTCCTCAATCTCGATCTTCCGTCGTTTCCTTTCATAGCGATACTGCTGGTTTCCGGGCTTTGCACTTCCCTTGCGGGAATATTCATGAACAGGTATAACTTCGATCCTCCTTCGACAATCGTTCTGTTCAACCTTTCATCACTTATCATAGTCGGGATAATAGCGCTTGCTACCAACACGAGCCTTGCCGTTTCGTTTACGGCTTCGTCCGCAATTTCCGTTCTCTTCCTGGGCATATTCGCGTATGGGATAGGATCCACCCTTGTTTATTACTCTTTCAAGGTGTACGGACCATATCTGGTCGGCAATGCCATAGCTTTCGTGCCGTTCGTTACGATTGTCCTTTCCGCATTTATTGCAAATACCCCGATACGCGCGTATTACTTGCTTGCTGCGGTTTTGATAACCGCAGGCGTGCTTATACAGCGCAAATATTCCATGAATCCGGAGCATAAAAACAGCGCGAGAAGAAAGATATCCGGTAACGTATTCGATGTGACAAGCGCTTTTGTCAATAATAAAGGGAAAGAATTGAGAAAAGAGATGCACGGATCAAGGAGGGCATTCGCCATCATGCTGTCGGCAAATGTCGAAAAGAACTTTTCCAACATCTTTGCGGAATGCGGATGCACGGCGTTTCTGAGTTCGAATCCCCATGCCGAAGCGTCTCGGGAAGAGATAGAGCAGGTATTCACGATCATGAAGCTGAAAGGCAACGAAACGGTTCTGATAGGGATGGGCAACCCGAAAGACCTGGAAAGGGCATTCGAAAAATTCCAGGAATCGCACAAACGTGCCGTGCAGTAGGATTTTAAATCCGCAGTGTAAAGATTAAATGATTCTATGAAAAACACAAACATCGGAATACTTGCGGTAGTAATAGCTGCGATTGTGATAGTTGCAGCGTATTTTGCAATCACTACGTACGCATTGCCTGCGGTCAAAACTGGTGATACCGTAAGCGTGTATTACACGGGATCGTTCACAAATGGAACAGTATTCAATTCCAATGTCGGTGGGCAGTTGTTTAATTTCACTGTAGGAGCGGGAGAAGTCATACCGGGATTCGATCAGGCCGTATTGGGCATGCATGCAGGGCAGAATAAGACGGTTACGATTCCGCCGCAGGATGCGTATGGCAATGTAAATCAAAGCCTTATAGTAAGCCTGCCGATTAAGGATTTCGGAAACCAGACGGTAAAGGTAGGCAGCGTATTCACAAATTCAGCCGGCAGCGGAAGCGGGGTCCAGGGCACGGTTGTCGCTGTCAACAGCACGAATGCAACCCTTGATTTCAATCCGCCTCTCGCAGGAAAGACGCTTGTCTTTTCAATAAAGATAGTAAAGATAAAGGCGGGCTGATTCAAAACGCGGTTTTTTCATGTGCGGTTAGCCTGTGCCGTGCGATTTTTGAAAACGCAGATAGTTAATAATATTTACACTAAAAATTAATAACATTTATATACGTTCACTTCCATGTTTTGTATGGTCATGATGGAAGCCCGAGCAAAATTCGCTTTAGCCGCCGCATTTGCAATACTAGCCGTTGCCGGTGTCGTATTTATCGGTACGGGGAACGGTGCGGCCGTGAATGGTACGGCAAGCAATGCAACCCTTAACGGAAATGAAAGCCATGTTATGCAGGTAGTCGCAGCGGAGAATTTCTGGGGTAGCCTTGCAGAGCAGATTTGCGGGATACATTGCAACGTCACCAGCGTAATAACCGACCCCAATACGGACCCGCACGAGTATGAAGCCAATTCGGCGGTTGCACAGAAAATAGCGAATGCGAATCTTGTCATAGTAAACGGGGTAGGATACGACAACTGGGCGCTCAAGCTTATCTCCGCAGGAGGCAATCCGAATAGGACGGTTCTTAATGCGGGAGAGATAGCAGGAGTAAGCAACGGTTCCAATCCGCACCTGTGGTACAGCCCCATATATGTAAATGAAACGGTAAGGCAGATGTACGAATACTTTGTGAAAGAGGACCCTTCAAATGCGGCGTACTACGCACGGCAATATGCGGCATTGAATGCGTCACTTGTACAGGTAGACGGTAGGATTGCCGCTATTAAAAGGCAGTATGCGGGTACGAAAGTTGCATCAACCGAAGAGATTTTCGTTTATCTTGCAAATGCATCCGGATTGGATCTGATATCACCCATGGAATTCATGAGTGCGGTAAGCGAAGGCACCGATCCGTCAATCCAGAGCGTTACACAGTTTGAAAATCAGCTTGAAAACAGAAACGTGTCTGTTTTAGTATACAACGAACAGACCACTACGCCGTTGACCGTGCAGATGCGAGAGATTGCAATGCAAAACAACATATCTGTTGTAGGGGTTACGGAAACGATACAGCCGCAGGATATGCCATATCAGGAATGGATGAACTCCGAACTTATAAATCTGCAGAACGCACTTAATGCAAGTGTACACAACAGGTAAGGGAAGATGCACGGAGAAAAAGATGTTAGGAAAAAGGGCGGCATTGTGGTGAGCGCCAGGAATCTTACAGTGAATTACGGGAAAAAAACAGTGTGGCACGATGCAAACTTTGATGTCGCACGGGGCGAATTTGTTGCCGTTATAGGCCCAAACGGTGCGGGGAAGACTACGATGTTCAAACTCCTTCTCGGATTGCAGCAGGTTGCGGGAGGCGAGATAGAAATAATGGGTTCGCATCCGAAAAGGGGAAATCCGAAGATTGGATATGTCCCGCAAAAGCACGGCATTGACAACGAAACGAATGTTGAATGCGTGGAATTGGTGAAGCTCGCATACTCGGGAAACAAATTGGGTTTCAGCATATCTTCCCGAAAGGAAAATGACGCTGCGCTGCATGCGCTCGAATCTGTAAAGGCGCTCGATTTGGCAAACAAACCGATGTCGGCACTTTCGGGGGGCGAACTGCAGAGGATATTCCTTGCGGAAGCACTCGTGAGTGATCCTGAGATGCTTCTTCTTGATGAACCGCTGTCGAATCTCGACATACGAAGGGCAAAGGAACTGGTGTCACTGATAAGCAGCGTTGTCAAGGACAGAAATGTCACGACGTTTCTCGTAGCCCACGATATAAATCCGCTTATACAGTTCCTCGATAAAGTGATATACATTGCAAACGGAAAAGTGGCGATAGGAACGCCGGACAAGGTTTTGACATCGGAAAGCCTTAGCGAACTTTACGGCACGCACGTCGAAGTTTTACACGATTCGATGGGGCACATACTCATACACACGCTGTACGGAGCGCAGGACGAAGTGAAAGAGAATGATTACAATGCTTCTAAACGTTGACATAATTTACATGTTGCACGTCATGTTTCGCTATCAGTTCATGCAGCATGCGTTCGAAGCCGGGACCGCAATTGCAATAGTCGCCGGCATAATAGGATATCTTGTCGTGCTTAGGCGCACGTCATTTGCAGCGCATGCCTATGCGGAAATAGGATTCACGGGTGCGGCTGGTTCGATACTCGTAGGCATCAATCCCGTACTCGGAATGCTTGCAGCGTCGCTAGCAGGAGGATTCGGGATAGCCATTTTGGGAAAGAGAGCGGAACACCGTGATGTCGAAGTCGGTTCGGTACTTGCATTCGCGCTGGCTTTGGGCCTCCTCTTTCTCGGCATGTACACAGGATACGCTACGGAAGCGTACTCGATACTTTTCGGAGAGATTCTGGGAATAAGCAGTTCGAATGTTTTTCTTACGGTAATAGTGAGCATGGTCATAATTGCAGCTGCGGCGCTGGTATACAGGCCGATACTCTTCGCATCGCTTGACGAGGATGTTGCCGAAGCGAAAGGGATGCCGGTAACCCTGCTTGGCATCGTATTCATGCTACTTCTCGCAGGAGCGGTATCCATAGCCATACAGGTAAGCGGAGTGCTGCTTATTTTTGCACTCATGGTAACGCCGGCCGCAACGGCAATACGGCTTGCGAAGAAGCCGGTATACGCAATAGCGATATCGTCAGGCATATCGCTCTTTGCTACATGGGCGGGATTGATCATAGCCTTCTATGAACCGTATCCGGTAAGTTTCTTCATTGTAGGAATAGTCTTTGCAACATATCTCGCCGTCAGGATAATACAAAGAAAATGAATGCGTGAGACCCTGGAAAATTTAACTGGCAAAAAGGTTAGTTGCGCAATATTCCTTTGTCCGGATTAAAGCCTCTTCTGATACTGTGCAAGCTGTTTTCCATTGTTACGATTGCACGCATTGACGAGATGTAGGAATATTCGTCCTTCGTATCTAGCGCCACGAGATAATAGACGCTGCACGAATCGGATCTGCTCCCGCGGCCGTTGCGCTGGATGTGCGCTATCGCGCTTGCGGATATGTCATAATGTACTATCATTTCCGAAAGAGGTATGTCGAGCCCTTCCTGCCCGGCGCGCGTTGAGACGAGTATACGGGACTTCCCTTCGCGGAAATTGTTTATTGCGGCTTCCTGGTGTTTGCCCGTAGTGCCATGGCTCTTGCCAAGCAGCAATGATACGCTGTGTCCGTCGGATTTGGCAGTCTCGTATAAAAGACGCGCCTGATCCCTGTATTCGGTGAATATTATCATCTTCTTTGAAGGGTTCTTGTTTATGACTTCACGGAAAAGCGCTATTTTCGGGTTTTCAGGAAGGACGTTTATGTTGTCCTTCAGATAATTGTACATGGACATGAAGCTTTGGCTGCTGCGTATGCGCCCTTTGAATGTTTTTTCCCGTTCCGCGGAATTGGAAGCGCCATCGGCATGTGAGGCATTGTCTTTTTTTGGAGAATCGGGTGAAAGACCGAGCGTCCTGTTTATGTATGCCAACCCTACCCTGATGCTCTGCGTTTCAAACATGTTCAACAGCTGATAGTAAAACATTAGCTCGGAATGCAGGGACATTGCGCGCATGAAAATTTTGGATTCGCGCGGAAGTTCGTGGTAAGGAGTTTTTTTAGTTGTTTGAAACTTCGGCTTTTTCGCAAGAATCGTCTTTTTCAATTTGTCCAGTTCCCCGAATTTCATGAACCGGTACACGTCGTCGGGAGTGACATCGCTCCGAACATCCCCCGAAACAGCATGGAAGTTATCTGGCATGCCGTAGTATTGCACAAGCATCCCCATTTCCCCAAGCTCCGCGAGCGCATTATACGACAATTCTGCAAGACGGGTTCTTATCTGAAGGAAGATTCTAGGCAGTCTGGCGTCGAGCCTCTTGTAAACCATCGGAGGAATGTAACGGCGAATTTCGGCACTTTCCTTAGTATATTCCGCTATGTTGTTAATCCCGAGATTTTCAACAACCCGCAGAATTCTTTCGCGATTGTTTCCGGGAGAGGCGGTAAGCCCGAGGCGCGGGATGTTTTTTTCTATCGCAGCCCTTGCTATGATACGGTATGCGTCTTCACCTACGCAGTGATGCGCCTCGTCGAATATCATCATGGAAACGCCGTCGAGAGACAGCCTTCCCGAATTTATATCGCGGGACAGCGATTGGGATGTTCCTACTATGACTTTCGGTTTGTTTGAATATATTGCGGCTCTGGCTGAAGGGTTTTGCCTGTCGCCGGTTATCGCAGCTATCTGGTTCTTTCCAAGCTTCAACTGCGATAGCATGTATTCGGATTGCTGTGCGACAAGAGGACTCGTAGGCACAATGAATATTACGGTGCCTTCTGCAATCCTGTTGCCCGTTACCATTGCGGCTATATGTGTCTTCCCGGTTCCGGTAGGCAATACCACCAAAGTTGACAAGACATTGCCGTAAATATCGGTACTTAGAGCTGATTTTGCCATCTCTTCCTGATATTTTCTGGGGATCGATGCACCGTCCCGCATGGATTCGAGACTTAGGCGTGTCAACGGTTTGACAACCGTGCCTTCGTTACCGTCGAAAAGGGAAAGCTGTCGTGGATTTGGAAGTTCCTTCCTGCTTCTGACTCCGCGCATGTATCAAGGAGCACTTTTCTACTATTTAAAGCATGGCTAAGCTAACGTCATGCGCAATTTTGTTTAACGGTGGAAATGAAAGATGCAGGATATTTATTAAGAGTTGATTGCAATGAATATGCGTATTTATCGTGGTTAAATGAAAGACTTTGGATTCCGATTCCTATTGGCATCACGCGCATTGCGTAGCGTCGGAGTCATATTCATGGCGCTTGCAGCACCGCTTTATCTGGCAGCACTTGGTGTCAGCGTCATAAATATCGGAATCATATACATGGGCATAGCGGTATTCAATGCCGCACTTGTCCTGGTGCTCGGCATGCTTGGAGACAGGATAGGATTCAAACCGATATTGATGATTGGAGAAGTCATAACGGCAACCAGCGCACTTGTCATAGGCTTGGAAAAAAGCAGCATCATACTTATAGCAGTGGCAATGATAGTTGGAGATATAGGCGGCATGGTTGGCGGGCTCAGAGGCTCGTTCTCTCCGGGTTCCACCGCGCTGATAGCGAATAACTGGACGGAAGACGATGAAAGAGTAAAGAGGCTCAGCAAGATTACCGCAACTGCATCGTTCTTCAGCATATTCGGCAGCGCACTCATGATACTTCACGGATCATTACAGAATTATGTAGGTTCTGCTTCCGCATTCAGGATGCTCTTTCTCCTTTCGGCGGCATTGCTGTGGATATCGCTGATATGCATCATTTTCGTCAGTGAGAAAGCGCGCGCCAAAAAGACGACTAAGATAATGAAAAAGTCGAGCTTCAGGCATATAGCCAAGGTAATCGCTGCCAACGTGGTAAACAGCGCCGGACTCGGAATAGCGATACCGCTGCTTCCATTGTGGTTTGCACTCAGGTTTCATGCAGGAACAGGCGAGATCGGGATAGTGTTCACCGTAGCAAACGCGCTAACCGCCGTGGGTACGTATACCGCAGGAATAATCAGAAAGAAGTTCGAGCTTGCAATGCTCGGAGGATATACGAGAAGCATAAGCGGCGGCATACTCGTGCTGATGGCATTCAGTCCGTTGTTCCCCATTGCAGTAGTGCTCTTTCTCGTAAGGCAGTTGATAATGAGTCTCGGCGCTCCGGCACGCCTTGCGGTAACCGTCAAGGGAATTCATGCCGAGGATTACGGGACCGCAACAAGCTTCCAGGGAGTGGCAAACAGGCTTGCGCAGGGCAGTTCGGGGTTTGGGGGCTATCTCATGAGCGTGTCCCTGCCCGCGCCGGTATTTATCGGCGGCCTATTCCAGGTATTCGGGGGTCTGACTTACGCTAAACTCCTCGGCAAGGGCAAAGGAAAGAAATAACGAGGGTAGTATTGTACGAACCGTGTGCTGTATGGGTTATTTAAAGCAATCTGTGATATATAAACGGCGATAATATGCAGGCATATTGTGTAAAATGCAAAGAAAAAAGAGAGATGAAGGATGCAAAGCCGGTAACGATGAAGAATGGAAAGAAAGCGACCACAGGGGTCTGCCCGGTATGCGGAACCAAGATGTTCAAGATCGGCGGCTGATTTTGGTCGGGATTATTCCGACCATCTGATTTTTTTCTTTTATCTTTTATTGTTTTTACATCACGCAGCTTGAGCTATGAGTAGATCGGGAAATTACAGTACCTTGGTTTCGTGTTCTTCCGCCTCGAATTTTACTGAAGCATGCGTTCCGTCGCAAAACGGCTTGTTTTTCGAGTGCCCGCATCTGCACAGCGCAAACTTCACTTCCCCATCGACGACCATCAGATTCGGCCCGTTCTTCACGGATTTTACGTTTACGTTAGACATGTTATCCCTTTTACGGCTGGACAGCATACGAATAAAAAGACAGCAACTATGGATTGAGAAGCAGTATATACAGGTTTAGGATTGTTGCTATAGTCACCCATGAAAGATATGGGATCAGTAAAAATGCCGAGGCGCGGGATATCTTATGAAATGCAAGAATCATTGCCACTATGGAAAACAGCAGGAATATTATGCATGCGAGCCCGAGCGCCGGTGAATGAAGCCCGAAGAATAAGGCAGACCACAGTATGTTAAGGAACATCTGTATTGAAAAGACCGCGGCGGATAGGCGAAAGGCACGCTGATGCCTTTGCCTTTTTTCCAGAACCAGATATAACGATATCCCGATAAGTGCGAAGAGTGTTATCCATACCGGCGCGAACACCCATGAAGGAGGAGTGAATATCGGTTTTTGCAAGGTAGCATACCATGACGTTATTTCAGGCGCGGTAAACACGGTGCCTATCGAACCGAGAAGCTCTACCAATATTATCGAACCGAAGAGCATGGGAAGTTTTCTGGCAAAGCGCATGATATTCGAATTCATGCATGGGAAGCATATTAAGCTTTTGCAAGCATCAAGCCCCTTAAAAAGATTGACGGGTATATAGTTAGGCGTAGGACGGTTGTATGAACACGAGAAACAGGAACATAGTAAAGGGATTCGCAATAGGTATGATAGTCGCAGGGCTTAGCTCACTTTTAATAAGCTTCTTCAGCGTGCTGCTTGGAAGCACGGTTGCGGGATACCTGATGAAAGACAACAAGAAGGTTTCCGCGATAGTAGGCGCATTGATAGGTGCAATCGTAGGGATCTGGATCGGGTACATGATATCAGTAATGATCGCTTTCAGCCTTCACGGTAGTGCGGCGACGTTGAACAATACGGGAATAGCGTTCAATGCGACGGTTCAGAACACGCTTGCGGAATTCGAACAGAACATCGTTGTCAACATTGCGGAAATAGACGTCCTTTCGATAATTCTCGGAACGGCAGGAGGATTGATAGGATGGGCGCTTTCAAGATATTTCAAAAAGGGCACGGCAAGTGTTGTGCTGATAAACGAAGAAACGAAAATAAGTGGCGGCAGTAAGAACAAGCGCGGTAGAAAGGCAAAGAAATTGCAGGCGTAAAATCTCCAGGACGCTCAGACGGAAATTCCGAGGAAGTGCCTGATGATGAAACCTAGTATGAACAGCGCTATAGTTGCACCCAGCATTATTCCGGCGAGTTCGAAGAAATCTTTTCTCAATTTGCTTCCGGACAGTATGGAATTATACCAGCTGACCGAATAGATTATCCCCATGCCCAACACCATGCTTGCCACTATGGCAGCGAGCATGTGCTTGGTTACGAAATATGGCGATGCGAGTATAACCGCGCTGACGAAATATGAAAAACCAGTATAAAGTGCGGCGGTCTTCGCGGAACCTTTGAATCCCTGTTTTGCTTGTGCGTATGCCGCTGATGCCATTGAAAGAGACGCGGCCGCGCCAGCGATTATTCCCGCAAGCCCCGTAAGAAGCGTCGAATTGTATATGCCAAGCGAACCGGCATGTATTCCGGCTATCTCCACGAGTGCATCGGCAAGCCCAAGGACTACGAAAGACACATATTTTACATAATTGGTTTCTACCTTTTCCGCAAACGCCCTTTCGTGGTATTCTTCATCTTTTATTATCTTGTTTATGGTAGGAATATCCTTTTTCAGAACTGCTTTTCTGAGACGTTCGTATTTTTCTATCGCCTGTGTTTCGCCGCCTTCCAGATATTTTATTGCAAATGACGCACCCAGAACGTGCCGCAGAAGCAGCACGAATTTTACTTTTAATGTTATCGGACGTATTTTCTTATTCGTGCAGTATTTTTTCCAAAATAAATAGTGCGTGTACTCCATCCTGGAAAGCCGGGAAAATGTTGCGCGTATGTTTGCAGGCGCTTTCACGCGTGAAAGTTCTTTGTATATCGTATAATCGGTAAGTTCGTTTCTGCTTTCCTTCTCCGCTATTTTTTGCAGTTCCTTATTGCTTACCACAAATCCCACCGATTTCAAGATATATTGTACATTCGTCCGCAATTATTTAATTGTTGCGCACATTTGTTTGAAGAAATTATCCGGGTATCGAATAGCCGCTGAGATACGCACCTGTAAATGTGACATTGTATGCAACGCCATTTTGCCCATTTCCCGAATAGTCATCAGCATTTCCGTTGAGAGGCCACCAGCCCACAAGACTCGACAATGCGATTGGTGCTCCGCCGATGCCTTCGGTATACAACTGGCCTATGTCTGCAGAACTCAAAGAATTGTTGTACAGCTGAACGTTAGATATCGAAACGTTTGATGGACCGTGTTCCCCCTGTCCTATTATAAGCAGACCCGAACCCGCAGAGCCCATTTCCAGTGAATTAAACGAACCGGCATATTCGGTTCCGTTTAGATAATAATAATCGGACTTTTCTGTATAATTATATGTAAAACACGAGAAGAGCCATTGTTTCTCTACCAAGGACATGGATTTTACCGTACTCTTCCAGGCAACATTTACTCCTGCACCATTCCATATAGTAAAGGAGGTTGGTGCACCATTTTGATCCAGCGTGTATTCCCACGCGTTGCCCTTGCTTGGACCCAATTCCCCTTTTATCATCGGTCCGTCATAACCTGTAGCGGAATTTATCCTGTACCACATGCAAAAGGTCATTGCGCCGTTTATTCCGTTTTCAGGACTCAGTTGAGTAGAATTCCCGAGAGAAATATATGAGCCGTTTTTTCCGCTGAAACTCGCAACGTACTGCGGGATTCCGGAATTGCATGTTCCGGTAAGCCCTATGAAACTTGTATTCCATTGCCCGTTAGGCCTGTAAACAGAACAGGATCCAGGATGTTCGCGCGGAGCGAGATTTACAGGGTTGAAAACCCCCAGATAATACAATGCACCAAGAACTACTCCTATCACCAGTATGGCCCAACCATATGTCATAAGATATTCCATTGCAGACTGCAGTCTTGATTTCATATTCATCCCATTACGGTGGTGTATATCCACTCTGCCATGTTCCTATAAACAAAACTTTAGTTGGAACCCCATTGTTATTATTACCACTGTAATCATTAACATCCCCATTGAGAGGCCACCAACCGATGAGATTTTGCGGTTTAATTGGTGCACCACCTATGCCCTCGTTGTAAAGCATAGATATTTCATTTGCTGAGAAAGAAGTGTTGTAGGCTTGTATATTGGAAATATATCCATCGAAAGGCCAACCGCCATTGCATGCAGTGTGGAGAGAAACTTGACTTATACAAGCTACCCCATTGGTACTAAGCGAACCTGCACTAAAAGTCCCCTGATTAATCCCATTGATATATATTATGCCAGTAGTCCCATTATACGTATATGATATCTGTTCCCACTGATTAGTAGGAATCGTATTGACACTTAGTGGACAAGCACTTCCTACGCATGGTCTAACCTGTGCAGTAGTTGATGTTACTTTTCCTAAACCCAACTGTGCGTCGTTGATGCTAAATACTGTCGGATCCCCATTTGGCAAAGATAAAATATATATCCATGCGGATTCCGTAACGCCAGTACTAGAAGTAATTAATGATGAAGTAATGTTAAACCCCATCTGTACATAACTTTGTCCATCAAACTGCGCGACATATTGCGGCAATTCGCCATTACAAGTTCCTTCCAGATTAATATCATAAGATGTCCCGGGCCCATTCGGACGGAAAACTTGGCAGCTTCCTGGTTGTGCCTTAGGCGCGAAGTTGGAAGGACTAAATACCCCAAGAGAGTACAAAACACCGAGCACAACCGCAATGACGAGTATGGCCCACCCGTAGGTCATGAGATATTCCATTGCAGATTGTATTTTGCATAATTTACAATTGTAGATTAAGATACCTTGAAAGGGCCTTGCAATGCGGCATTTTTTTGTCATACAACAGAATATCCGACGATGTGGTTTTTAATGCTGTTGCTTCTGGTTGATAAAGCTCATAAGCCTTACGCAGCAATAGCTTATCGATGGACGTACTGAAGTGGATGGCTGCAATAAGGGCGTGGTCATTCCCATTGAATTTCGTTTCCGTAACATTGGGAGTCGCACTCGCACTGCCAAAATTTGATCTTGCCGTGTACGTTGTGATGATCATAGGAGTCGTAGCGCTTAACGGCATAGCAAACGTGGTAAACGAGATATACGATTTCAAGTACGGAATAGACAAACGAAAAGATTCGGCATCGGAAGGCCAATGGCATCCGCTTATTGCAAAAAGTATAACGATTAAAAAATTGTGGTATGCGGTTATTTTCATGTCCGCTGTTGCACTCCTGTGCGGACTCTATGTCGCAATGGAAAGCAGCTATTGGATACTGATTCTTGGATTCGTCGGGGCAGGATTTGCATATTTCTATACCATAGGGAAAAAGAGCATCAAGGCATTGGGACTTGGTGAAGTGGCAGTATTCTTAGTATACGGGCCGTTGATAGTTGAAAGCGCCTTTTTTGCCGAAAGCGGTTCCTTGTCTTTGATCCCGATAGTGGTATCAATACCTATCGGTTTGTTGATAACACTGGTATTAATAGCAAACAATATTAGGGATATAGATGAAGACAAAAAAGCACACGTGCACAGTGTCGTGACGGCAATAGGAAAATATTCTTCGCTTGCTCTTTTTTCCGGGCTGCTTGCTGCAGTCTATGTTACCACCATACTGTTCGTGATATTAAAGATGATACCGCTGCTGTCATTGCTCGTATTGATCAGTGCATATCCCGCATATGGCATATGGAAGATGATGCATGAGAAAATTGCACGCGATGCTCCTGCGAGAATATCCCGCCTTACACTACTGTTTGGAATTTTGATGATTATTGGAATATTATTTGGTCACATTGTGTAAAATCGCACGCGCATTTAATAAGGATTTGAATAGATGAGAATGTTATGGAAATTGCAGGCATCGAGGATTTCTGTCATGCATTGAGAAAACGTGATCCGTATTCAAATAAAAGGGAAAATGGAAAAGTATTCATCGTCGGGGGGAACGGCACGTTTCATGGCGCGCCGGTTCTCGCCTCTACTGCAGCTTATTCCACATTGGCGGCAATGAGAACGGGTTCGGGCTATGCAATAACATGCGTGCCTGAGCAAATAGTCGATGCGGTAAGAAAACTGTCTCCGGATATAATAGTAAAAGGCATTCCCGGAAAGTCCATAGGCATGAAGTCCGTCAAGCTGCTTGAATCCGAAGCGGACAAAGCGGATTCGATAGTCATAGGGCCTGGAATCGGACGGGAAAAGGAGACGGAAAAAGCAATAGCGCGCGTAGTTAACCACGCAGTGAAATCTGGAAAGTGTGTAATCGTCGATGCCGATGCGATTGGTGCACTGAAAGGCATAAAGGAGCGTGAAAAATTGCTGATTACACCAAATGATAACGAATTTCATAAAATTACGGGGAAGACGCTTCCGGTAAAAGATCTTAAAGCACGTGTAGGATATGCAAAAAATGCGGCGCTGCGGTTTGGAACGGTAATTCTTCTGAAAGGGCACGATACGATCGTTACTGATGGCAAAATGGTAAAGGTAATACGGGCGAAGACCGCCGCGCTTGCCACCATGGGAAGCGGCGACGTTCTCTCTGGTATCATAGGAGGATTGTCATCCGGAAATGGCGATGTTTTTTCAAGTGCAATTGCAGGCGCATTCGTACATACGCAAATAGGAGATTATCTTTACTCTAAGAAAGGGTACCATATATTGGCAAGCGATATAGTAGATGCAATACCGGAAGTCATGAAAAAACTTGAAAGGCGGTGCAGGTAGCGTATGTATATTTAAGAAGAGGAGTATTGGAGTAATATTGTGATATCATGAAAACATATATGATGCACTCCGCAATCGCAATTGTTGCGATTATTGTGGCAGGTGTAATTTCGGTGTATGGCATTACATACGGCGGTGTTCAATCGCATGTGGGCAATGGCAGAACCATTTTGGTAAGCGCCACGGGATCCGCGTCTGCAGCGGCAACACAGGAGGTGCTGCATATACAGGTAAACGGTACCGGTGTCAACGCTTCGGAGGCAACGCATAACCTGTCTGCAACAATGTCCGTAATAAATACAACGCTGATAGGATACGTCAATGGAAATTTAAGCAGCATATCTACGACTTCTTACTCGCTTACGAAAGCATACAATTACACGTATGTGAATGGAACGTGGGGGTCTGTGCCTACGGGATACCTTGCTACGGAAACCGTCAGAATATTGCTTCCGAATGTTTCGGATACGGGAAGCGTGCTTGACGCATTGTCTCAGATACCGAATACGTACGTTTCTTCAGTGCAGGCGAAACTTTCAGCTTCGCAGATTGCAGAATTGAGCGCACAGGCACTTTCGATAGCAATGCAGAATGCGACAACCCAGGCGCACGGCGTAGCTGGTGCTGGAGTTCAGATATCTCCGGTCAACGTATCCGTATCTGGATATTATGTATATCCGGTGACTCCGTTGTATTCTACGGCAGGCTCGTCACTTGGCAGTGTTTCCGAACCTACAATATACACGGGAACGAGTACCGTAACGGAAAGCGTAAGCGTATTGTTCAAGTACGACTGAACGTAAACGCGTTTTGATTAGGGATTATTTTGCCTGCTGTTTTGTTTTGCAGGCTCATTTCTCTTTTTCTTTCTTTTCAGGCTTTTCCGGCTTCACTGCAGGAAAAGCGATGACTTCCTTTATTGAAGCCGTATCGGTAAGTATCATTGCCGGCCTATCTATCGATATGCCCATGCCCGCGGTAGGGGGCATCCCGTATTCTATGGCTTCGAGAAAGTCCGTGTCCGAAGGAGGCATTTCGTAATCGCCCTTCTTCCTTGCGGAATCCTGCGCTTCGAATTTTTTCCGCTGCTCTATAGGATCGGTAAGTTCGGAATAGCAATTCCCGACTTCCTTCCCTGCGATGAAAAACTCGAATCTTTCGCTGAGCTTCGGGTTGCCGCGCTTGTCCTTCGTGAGCGGACACATATAAGCAGGAAAATCTACCACGAATGCAGGGTTCCAGAGATCGGGTTTGACGTATTTGTCAAAGAGGCTATCGGAAACGTGATATGCGTTTTTGATATCGGTTTCAAGCCCTTCTTTTTTCGCGATTAAAGCGGCTTCCGCATCGGTCATTTCGGTTATGTCTATGCCCGTTTTCTTTTTCAGCTCGTCTACCCAGTAGACTCTTTTGAATGGAGGGGTAAAATCAACCTCCCTGCCCTGATACGTTATTTTGTAGCTTCCGAAGAGCTTCTTTACCAATCCGCTTACCATGCGTTCGGTGAGTTTCATGAAGTCTTCGTAATCCTTGTACGCTTCGTAGAATTCTATCTGCGTGAACTCGGGATTGTGTGTCGAATCTATGTCTTCATTCCTGAAATCCTTCGATACCTCATATACCTTGTCAAACCCGCCTATTATGAGCCTTTTCAGATAGAGCTCGTCCGATATTCTCAAATAGACTTTCGTATTGAGCGCCGCATACTCGGTGGTAAACGGCTTTGCATTTGCTCCACCGTATGTCGGCTGCAGGACGGGAGTTTCGAATTCCGTGTATCCTTCGGAATCGAGAAAGTCCCTGAAATATTTCAATATTGCAGCGCGTGTTGACAGAAAATTTCTGACGTTCTGATTTACCATAAGGTCGAGATATCTTTTCCTGTACCTCAATTCGGTATCGGTAAGGCCGTGAAACTTTTCAGGAAGTGTGCGCAGCGACTTTGCAAGCATGGTAATCCGCTTTGCCTCGACGGTGATTTCTCCCTTCTTTGTCTTGACAACCGTACCTTCGGCTCCTATTATGTCACCGGTATCGAGAAATTCGAGAAGCTTCATGGACGATTCGTCTGCGGAATCTGCGCGCACCAACACCTGTATCCTGCCGGCACTGTCGAAAACATCAAGGAATGACAACTTGCCCATTCCTCTTCGGGCCATTACCCTCCCTGCAACGCTTACCTGCTTGCCTTCAAGTTCGGAATAATGAGAAGTTATGTGAGAGGACTTGTGCGTAGTCTTGTATGAATAAGGATAGGGAGTTACCCCTTCTTTTATCAAGCGATTGAGCTTGTCCATCTTTGAATCGTCTGCCATGCAAATCACGGTAAATGCCGTTAGTTAATAGCCCGAGAAAAGTATATAATATCACGGGAGAAGGAATCGCTGCGGGGATATTCTGTAAACGGGCCCGGTGGGATTTGAACCCACGACTTAAAGGTTAAAAGCCTTCCACTCTAGCCAAGCTGAGTTACGAGCCCTGCTGTAGAATAGGTCTGCTCCAGCTAATAAAACTTTCTAAATGGCAGGATGCATTCCGTATGAAGAACACGAAACTCTATGTCTACAAATCAATATTAAATTATGTATCCAATAGTTGTTCATGCCGCAAGCGTATATAGTGGTTGCTGTATTCGTAATCCTATCGCTCTTTGAGCCTCTGTCAATGCTGGCTTTTTCCATATTGGCAAGGAGAAGAAGCGTGCCAAATCAGGTAAAAAACAACAATTACGAGAGCGGTGAAGGGAGCAGGGGAAGCAGGACAAGCACCATGAACGAGTATCTTTATTATTTTCCGCTCTTTATCCTGTTTGAAATCATTACCGTAGTGGCATTGGTGTGGGCCATAAACGCGAAGGCGCTTGGCGGCGCGTACGGCACGGCGATGCTGATCCTATTCGGTGCGGGCATAGTGCTGGAGTTCCTCGCACTGCTGACAGTCAAATATGAGAGGTACTACTAATGGATGAGATAGACAAGAGCAGTGCGGAATTCATGAATGCTCGAAAGGAGATGGAGAGGCTCACTGCGGAATCGCTAAAAAAATACAGCATCAAGCCCAACGTCATGTTCGGAAAGCTTTCCGACTTGATAAAATCGGCGGGACCTACGGAAGGCGTGATAAAATGGGCGAGACAGAATTCGCTTTGGCCGATGCAATTCGGACTGGCGTGCTGTGCAATGGAGCTTATGGACTTCGGCGCTGCGAGAATAGATGCGGAAAGAAAGGGTTACCTTCTCTTCAGGCCAAGCCCGAGACAGTGCGACGTCATGATAATTGCAGGTTGGGTCACCAAGGCAATGGTTCCTGAAATAAAAAGATTGTACGAACAGATGTCGGAGCCCAAGCATGTAATCGCTTTTGGAGAATGTGCAACGTGCGGCGGACCGTGGTGGGAAAGCTACAACATAATAAAAGGCATAGATCAGGTGCTTCCTGTCGACGTATACGTTGCCGGATGTCCTCCTAGACCGGAGAACCTGTTTCAGGCACTTATGAAACTTCAGGACAAGATGGGTGGAAAGATTGAAGATTGAACGGGAAAAGCTCCTGGAAAAACTGGAGCAGATGAAAAAGGACGGATACACGTATCTTGTCAAGATAACGGCAGTGGATTACGTAAAGAATTTCGAAGTGCTGTATTTCGTAAGGGATATTGAAAAGAACGACGATCAGGTAATTTCCGTGGATTTGAACCCGGATGATGTGTGGGTGCCGTCAGTCATGGAGATATTCAAGGCTGCGGACTGGTATGAAAGGGAACTTTACGAAATGTTCGGCGTTAGCATAAAGGGCAGACGCATAAAGAAGCTGCTTCTCGAAAAATGGGATGGAACCTCATTCCCATTGAGAAAGAGCTTTGCATGGAATTCGGAATACGAAACGGAAAAGTGATGGTAATAATGGTAACGAGAATAAACATAGGCCCCGTACACCCCAGCACACACGGAGTATTGCGCCTCGTTGCGGACATTGAAGGCGATACCGTCGAAAATGTGGAAGCGCATATCGGAATGCTTCACCGCGGGGTGGAAAAACTTGTGGAAACGAGAAAATATCTTCAATCACACCCTTACATGGAAAAGTTGGATTACGTTTCTCCTTTGGCATATGATGAAACATACGTTTCCGCCGTCGAAGCGGCATTGGGAGTCGATGTGAAGGAGCGTGCGCAGTACGTGCGCGTAATAGAATTGGAATTGCAGAGAGTAGCAAGCCACCTTCTCTTCCTCGGCACTATGTGCAATGACATAGGGCAAATGTTCACGATGTTCATGTGGACCTTTGAAGACAGGGACATGGTGCTCAGACTTCTCGAACAGGCTACGGGAGAGCGCATGTTTTACGTGAACATGAGGCTCGGAGGAGTGAATCTCGATTTACCGAAGGATTTTGAAGAGAATTGCATTGCTTTCATAAACAGGGAAGAAAAAAGAATCCGCGAATACGAGCATTATCTGGAAAGCAATCCTGTATTCATGGAAAGAATGAAAGGCGTAGGAATACTGAATAGGGACGATGCCGTAGAGTTAGGGGTTACCGGGCCCGTTCTCCGCGCTTCGGGAGTGCAGTATGACGTTAGAAAGAATAATCCGTATTACGTATACGACAGACTGAATTTTGAAATGCAGACGGAACATAAAGGGGACAACTTCGCAAGATACAAGGTGCGCATGCTTGAAATCAAGGAGAGTCTCAGACTCATAAAAAATGCGCTGCGCATGATCCCGGAAGGAGATGCGATAGGCATGCCGGTGAAATTGATACTTCCGGCAGCGAAGAATAGGGAAGTTATGGTAAGAAGAGAAGTACCGAGAGGAGAACTGATGATGTACATGATTGCGGATCCGCAATCTCCTTACAGGCTTTCGATAAGATCCCCGAATTTCGTAAATCTGTCCGCATTGGAATACGTTGCAAGGGGATGCAAGACTGCAGACCTCTTCGCAATACTCGGCTCTCTTGACATGGTGATGGGTTGTGTTGACAAGTAGTTACAATATAATAGGCCTGTGGCAGGCGTGGCTTAATTCGGGAAACCTGCTTCTTTCAGCAATAGCGGTGCTCATTTACGCCATAGGCGTAATGATAGTCATAGCGATTTTTTCATACATGTTCGGATGGGCTGAAAGGAAGATAATTGCGAAGATTCAACACAGGCACGGCCCTACATACGTAGGCAAATATGGAATACTGCAAAACCTTGCGGATCTGATAAAGCTTCTTTCGAAGGAAAACATCGTGCCGTCGAATGCAAATCTCAGACTGATGCAGCTTTCCGTGATATTCATTCTCTCGGCGAGCACGTTCCTAGTTCTCATTCTCCCGTTTGCGCATTCGCTGCAGGTGGCGAATTTCGGAACCGGGCTTCTCATCGTTTTCGTATTTATATCGTTCATGCCACTTGCGGTCTTTGTAGGAGGAGTATCAAGCGGCAACAAATTCGGGCACATAAGCGCGCAGAGATCCGTGCTCATGCTGCTGAGCTACGAGCTTCCGATGGTCCTCGTGGTCGCGGCCGCTGCAATGCTCTCCGGCAGCTTCAACATACAGCAGGTCGTACTCACGCAGGCGAGCAGGGGATACTTCGCACTGCTCATGCCCATCGGCTTCGTTATTTTCTTCATAGCGATGCTTGCGGAATTTGAAAGGCCACCGTTCGACATACGCGAAGCCGATTCGGAACTCATTTCGGGATGGCTCACGGATTTCAGCTCTCCATATTACGCACTCGTACTATTCATAGACTATACGCGCATGTTTCTGGGAAGCCTTCTCGTAGCGATAATATTTCTCGGGGGATGGAGCGGGCCGGTGCTTCCCGGACCCGTGTGGCTCATATTCAAGGCCACGCTGGTTGCGTTGTTCACGATAATAATCAGGGCAACTACAGTGAGAATGAGAATAGACCGCATGCTGAGGCTCGGATGGATGTGGTTGCTCCCGTTGTCCTTAATAAATCTTATATTGACTTATATTATATTCGTGGCGTAAAAATGATAGAATCCCTGCTCAAATCGATAAAATCCGCCGGTGAAAAAAGGACAACGGTGGAATATCCGGAGCATCGGGAATCCCTTCCGGACAGCTACAGAGGCAAACTGAGACTCGACATGAATACGTGCATAAGCTGCTCCGCGTGCGAAAGGATATGCCCGAACAAGACAATAACAATGGTAGACGTGGTTACGGAAAAGGGCAAGAAGAAAATGCCTCAGATAGGACTCGAGAGGTGCCTGTTCTGCGGCCTTTGCGAAGAGGTCTGTCCGCCAAAATGCCTTACGCTGTCCAAAGATTATTCATACGAAGCCTATGACAAGCGCGAGCTTCTCAAGAGGCCGGAAGAATTGGAGTAATTGAAATGCCCTACGTAGATTTGATCCTGTTCTGTGCCGTCGCATTGGTTATGGTAGCTTCCGCAGCGGCGATTTTCTTCAAGAGGAACATGATGCACTCCGTGCTTTACCTCACGCTCGTCTTTGCAGGAAGCGCGGTGGTATTCATCCTACTCGGACAGACGCTCATAGCGATGCTTCAACTGTTCATATTCGTAGGCGGATTCTCTTCGTATCTTATGGTTACGGTAGCCATGGAAAAGCGCGGCTCCGCGGAATTCAATCCGAAGCTTTTCTTCCCGATAGCCACCATAATCTCGATAGGGCTCATATTTCTTGCAGGCAACACAGGAGGAACATTGGCCGGAACGCAGATGAATGCGTATCTTGGAAGTGCCATGCGGTATTATCCAATGATATACATGGTGGTCATTCTCCTGTTCGGCGCGCTTATAGGAAGCATAGTCGTGCTTAAGAAATTCGTAAAATTGGTATTCTGATGCTTGAATTGTATTACCTTACCGGATTGGCATTTGCGCTTGTCGGAATAGCCATGGCAGGAATGACATCGAACAGGCATTTCATAGCCATGATGCTCGGTATCGAATCGATATTCGCAGCGAGTACCGTTCTTTTGATATCGTTCTTCGACGCGTCTAAAACGGCGAATCCGCAGGCGTTCATAATGCTCATCGCGATATGGGCCGTTGCTGCTGCGGAGATAATGGTAATGATCGTACTTTACGTTTACATGAAATCCGAAGGAATAAACTTCGACGTTTCGAAGCTTACCAGAATGAAGTGGTAGATTGCTAGCGTTATTTGCATTAATCCCGATGATCGTTGCGCTCGTGCTAGTTGCACTTGGCAATCTCGGGATGAAAGGAAGGTACGTGGCGGTAATCGGAAGCCTGGCGAGCCTCCTTACGATGCCGTTTTTGAGCCACGGAAGCACGACGCTGACATGGTTTACTGTAGGCACGCTTGCCGTAAGCATCACGGTAACGATGGCGCAGTTCAACACGCTTCTTCTTTTCGTAGTTCTTTTCGTAGGCACGCTGATAATGATATACTCAGCGGGATTCATGGAGATAAGAAGCGAACAGCGAAGATTTTACATCGAGATACTTTCATTTGAAATAGCAATGGCCGCGTTCTCCATGAGCGGAGGATTCATACTCACGTTCATAGCCTGGGAGTTTCTCAGCCTTTTCAGCTATCTGCTCATAGGATTCTGGTATTCCCGTGAAAAAGCCGCAAGAGCGTCGAGATTCGCGATAACGATGGTGCTCATGGGGGACATTGCACTGCTTGCATCCATAGTCGTCTTCTGGCACGTCTTTGGAACGTTTAACTTTGCAAGCATACTGGATTTTGCCAAATATCAGCGAGGCACGGACGCGTTTCTGGGATCGCTGCTCCTGCTCATTGCGGTATTTACTAAATCGGCGCAGTTCCCATTCCAGGAATGGCTGCCCGATGCGATGGAAGGCCCTACGCCAGTTTCAGCATTCCTTCACAGCACTACGATGGTAAAAGCAGGGGTATTCGTCGCGATCGTTCTGTTCCCGTTGTTTGCGGCGAGCAAGGCGCTGAACATAATGTTGATTGTAGGGCTTGTTTCCGCAGTGCTTACCACATTGAATGCGATACGTGAAAAACAGATTAAACGCGTAATAGCATATTCGACGGCGCAGGAATTGTCGCTCATGCTAGTTGCAGTAGGCAGCGGCGCTATATTTGCAGCGATATATTTCTTCGTGATACAGAGCTTCTACAAGGCATTGCTCTTCTTCAGCGCAGGCGCGGTGATGAGATCCACAGATAATGAAGATCTTGAAAAGGTGGGAGGGCTCAGATACAACCGCGTGCTCTACATTTCGACCGCGATAGGAATACTCTCACTTGCCGGATTCCTTCCGTTGTCAGGAGGATTTTCCATCGCTGGAATTGATGCTGGCGTTTCTGCAAATCTGCTCGTATATGCAGTCATATCCGCAATAAGCTTCATGACGAGCCTTTTCATATTTAGATGGTTCACGATGATTTCGAAGCCCGTTCAGAGCTTCGGGACGGAACTCAGATACAAAGCGGAATCAAGAAAGATAACGTATCCGATTGCGGTACTTGCGATATGCACGGTTGCCGCGTCGGCGCTGTTCTTCTACATGCCGGGATATTTGACGCACGGCACGATAGAAAAATATCTGCTTGGCAGCTCCATTCCGACGACGGATATTTTTGACGTGGTTCTCTCCACCGTTTTGATAATAGCAGGTGCATTTCTGGGATATATGATGTACAAACCGGGTGCGAAAAAAAGAA
The DNA here is from genome assembly GCA_021796225.1 of Microcaldota archaeon. Lineage (GTDB taxonomy): Archaea > Micrarchaeota > Micrarchaeia > Micrarchaeales > CABMGC01 > JAKAVK01. The sequence goes on along the minus strand of JAJYOL010000001.1, from coordinate 117,143 downwards.
TCGCGGAAGGATCGGTTCTCGATTTCATAATGTACAACAGAAGAATCATGCTGTTCGGATATCGGCTCTTTACGATATTCATGTATGAAATAGCAGACGGGATAATGCTGCTCGACACATACATCAACGAACTTGTGGATTGGTTTGGACACGTTACGGTGGTATTGTCAAAGTATGCGAGGAAGGCAACTGTTGGAAGCATCAATCCGTACGTACTCGCATTCGCCGCGGGAATGCTTCTGCTTGCACTGTACATGTATGTGATGTTATGATTGAATTGTTGTACCTTTTTGCGGCGCTGTGCGGAACGTTGATAATAGGAAACATACTTGCAAGGCTTATCGGAAACCCCAAGGTGCATTTCGCATTCGATCTTTCAGTGCTTGCGGCTTTGGCGATTGTTATAGCATACATGCTGTACGTTGGAACGAATCAGACGGTAGCGTCAACGGTTGCGATAAACGGTTTCTCCCTGTTCTTCATGCTGATTGCAACGGTAGGACTCGCATTGGTAAGCATGATTGCATACTGTCAAAAAACCGCGTTTTGGGATTTTGCAGTGATGTCGTCGTTTTCGCTAATGGGCGCATACATCGTCGCTTCGTCGGTTTCGATTATAACCATATTCATAGGCCTTGAACTGATGGGCATAGCTTCTGTATTCGTCGTGATAATGTCAAGGAAAAGCCTTGAAGCTTCTACAAAATTCTTCATAGCAGCATCGCTGTCGGTTGCAATGCTCGCAATAGCTTCGGTGCTCATGTACGGAAGCACCGGAAGCCTGGCCATATCGCCTTATGCGGGCAAGGGATTGCTCGCACTTTCCGCAGTGATATTCATAGCCGCGATAGGAGTTGAAGCGAGCATATTCCCATTCAACATCCTGATACCGGATATTTATGACGGTTCGCCGGCATACGCAACCGCAATGCTTGGCGGGATAAACAAGAAGATAGGATTTGCCGCATTGCTGCAGGTTCTTTTCGTCGTGTTCGTACGTTTTGATTCGCTTCACATGCTGATTGCGGTTCTCGCAGCCGCAACGATGCTGTATGGAAACCTTGCCGCAATAATGCAAACGCGACTGAAACGCATGCTCGCATATTCGTCGATAGCACAGGCCGGCTATATAATGATAGGGATAGCGGTCGCGACACCAGCGGGATTGACCGCTTCGCTCGTTCAGATATTTGCACACGTTTTTCTATTCATAGGAATATTCGCAATAGTCGCATGGCTTGAGAGCAGAGACCGCGTCGAGATAGACGACGTGATAGGACTTAACAAGGAAAGCAGACTTGCGGCTTTTGGCATGACGTTGTTTATGCTGTCCATGGCGGGTTTGCCGTTTACTACAGGATTTATCGGAAAACTTCTGCTGTTCACAAGCGCGATAGGGGGAGGCATGGTATGGCTTGCAATTGTCGGTATAGTAAACAGCATCATATCAATCTATTATTATGCAAGGCCGATCATAGCGGCATATACCGCCAAGGACAATGCGGTCCGCATGAAACTGAAGCTTCCGCTGAAAGCAGCGATAATTGCGTGTATCGGCATAACGATAATTTTTGGCGTGTATCCTCAACCGCTGATAACTCTTGCTTCGCATGCGGGAGCCGTGCTGACCGGTCTTGCTTAATCAGCATCAATCTGCGCGGCGCAGCAGTTCTTTCAGATTGTTCATTATGACCGCGCGCGTTTCCGGATTCTCGGCATTCATAGGTATTACCGGGATTTCCCAATATTCCGAAGAAAAATATGAAACGTCCTTGTTGATTCTTGTGCTTAACAGCATGGAATTGATGTCCGAAGCGACTATCAGGTGGTAATTTCCTTCTTCAAGTTCCATGAATGCATGGAATTTTGCCACGTCCCTGTGTATCTGCCCAAGACCCATGAATCGCATCGGATGCGGCTCAAAGAGCACTATCTTCCCATTTACCGTAAGATTCGATATGAAATCAGGAGTGTACGTTATTTCATTGCCGATATTGTTGTATTCCTTAAGGTAAAAACGCAATGATTCGTATCTGGTAGGTATGCCAGCGTCGAGTAAACAATCCCTGAACAGGTTTTCATACCTGCTCTTAAGCGGCATTTCATGCGTCAGCTGCGGCACAATAAAAGACAATACCCTAACCGGATTAGACTGAGCAGTAATAGCTCTTACACTCATCCATACCCCCAATGAATATGAATCGACGATAGTATAATAAACAGTGCAAAAAGAGTATTTACGGCCGTATAAAAAGCCTTTTTAAAGAAAAGGGGGCATAAAACGTCCCATAGCCATTAGACGTCAATCCGAGAGCAATATCTTTATAAAGGAGTATAAGCATATTATTACCAAGTAGTAAAGCGTAAAACGCTAATTCTACAGAGGAAATAAAATGAGAGATTTCGGAAGAAGCGACCGTGGAGATCACGGCGACAGAGGAGACAGAAGAGGAGGTATGAAGCCAAACTATTTCCTTCCAAAGCCAGTAAAGGCAGGAGATGAAATAGAAGTAACCATAGAGGCTCAGGCTTCCAAAGGAGACGGAATAGCAAAGAAGGATGGATTTGTCATCTTCGTAAAGGATGCGAAGCAGGGACAGACTGTAAAAGTAAGAATAACCGACGTTAGAGCCAGATTTGCTCTGGGCGAAATGGTAGGTGAAGGTGCTCCTTCAGAATCTGCAGAAATGGAAGATTCTGAAGCATCTGAATCCGACGTTTCAACAGAGGACTCGTCAGAAGAAGAGTAACAGGTTTCTAATTAGATTAGATTTTTTTTTCTTTTTTATTTTTCTTATTCTTGTATTTTTCATCAATGAATCAGCTTCAGCGTGAGCCAACAAACAAGCTTATTAAATACCATTAACAAATGTATATCGCAGCAGAAAGGCGGGAAGCTAGGGGTTTCCCTTTCCACAAATCCCCTTCAGGTGGGCCGTATGCCTGCAACGTATAGTGAAATATGCAGAGGCCTTCAATGAAACGTTGAGGTCCTGCCTCCAGTGGTAGTCCTGTATATGAACCGGGCCAGGCCGGAAGGAGCAACCCTAAGTATAGAGCTTTTCACGGCCAACGTGAATGCGTACAAAGAACTATGCTTTGGAGATACAGGGCTGAGTGGAATTGCAGTCAACCTTTGCGTGTCCATTATGCAATGTTGGCTTCTGCTGCATAACGGCGCTGGGATCGCCTAGTGGTAGGGCGGCAGCCTGCTAAGCTGTTTGGCTAGAAATGGCCTTCCCGAGTTCGATTCTCGGTCCCAGCGTTTTCTGTTTTTAAAGGCATCAGAAACAAATGAGCATCATTAAAGGTTTTACGCCATGATGAAATGCGGATAAACCATAAAAGATCCTTTTAACAGATTTTTGGACTTTTTAAACAAAAGTTACTTATTTAACAAAACCTGCAAAATAGCAAAGCTTAAATATATATTGTAGTATTATATTGTATACTTATCTACATGAGTGAGTATATGAGTATACAAAATAACGGGAGGGATTTCAGAATAGCAGTGCCGATTCTGATACCGATTATTGCAACGCCAGTGTCATTGTTTCGCAACATGTTTGTCTTGTTGAATTTGATAGGCACACTTAGTTACATCGAACAGTTGTTGATGCACGTCGGACCGTTGCTAAGCGCCATATTGTTTATAACCGCAGGCATTTTCTATGCAATAGGCCAACTTTTTCCTTCGTATAAGCGTGCAACTCTGCACACCATGGCAATAGATATGATAATAGGCGCGATAGTGGTCGCAGTGCTTTCCGTTACTTCAAACGGATTTGCCATTGCTTCTTCAACGTTATTGACCAACCTTACTGCAAATACCTTGTGAGATGCCAACATGCCAGTGGAACAGGGATTTACCATAGCGATATATGTCATAGGTATAATGATAGCGTCGGGAGGGATTTTGCTTGGACTCGGATATGCAATCAATGAAAAACGATTCAAAGATTTTGGAAAAAATGAAATATGGCAGGCCGTGGTAAATAGTGCACTGGTCGGCTTTGTATTTCTCTCGGTGTCGCCGGCCGGTTTTATTACTCCGATAATAAATTCTGCCAGCGGAAATAACATAACAATGAATTGCCCGGGATCTGTAGCACAAAACGTTGCCATATGTCTTGCATATAATTATATGATAGGCAATGGATACACGCTTTCAGGAGTTTATCACAATTCAATTCTTTCATCTGCAACTGAATTCCTCGTGGGATTATATTCATTGAATGGAATTTTAGGTGCCATAGCAGCCGTCAAAATCAATTTGGCAGTATTGACAATCTCGTTTAATCCAATAATATCCCCAGTAATGGCAGAAATCCAGTATATTATAAAAATGCTCAATGCAGTCATTATAGGAGCGGTCGTTCAGGGGGCACTGATTCTTTTCATATCGGCCAGTGCAATGACGGTAATCTTTCCGACCGGGATAGTTTTGAGGACATTTTACCCCACAAGGCGTCTCGGAGGATTCTTTATAGCATTAGCAATAGGTTTGTATGCAGTATATCCCCTTTCTTACGTATTCAACGCGTATATAGCAAATTCGTATAAGGCCAACATTAGTCCGGGAAATCTTACTGAAGTAGGAAGTAGTGCAAATCAGGTTGAAGGACAGGTTTTTGCATATAATAGCCTGGTCGGAAATTCCATAGTAGGTACAGTTTCGACAATGACAATAACTGCAGTACAGCAAGTATATCAAAACGTAAACAAATTGTTAAGCGCTATTCTTTATGAAATAGGATATTTTATCGTCTACACGTTCATTCTGCCTGCATTCAGCCTTATAATTACAGGCATATCGGTAAGAGAATTCGCAAGGGTTCTGGGATCCGAGGCAAATTTTGGAAAATTTAACGTGATATGATGGAATCAGAACGGTTAAATGACAGGATCTTTTCTTATGCGTTTTATGCCCTGTCAGGCCTAACTTTGTTCGCAAGCATGATTTTTCACAGTTTGGCTGTTTTCTTCATTTCCATTATCATGCTGGTTTTGTCCGCTGTGTATTACAATTCTGGTCATATCGTCAACAATTTCCTGTTAAAAAAATCCAAAGTGATCGAGATACGAAATGACTATTCATTAAGCTCGGATTTACTGGCAGTCAGCAAAAAGAAAGGACGCGTGTATAACGCAATGGCTATAGCAAAGATGGAAAGAAAAAATGCAGATGTAGAAATTGATAGCAAGGCGATTATCAAGTTTATGGAAGATGTGAAAGGACAGTTCGAATTCACAATAAAGGTTGTTGAAATAGACAAAAATCGCTTTGTACAGACATTAGAAACAAAAAAAGGTATGAAAGAGATATTGCTCGAACGGTTCGAAAATAAGGAATATCGAAAAATGAATGAAATCCAGAAACAAATTTCATTGATGAATGACGAGATAAATTCCATAAAAACTGGCGGTAGAGCTTATGAAATTGAAACGTTGTTAACAACATTTTCAAATTCAATGGATAGAATAGACGCCGAACGGGAAGTAAGACATGCTTTGGAAAGAATAGCAGCTTCTTTTTCAGTAGTTACAGGTATGGAATACAGGATGTTATCCGGTGAAGCCCTTTTAGAAGCAATATAGGAAGTAGCATGGCAAAAAAAGTGTACACAATGAAACAAGCATGCAATACCATGATAATGCCGAACGTGAACAGCCCATCTGCAGGGTCAATGGTCGCTGCATCTGAGAATGGAGTGTATATTGGCCGTGCCAAACCATGGAACGTGCCTTTTTTCATTAATTTCAAAGAACTTGTTAATCCACATATATTTATAACGGGAATGACCGGGAGCGGAAAAACGCATTTGACAAGAAGTCTTATGTTAAGATTAGAAACGACGTTGGACAGTATAGTCATAGTGATAGATTTTACAGGGGAATATGCAGAAATTTCTAATAGACAACCGGCAGGGAAGCCTGAAGCGAAAAATATACATAAATTAATCTGTGAGGATAAACCGTCACTTTCTTATTTTGACTTAAGTAAATCAAATGAAAATCAAAAAGTAAGAGAAGGACTTGAAATTTTGAAATTCATATCTGACGAAATAAAGAGAAGGGGAATAAACAAAGGTTTGCCGGTTTTTGTAATATTAGACGAAGCATGGAAAGTGGTAAAAGGAAAAAGAATTTTAGAGTCGTTAATAAGGGAAGGAAGAAAATATAGAACCGGTATCATAATAGCATCCCAAATGATAGGAGATGTGGACCCGCAATTTCTATCAAATATTGCGACTTTGATTGTATTCAAGACCACGGATTCCGAATCGTTGGAAGTATTGACAAAAAATTACTCTATCGCGTTTGAACGGATAAGAGACATACAAAATCTTGAACGGGGAAATTGTCAAATTATAAATTTGTTTAACACGCGAGAGAGGACAGTATTCAAGGTCAGAGTATATGGCGTGAATGTAAGACATACGGCACAAATAGTTATGGGAGATGATATGGGACTAGACGTAAGTATGGAAAAATTGGAAAACGTCATTAGGGGATTATGTAATGATTCGGGTAAAACATCAGCATTAATTTCGGAGATACGCAATAGAAAAAGTGTGCGATTGGACAAACTAATGAACTTTTTGATTATTTCAGGAGTGAATAGGAGAAAAATCCTGCTTGCATTTCAGGACTTGCATATAAAAGACGAGGATATAGCAGATGCATTTGCAAGCGTGATAAGAGAAATTGGTAACACAAATGAATAGCAAACTATATTTGATAAGTAAAATTCCTGTAAAGGCTTATTTAATAAGCGATTTGGAATCCGTTAAAGAAAAGATGGATATGTATCCGGGAAATGTATGTATTGCACATGGGAGTAGGTTGAAATATTCATTGCCCAGTTCGACGGAAAATTGCAAATATTACGTTTTGTTTGAAAAGAATAAGATAATTGTGGAAATCCATTCGTCGATGACGCCACGTTATTTTACAAAGGAAGGCATTCTTAAATTTATCAGCATAGTCGCCGTTTTGGATACGGAATACGAAATAGAAGTGAAGGATATTTTCCCATATTTAATAGACATATTATACGGAGAGGATTTGGAACGCCGATTTAAGAGTTTTGACTCAGAAACGATGGAAAAGTCATCCGATATAATACTTGCAAAAAGGATATCTAATTTGCTTTATCAAAATGACAAGCTGAATAGGGACATCTTGGGGATTATGAATAAATTGAATAGAACCGTGGCAAACTTTATAGTACTGAAGTATACAACCGGTTCGAGTGTCAAGGATATCTGCACGGATTTAGGGATTTCCGAACCAGAAGTGAACAATGCACTTGATTTTCTTCCGAATTTGGGATATAAAAAAATTGCTGTGAACGGAGAAAAATTTCGCTTGGTGAGATTACGTTAAATTCTTTGTCATATCTGTACCAGTTTCTGCCGATAGTGATAGGGATCGGCATAATGTATCTTGCGATGTCGGTTAAATTTTTTGATGAACGCGTTTTCATTGATACGAGTACTGATAATTTTGAAAGCCATAATCAAAAATTCGACAAAATGCAGTATTTATCGGTTAAAAAGCGATTTCCAGTAGCACATGAAGAATTGTACGGTAGTGAGGAGTATCCCCAGGTAGTTAGAACAAATATTCTTTGCATAAAATATGCTAAAGAAGAAGAGATACAGTGGAACGGATGGATATCCGATGACGATGACATCAAAGAGGCATTGTTTAAGCGGATAATTTATGAAAATGCCCTAATACGCGGAATAAAATTACATTCGAATTATGACATTAAGAATAAGGCATTTAATGTGTTTCATTATTCCGATCTGCAAAATATTGATAAGTTGGAAAAACGCTTGTCAACTAATAGAACATCGGAAATTAAGCTCTTTGTAACAGAAAGAGATCGGTTTTTAGAACGCATGAAAAAATTTAATCCTTCGACAGGATATTTGCTTGGTTTTCTGTTTAACGACAATGCAAACGTGCAAGGGATTGGAAATGAATTATTTAATAATTAGCAGAAGCGTGCTGTTTAAACTTAGCATCGTATTAACAAGCAGTTTTGCAGACGCATTGATTATAGAAAGTATGCAAAAGGGGCGTTTTCTTAGGATTAACGCCATTTTATGGCAGGTATATGCCATAATGTTGTTTATCTCCGCGACACTTGTTCTGGTGATTATTTGAATAAAGATACAGGATATGAAAAAACTATAAACGGTTCGGTAAAAATTGTTTTCCTAATTTCCAGTCTGGGCCTGCTGCCGGGAATTATGCTGATAATTGCCGCAATCGGGATACGCTTTCCTTATTTTGTGTTTCTTTCAGTATTATCGGATTTGGTTTTATTGTTTGCCATTGAAAAAACAATAGGAATTGGCGGACAAAACAGGTTAAAACTGATATTATTTGCCGCAATAATCAACGCGTTTGCATTTACGGTGTTCTATTTGGCCATATAGGTGACGATTTGGAATTTAACGTCTTTAATTTTGGAAGCGTGCCGTCAAAAATAGATAAAAAAGTGTTCATGGACACGATTCTTGGCACGTCGTTTTTTCTTTGTCACGATCTTAAAAGAGGGAATACGCTGCTGATAACAGAAGCCAACAACGTTGATTTAAAGCTGAACGGCAGTTTACCTGGATTAAATTTAATCCCTTATAGTGGATTTAGTCTAATTAAAGGAAAAGGAATATGTATAAGCAGTTTTGCAAAGTATCCTCAAAAAGTGCAACATGAAGATACGTATTTAGAAAATACAGATTTGTTTCGTGACATGTATAAAATATTTAGGGGTTCAGACCTCCAAATATTTTTTTTGTTCGTCCCAAAAAATATAAAAGATGTTAAGCGATTTAAGGAAGATATAGAGGACAGGATAAGCAAAATGGATATACGAATAAACAGAAACCATGGAAACAGAATTACAGGATTTTCGGAATCTGTGCAACGAGATTTGTATTACGGATCGGATGAAAGGAAAAATTTTGCACTTTTATTAAGCTCCCTTGACGAAGCTATGGCAAATAACGGGATTTCGTTTGCTGTTAATATAATTATTTCCGGCGAAATTCCCAATTCCCATATACGCGAATATATAAAATCAAAAATATTTGCCATTCGTGAAAAAGAGATATGGATAGACAATATGGAAAAGCTCTACAAAGAAGCAGAGCATGCGGATGCATTTCCAATGTCATTGTCTGATGCGACATGTATGATAACGGTTTCTAGTAGTACAGACATTGAAAATACGATAGAAACAACTTGCCCTAAAAGTTCCGGCAGTATCAATATAGGGGAATATTTGGAATCGGGAGCAGGAAAAAGCGGGATGTTGTTGAATACGGGTGCAGATGCATTCAATTTAGGCAGTATAATAACAGGCCTGCCTGGCACAGGAAAGACAGCAACCGCAATGAGATTGATAGACGAATTAAATGAAAAAGAAGGGTCAAATAGTATCATAATCTCGCCCACTACGGAATGGGATGAGTTTGGCAGAGAACATGGGATGCAGGTAATAGATCTTTACGAGACGGACGCAAATATAAATTTCTTCAAGTGCGATGCGGACATAGGAATTTCGAAATTTTATGAAAATCTTGCTATGTTGTTGTCTTCGGCTTCGAACGCAGGCCCGTATACAAACGCCATAGAAAAAAGCCTTCTTTCAGCATTTCAAAAAGTATATGAAAAAGGTGAAAAAGTAGACCCTGATGAAATTTATAGTTATGTAGAATTCGCAGTCATAGAACAGCATGCAAAAAGGACCAATGTCGGCGTAACGTATACCAAACACGGAGAAAACATAATGGCGGCCCTGCAACTCCTGAGACTTATGCTCTCCAAACCCCAATTCGCATATAAGGAAGGTATAAACTTTAGGGACCTTTTGACTACAGGAGTCGTATTCAATCTTTCAAAAGTAAGCAATAATATGAAACCGTTCTTTTACGCATTGATCTTAAACCAGTTTTATGGATTTGCAGATGAATTTGATGAAAAAGGAAATGACAAACTTAGAATGCTCATATGTATAGAGGAAGCCCAATTGGTTTTCGGAAACGAAGAGATATCTGCCGCGACTAAAGACCTTAAGCAGAGGATACAGGACTTTAGGAAAAAAGGGATAGGTTTGATGTTGATTACGCATAGCGTGACAGATATAAGCATAGGATTGAGAAGACTCTGCCAGATTAAAATGTATTTCAGGCAAAGCTCGGACACTGCGAAATACGCGTATAATGACTTAGCATTCAAAACGTCTGAGGATAAAGAGGTCATATGGAAACTTAAAAATCTCAAACAGGGAACTTGCGCACTAAGCTATTTGAGTACTGAATATGGTAGCAGGGTTCAACACAACACAGTATTTGCTTCTGCGAAGGCATATTATCCTAAAAATAACACCCATTATGACAAACCGTCAGTAAAACGAGACAGAAGAATAGAAAACATGGCGGTTTTGATAAAAAATAGCAATAATGAGCCGGTAACGGTCAGATTGAGGATTTTAAGGCTTGGAGAGACCGTTTGGGAAGGAACAACGGACGAGCAAGGGGGAATAATTGTGAAAAACACCTTGCTTAACAAGCAGTACGTTGTCAAGGTGCTCGGGGAGAAGAAGAAAAACACGAAAACATTCAAGGCAGCTGGCGGAAGGGAAAATGTCATAACGTTGTAGTGGAAAGAGTCTTCCGATACAGCAGATTCCGCAACAATGCGCTGTTCTTTATCCATGCAGGTATGGAAATATCCATGAATGAGGATATCGCATTAAGTGCATCTTTCATGGTGTTCATCATTATCGGTTCCTTGCTCAACGCGGCGCGCACGTGCTCCCTCACGTTCCAGACTCCGACAGGCATTATGTAGCCTGGGTGTGCTTCCCTTAAGATGACGACTTTCGCCTGGCCCTGCGCCTTGTCAAGCAATTCGGAGGAAGCGAGCCTTGCGGCATAGTAGCATCCGCCTATCTCGGCATACTTGCTTCTGCCGTCAAATGGCTCGTATGAAGAGTATATTGCTATGTTTGCACCTTCACGGTTCCATGTGGTATTCGGATACCAGGCTTCGACAAGCTCGTATTCCCAGCTCCCGGGTACCATGAGTATGGCCCATCTGTTGTCAAGCGCAGTGTCAAGATACAATCGTATGGAATCTATCGGCTGGTTCTCCTTTACGGTTTCCAGCTTGTGCTTTGAGAGTGTATCGTCAACAGCCGTTATGCTCCAGCGGGTGGGAACGAATTTCCTCCGCTTTGACACCCCGAGTATTCCCGCAGAGAGCGATTTCTGTATTTTTGAAACGGGAGTCCCCTTGTCGTACAGTTCGACTATGGCATTCGTAGCGGAAAGGGCGGTATCGCCGTATGCCTTCTCTATGTTTTTATTGGTCTTCACGTTCTCAAGAGTCATGTCGCGCATTATCGCGCTCGGGCCGTACGGCTGGCTGTTTTCGTCAAGATGCATTCCCAGCGTGGGCTTCCTGGAAAGCTTTTCCTCTACGGTGCCGGATTTGTCCGCAAGCGCGAGCTCCTTTATCATTTCCTCTATCCTGCCGTTGTCCGCATTGGTGACTTTCGTGCGATACATCCCCCGTACAAGCGTGGACCGCATCTCGACTATCTTCGGTATGCTCATTCCGACCCATTGCTCCGGAGAGCCCATTATCGACGTATCCCCGATTTCAGGAGGAACAAGCGGGCCTATGTAAACGTGCGGGTAGCCGAACCTGCCTACGAATATGTCAGGAGGAGAGGAACCTGCCACGTCATTGCCCTGAATGCGGTCCAGAATCTTCGATTTGTAGTAATATTTCAAAAGGTATGGATTCTGCATGTTCTGGTAAACCGCATTGGTTCTTTTTACTACAAGATCTGCCTCTTCCATGCTCGATTCCCAAATGTTATTTATGTTCGCATCCCTATATATTTGGTTCTATGTTAAGCGAAAAGACGGTAAAGGCCAGGCTTAAGGATATCTTCGCGCACCAAAAAGCGAAGGGGCTTGACAGCATATTGATAGTCAATACGGATAACGAGGATCCCAATTTCATATACATGACGGATTTCAGGAGCGGCATATTCGAGCAGAGCTTCCTGCTCCTTGAAAGGCACGGAATGACCCTATTCACTTCGCCTCTGGAATACGAGACGGCGCTGAAGCAGAAATCCGGATCCATGCGCGTGATAAACGTAGATTCGAAGAAGAAACTTGAACTGCTCAAGCGCAAGATTTCCGGCAAAACGATAGGGATAAACGCGGGCTTCATGCCTTATTCGTACTATTTGAGCATACGGAAGAGGTATTCGGTGAAAAAAATGGTCGACGTGTCCGATGCGTTCGTTTCCGTGAGGCTTGTCAAAACGCCCATGGAAGTAGAAAGGATAAGAAAGGGCAGCAGCATAACAAAAAAGGCCATAGAGGTTTCAAGAAGGGCATTGAAGATTGGAATGACGGAGAAACAGCTCTGCACCATATTTGAAAACGCATTGAAGTCTCTCGGGGCCGACGGCACGGCTTTCAGCACCATCGTCTGCTTCGGAAAGAATGCGGCGTTGCCGCACCATATGCCGGACGGCACCAAACTGAGGTATGGGGATTTCGTTCTTATAGATGCAGGTGCAAAGATAGACAATTACTGCTCCGATGTAACCAGAACGTTCATTTTCGGAAATTACAAGAAGAAGATACCGGATTTCGAAAAGAAGATGGCGGTCATCAATACGGTAAAGGAAGCGCAGAAGCTTGCGATAAAGTCGATAAAGGAAGGCGTTCTCGGAAGCAAGCCGCATCTCGTGGCACAGACAAGGATTGATACTGCGAACGGCGGCGTGTACAAAGGCAAATTCACGCACGCGCTCGGCCATTCGGTAGGAATAGAAGTGCATGACGGCCCTGGATTGTGGCCCAGTGCAAAATTCAAGCTCAAGGCAGGCACCGTGACTTCCGTCGAACCGGGAATTTACATCGTTGGCTTCGGAGGAGCGCGCATTGAAGACGATATTCTGGTGACAAAGAACGGAGCGGTAGTGCTCTGAAACAATATGGGGGGTTCGGCTAGCTTGGTTAGGCTTCCAGGTTCGGGTCTTGGAGACTTGGGTTCAAATCCCAGACCCCCCGTTTCTTTTTAGGGGTTATATATAAGATAACCATTTTGAACATGATTTTGAATAAATCTTGCTGGCTATGTGGAAATTGGTGGTGACCTGCCATAATTATAAACTAGAACGGCCCCGCTACCGCCTGCCCCTCCTTTACCATAAAGCCCAGTTCCTCCTCCGCCACCAGTTGTATTATAGAATCCTGCCTGATAGCCCCCGTTACCATAGCTTATAAAGATTGCACCACCTCCTCCGCCACCACCGGCTTCTTCATTACCGCCGTTGCCGGATTGCCCAACCGTGTTAATATTCCCTGCTATAACATTGGTGGCTTGTATATACACCCCAAAAGAGCCGCTCCCACCGTTTGCTAAGGTGTCACAATTAGTTGCTGCTCCGCCGCCTGCCCCTTCAAGATATTGGGCCATGCCATTATTGTACATTGTTTGAACCTGTAGGTTAGTCAAGGTAGATTGATTTGTAGAGGCGCCACCTCCCCCTCCAGCATTGAAACCGGTTGCACCTTTACCCCCAGCCACTTGTGTATTACCGCCGATACCTTCATTGTTACCTCCGGCAGCATTGCCACAACCATAAGCCCAACCACCGCCACCGCTGCCCCCGTATGAGTATGGCATATTGCCTCCATTTTGATTTGTACTTGATCCACCGTTGCCTGCTAAACTTGAAATTATTGTGCCTTGATTATTAAGCGTTCCGCCAGATATGAGACTGTAACCTACTGTATTAAGAGTCACTCCACGTAATAAGATGGTTATGTTACCAGTAGTTACTATATCGCCAGTTAATATTGTTGTATTGGTAAATATAACAGGAGCTTGACCTTTGTAGCTTGTTGGGTTATATACTGGTTGAATGGTATTAATGCTCTGATTCTGTGTGCTCGAATAGTTAATCGTTGTAGTGCTAGAAGATGTTATATTGTGCGGCTTGATCACAATAATGTAGAGAAGTAATATGACTATTACAATGCAGGCAATGTACAGAAGTAATTTCGTGCCGTTTGCCATTTTATTATCCTCTGTATACAAATATTCCAGTTCTCCTTCTAAATCTGTAAGCGGCGTATGCTGCTGGTAGAACCAATACTAAAGCTGCTGCGTCTCCGCCGAACCAAAATACCACTGCAAGTACTACAAAAGCTACGCCCAATAGACCAACACTCCAAGTTTTAAAGTCAGAACGTCCTGCGCTAATGTTGTTGACTACAAAGAACGCAGAAACAAGTAGAATTATGGCGGATATACCATATAGATACCCATTAACTCCACAGGCTCCAGAAAAAGCATGTTCAAAATATGAGGATTGGCAAGAGGGAGCAAAGAAATAAGTAGGCGCAAACAAGACTGTTGCAAAGAATGAGAGTACAAGTGTAATCGGCCAAATCAACCTACTAGCCCTCATAATTCTCAGATGATTTTTATGCAAGAAAACTTATAAAGTTATTGCTGTATGAATTCGGCAGATAATCCTTATAAGAATCTTCTCAACATCTTCCTTTTCAGCCTTAGTCTCTTTCCTTCTTTTATCCTTTTCTTTCAGCCTGAACAAGTGCCTTTTTGATAATCCAATACGTCTAGCAGCCTTTGCTGCTATTTTCTTGATAATATCCACTGTCTTTTTTTAGGACATGTGAATGGCATGAAAGTTTGTGAACGTATTATATGCTTGAGCTGTGTTTTATTGTCATGGCAGACGTAAAATGCTTTGTTTGTGGGAAACCGCTTCGCGGGCCCTGCCTGTATTGCGACGGATGCGGAGGGTATACGTGCCTGACGTGCGCGGTTGCCGGAGGGGAGAATACGTATGACTGCCCCAACTGTGCGATACAGATGGAACAGACATCGTTCTGAATAACGGTTGATGCGAATGGACAATGCGACGACGCTAGACGAACTCAAGGCTTTGGTAAAGAAATTCAACGGCGAACGGGATTGGGATCAGTTCCACACGCCAAAGGATTTGGCTATGGCGATAGCTGCGGAAGCGGCGGAAGTCGTAGAGATATTCGTTTATAAGACGGAAGAGCAATCCGAGAGTTTCTTCAAGGACGAAAAGAAAAGGACAGACATAGAGGATGAACTTGCAGACGTATTCTGGGCGGTGCTGATGATCTGCGAAAAATACGACATAGACCTTTCGGAAGCGTTGAAGGAAAAAATGCGGAAATCCGCTCTGAAATATCCGATAGAAAAATCCAAAGGGTCGAATAAGAAATATACGGAGCTTTGAAATCGGAATCTGGCGGGATTTGAATCGTTTATAAAGCGGGCGCAGCGAACAGTCGCATTCTTAAATTAATCAATCTTAACAGATATCATGCCTAAAAGAACAGCAAGGGCGCACAAGCGCAAATCGAAAGCGCCGGTGGAATCGCAAGGCGCAATGGAATACCTCATGACCTACGCATGGGCAATACTCGTCATTGCGATAGTGCTCGCCGTGCTTTTCAGTCTTAATATGTTTTCATTCAATGTAAGGACGCAGCCTGGTGCATGCCAGGTGATAAGGCCTCTCGGGCCATACAATCCGACGGATGTAGGCCTGCAGGGAGAATGCAGCGGCTCGCTTCCCGAGTATGCATCTTCATTCGGAACCCTTTCCATGAGTGAGTTGAACGGTGGAAGCAGCGGCAATGGAAAAGGATACGGAGGAGTATCATATCCGAAATACATATTGTTGCCAAACCTCAACATAGGAAATGAATTTTCCAATCCGAATTATCTGGGATACAGCTCTCCAGGATTTACGATAACGGCATGGGTGTATTGGTATGGACCGGACGGCGCGCCGTGCCAGGGCATAATGGGTACAAATCCGAGCCCGAGCTCGGGCATAGCCTTGTACGGATACGGAGGTAACAACGGGGCGTGCGGAGTTCTATGGATCAACGGTTCTTATGTTAAATGGAAATCCGCGACGAATTATTCCTTCATAGAAAACAAATGGATTTTCATAGCTGCAACGTATAACCAGAGCAACGGCACTGCGACGGTGTATGAAAACAACAGCGCGTTTTCCACGGTAGTGCTTTCTCCGCGCTCCTTCCAGACAACGAATTCATTCTCGCTCGGTGCGACGATATTTCCTAACGGCGACATATATCCGTTGAATGGAATGATTTCAAACGTACAGCTTTACAATACGCCGCTTTCAACACAGGAACTTACGGGGCTTTATTCGGAAGGAATAGACGGAACGCCGTTGAGACTGCAGAACCTCATAGGCTGGTGGCCGCTGAACGGAAATGCGAATGATTACAGCGGAAACAACAATGACGGCGTGGCTACGAACGTTTCATTCTATTCCACATATCCTCTTCCGTGAAAAAAGCAGGCAGAATCTACTGCGTGTAGATTAACCAGGAACTGTTGCCTGTTTCCATGTAGATTGCCTTTTCATCGAGCTTCTTTGCAAGTTCGGCTATGAATTTTTCCAGGAGGCGGAGCTTTGCCTTGCTTTTGAATGCGACAATGTATTTTACATGCTCCGTATAATCGGTGCTTGCCTTCTCCCTCCAATAGCCGAGAATGTTGCCCCTCTCCGAGGTGTAGCCGCCGAATTCGGTTATCAGGAAATCGTGCATGCCTTCGGCCAGGCTCTTGTTTTTGGGATCGTTGATCTTCATTGCCGGTATGAAGAATACCGCCGGCTCTCCAAACAGGATCTTCTTGAATTTTACCGTGTTCAGTTTTTGTTCCAAGACATCGCCCATGTAAACACGAATATACCGCATCGCAATGTAATAAGGTATCGCATTTGTATCGCAAAGGCACGGTGAAGGCAATAGGCATTAAATACAATATGCGGCAAATACAGCTTTGCAAAAGGATGAGACTATGGAATGGGACAGAATTGCGGACGATCAGACGCTCGAGAACGTGAAAAACATAATGGAAAAGAACGGGATAAAGGTAACCATAGCGGAGAGCGCGGAAGATGCGAAGAAGGAAGTCTACGACTCGATTCCGGAAGGAAGCGAGATCATGGAAGCGTCTTCGATTACACTTGACGAGATGGGCATGGTGGGAGAGCTTCTGGAAAGCACGAAGTACAAATCGCTAAGGAAGATGATGTACAGCATAAACGACAAGGCGGAACGCGACAAGTACAGGAAGAGCGTGCTCGCACACCAATATGCAGTCGGAAGCGCGCATGCGGTTACGGAATCCGGGCAGATAGTCGTAGCTTCGGCTTCTGGAAGCCAGATAGGATCGTATGCTTACGGAGCGGATCATGTGATATTGGTGATAGGGGCGCAGAAGATAGTCAAAGACCTCGATTCCGCATTCAGAAGAATAAACGAATACGTATTCCCGCTTGAAGATAAGAGGATGCACGAAAAGATGGGGATGGGAAGCGTGATCGCGAAGACACTCATAATAAGCAAGGAGATAGTGCCTGGGCGAACGAAAGTGATATTCGTAAAGCAGAAACTCGGCTTCTGAGAAAAGGAGCCGAAGCTAATCCTTTATTTTATTTTTATCAGGCTGCGGTGCACGAGTGAAGAAACCCGATGCAAGTTACTTCTTTACCTGCAAAGCCTCTATGTTCTTTAGGCCGTACAGCTTGTCGAGTGCCTTGTATGTTGCGAGCGCAACGTTGTATACGTCGCGGGTTCTTCCTCTCGAGAAGGTCCAGACGTCCTTAACTCCCGCGAGTTCGAGTACGCTTTTAACTGTCTCGCCTGCGACTATGCCTACTCCCTTCGGAGCCGGCTTGAGTATGACGTGTGCGCTGCCGCACTTCGCGCTGAGCTTCAGCGGAAGGCTGTGTGATGAATTGCAGTTGCATTCCTGAGAACCGCAACCAAGACTTATCGATATCATGTGCTTCTTCGCATCCTTTATTCCGGAATCTATTGCAGGCCTTGCTTCAACGTCTCTTCCTACTCCGAGACCTATGTGCCCGTTTCTGTCTCCGACGACAACGGTGGCGCGGTATTTCTGCTTCCTGTTGTTTTTAGTCATCCTCTGTACGGATGCGATCTCGAGAACATTGTCCTCAAGATTAGGTATAAGCGTGTCTATTATTTCGGTTTCCTTGATGGGCTTTCCAGTTGCAAATATCTGCTCTATTCTCGTTATCTGCGCATTCTTTACCTGCTGTCCTATCTTGGTCTTTGGCTCCCACTGGGCAAGGAGGTTTACCTGTTCCTCGTCTCTCCTGTCCCTTCTGTCTCTCCTGTCTCTCTTGTATCCAAATTTACCCGGCATTTAATATCAACTCCTTTGTTTTATTGAAAAGGGAACCCAGCGCATCGGCTTCTATTCCGGCCTTTATGTATGCGGAATACTGCTTTTTGTACTTCTCGGGGTCCTTCTCCTTAAGCTCCTTAGCATATTTTGCGTCCGAACAGTTATATGTCTTCTCGTCGATCGAGATGCCGCTGCGGAGCTTTATTCCGCCATCGATGCATCCCTTCGCGAAGACGAACGGTATCGAATTCTTCACCGGAGAGCTTAATCCTATGTCAAGTATGAATTCAGCGGACTTCAATTTGGAATCGGCTTTTATCTTCTTTGCAAGAAGGAGACCGAGCAGATATGCCGTAGGCCTGTTTGAGCGCGACGGCCACTTGAATGCGGACAATTCGCTTGAATCAGCATAGAGAAGTGCGACGTCTCCTTTCTCGTCGTACCTGAATATCTGGCTGACTATCTTCCTTGAAGTCTTTCTGACGGTTATCCTGTCCAGTCCGCTGCTGACGAGGGCAATCCTGCTTTTGTAGTTTGTCCTTGCTTCGCGTCTGCGCCTGAACTTCATGGATTTTATCATTTTTCGCATTTAACTCACTCACTTGTACTGCGCCTTGAAGGCCTCGTTTATCTTTGCTGTTTCCTGTTCGGTAAGCGTTATGCCTTCTTCCTTAAGGTGGAGAAGCATTGCAGCCTTGCTGGCATAGGTTCCTCCCTTTACCAGCCCGTACATCTTGTTGAACATTACAGTATCGAGCTTGCCCATTTCCTTGAGCCTCTTGAGAACGAAGCGCTGCGAGCGGACCTTCTTTTCCCAGCTTATTCCGGCACGGGCCTTTCTCGTTCCGCGCCTGAGTCCCGGACCTCTGCTTCTTCCCTCGGATCTCTTCTGCTTGAGAAGCTTAGATCTTGCGCTGACGTTGTGCTTTTCCTTCAGTGCAAATACTCCTCCGGAGCCGATGAGCCTGCGGACGTCCTCGCGCGTGATTGCCTTCGACGCGTCATCCATTGCCGAAGCATTTATCCTTATCGCATTTTCACCGCGATTCAGAAGCTGGCTTGCAATTCTCTTTGTAAACTTTATCGTCATGATTACACCTTGCGAACTTTGTTTGCGACCTTGAGGCCGTGCTTGTCTGCGATCGCCTGCAGTGCGATTCTCTTCCTTACGGAAAGCGAATGCGCGAATCTGATTATCGTGTCCTTCTTTGTCTTTGCGGCAGACAGCAGCTCGCCTTCGTTGTGAATGAGCGTTTCGAATACGCCGTCGGACCTTGCATATCTGAGCTCCGGCCTGTTCTTGTAGCCGATGCTCGGCGACGCGCCGCTCTCCTTTTTCTTGACGCGCTTCTTGCTGTCTATGCCCCTAGGCATCCTCCATCTTGCGCTTACCCTTTTCCGGGTCTTGAGCCCAAAGTTTGGTACGACGAATTTTGGATGTCTTTTCTTTTCCATAATCATTCCTCATGTGCAGGATATATGCCATCCTGGAATACTCTGCTGTCCTGTCCGCGGGCCTTGCATGCGATTCTTATGTTTGCCATGGTCTGGCCAACATCGTACTTGTCTGCCCCGGTGACGGTGACGTCCTGTCCCTTTATCTGAACTTTTGAATCGCCGACTATCCTTGCAATGCGAGGCACTTTCTCGCCGAATATGTTCTTGATTACGACGTCCTTTCCAGTTACGGATATGGACATCGGGAAGTGTGCAAATACGACCGTCATTTTTCTTTCTATGCCTTCGGTTACGCTTTGTATGGCGTCGCGTATCTCCGTTGAGAATGCCATCTCCGCAAGAGCGGCCTTCTTCTGGAGCTTCTTGTTTCCAGCAGCGGATACGATGACCTTGCTGCCGTCAACCTTTACGGAAACGAGCCTCGGGTCCAACTTCTTCGTAGTGGAGCCGTGCTTGCCCTTTATCGTCACTATGCCGTTCTCCACGGCGACAGTGGCTCCGTTTTTAATCTCCAGTTCCTTCATGAATATCTCCGTTTAGTATACATATGCCAGAAGCCTGCCCCCGATGTTCTTCTGCTTCGCTTCCTTGTTCGTCATCACACCGTCAGATGTCGCGAGTATCAGTATTCCGAAATTGAGGCTCGGTATGTAACGCTCCTCGTACTTCTGGTAATTGCCAAGCTTTACAGAAGACCTGGGCTTGATGACCCCTATGTCGTTTATCTTCTTTGAAAGCGTTATCTTGAGCTTCGTGAACTTTCCTTCCTTTACCTCTTCGAATCCGCCGATGTAGTTGTTTGCCTTCATCACTTCGAGAACCGAACGTATCAGTTTTGTCGAAGGAGCATAGCACTCGTACAATCCTCTTGACTCGTAGACCTTTATCTTGTTTATCGTATCAGCTAGAACATCTACCATAATATCATCTGTATTTCTCAAAACCGATGCTCTGTGCGACCTCGCGGAAGCATCTTCTGCATACGTACAGGTTGTAAGAGCGGATTAAGCTTCTTGACGTGCCGCACATTCTGCACTTTCTCTGGTTCTTTCCGCGATACTTGAGCTCGTATTTCATCTTCATGTAATTATGCACCTTCTTTTGCCGCAAACTTGACTGAGAATTTCTCCGAGACGAAGCTGCGCAGATCCTCAGGGCCTATGTTCCTGTGCTTGAGGTCTATCGAACCGGCCTTTATCTTCCTAAGCTCGACGCGCTTGCCCTTTCTTCCGAAAGAGGCATTGACGTTCATGCCAAGCATCCCTATTTTAGGATCATATTTCACTCCGGAGAAATAAATATATTCGTGAATTCCGAAATTGAGCGAGTTGTTTGCAACCGCGCCTTCCGGAACTGTGTTGTTGTTCGCATCGAGCGCCCTTCCGAGGAAGCTCTGTGCGTCCTTGCCGCGGAGCGTTACCATGACGCCTATTACCTGTCCCTTTCTTATTTTAAGTTCCGGTTCCCTCCTCTTTGAACGGGTAGGCACCGCTTCCTTTCCTGTAAGTTTCTTGAGCAGCGTCTTTGCATTCGTGTAAAGGTTTTCGTTGTCGCCGAGACCTATGTTGACAACTACCTTGTCCAGGCGAATCTCGCGCATAGGCGACGTTGCCTTTTTGTCATTCTGCTGTGAATCTGCCATAATCATTCTCCCGTTACCATTATATTGTCAAGAAGCGTCCTGAATTTCGTCGTGCCTTCAACATGCACTATCGGATTCCTTGTCGCGGTTCCGCTTATTATCTCAAGTATCTTTCCGTTCTCCGATGCGTGCGCGCCCTTTACCACATAGCATTTTGCGCCCTTCTGCATCTTTATTACGGACTTTATGGAATTGCCGTTTACTACGACTGAATCGTTTACCTTTATGTCATTCTTTCCCTTGATTACTGAACCGTCGTAAAGGCGAAGCATCATGGTGTTCTTTGCACCGACATATTTTCCTATTACCTTAAGCGTGCGTTCCTTCGTCTCGGATTTTATCTCCTGAAGGGATACGATGCTCTTCTTTGCAACGTCAACCTTGTATGATTTGCCCGATTTTGAAAGCGTAAGCGTATCGCCGAATCCCACAGGATAGCGTTCGTTGCGTATGGTCTTCCCGTTTATCGAGACGTTTCCATTCTTTACTATGTATCTTGCCTCGGCGGAATTTGCCGCGATTCCGAGTTTTTCCCTCAGCAACGTTATAAGCGCGATGCTGTTCTCCAACGGATATCTTCCTGCCGTAGGCTTTGCTATGTACTTTGATACCTTCCTGTTGACCTTCAGGTATCTGCTTGCCGCGAATCTGTTTATGTGTCTACTATTTCCCTTTCTTGACATTATGCCACCGTCTTCTTAGTCTTGAGGCTCTCTATCTTGCTGTTTCTCAGCTTGTCGGACAAGTCGAGATCCGTAAGATAAAGATTTGATGAATATACAGGTACAGGAAGTTCCTTGCCCTTCGCGTTCTTTCTCGTTATTCCGTCTATGAACACGCGGCCCGTCTTGAGGTTGACTTCTGATACTTTTCCCGTCTTTCCTTTTTGGCTTCCCGCGAATACCTTTACGGTATCGCCCTTGCGCATGCTCAGGCTTCTTGACTTTATCCCAAGCTTCGTTGCGAGTTCCTTTGACACGTGAGCGTGCACGAACTTCTGCCTTGCGTGCATCGGTGCCGTGAAGCGGTACTTCCTTTCCTTTCTTGGCTGGCTGCTTTCTATCATAAATATCAACTATATTATCCTTGATGCTATTCCCGCGACCTTGACAAATCTTTCGACTACTTCGCGAGCCATTGCACCCTTTACTTCGGTTCCGATCGGCAGATTTTCATCGCTGACCATCATTCCGGCATTGTCTTCAAATCTTACACGCATTCCGTTTGCCCTTCTTATGAGAGCCTTCTGCCTTATTATGATGACCCGAACGGGTTTCTTCAGATAAGTGGCATTTCCCTTTATCACGCTTGCCGATACGGTATCCCCGACGCCTGCTGCAGAAAGCCTTCCGTGCTTTCCTCCCGTCTTACCTATTATGTGTATCATCTTGTACATGTATGCCCCGCTGTTGTCCGCGGAAACGAATACGGATCCGGGAACGAGAGTCTTTGTTATCTTTGAGGATACTCCTTTTACCATAATCAACAACCAATCATTTTATTATTCCAGTAACGACGAAGGATTTTGTCTTGCTGAGCCTCCTGGTTTCCGCAATGTTTACGACGTTTCCCGTCTTTGCGTTTATGCAATCCGGATTGTGAGCGGGAACCCTTGATCTCTTTCTGAGGTAACGTTCGTACTTGTACATGTAGCTTGCGGAATCCATTTCAATTATGACGGTCTTCTTGGCCTTGTCGCTGACCACTATCCCCGTAAGCTGTATGCCTCTGGGATTTATTCCGTGGTGCACAGGGCATCTGTTGTCATTGCATTCCATACCATCAACATCTATTTTTTTCTTATCCTGTAAAACTTAATGGCCTTCTCGATCCGATCCTGGGGGCGAAAGTTTATCTCGTTTCCGTCAACCCTGTAGGATTTCCTGCCAGGATAAAACCTGAAAACGGAGATCTTCTTTACAACTCTCTTCCTGCCATTCTCTGTTTCTATCAGAAGGGTGTTCTTTGTTTCGTCAACGACTACGCCCTTGATTCCCGACTGCTTTTTGTCCAGGGATCGAAGAACCTTGACCTTCAGACCGATTAATTCATTAAGCACTATATTCTTATTGTCGTAAACCATGATAATGTTCTACGACAGAGATTTTTATAGCTATTTGTATATTTAATTCTTTCGCTTGTATAGCTCATTCTTCCGGAATCCGAATGCCGGAACAGGTAAGCAATGCCTATACTAAGTATCGGTTTACATATTTATAAACCCTCGCCCGCAAGCTTTATCCATACGGTAGGAATATGGAAGGCACGGTACTCGCATTCGGTTCTTTCGACATTTTGCACCCAGGGCATCTTCTTTACTTAAGCGAAGCGAAGAAGCTCGGGAGCAGGCTCGTGGTAGTGGTGGCGAGGGACAGCAGCATAGAGCTTATGAAGGGCAAGCAGCCTCTTTTCAATGAAAAGGATCGCCTTAAGCTTATATCCTCATTGAAAATGGTGGATCTTGCAGTGCTGGGCAACAGGATTACAGACAGGGAAGCGCGCTTCGACGTGATTAAAAAGTACAGGCCGAACGTGATCGCACTGGGCTACGACCAGGAAGCAAATGCGAAAATGCTTTCCGAATGGCTGCACGGCAAAGGCATTGCTGCCAAAGTAATAAGAATAAAAAGGAAGGCAAATCCCCGCATCTACAAAAGCTCTTCGATAAAGAAGAAACTCGCAACGGGGAACTGATTGCATACGGCGTTTAACGCGCCGCACGCGAATGTTTTATTTCCATTCAGCCTGCGGTAACATTCGTTGCCGCATATGCGCCGTCTTCTCCGAACAGTGTTATACGATAGTCAGAACCTGAAAGGAGATGCATGGATATCCCGCTCTCTCCGAGGCGCAACGTTCCGTTGAACGTGAACGTCGCAGTGCCATTGGCAGGTATCGTGTATCCTATATGCGTATAGTTCTCGGAATCGTTTATCGTTGAAGGAACGTATACAGAACCGTTGGAACCAATAAACAGCGTGATCAAGCCGTATCTTTCCTGTTCGGTCTTCATTTTCGAAGCGATGTTCGTTATGCTCACATTGAGCCTGTTCCTGAATGCAAGAATGCCGTTTGGAGTGCATACGCTGTTGTTAACGCCGAGTCCGAAACTATGCAACAGCGATGTGTTAATGTCTTCGAATTCACCGCGTGTCTGGAATATTGGGTTTATTCCTTTGCCTGAAAGCGTGTTCGATATGTTTGCGCCTATCCCGTTGACTATCGCACCTGGTGTGAAATTCTTTCCGTTGTCGCCCAAATCGTTGGATACGGTCTTTGAAAATCCGTTGTATATTTTGCCTGCAGTGCTGTTGTTAAAAGCCTCGCCGTTTCCATCCAGTCTCGCACCTATCTGTGCAGGAATCATCGGAAGATTGGCCCTGCTTGAAATGTCCGACGATATGTTCGTATTCTCAATTGAAAGATTTGTGCAGTTAGGTACTGCGGCAAGCCTTTCAAGAAGATCAGATTGAACGCGTTCCGTGTTCATGTACACCATGGAATTGTTCAATTGCGTTGACAGTTTTCCAGATATGGACATGTGCTTCAGAACCACGCTCCTGTTTGAATCGTCCTTTACCGTAACGGTTATCTCTGTCGAATTGCCGGCGGAAGTCACGAGGCTTGCACTTACTATCGTAAGGTTTGGCCTTGACGAATCGATGCTCTCATTTGTCCTTGAATTGAGCTTTTCCCTGTATCCTCTTACGGTTATCGAATTTGACGCGCCGCGAGGTACCACCACTGCATTAAGCGAAGGGACCAGAACGAAGATAGTCGAATTCGGAGTCAGTATGCTTACAACCGTAGGCGAGAGAGAAAGAAGCAATGAACTCTGATTTGTGCCGAGAGTATTGCTTGGAAGATTCAATTGCGACTGTATTACGGTATTGCCGGGTACGGTAACGCCGTAAGTCGTGCCGTTTATCGTTATGCTTGCAGAAGTTATGTTAAACTTTACAGCGCGTATTACCGCATTTGCAGGGAGCGATACCGTGCCTATCGTTTCAGAATAGTTCAACAGGGAAAGCAAGTCTACGGATCCGCTCGTATTTGAGCTTGTCCATACGGAGGAGGTGTTTGCAGAACCCGACGTGCGTACCTGCAATGAAGAATAATCTATTATCAAAGAGGTAGTTCCGGCAGGCACCTGAGGAGGATCCGTAAGCTGTATTGGAACCAGATTTGCCTGGCTGCCCGTTGGTGCGGTGTATGTGCCGTGCGGCGCGTTGTAATTGTACACTATGAATGCGCCTACCAATATGAGTATGACTATACCCAAACCTATGTGTGTTATCTTCATGAAAATCCTCCGAAAAAAATAGGACACACCGATTTAAAATACTTCCCTGAAACATGGTGACCTAATCGTTCTCTTCGTGACATCCTCCCACCCGTAAACGGTGTGGGCTTCCTTTGCATTCATGCAAAGTATTGGAATGAAGCGGAATACGGGCGCTGGTTTCCACTATCTTTTTGCGTTTATCAAAGGAACTGACATGTTTGTTGCCGCACTTGTGCTCCTGTTTGCCTCGAGCGCGTTTCTGTGAGCCGATGTGAGGTGGTCCGTGCTTAAAGCGGCCAGTGCGTTTACCTCGTATCCGAGAATTATTGCACCGAGATAGCTCCCAAATAAGCGTTTCGATATTCCTGTATGATCTCCGAGTCCGTATACGCCGGTAGCGGTAAGAAGCGCGCGTGGAAGAGGCAGGAACGTTCCTCCGCCGATGGTTGCCACTTCGAGTACTGGAATGTCTACAACCACTTCAAGCGATTTATTTCCATTGTTAATCGTTACCTGAACGTCTCCTGCGGAAGGGCCGACAACCTGTGCGGCATCCTGCCCGTATGCGAGGAAGAATGCTGAAACGGGATTCGCTATAGCGGAATTTCTTCCCATGACTCCGCCGATTGTTGAAAATACCCCGTTCTTGTATTTGCCAACGTTTGCCATTCCTTGTGGAGTTGCTTTCAATACGCCAATTGCGACAGTTTCCGGGATGGTTGTTGATATTCTAAGTGTGAGCCCCCTTCCGCGTTCGGTATTTACCCTTGATACTTTCTTATCAGTACAAAGATTCCCGCTGGCTATGATGCCAAAGTCGTCCGCACCGAACAGATCGCCGGTAGGTGTTCTTTTCCCCATTTTGTTGAGCTTTGGAATTATTACTTCGGAAATCAGGGCTTTGACCGCGGCATTTGCACCTTCAGTCAGCATATTCATGCCCATTGCAGCACCAGTAGGTGCAGCAAAGACAAGCGCTATGGCCATACCGTCATCAGCAGTATATACATCAACTGATCTGAGATCGCTGTGACTTGATGTCTTGTTGTAAACGTTTCTCAAGAATGCAAAACCTTCAGGGCTGTTTACAAATTCTTCTATTTCTTTTGTATGAGGAGTCACTATGCCGACGCTTCTGGTCATCTTATCGTCGATTATTTCGACTTTTGCTCCGCCGCTCTTTTCAACCGCGGACACTCCGCGCATTAATCCCGGACCCATGAATCCTTCAGTAGTTGCGAAGAAAAATGGCCTTTCTTTATTGACGTCGGGATCTGCATCTCTTATCATATTCCTTGCTTCGAAGAAACTTACGAGAGGGCCTCCACCCATGTGTCCTATTGAAGCGGTAAGACCGCGCTTTGCAGCTTCAGTGTAATCCATGCCATTTACAGGCAATATTCCGCTGAGTGAAAGGTCGTATTTCTCTTCCAAATATGCACGCCTGATACGCACGGCGCTCAGTTCCGACATGTTCAATTCCTTGGCTATCGCGTGCGGCTTCAGCTTTCCTTCCAATAACAAATTCATCGCTTTACGCTGTGTGTTTGACAATTTCTGCATTAATACCACATTAACAGGTAGTAACATTCAGCTCATTCCGTTCTTAAACAACGTTTTAATGTAAGTCAAAAGACGAAACGGAATAGATAGCTTTAAAAAGGCTGAAAAACGGTTCATTCCCGTGATATTGCGGCAGTCATGCAGTGCGCACCGCCGTACCCTCCGGTTATGTTCTTCAAATCGACGGCATAGTAGTCTATGCCGTTGTCGCGCAGCTCGCTCCTGTGCGGAAATACCTTCCCGGTTCTGGAAAACCGTTCATAATCCTTCTTTGCCTGAGCGAATAGTGCGCCATAACGTTTTCTGTCGGCATTTGCTTTAAGCTCCAGATTTTTCAACACCTTTCCGATTATGACGCTGCTCTGCACCGCGAGTATCGTGTGATTCTTTATGCACAGGAAATTTGAGGAATAGGACATCTGCTCCAATGTCGAGAGATTTATCATGTTGAAGCCCTTGTTCTTCATGTAGTCGAACAGGTTCGTATTCTCCTTGCTCTTGCGGTAAATCTTCCCGTCTTTGAAGTAAACGTCGACTTTCGCCCTTTTGAACAAAGCTTCCGAGCCAATTACAGTATCGTCTCCGGCAACGTTGAAGTAGGTATCGAGGTGCATGTCGATCATCGGATCGGGTTCGTTGCTCGGTATGAGCGGATGATTTGGCTGATGCACCACTCCCACTTCCTTGAATGACAAGCCGTGCTTCAGCATCTGATTCACACCGTCCTTGTTTGTCCTGTCACCCTGCCCTACAAGCGCAAATTTTCCCATCGGTATGAAATCGCCGCCTTCAAACGTTCCCGGATCCTTTGTTTCGTGAGCTATGGGAAGCTTCATCATCGACCAGAGCAACTTCGTGTACGCAGGCTCGTGCCTCCTTTGCGGCTTTGACATGCGTGAGAGAAATATGCCTTTGTCGGTGACGGCCTGCTGGTCGCGCATGAAATACAGATTGGTAAGCGGATCCCTCTCGGTTATGTTTATGTGAACGGCCTGCACGCCCTTTCCCTTTCTCAAAAGCATGCGTGGCATCAGCAGTATTATGTTCAGGAAATAATCCGTATCGTAGGTATCTATGTTGTCACGCAGTTGTTTCTTTGCGGCCGATATCGCGTTCGGACTGCCTACGAATTCTATGTGGCTCAACGCGGTTTCAACCAACAATTCTTTCGCTTTCCTGTTTCTTTCCGCATAATATGTTATGCGTTCGCGAAGTCCGAGAACGTCCACCTTGAATTCGTCATGAAGAGCCGTCGCGAGATTGTCATGCTCCTGGAGTGCGGCAGTTTGATTGAATGCGCGTTCGTAGAGCGAAGCCGACGGATTGAGCAGTCCGAAAAACATTTCTATTCCGGGCCAATGCACGACCACCTTTCTCAGGTGATCCCATTCTGCGTTTATCTTGCCTTCCATCGGAATACCTTGCTAGTTTACACTGTCGCCGGACAGCGGCTTGTATGACGTGTTCGTCCTGTATGCCCATGCAAAGATGAAGAGCGCAAACGCACCCAATACTATGAGGTCATAAGGAGATGTAATCCACCCCAACGGACCTATCGGAAGGAAATTGTTGTAGGTGTAATTCGGATCCCCTATCAACGACATGATTATTATCCCTATGAGATAAACCATGAGCCAGAGGTTGCGCTTTATCTCGATTGCACGGCCGTGCTTAAGCAGTACGTACAGAGGATAACCGATCAGCATCAGCAGCGCGCCTATGAATGTCCACGGCCACGATGCCCAGTATACGAGGAATGTCGCAAGCACGAAGCCCACTACGGCAAATGCAGTGCCGCCGAACAGCCTGAACGGCCTCTTTGTCTTCAGATCCGTCTTTCTCAATATCGGAAGCGCAAGAGCCGCAGCGGCATATGGCACCAGTGTTGTTATCGATGCTATCAATGCGACATCAGGGAAGTTCGGGAGCAGCAGCATCGTTATCCCGGTAAGCACCGATGCGAATACTATTGCCTTGACCGGAGTCCCATACTTCTTGTTTATGTCATCCATAGGGCCCCAGAAGAGCCTGTTTTTCGCCATGGCAAATGGTATTCTTGCCTGCAGCAAAACCCAGTCTCCGCCGCTTCCCGCGGTGCTTATTATTGCACCTATCACGATAATAACGACGAGTATCGGGAGTCCCACGGAGCTTGCAGCAGTGGCAAGAGGGGAGGAAAGATTTCCTATGCTTCCCCAATCGCCTACGCTTATCCCTGCGTTGCTCCAGTTAAACATTCCGGTAAATGCGACGGATATCAGAGTGTACACGGCTACTACTATCAGCACGGTAAGTATCATTGCACGGGGTATCGTCTTGCCTGGATTTTTCACTTCTTCTCCAGGAACCGTTACAGCCTCAAATCCGGTGAACGCGAAGAAGTCGAATGCCATGGCCAGACCCAATCCGCCCAATCCGAATGGAAGGAAGTGCGAAAAATTTGACGACTTGAAGAACATCAAGCCTATGATTCCGAAAAGAAGCAGCGGTATGATTTTACCCAGTGTTGTTACTATTGAATACATTGCTCCGAAGCGCACTCCCAGTATGTTTATCAGCGTGAATATGAAAAGGGCAAGCAGGCCTATGCCTATCCCGAGAGGGGTGAGGACGAAATTGTTAGCCAATCCCGGCACGTAATATCCGAGATACGTTATGAATATGTCTATTATTGCAGCGGTGCCGGTGAATGCGTATATGAAATAGCCCCAGCCCATCACGAATCCGGTGCTGTTGCCCATCGCTTTCCTCGGAAGGGAATACGGGCCCCCTTCCAACGGATATGCAGCGCCTAGTTCGGCGTATGCCAAACCCAGTATCATTACTATTATGCCTACGAGTATTACCGCGAGAACGAATGCTGGACCTGCAACGCTGCCCATGATGGCAGGTATGACAAAGACTCCGGATCCTATGACCCCGCCGACGCTTATCGCAACGAGAGCAAGCAACCCTAATTCTTTTTTCAGATTTCTATTATTGGCCATTTCCCCCAACCGGTAATCATTATACACTGAATGAAAGGGATTTTAAAACATCGCACATTTTGCCACCCTGATCATACAATCGCCAACCGTGCAGCCATACAGCTATTTCGATATGACGGTTCCCGCTTTTCCGTTTATTGCGAGATCCACATTTTCAAGTGATGTTATCACTGCCGTCTTTCCAGTCGTTTTGACAAATTCCATTGCAGCACGCACCTTCGGTTCCATCGTTCCACGTTCGAACTGCCCGCCTTCCAGATATTTCCCGCATTCCTTTACGCTTATGTTTTTCAGAATGCGTTGGTTCTTTTTCCCATAATCGGCAAATACGCCTTCGACATTTGTCAAAATCAGTAACATGTCGACCTTCAGTTTTTTAGCAAGCATCGATGACGCGATATCCTTATCGATTACTGCATCGACTCCTGTGTAACGCTTTCCTTTTTTTATCACGGGTACACCGCCACCGCCGGTGCATATGACTATCTTACCCTTGTCCCGCAATCCCCGTATTGATTCGAATTCGAGTATGTCGATAGGAATAGGGGATGGAACTATTCTGCGGTATTTCCCGTCTTCTTTTACCATTGTCCAATTGTTTTTTCTTGCAATAACAGTTGCTTCGGATTTTTCATAAAAAGGGCCTATCTGCTTTGAAGGGTTTTTGAAATGCGGATCTTTCGGATTTACAAGCGTGCGGGTAAGAATGCAGACCGCATCCTTCCTTATCCCGATGTCTGCAAGGACGTTTGATAGCTCTTGCACCAACATGAATCCGATCATCCCCTGGCTTTCGCCACCGCATACGTGCAGAGGCATCGGAGGTATTTTGTCTTTTGCCATTTCGTTGCGCAGGAGTATATCTCCGACTTGCGGACCGTTGCCATGGGTGATTACCACGCGATGGCCTTTGCGTATTATGCGTGCGATATGCCGTGCCGTTTCGCGGATATTGCGCCGCTGTTCCCCATAGGTTCCCTTTTCATTCTTCTGAAGAATCGCATTGCCACCGAGGGCTATAAGCACGTCCATGATGTCATTTCCTCTTTCGCGAATTGTTGTTCATCGACATTTCCAATATCGCCGCGGCACCGTAGACCTTGTTCTCCGCTTGCTGCCACGCTATAGAATGCTTGCCTTCAAGCGCCTCTTCGGTTATCTCAAGTCCGCGATGCGCAGGCAGACAGTGCATCACCGAAACGTCCTTCTTTGCCGCACGTATCAATTCTCCATTTATCTGATAGCCTTTGAACACTTTCATCTTTTTCCTGGTTTCGCTTTCCTGCCCCATGCTCACCCACACGTCAGTATAAAGTACGTCGGCATGATGTGCCGCTTCGTGCGGATCGTTAAGTATGCGTATCTTCGAACCTGTTTTTGACCCAATTCTTTTTGCATTTGCAAGAATAGACGCGTTTGGTTCGTATCCTTTCGGGCACGCTATCGTGGCATTTGCACCGCCAGTCGCGCATGCAAGCAGCAGGCTGTTTGCAACGTTGTTTCCATCGCCGATATACGAAACGTTCAATCCTTCGATACGTCCTTTAACTTCCATTATTGTAAGCATGTCAGATACCAGTTGCGTCGGATGTTCGAGATCGCTGAGTCCGTTTATCGTCGGAAGACCAGAGTGGCGCGAGAGTTGCAACACGGTGTCGTGAGAATAAACGCGCGCGACTATCGCATCGAGATATCCGCCAAGCACCCTTGCGGTATCCTTTATCGGCTCTCCGCGTGACAGCTGCAATTCCGCTCCAGCCATGTACAACGGATCCGCACCCAATCGGAATGCTGCGGTCTCAAAAGAGGTTCTGGTTCTTGTCGAAGGTTTTTCAAATAGGAGACCTACCACTTTACCATTAAGCACATCCGGACATTTGTCGCTCTTAATCAGCGCCTTCAACTTTTCAGCACGAGACAGCAGAGGATAGAAATCTTCAACAGATATATCGGTAAAGGACATTATCGACTTCATAAATTCACCACGATCTTCCCAGTTCTTCCTAAGGATGGAACATTTAAAAACAGCGCGGTGATTTTTCAGTGATTTACATCGTTGAAGAATTTGTCCAGCTCTTCCCTGGAACTCTTCGACCATTTCTTCGCAGGACCGATGGCTATTTCGTATTCGCCGTTTCTGATGCCGTCGATTACTGCCGACGACACTTCGGATGCGGATACCATCCAGTCCGTTTTGTCGAGAGGTTTCCCCTTGAGTTCCGTGTCGTAAACAGTAGGGGGTATCACTTCGAAAATCTTAAGATTGGTGCCTTCGAGCTGTTTTCTTAAGGACATGCTGAAAGAGTGTATCGCGGCTTTCGTAGCCGAGTATATTGGAAAGCGCGCAAGCGGCACGAATCCGAGCCCCGAAGATATGTTGATTATCGCGGAATTCTCCCTGTTTATGAGTATCGGTATGAAGTGTGCCGCGAGGCTTATCTGCGCCTTGAGGTTTATCTCTATCTCATCGCCGTTTGAGAGCAGGTCTTCTTCGCCTTTTCTGAAATCTATAGGTCGCTGTATTCCCGCGTTGTTTACAAGAATGTTGATTCCGCCGAATTCGGAATCTACAAAGTCGTACAGCATGCGCCTGTCCTCTTTTTTGGAAATGTCGCATTTCAGGATCTTTATTCCGGGCAGTTTCACCGCGGCTTCCTGGAGCTTTGATTCCCTCCTTCCGCATATCAGAAGCTCGTTTCCCAGATCGTGAAAGGCCTTGGCTATTGCAAAACCTATTCCGGTTGCTCCGCCGGTTATTAGAATCTTATTTCCGGAAATTCCTATCTTATCCATGAATTAACTTATGAAGGAAACGTTATGAATGTATGGCACGGCGAATCGGAAATTTGGGAAAATCGGAAAATAAACGCCAGGGTAGGGATTTGAACCCTAAAGCCCTTGCGGGCACCGGTTGGCCTGTTTGCATCACCATATCAGCTCTTGAGCAAATCTCAAGACCGGCGCGTTACCGGATTCTGCCACCCTGGCATGTAGAAAGATTATGTTGCAGGCAGAATAAATATCTTCTTGCATATCGCGCTTTTGCCGCGACATCGCAGTAAGGATTGCAATGCAGGAAGAATTGCAATCAGCATTTATAAATTCTCTCCTGCTATTATTTATTCATGGCTGCGGGTGGGATAAACATCAAAAATAAGGAGGAAAGAATACTCATCCTAGCGGTAGATATTGACAACGACCTTTACAGAAAGACGAAGATAAGCGGCCCGCTGATGGGAAAGGTGCAGAATCTTAACGGGGCCACGCAGCTCGCTCTTGCGGATCCGCAGGATACCGATGCGAACACGATGTTCGAAGCGGTAAGGCTTTACGACGAGATGCTCGACAAGGGCTATCTTGTAAACGTAGCGACCATCACAGGTTCCGAAGACGAAGGATACAACGCGGACCTTGAAATATCGAGGCAGATTGAGCTCGTTCTGGAGCAATACCATGCGGATTCGTGCATATTTGTGACAGACGGTGCAAGCGACAGGCGCGTCCTTCCGGTAATAGAATCAAGGGTAAAGATAAACAGCGTCAGAACGGTAACGGTCAAACAGGCCGAAGGGCTTGAAAATACTTATTTCACGGTGCTTGAGAAGCTCAAGGAACCGCATTATGCAAGAATCGTTTTCGGACTGCCCGCCGTGCTCATACTTCTTTTCGCGCTCAGCTACATAGCAGGAGTCGGATGGGAACCTCCAGCGGCATTGATAGGGGCATATCTGCTCATAAAGGGATTCGGGCTCGAGGACTCGTTCATCAACTCGTTCAAGGGATTCGGATTCAGCATAGACCGAATGAGCTTCGTGTTTTATCTCGTATCCATAGTGTTCATGATAGCGGCACTGTTCATAGCAAACGGCAGCTACATATCGCAGTACCGTCTCACGGGAAATCAGATGAATGGATATGCATCGGCAATTGAGGGTTTTCTGATACTGATGCCGTTTATACTGATATTCTATCTCATAGGAAGGATGCTTGACGCGCGCGATACCAGATACATCTTCAGGAATTTCAAATACGGGATGTATGTCGGCTCTTCGATAATTTTCTGGGTGTTGTCCCTCTCGTTCGTCGCATGGATAATAGGGCAGATTTACTTCGGACAGCTGCTCTTCTACACGATAATCGCAATAGCGACAGGAATAGTGATATCCCTATTCACAGGCTTCCTCAGGAGAAGAGTGCTAAGGCACAAGAGGATACGTGACAAACTCGTCGTGAACGAACTCGGCGCATTGATAGGAAAGGTTGCAAGCATTAACGTCAATGCGGGCAGATTCACGATAAACACGAGTTTCGGAAACCCCGTGACGTACAGCATAGACAGGATAATCGAGATATCGGACAGAGTGATTATAAAATAACGAAGCGCTCTGGCTTTACATCGAGTCGATTATTTTTTCGTATTCCTTCATCGTGTTCTCAAAGCTGAATTTCTTTACGAATACGTGTGCGTTTTCTCCGAGTTTCCTCGCAAGCGCCTTTCTGCTGTAAAGGGTGTAGAACTTTTCGGCAAAATCGTCAAGGTCGCCGTATATGTAAACGAGCCCGTTGTGCCCGTCCTTGACCATGCTCTGCATCGGAGAATAGCTCAGCGCCGCATTGTTATTAGTATTGAGCAATACAGGAAGGCCGCATGCCATCGCTTCGAGGAAGCTTCTGCCCGGACTTTCCCATTCGGATGTCGAAACGAGAAACGATGCGGTATTGTATAAATTGACAAGGACCTCGCCGCGTTGGAATCCTTCAAACACGACGTTTTCCGAAATTCCGAGAGACTTAACAAGCATTTTGTACCTGTTCTCATCCGGTCCCGTGCCTATTATTTTCAGGAGTATTTTCTTTTTGAGTTCCTTGTGCTGCGTAACAACCTTCTTTATGCCATA
Source organism: Microcaldota archaeon (assembly GCA_021796225.1). Lineage (GTDB taxonomy): Archaea > Micrarchaeota > Micrarchaeia > Micrarchaeales > CABMGC01 > JAKAVK01. The sequence goes on along the minus strand of JAJYOL010000001.1, from coordinate 81,989 downwards.
GAGCATGAATGCGAGCTTTTTCTGGCGTTCATCCAATCTCCCTACAGCGATCGCGTGAATCCCGCGCTTGTTCAGACCGAGGCTCCTGAATTCCTTGTGCGGAGCTATGTTTATATGATGGAATGAGGTGCGTGAGGAATCGAAAAACATGCCCGCGAATTCTGCCTGTTCCGCGGTAATTGCAACGTAATGATTCAAAAAGCGCTTCAGCTGCAGCAGATATTTGTATCTTATGACCATTTTTGGAAGGATGCGTTTTATCCCGGCATTCTGGAAATTCAAAAGCACGTTTCCCCTGTCTATATAGATAAATTTCGCATTCGGATGCTTTGACCTGTACTGCTCGGCAAGCGGTACGTCACGTATGGAATTGAGTATTACCACGTCGTATTCCCTTGAAAGCAGTTTGTTGCGCGATACCGTCTTTACGGATGCACTCAGCTTCGATGCGTCTTCATGCAGGTCTATCGCATACTTGTGCGTGTGAAGCAGTGCGTTGTACATCATGTACGTATCGACTGCCGCGCCGCCTATGGCTTTGAAAGAGCCGGTCTCCATGAATAGTATGCGCTTGATGCACTCACCTTCGATTATTTAGTATGCCAGGAATACGCCCCGGTTGCCGAAAATTCCGGAGTATAGACGGAAAGTCCCCGTTGGGCCAGCGTGCGTATCAGGCGATACCTGCTTTCTTCGTTGACTATAAAAAGTATATGGCCTCCTCCTCCCGCGCCGAGTAATTTCCCGCCTTCAGCGCCGTTATCGTACGCCAGCTTGAATAGCGCTTCCACGTTTTCGTTTGACATGCCTTTGAGAAGGCTGCGCTTCTGCTCCCATTCCTTGCTTATCAGCGAACCTATCTCCGAAAGCTTCCCTTTGTATATGGTGTCCTTTATCTCCCTTGCCGCATCCTTAATCTTTGAAAGCGTCTGCAGGACGTTCTCGTCTTTTTGCTCTATCTTGTCTATGAGCAGCTTTACATAATCCCCGGAATGCCTGCTTATCCCCGTGCTCGTTATTACAGTACGGAATTGCAATTCACGAAGGACTTCGTCGTCAAGCTTCATACTGTTTACCACGACTTCGTCTTTTGAAAATTCTATGAAGTTGAATCCCCCGAATGTGCAGGAATAGGGATCCTGCTTTCCCGCATATATGCTGAGCGTGTTTCTTTCAAGATCATGGGCAAGCTCGGCAATCTGGTAATTATCCATTCCGTGACCCAGCCAGTCGTTAAAAGCGCTTATCATTGCAACCAATGATGCGGAAGAGGAACCAAGGCCTGAACCGTGGCCCACGTCCATGTTGAGTATCATGTCGAATCCCTTTTTCGGAGAAAAATGCTCTATCACCTTAGAGTAAAAAGGAGTCATCCTTTCGAGTTTGCCCACCGCACCCTTGTCCGATACGTTAAGCAGTTCATGCTCCACATGAATTTCATCGTCATGCCTCTCGCGTATTGTGACGTAGGAATATATGCCGAGTGCGGTCTCGAGCACGTCGCCGCCGTGCTGTTCGTAGTATTCCCTCAAATCGGTAAAACTCCCGGCAAAACTTGCGCGAAACGGAGCCCTCGACCGTATTGCAACAGACATTGAAAACCAACTTAAGCGTAGAGTTTGAGACAAACCTCAATCATTAATCAGATGTTTTAGCATATATAAAAAGATAGGTGTGGATTGCGCGCTGTCGCGATTTTACCTCTTTATCGCTGCGTTTATGTCAGATATCATCGCTTCTGTTTTAAGGCGGATTTCCGAAACGCATTTTTCCTCTGCAATGTCGAGAGATTTGAAGTCGTAAGTTATGCTTCGCGAAGCGCTCACCACCGCGCCGAGTCCGTCATTGTTGAAACAGAGTGCAGCATTTTTCGCAGAGCCGCCCTGATGGCCGTAACCAGGCACGAGAAATATCGCATGCGGCATCATTTTTCTGAGTTTGCGCGCCTCTTCGGGAAATGTGGCTCCGACAACCGCGCCTATTGATGAATAGCCGTTGGCTCCCGGATTCTCACTCGAATATGAGTTTACCATTTCGGCAACGTGTTCGTGAACCTTTTTGCCATCGGATAGCGTAAGATTCTGTACGTCTGCGGAACCGGGATTCGTGGTTTTAACGAGTATTGAAACGCCAGTTCCGTATTTCATGCATGTTTTAATAAACGGGTCAATGCTGTCCTTGCCGAGGTAGGGAGATATCGTAAGACAGTCCGCAAGAGCCCGCTTGTCAGGTTCTCCGTTCGTTTCTCCACTTAGAAAAGCATTGGCGTATGCCTGTGCGGTCGAACCTATGTCTCCGCGTTTGGCATCCGCTATTACCATAAGGCCCTTTTTCTTTGCATAGTGTATCGTATCGTAAAATGCGCGCATGCCGCCGATGCCATACTGCTCGAAGAAGGCGCTTTGTATTTTAATCGCAGGAATCATGTCAGCAACTGCATCGACAACGCATCTGTGATAAGCCATTATGCTATCATGCACAGTTTCCTCGTAAGTGCTTGAAGAAGAACCGCTGTTTTTTGTAAACAGGGGCATTTGGTCTATTCTCGGGTCCAGCCCCACTATGCAGGGGGTTCCTTTATCCGCTATCGCATTTAGAAGCCTGTCGGCATAGCCATCCATTGCACGACCGTTTGGACAATTATAGGAATGCAGCATTATATGCCTTGTTACGGACAGAAAAGAATAATCCGACGTGACCTTTCTTTTTGATCAACATAGAAAACGTTTTATCGGCTTTATTCGAATGCCTTTACAACCGATTGCGCCGATGCCTGTTTTTGCTTGCATGCTCTTATGTGGTTTAGAAAATCGCCGGGTTGGGAATATGCGTCATCGCACATCCAGCATAAGTACTTGTCCTTGTTGTCATTCTTTCCGTTGCCAAACAGCATTTTTCTAATACCCATTGCGACACCAGAACGATTTCACATTCGATAATGCACTTGCAAGGCCAGCAGCAGATTTTATCATGATGGGGGAGGGGGTTTACACATCATACTCCGCAGAATAGTGGGTGGGGTTATGTTTCGGATCGGCCGAAATTAATGAGCGCGGAGCAATAATGGGATCACCATCCCGATCCCCTTGATGTTGATTGGTATTTCCCGGTATTTAACAGTATAGTGATAGAATTGGACGCCATAATGGCAAAAAACGGAAAAATATGGACAATATTCGTATATTGTATATTTTACATATGTTAACCGTCAATAATTTAACAAATGTTTTTATACATTTTCATTATGTTAATTATATTATGCCAATTCCGCCTAAAAAAATTTCCAGGATGTACGAACACTTGAAAAAAGATTACCAATTTGCCATTACGTTGCGCCGCATAAAGGGAAAATATTACGTTTACAGAGATAAAGGCGTATGGAACAAGGAGACAAAAAAGACAAGAATAGTCTCGGAATATTTGGGCAAAATAACCGATGAAGGCATATATGTCAAGAAGAAACTGTCGGCAAAGGAGGATTTTGAAAATGCGAAGGCCATAATAGCGGAGCACGGCGGAGAGATAATCTGGAACAGAACAGAAGGGGAAAGCGAAGCGCCGAAACAGGAAAACGTCACGCAGATACAACAGGAAAAGCCGAATTTGAGGGAATCAGATCTCAAAATACTGATGGCATTGAGCATGAACGCAAGGATGCCTATTCCCAGAATGTCCAAGCTGGTTGGATTGAGCGAGCAAACGTTGTATTCAAGGATAAAATACTTGGAAGACAAGTTGGGGATTAAATACATTTTAGAAATAGACACGAACAATCTCGGATACATACCTTATTTGGTTTTTATAAAATTTGAAGGGGCTACACCTACCAAAAAAGAACTTGAAGACATACTGATGGGAGAGGATAAAGTCCAATTTGCAGCGGTGGTCAAGGGAGAATATGACCTGATAATATATTTGATTGACGATGGACCGCTGAAGGCACAGGAAGATTTGCTCAGGCTGCGGCTTAAGGACGCTTTAGACAGGTATAAGGCATTTATAACGTTGACGGAGTTTGCGCAGATTTACCCGTTTATGCCTCTGAAGGATGCATTTATAACAAAAATTTTATCGGATAGGATCTGGCATAAAAGCAAGGAATTTCCACGTCCGGAAAAAACACAATTGCGACGCAGGGAATTGCTTCTTTTGAGTGAATTGAACAACAATAGCACATGCGAATTCTTGCAAATCGATAAAAAACACGACCTTAACAAGGGAACCGCGAGATATACATATAATTCCTTGGTGGAGAGAGGCATAATATTGCGCCCGACGATAACCATAACCAAATTGCCAATAAAGTACGTGGGAATAATACTTTTGATAGACACGGATTTCAGAAGCATCAAGGAAAACAGGTACAAGTTTCTTTTTGAGTATATTGAATACGGCAGCGTAGTCAACAAATATTGCCTTGGTGGGAATACGGGTGCACAGGTTGGCGCCACGTTATTTCTGCCGGTCTTTGAAGATGGAGAATTACAACAAGCGGTAGAACAGATAGATAAAAAACTGCCTGGAAACATTGTCAGCAGCTCCATTGTTACGGACACGCTGGTCGGCTCGTTGTGTTACAGGCGTTTTGATAATGCATATACGCGGGCGTACAGGGTACTTCAGGACACTAAAAAAATAGCACCTGCAAAAATAACGAATTATAAGTAAGTATAAAATATCTGGGATAATCCAAAATCCCACAAGTTACCGCAATAGAGTCAAAATAAGAAAAGCAGTGTTTTAATATGCGCCAGTCATTGGAACACCTTGTTTAATGCCCGTTTGTCAGGAATTTCACTTAGATATCTATAATGTAATAGCCAGTACGTCCTTAAAAAACTTGCCTTTTCATTAATCCGTGGGGATTTTTCTTTTCCGATAATTACAGGGGCGTGCGAGTCTGGAAAGTGAACGGTAGCAAACCAATAATAATCTTGTCAGGCAAAATCCATATCGTATATTTAAGGTGTCGGAATGAGAGTCTTAATTCTAGGAATGGATGGTTATCTCGGGTGGCCCCTCGCACTTAGGCTTCTTGCCAGAGGGCACGATGTTGCAGGAATCGACAATCTTTACACCAGAAAGGCTGTTGACGAAGTAGGATCTACAAGCGGCCTGCCGATACTCAGCCCTGAAGACCGTGTTCATGCGGTACGCGACATAATGGGAAAGGAGCTCGAATTCATAGTAGGCGACGTGACGAAATATTCGGTGCTCAGCAAGGCAATAACGAAATTCAAACCGGATACGATAGTTCATTTCGCCGAACAGCGCTCTGCCCCGTATTCAATGATAAACGTAAAGCATGCGAACTTCACGCTCAGGAATAACCTTACTGGAACTATCAATCTCGTATACGCTGTGCGCAAATATGAACAGCGCAACCCGGGCAAAAAGATACACATGGTCAAGATGGGTACCATGGGAGAATACGGAACCCCGAATTTCGACATACCGGAATCGCCGTATGTCAACGCACAGATAGGAGGCAAAAACGACAAGATAGTAGTCCCGAAGTTCGCCGGTTCGTGGTATCACTGGTCGAAAGTGCACGATACGAACAATCTGCTGTATGCAAACAAGATATGGGGCACCACCATAACGGATATAATGCAGGGTCCGGTGTACGGCACCAGAACAAAGGAAATAACGAATGACAAGCTATTCAGCAGGTTTGATTTTGACGGAGTTTGGGGCACGGTGCTTAACAGGTATTGCGTGGAAGCGGTGCTGGGCATGCCTCTTACGGTATATGGAAAGGGAGGCCAGACGCGCGCATTCCTCTCACTTGAAGACAGCATGGAATCATTAAGGCTTCTCATAGAAAACAGGCCTGAAGAAAAAGGCTACAGGGTCGTAAACCAATTTACGGAAGTGTATAGCGTGAAGGACCTTGCAACCATGACAAAAGAAGTTGCCGCACAGCAGGGCATGAACGTCGAAATAACCGAAGTGGAAAATCCCAGAGTTGAGGAAAACGATCATTACTACAATCCGGAGCATAAGATTCTGCCTTCGTTGGGACTTACCAAGCCGACAAGAAACATACGGGAAGAGATGGGCATAATACTGAAGGACCTTGCAAAGCACAAAGAGAGGCTTGAAGAATACAAGGAAGCGATACTTCCGAAGGTAAGATGGAGAAAGTAATCAGGGCTTCAGCATTTTCTCCGCTTCGTTGAATGTGTAGGACATTGCCTTGAAATAATTTTCAGGGTCGCCCACGTTCAAGGTGACTTCGTCCTTGATGAGAATGGCATATACTCTGCCCCCGTCTTTTATTAGTTGTTCTATGGCAGGAGTGAGCTCCACGTTTTCACCGCTTGACGAATCGCGCAGCGCCTTGAAGATTTTGCCAGAGAATGCATAAAGGCCTATTATTGCGAAATTGCTTTTCGGGTTCGCCGGTTTTTCCTCCACGTCGGTTACGCGGAACACTTTGTGATTCATGAAAACGTCTTCCTCTTCAACTACCGCTACCCCGTATCTTTTCGGATTCCCAACTTCCCTTATGAAAAAGAGCGCATCCGGATTCAGTTTTTTGAACAGGCCGGAAAGCACGTCGTATCCCGAGGTAAGCACTATGTCATCGGTATTAAGCATGAAGGGATCCCCTGATGAGAATTTCTCTGCCGCAAGCACGGCCGCGCCGAAGCCTTTTGGAGGATGCTGCGAGACAAACCTGACGTTCTTTATCTTCTTTTCTTCAAGATGCTTTTTTATCAGATGTTCCTTGTCTCCGGCAACTATGCATATGTCATCTATCCCGACATTGCTGATCGATGCGAATATGAAATCTATTATGGGAACGAGAATCTTTTTGGAATTCTCCGCCTTGTAAAGGGGAATGAGCGATTTCGGAAGCACGTTTGTAATTTCGCGCATCCTGGACCCCAGTCCTGCCGACGTTATTACCGCTTTCTTAAGTGCCATCATACCATCTACAATACGGGATTGGTTCCTTACGTATATAACTCTTGCCTGAGAAGGGTGGCTGTATGGAATATCAGGAGCTCATGCAGCTTGAAAATAAGAGCATCTACATTCTACGCGCCGCCGTTTCCAGATTTGACAATGTTGCCGCGCTATGGAGCATGGGCAAGGACAGCACCGTCATGCTTGCACTCGCCAGGAAGGCCTTCCTGGGAAAAGTGCCTTTTCCGGTAATACACATAGACAATGGGATGGACTTCCCGGAAACTTACAAATTCAGAAAGGAATTGACGAGAAAATGGGGGTTGAATCTTATTGTCGCCGAAAGCGAGATTAAACAGGAGATTTCTGGATTTTCGTGCTGCGGAGAAAACAAGACGAACGCGTTAAGAAAAGTGATGGAAAAAGAGCACTTTGATGCGCTGATAGTTTCAATCCGAAGGGACGAACACGGCATACGCGCGAAGGAACGGTACGTGTCTCCCAGAGACAAAAACTTTAGATGGAATTACAAGGAACAGGGGGAAGATATGTGGGACAATTATCGAAAGGGGGAAAACGGAGGACATTCCAGAATACACCCAATTCTTGATTGGACGGAAAGGGACGTGTGGAATTATATAAAAAGGGAGAAAATCCCCGTGAATCCGTTATATTATGCGAGAAGCGGAAAACGATATAGGAGTCTCGGATGTACGGGCTGTTCCTCTCCGGTAAAATCAGATGCGAACAGCATAAACAAAATTATCGGAGAGCTCGAATATACGAATGTCGAAGAACGGGCTGGAAGAAATCAGGATAAGGAAAGACGAAGGATAATGGAGAAGCTCAGGGCTCTAGGATATATGTGATACTGTGAAAATATCAAGAATAGTCGTACTTGGGCACCGGGATCATGGCAAATCGACGCTCATAGCGAATCTTTTGTTAAGCACAGGCAGCGTGTCGGAGCAACGATTGGAAGATGCAAGAAACGAAGCCAAGGATATTGGAATGGAATTCGAGCCTGCCATGCTGCTTGACCGTTTTGAAGAGGAGCAACGACGGGGATCGACCATCGATTCGACGCGTATGCAGTTAAGACATGGAAAACGCCTTCTTGAATTCATAGACGTGCCGGGGCATGACGAACTGATCACGAATATGATAAACGGTACGTCGTATGCGAATACTGCAGTGCTTATGGTCTCCGCCAAAGAAAACGAAGGGATAAGCGCACAGACCCGCAGACACGCGTTTCTAGCGTACATGTTGGGGATAAGGAATTTCGTAGTTGCGGTAAACAAGATGGATGAAGCAGGATATGAAAGACGGGTTTTCTACAATCTCTCTGAACAAATGAGGAAATTCTTTGGCAATGTCTCCAGGGATGTAGTGGTTCGTTTTATACCCATATCGGCATACATGTCGCAGAATCTTACAGCACGTTCTAACAGGATGTCCTGGTATCATGGATTGCCTCTTCTTGATGTCGTATCGGAAATGAACGACATGACGCTGAAAGGAGACAATGAGCTTAGGGTGGAGATACAGGGAAAAATGAAATATGAGGAAAAAACATTTCTTTTAGGCCGCATATTGGACGGCACACTGTATAGAAATGAAAAGGTAAAGATCCTGCCGTTTGAGGAATATTCTACCGTTACGAAAATAGTCTCGGGCACTGCAGAAATTTCATGTGCACGTCTTGGCAAAAATATCGCATTGGAATTAAAGAATGACGATAAAAAATATTCTGCCCAATCTGGGATGGTCCTTTATCGAAGCGATACGAATATCGATTCGGTAACCACGCTCTACGCCGAAATATTCATATTGGGAAGAATACCGGAAAAAGTCAGCGTAGTGATAAACAACCGCAAAATAGAAGGAAGGGTAAAGATCGAACAATTCGTGAAACCCGAAACCGGAAAGATAAGCGAGAAGAAGACGTACCAAACGCGCATTGCGGCATATGCGGAAATAAGACTTTCCGGAGGGATATGCGCCGAGCCTTTCGCAAAAATCCGTGACCTGGGCAGATTTATGATCTACGATAAGGGGAAATTCTCAGGCATGGGAATCGTGAAGGCCGTCATGTAACATTGACAACGCAATGAAGCGGCAACGGCTCTTCAGGCCTTTTTTCCGTTTAGCATTACAGCATGCCGCGCTCCTTCGTGTAAAGGAGAATGCTCTTGTCCCTTCTCTGGAATTGGTTTGCCCTGTTACCGTATATGGCCTTAACACCCTTCTGGGTTGCCAATTCGACAAGTCTCTGTGTTATCACGCCGTCAAGAACTATGGCGTAAACGTCCGTGGAATCCTGAACCTCTGTAAGCAGTTCGCGTATTGGTATCTCTTTCAATACATCCCCGGTCGAGCCGTAGAGCCTGCTTCTTAACGTTCCGGACAGTTCGTTTAACCCGTTCGTAAGCTCGGTAAGCACTATCGACTGCAGAGCCGGTTCTTCTTGAGCGCTTTGGGTATTTTCATTTGATTCTGGTTCCGATGATTCTATCTGCGGAAGTGATGATTCGTCATCCTTCTGCAGTACCTCTTTTATCTGCGGAGCGGAATCTACCGGAGGAGGACTCTGTTGCCTTTTCTGCTGCATCTGCGGCCTCTCCTGATATCTCTGTTGCTGCTGCGAATGCTGGCTAAACTGCTGCTGCGGCGCACCGTTCTTGTGCTTTGATCCGCTGTCCTGGTCTATAGGGGTCTTTGAGCGCAGCGACTTAATTATCTCCTTGCGCGTGAGATCCTCCACTTCCTTGCCGTCAGGAGCCTTCGTAACGAAGTCTATTTCAGCGGCATTCATGAGGGAACGTATTATAAGATCGCCACCCCTGTCCCCGTCTACGAAAACGGTCGCTTCCTTCTGTCCACACAGTTCCGTTATCGTGCGAGGTATGTTATTCGTGGCACCGCCGACCGCTATCGCATTGGTTATGTCGTTCCTCAGAAGGTTAAGCACGTCTGCACGGCCTTCCACTATGATTATCTCTTCGCTCTTTCCGACGTCGGGACCGGCAGGCAGCTTTTCCGGACCGTAAGTCACGATTTCGCTTGCACGAACGTCCGACTGCACCATTTCTGCTATTTCCCTGCTGTCAGGTATTTCCGTATTGAGAAGTATGCGCACGAGGTCCTTTGCCCTGTCCAATATCTTCCTTCTCTTCTCGGATCTCGTATCCTCGACCTTTTCCACGTGAAAGTTTGCTTCGTATGGCCCTACGCGATCTACGGCTTCTACCGCAGCTGCAAGTATGCATGTCTCTATCCTGTCAAGCGAAGCCGGAAGGAAGAGTTTTCCGTTGGTCCTGTTGCCCCCGGCGTGCACTTCTATCTCTATTCTTCCGATCTTTCCGTTCTTCTGAAGTTCGCGAAGATCAAGTTCGTTTCCAAGAAGCCCTTCAGTTTGGCCGAATACGGCCCCTATTATGTCGGGTTTGTCTACATTTCCCTCTATGGTAAACTTTGCTTCCACCATGTACTTTACAATTTCCAGATAAGTTTTTGCCATTTATACTACCTTTTTCAGTTTTGCAAGCACCGCTTTCCGGAAAGAAGCACACGGATAATATTCTTCCTTTTGTGAGCCGTCTTCCCTTTAGGGTACAGTTTGAGAAATAGTGCCGTTATGCAGTGCTAAGGCCAAAAGTAGGGCAGAGTGAACTTTTATGCCACAAGCCCTGGATTTCAAAATCAATATGATAATTCATGCCGTCACTGCGTAAGGTTACTATTTCAATTATCCATGGGGATAAAAAGCTTAATAATCCTATTGTGTCAGTTTGTCTTGCATCAAAAACGCGGCTTTTTCTGTTGTTTCGTCCTTATGCTGGCATCAATCATGTCCTTGGTTATGCCTTCGGGAAGCTTTCCGCCGTTCATGGCGTCGTAAATCACGAATTTGAACAGGTTGGAGAGCGTATAATCCAGCATGAAGCCGAATACTATGAGAAGCACTCCCGCGAGCAGGACTACGGCACCCAGAATCAACGATGCCATCATTGCGACCGTGCTCACGATAATCAGTACGAAACCGGAAACTATGAAAAGGAGCGAATATAGGTCGGAGAATATTATCCCGCCGAATGTCTTGCCGAAATTATTGAATATGAAGGTCGTGCTCTCCTTTATCGTTTCAACAGGCCCTGTTTTCTTGTCGATTATTACAGGAATGGCGAATACCACAGCAATGGACATTGCCAACGATGCAACGGCATTGAACAGCAGCCCCGCAACGTTGCCGAGCCTCTGTTCTATAACCCTTATTATCATCACTACTACAGCTTCGAAGACGGCCCATTCGAGCAGCAATACGAAATACTTCGATGCGCGTGAGAATGATTCCGCCACGCTTATTCTCTTGCCCGAATTATATGCCCGGAATGCTATCAGCATCGATGCTATTACGAACGAGGATATGAAATACACCAGAATGTAGTACAGGAACATTGCCAGTATGAATCCGGTATTTGTCACTTCCTTGAATAGCACAAGGGGCACGAACACGGCTACTGTCGTAATAAACAGGATAATCGCCGATATTACTGGATAGAGCAGCAGGTCCTTATCCTTGAATACTAATTTTCTGATTGCCGAAGCCACGTGCCATCCTGATCTAACGCGTTCAAACATATTATCATCCGGAGTGTGGTAAAATATTGCATGATAAGATTTAATAAGTTGGGTTGTGAAGTAACGTTGGCGGCTTTATGCACAGATACATGAAAGGGGCAAGGAGCGAAAGGGAGCTGCTTAACGTATTTTACGGCAAGGGCTATTCCGTGATAAGAAGTGCCGGCAGTGGGGTTAATGCGCTCGGTCCTGACATAATAGCATTGAAGGATAGGGAAGCGTTTTGCATCGAATGCAAGGCCTGGGACAAGGGAAGTCTCAGCCTCGATTACGACCAATTCGAGAAGCTGCTGGAATGGGAAAAAAATACTTCATTCCCAACCTTCGTCGCGTGGAGAATGTCCGGTGAGGGATGGTACTTCATAAAACTCGAAGAATTCAAGAAATGCGAGAAAAGCTACACCGTGACCATGAGAAAGACAAAGGAGATAGGAAGAAGGCTTGAAGCAATACTTGGAGTGAATTCCGCACAGATTCTGGAAGAGACAGCCGTTCAGATACTACCTAGTGCGAATGCAACGCCAGTATGATGCTGATTAAGGCGGAGAGTAAGAACCAGCCCAAGAACCGCTGTATATGACGTTGTATGAAATCACTGCCGCATTATTTCCGCTATAATCCTGGGGGTTGCCATTGAGGGGCCACCACGAGATTATGTGTTTTGCATCGATTGGTACGCCGCCTATTCCCGCGGCATATATGCTTTGTATATCGTTTAAGGATAGGGAAGTGTTGTATATCTGTATGTTTGATAATGCTCCTGAAAAATACCCCACTTCGCCACATGTGCCGGGTTGATAACCTATGTTCACAAGATTGGTACTTATGCTTGGTGTGGCATAAACCGAACCCACATTTCCGCCATTCAGATAGACAAATTGTCCTGAAGAATTTACTATCAATGTTCCGAAATACCATTTTCCGGTAGTTAGCGCTATTGGGCTTGCAGTGCTCCCTATATTAGTCCCGCAAATACTTAATCCGGGGACTCCTGCGATCAGAGAAACCTTCATTGTGGGAAATGCTTCTCCCTGATGGCTCGATATTATGCCATAACTCGTATTTCCAGTAGGTAAATCGTATAGTTCAAACCATGCCGTTATTGACATCGGGATGGAATTTGAAGTTGATGAATATATGTAACTCGATGCCCCGTCAAACTGTGCGACATACTGCGGCAGTTCGCCGCTGCACGTTCCTTCGAGATTCGCATCATAACTTGTGCCGGGGCCGTTCGGGCGGAATACCTGACACGATCCGGGTTGTGCCTTCGGTGCGAAGTTCGAAGGACTGAATATTCCGAGTGAATAAAGAACGCCAAGGACAACCGCAATGACGAGTATTGCCCACCCGTATGTCATTAGGTATTCCATTGCGGATTGGATTCTTGATCTCATATTAATCCCGGTTAAGGCGACGTATATCCATTTTGCCACGTACCTGTAAATCGCACACTGGTTGGCACACCGTTGTTATTGTTTCCACTGTAGTCGTTTACATCTCCGTTTAATGGCCACCAAGCAGTAAGATTTTGCAAGTGTATGGGTGAGCCCCCTATTCCTTCCTGATAAAGTGCGGTAACATCATTTTGAGACATAGGGGAATCGTATATTTGTATATTTGAGATATAATACGGAGGCCATGACGGTGCTCCGTTGACTTCGGGTTTTCCTATAAAGTATGAACTGCTTCCAGAACATATGTTACCCATTGGATTTCCATATATTGATTGTGAAGTTGCGTTGTAATAGATAGAAATGGTGGAATTCTGTCGAACGACAGCCACTTGTATCCATTTATTAAGTTGGAGAGATGATCTCGTTCCTGTTTGCGTCCATTCTCCATTGCAGCCATTTGAATCATAAACTACCCCGCTACTTTCAAGCACATATGCGACTCGCAGTGCAGGACCATTGTTACTGGGGGTAAATAGTATGAAATTATTATCGACGTCATTTGAGGGATATCCTGTAAGGTATATCCAAAAAATTATTGATTTGGAGTTGCTGCTTGAATCAGGATTGATACTTGAAAAATCGGGAATTGTTAGGTAACTAGTTTGTCCGTTGAAGAACCCAGCATATTCAGGTAGTTCTTCACTGCATGTTCCTTCTAAGTTTAGATTAAAAGTTGTTTCAGGACCATTCGGGCGGAATACCTGACACGATCCGGGTTGTGCCTTCGGCGCAAAGTTTGATGGACTGAAAATTCCGAGTGAATAGAGAACTCCAAGGACAACGGCAATGACGAGTATGGCCCACCCGTACGTCATTAGGTATTCCATTGCGGATTGGAGTCTATTGAAACTGGGCATGGGTGTCTATAACGGATATGTTATCGGAATTCTTATACCTTTATACGTTAACGCGGAAGAATCTGATTGCTCATCCGAATTCGGCGGCTATGCTGCACTTTGCCAGATATTCCTGGTTTGCATTCACGTACATGTGGTTTGCAGTAATAAGCGTGGAATTTGATATGCTGGAATTAAGGAATAAGCTCGGCTCAGAATTCGCTATTCTGAGACACGTGCTCGCATTTGTCGTCTTTATCTGTGCATTTACCCCGAGGCCGCCTGGAGAATAGGTACACGACGTGCTATTCAGTATCAACAGGTCTATCGTGCTCGCATTCCTTGTCCTTCCGACTATTTCGACGAGGTTGGTCATGCAGGGCACTTCGTTGGCATAGTTGGTGTCATTCGTATAAGTAAGGGCTATTGCAACCCGTGGAGCGGAATTGAAATTCTGTTTGAATGTCTGGAAAGGAACCTGCGAAGTCACTCTCGGATTTAATAGCAGAAAGGCGATTGCGACCACAATTGCAATGGCGATTACGGCAAGCGCGTATGGAAGAAATTTCCTTTTTTCCTGAACGGCATTTTTTGTTTTTTGATCTTTGGAATACGGCTTGATGGAAGCTGCCTGTGCCTTGGCCTTTACCGCTGCCGGTTCACGCTGCCCTTTTTGTTTCGGTTGTGTCGTTGCCATACTTATTACCCGATTAATTCATCAGGCGTGCATTTGCCAAGATATGTGGAATTGCCGCCGTAATTTATCATTGTGCCGTAGAACGAATACATGTTTGCCCTGTTAACGGAAGAATTTGTCAGCATCACGACAGGGGTGCCGCTGTGCACGTAGCCGTTAAGGCATGCGCTCGTTGTTTCTATGCTGCCGTTTGAAACACACTTTATCCCGTTTATCGTTGTGCGAATGACTGTTTTGTTCATCCCCATCAAATGGGCAGATATCGAAGATGCACAGGACAGCATGCCGCTTGTCTGCGTGCCGTTAAGTGCAATAACAATAGTGTTGGAAGACGTGATTGCATGACTTACCGTTGATGCGGTAACGCTGGAATTATTTGTTGAGGACAATGCCAGAGATAATATCAGGTACAATAGCATGACAAATGCGAAAACGACCAGTTTGCCCTTATTGCTGCTTTTCTTCGCATTGCCTTTTAGAAGCATGGATTGTGATACCGCTTTCCCAGGGAATAGTGCATGCAGAAGCAACAAAAGGGAGATTATGAACAGTATGAGTGCAGGCATCGATGCGAACCATGGTGCAAATGCGACATTTGAATCGTATGACAAATGCAACAGGCCTGCAACTGAAACTGCAATGTGTCCGCCGACATATCTTGAAAGTGCGCTGACAGGATTCTCGTTTATCCCCATGCCATTCAGCGCCAGCCTTACAGCATTGAGCTGCTGGGATAATTGTGTCGTGTTGCCTATACTGCCGGAAAGCTCCTTGTTTATCAAGATTTGCCTGAATGCGAGAGAAGCAAGCGTAGGATTTTCAGTCTTCGATTTGAGTTCAAGGTTTGTTATGTCGTTCGTGTTGTTCTGCGCTGTCGATGAAAGTGCGGAATAGCTTGAATTGAGAAAGGAATATAGTTTTGACACGTTTGAGAACTGGCCCGCGAGAATGGAATTGTATGAAGTAAGATTTATGCTTGCATAGTTCTTAGTCAAAGTAGAATAATTGCCCTCCAATCGGGAAAGTTCGCTTGATAGCGTTGCGTTGCTTATGTGGCTTAATAGTGTTTTTGATCCGTTGACGATGCCGGAATATCCGTACAGAGTCGTATTGAGTATTCCCGAGAGTACCGTGCCTTTTTCTTTTACTATTACAGGAGTTATGTATGTAGCTTCGGTGGTGTTTGCAGCCGATGCGACTGATTCAATGCCCTGCTTTGTTATTGAAGATGAACCCGCATTCGTTAGTTCGGTGTTTATGCCGTTTATGAGCGTGGTGT
Source organism: Microcaldota archaeon (assembly GCA_021796225.1). Classification (GTDB taxonomy): domain Archaea; phylum Micrarchaeota; class Micrarchaeia; order Micrarchaeales; family CABMGC01; genus JAKAVK01. Next base: position 66,161 of record JAJYOL010000001.1, on the reverse strand, counting down.
TGTATGTCAGATACTGGCAGAAACCGACGGCATTGCAGTACCATGGAACTCCGCCGCTTAGCGGTATGTTGGATGTGAAGCCGCTGCCTGCACCAGTACATAGCTGGAAATCGGCAGTCTGTGGAGGAGGAAATATGGGATTTTCTCCTAGCGATGAGGTTATATCGGAGATGTTTTGCGCCTCGGCACTCATTGCAGGTAACAATGTTGCGGCGTTGCCTATGTTGACGTTGTTAATGTATGAATAGAAATTTGCAAATGCGTTGTCGAGCACGGTGGCGTTGTTTTCAAACTGCATTAACCCATAGCCGAATGGCGTAGTAGGGCCGCCTACTGCACTGAGCACTTTCGAACATACGGGAACGGTTCTGCAGGACTCGCATATATTGGATAGCGTGCATGTAGCACCCCCGGAAAGACCGGTTTCCATCATGCAGTCGGCAAGAGGCCCTGCTGACGATGCTTCGTAGGCATGCATCTGCGCACCTATCTGCGTGAAATTGACTTTGGAATAGCTCTGATTTACCGTGTACGCCTGTATGACGTTGTAGATGTTGCCCGTGCCTGTCACAAAAGAACTGTCGGATCCATTTATCACGAATGCGAGAGCGCCATTGTTGTAAAGAGCAACGTAGCTTAATCCGTTATAAGTCAGATTAGCCTGCGTAAGATGCGTTATTATCGAATTAGGCACGGAATATTGGTGAAGCAGTGTAAGAGATGATGTAGAAGGCGTAGACGCCGCCCCTACAGTCCCCATAAACATAATCGCGAGAGCAATTGCAATGAATGAGGTCGTCCTTTCATCCATTAAAATCAATCGGTATGGGAAATGAATGTATTTAAATATATCTAGAATACTCTTTCAGAGGATAAACGCCGGTCGGCAACCGAAAACACGTGTTTGGCCGAATTACTGCATGATTCCTAAAAGAATTTCTAAGGAATTATACTTTCGCATCTATGAGATAGCCTGCGGCAACGAAATTGTTGTTCGGAGCCAGATAGAAATCATACACGATTCCGCCAGTGTTCTTCACGGATATATTGTATATGGTTACGTTGCTGTTTGTCACAGGATCATAAAGCACGTCGCCGACCTTCGCATTGAATGCCCTGTTCCACGCACCGTTGAGGAATATTATTTCGTCTGCATCTACTGAAAGGTTTCCGTTTATCACATAGGTGTTGTTCACCATGGTAGTTGTTACGTATATGACAGCCGAAGGTGCCGTTTCGTTTAGCACGAAATTATAAGATTCCAAAATAGATCCGACTTGTACATTCTTTGCAGGTATGTACGTCCCGTTTGCGAGCAGTATCATCGTGCTTCCGTATACAGATCCTCCGCCACTGACTGAAGCTGCGTTCGTTGTATGAGTTGCTGCGTTAGTAGAATGAGTAGCCGCGTTCGTTGTATGGGTAGCCGCGTTCGTTGTATGGGTAGCCGCGTTGGTTGCGGCATTGGTTGCTGCATTCGTCGCCGCATTGGTGATAATGGTTGCAACAGTTGTTGAAGTCGAAGGATACACGCAGGCTTCGTAGGTTCCGGAATAACCATACCCTACAGAATAGGATGGAGGTTGACACGTTCCACCGGATCCAAGGCAAGAGCATGGGAGGAATGTTTCTTCGGTAGAGTTATAAGGTCCTGAAACACATCCGACAATTGCCACAGGTGTTGAATATGTGCATGTCCCTTCCTTCCCAGTTGCACCGCTGGTTGCGGCATTTGTTGCGGCATTGGTTGCTGCGTTCGTTGCCGCGTTTGTAATTGTCGTTGCCGCATTGGTTGCAGCGTTTGTGATTGTCGTGGCTGCATTCGTTGCCGCATTGGTTGCAGCGTTGGTTGCAGCGTTTGTGACTACGGTCGCAATGGATGTAGTTGAAGACACGCCAGAACCGGAGCCTTCACTCTGTTGTGATGAAGATGAATCCGTAACGGTGGCACAGTAATATGCACTTCCTGTAGATATTGAAAATGATGTTGACGTTGTGGTAACCCCTGTGTTTACTGCGACGACATTTGTATCAAGCGCGCAATTTGGAGACGAACCGGAATACAGTGTAACAGTATAGGGAGGAGTTCCGCCGCACCACGTAACGGTAATGGTTGTTAATCCGGAGAATGAAACGGTAGGCTGGCACAACACGGCGTATTGCTGCGTCGTATATGTGCCGTTTCCCGAACCGGAACCGGTTGTAGTATATTCCTGGGTTGTGTAGTACTTCTGCAACTGATACGTGAGCGTTACTGACGAAGTATGTCCTGCAAATGTCGCGTTTACGGTGACAGGACCCGTCTTCGTACTCGACAGGTAACTGACAGCTTTTCCGTTCGTGTTAGTGGTTGATTGTGAAGGGGTAAGCGTGAAATTCGTGCCTGCGTTTTCGGTGAAGTTTACAGTTGCACCTGGAAGAGGATAACCGAGAAGCGTAACGGTTGCTGTTACCATGGTCTGGCCGGAATTTATCGCAGGAGTCAGATTTGCGGCATACAGTGATATCGATACTGGTTCTGATGCGAGGATGGGCTGCGAATGCGCAACAACGGAACCCGAAAAGACCTGTAATGGATTTGAGGTACACAAATTGGAATTTGACGTGCAAGTTGTTCCGCTCAGATACATTTCAGACGATACTATAGATCCTGCAGAATATCCTGCAGGTATTGTGGCATTGCACACCATCGTGCCTCCAGGAAGCACGTATGAAGGATAACAAGTCCCGGTAACGTTTCCTACATTCTCTATAGATAAGATAATTCCCGGATTATTTAAGGCGTATTGCCGCGAATTCGAAAGCAACAAAACCATTTTTGACGTGTTTGTCGCAGTACCGAGAATTACGTCGTTGCAGTATGCGCCCGATCCGAAAGTACATTTCTGCGGCACTACGAATGAAGGTGCGAAAACGAAAGCATACATGAGGGATATGACAATTGCTATAATTAGGATTGCCCAGCCGTAAGTGGTAAGATATTCTATTGCTGCCTGGGCGAATGTGTGATTATGCCTCCTGCTTTTAGCTGAAGCGTCTTTGACGTATGTATGCGCGCGTTTGCGCATGTGCTTAGGCATATTATTGTTCCAACCGTTTGATATATAAAATATACTATTGTTGGTTCTTAAGCCGTGAATTATAAAGAATATGCGAATTTTGAAGAGGAAAAGAGGGGTTTCGTGAGATGCAGAGCATTTGAGACCTAGCTTACGCTGAAAGATTTAAAACCAAAAGAAAAAGAAAAGGCGGGGCCAAAAAGGCCCCGCCAGTTTGTATATCCGCTATGTCGCTACAGATTAGCCCGTGGTGCTGCTTGCCTGCGTCAGGAGCTGGTTTATGAACTGGTTTCCAGCTTCTACCGTCTGGCTTGCGTTGAACCCTGCTACCAGGATTCTGTTTGCACCGAACGACTGCACTGTGACCGCATTAGGCCCTGACACTCCTCCGTTGTCGAAGCTTGAAGCGAACTGTGGGTTGTCCGCGAATATCTGTCCTGCGACAGAGTTCACGTACGCGCTTCCTACTACGACGAGCGTGGATGCATTGTTTGCATTCGCGTCAAGCACCGCAAGAGGCGTTGTCGCCGTGTTGAGGTGTGAAGACACTACTGCCTGCGACACTGAAGGCACTGCATTCAAGTCGCTCGTGTTTACTGAGCAGCTTGTTGCGGTGAATGCACATGTTGCATTGACCTCCGCTATGGTTACGTTAGCCAGGTTTGTCTGCTGTCCAACTGTGTATGGACCATAGTTTGTCGTTGTTGACAATGCTGTCGTATTGGTCGTTGCCGGCCCTACTACGAACTCCAACTGGTCGACGGCCTTTGCCAGGTCGAATGTAACGCTTGAAGGCGTTATTGAAGCGACCTTGCTTCCGCGTTCAGTCACGAAGCCCTGCTTCACGCTGAGTGACGTTCCCTGCGTTGAGGTGTACGTCGCGTTGTTGTGCGTACCAGTCTTAGAGTAGTTCAGCTGGTATAGAGCTCCACCCTGCTGTATTCCAGCAGTCGTGTTGTCTATTCCGAATGCAAGCGAGTCCTGTGCAGCCGTGTTCGTCGGTACCGCTATCTCGTTCAGAGTATAGGTGAAGTACGTTGATGCAGACGTTCCAGAAGGCGTCGCGGTCGCAAGCACGAAGTTGCTTGTTGACTGACCGTTCTGCTGGTTGTAGATCACAGTGTTTCCGCTTACAGGGGCAAGGTAATCATAGTTCTTGCCGCTCAGTGAATACACTATTGACGGACCAGGTGCTGACGTTGTTGCTGTCAAGCTTGCAGCGAGCTGCGTTCCTGAAATCACGTTCGTTGCACCATTGAGACCTACGCTGTTTCCAGCATATATGCTCAACGTTCCTGCAGGAAGTGTCTGCTGGAGCTGTATTCCAGTAACATTGTACAGGTTCGTGCTAAGCACGGCGTTCCCTGACATCGAATCGAATGTTACAGGGTCGGAAGTCATCGCAGTTGCAGTATTGCTTGCGTATCCAGTTACTCTGACAGTAACAGGGTTCGTGCTTGATATCCATGCACCAGTGCTGCTTGCAGCCGCAAAGTTCCATGCCACTGTGTCGATCGTGTTGGTCGTCACTGAGTTGCCGTATTCATTGAGCTGGTATGGAGTCAAGTCGTATGTTACGCTTGAGCTTGTCTGTCCCGCGTAGCTGAATGCGTTCGGTATTGAGCTTGTGACTACAAGTTCCTGTGCAGGTTCCGTTATGTTGGATATCTGCAGGCTTGTAGGTGCATCGCTTACCGTACCGAGGTTCTGGTACTGCAATGATGACGAATACGCAGTCTGCGCCTGTATCGGATCATAGTTGTTGCCGAGGTTGTCTCCTACGAAAGTAAGCTGATACTTTGAAGGGTTAGGCAAGAACGTCAAGCTTTGTCCGGTTGACAGCGTTGTTGGAGAGGTATTGTATATTACAATGCTCTGCAATGCATCTGCCTGTCCTGATGTTGACGTGTTTGTCCACCACAGGTTCGTGTACCATCCATTGTCGCCAGTCTGGTTGAACTTCTTACCGTTGTTCAACTGTACGAGGTTGGAATAGAGCTGAACCTTTGCCCACTTCTGGTATGCATACAACCCTGCGAAGGTCTGGTTTACGTGCACATACAAGATGTGTCCGGAAACGTTGAACTTCTGTGTTGAGTACGCATTGACCTGCGTTGTGTTCGTAGGCACTCCGTTGTAGTAAACCTGCAAAGCTGCAGTGCTTACACCGTTGGAGTTAGGCTGACCAAGGTCCGTAAGTTCTACATTGAATCCGCCGACAGAGCTGTTTGAAACGTTGTGACCAACGTATACAGTCTGCAGAGGGGTCAATGAAGATGCGAGCCACAAGCTACCACCAGTCGTGAACTGCTGGCTTGATACTGAAGAGGTCTTTCCTGCTCCAGTTTCGTTCACTATTGTCCAACTCTGTCCAAGCAATGTTATAGGAACATTTATGCTTGTTGAGCCAGATGATGTCTGGTTCTGTATAGGCTTGTTAAAGGTCATCTGGTATGCACCTCCGGCATCGAATACCTGGAAGTTGTTTACCGTAGATTCCTGGTTGTATACAGGGAAACCCGTAAGCCACAGATACTCACTTTCACCGTTTGAGCCAGAATTGCCCAAAAGTGCAGGGAGCTGTGCGCTGCTTACCTGAAGTATGTTGTCTGAACCTCCGCTCGTGAATGTTGAGCCGAAGCCGACGCCTCCTCCATTGTAGTTAGCAGTTACTGCGTTTGTCAGTGGAACACCGACTCCGTAGTAAGGGCTAGGTGCAGGCGTTGAAGTCAAAGAAGTGGATTCAGGATACACATATTGTGAGCTTGATCCCTGCAGAGACTTCGTGTTGGCAGGCGTGTTGAGCTGTATAGCCCTGTTTATTACAGAACCAATCAACGCACCGAATGAGTACGATCCGCTAGGTGCGGACAGTCCACTTTCGCCAAGCCAAACCTGCTGGTTTGTCAGTGTGCACTTAGGCGTTGTTACGACACATGCGGACGTTCCATTAACGGTCGAGACCGTTGCGGTTACGTTCTGGGTCGTAAGTGCCAGGTTGCCTATTACCGCAGCGATGTTCGCAGCGACAACTCCGTCGCTAGGTGCTGCGTGGCTTCCCACTACTATCTGCACGACTGGCTGGCCCTGGTTGCTTATGATAGGGATGTTACCGAAGGTTACACCCTGTCCAGCAACGGCTATGCCCATTACCAAACTTGCCGCAACAGCGGCTATTCTCTTTGCATTTAGACTTTTCATTCTATCACTTAACATTTTTTTGTGAATACATCTTAGGTGTAAAGTATTTAAACACTGCGTTTTGTTTAATTTTTAATTTGTATATTTGTGGTATATATTCGTCAGACGTTAGAAACGACTTCTCGAAATGACGTATTTCTTCGTCAAAAAGCAGGGTGTTACCGACGACAAAGCACTTTTGCCGCATATACGGCAAGTGTCTAACATCCATGTTTACCGCTTGGAACGGAGCTTCGCACGGGCAATGATTTTCCCGCGTTCATCCCCATATTAATATTATAGTATATTATAATAGGGTTAAAATCCTTCCCTTTCGAACGGGAAAGGGCGCACGCATATTTAAAGATGCGTATTCAATAGTCTCGGTAAGAAGCTTCGGTGAAGATCATGGACGAGATCAAGCAGGTAATAGTAGTAAGAAATGACTTGGATATGGGCAAGGGCAAGCTTGCCGCACAGGTCGCACACGCTTCTTTGATGAGCTATTTCGAAGCGGAAAAGACAGACAAGGAAGTCGTTAAAAAGTGGCTTGCCGCTGGAGAGAAGAAAATAGTGCTGAAGGTAGAAAACGAAATTTCGCTCAGGAAACTGAATGATGCATTCAAATTCAAGAACGTGCCGTGCGCGCTTGTTACAGACGCCGGGCTTACGGAATTGCCGCCTGGCACCGTCACGGCGCTTGGCATCGGCCCTTGGAAAAACAGCGAGATAGACGCGTTTACGTCGTCATTGAAGCTGCTGTAATTCTTTTTAACGGTCAGGGATAGGTCAGCCACTTCGTATAAGTAGGAACCTGCCCCCGTGCAATAGCGAAGAACTTATCCGAGAGCAATTTTGTAATCGGTCCTTGTTTTCCGCTTCCGACGGCTCTCGAATCCACAGATATTATCGGCGTTACTTCAGCGGCTGTGCCGCAGAAGAACAATTCGTCGCATGTGAACAGCTCTTCCTTGTGGACGAGCCTTTCTTCGACGACAATCCCCAATTCTTCAGCCAGATCGATAAGTGATGCACGGGTTATCCCGAGAAGTATATCCGATTCCTTGGAAGGCGTTATTATCTTGCCGTCTTCGACAAGCATGATGTTTTCACCCGGTCCTTCTGCGACGTATCCACCCGCTGTCGTGAGGATGGCCTCTTCGGCACCCGCAGCCTTCGCTTCCTCCGAAGCGAGCACCGAATTGGCATAGTTTCCGCTGGCCTTGGCTTCAGGAGGCAGTATGTTTGAAGATATCCTGTTCCATGAAGAGATCTTGCACGTTATCCCCTTGTTCCTGTCCTCGAAATAGCTTCCGAACGGCATTGCCGCAATTGCGACGCTTACCTTCTTCCCGGATACTCCGAGACCTATGTGCGAATTGTTATAGAATGCAAACGGCCGTATATAGCAGTCGCTGAGCTTGTTTTTCTTAACCGTGGATATTACGGCATGCTCGAACTCCTTTTGAGTTATGCCGAGAGGCATTCCGAGTATCTTCGCCGTGCGCATGAAGCGCCTTGCATGATCCTTTAATCTGAATATTGCAGTGCCGCGTTCGGTCTTGTATCCGCGTATTCCCTCGAACATGCCAGTTCCGTATTGGAGCGAATGCGTAAGAATGTGCACGTTGGCCTTAGAGTAATCGATGAACTTGCCGTCGAACCAGACGTATTGTTTTGCGGACATACTTCTGCTTGCGAATTAAAGGATTTTAAGCTTTGCGTGCTGACGCTGGGTCTTTATTCATATTAGCCGCGAAGAATCCAGAGGTTACTTGCGCAGTGCGGTCTTGAGCCCCGGGTCCCTTGCCGAGAATATTCTCAGATTAAGAGGGTTGGATGCCCCGCCGCCTTTATTGCCACCAGTGGGATTCGGATATGAAAATTTTGAGGGCATCTGTGCAATCTCAGGATTCTCCTGCTGTGCATCAGTCACCGTCAGCTGTTGTTCAAGTTCCGTATACTTGTCGTTCATATTCGAACCCTCTGTGGTCGATACATATTATGACCGAGGTGGTATTTAAATGAGTGCATTTATACGCTTTATTGACAGAATTTCGTTAAAATGCAACTTTCAAGGAGCGCTATACGTTGAAGCCCATGAAGCAGTCTGACATCCTCCCACGAATAAATTCGTGGGGTTCCTCTTTGGTTTGGTGTCTCTGCGTTCATAGAGTTGCACCTTGGGGCGTATCAGTGCTGCCCTTGAATGCATCCCTGTCTGCATTCAATTGACTTCTGCCTTCTCCAATTGGAGGACGCTGCGATATATTGAACGATGCATTTGCGTCGGCATGGTCTACGTGTCCACACGACTGGCACACGAATTTTTTTGAATCTCTAATACCTTCGTTTCCGCACCTTGAACAGTCCTTGGACGTGTTTTTAGGCTCCACGTAGGTTAGAGGTATTCCATATAATTTTGCTTTGTATTCAATGAACGTCTGCAATTGGTAGAACGACCAACTATGCAGACCGTAGTTGAAGTTCCTTATGTGCTTCCTGTTTTTTCTTATGCCTTCCAGTTTCTCCAACTTTATCCCTGCATTATTTTCCTTTGCAGCCTCAACTATTGCCTTTGAGACGTTGTGGTTTATGTTCTTGATTATTCTTGATTCCCTGTCCTTTATCCGTTTTACCACGCTATACTTTCCTTCTCTTTGCATCTTCCTTCTTATGTTTCTGTATTTCTTGTGAATATGGAGTGCCTCCTTTCCGAGTTTCAGAATCTTCCCTGTCTCTGGATTTCCTGCTACTGCAATATGACCTGTTGTGTTTCTGTCTACGCCTATCCATGTTTGAGGAACTATTTGTGGCTCTTCCTTTACATTTACTGAAACATAGGCGTATTCGTTGTCCAGTTCTATCTGGTTTATCTTATCGTAGTCGTTCCTGAAGTTATATGGCGCGGTGAACTTTAGACACGGAATTTCTATTGTCCTATGCTCTTTGTTTGCGTTGACCGACTGAGAAGGAACAGTCAGTTTTATCTTATTGACATTCTTGATTGTTTCGTTGTTTCCATATTTCCTGAGTATCTGATTTGCGATTGCGGATTTTAGACCGAATTGTTTTACATCCTTAGAAGACCTTGTTTTGTGTGTCAAGACATACTCCGCAATCTTTCTTGCCTTTCCTAACTCAGGGGAGAAATTTCTTTCGTGTTTTATTTTGAAGGTTAGAATCATCATATCACTTTTTATAAAACCATTTTACCGTTATTGCAATCAGACCAATTACTACAAGGGCTATGCCAAAATATATAAGATAGATTGCAGACGGGTCTGTGCAACAAGGTATTGGAGGTTGCCCTACAATTTCAGCAGGACAGCTGCACGCTCTGTTAAAGTAGGAAATGGCACTACTGATAGAGATTATCAAATCCAAAAGTATTGAGATTATGCCCAAGACCATTAACGTTTTTGTTTCATACTTTATCCCATTGTTGTTCTATATATTTCTTGATTGTCGCAGCGGACACATTTCCTGCGGTTGAAAGAAAGTATGAGCGAGTCCACAATGTTGGCATCTTCAAGAGCTCTGGAAACTCATTGCGCAGATACCTTGAACTTCTGCCTTTGAATCTCTTGACTACTATCTCTGGTCTTGACCTTACATCAGCAGAGACGAATAGATGGACGTGATCTGGCATGACCTCTTTTGAAATAATCTTCCACCCATTTTCAAGTGCGACATCAAACATAACCTCTTCAAGCCTTTTCTTTATGCCACCTACCAATAACTTTCTCCTATATTTCGGACAGAATACTATGTGGTAGTTTACCATTGCCACACTTGTTCGCTTATGTTTGTATCCCATATTAATTCTTAGATACTGTATATCCCTTCTAATTTATATAGATATGTTTCTATCAAATTTCAAGACATTCGCATTCATCCCACGATTGGAAATCGTGGGCTTTCTGCTAGGTATTTTTGTAAATAATGTTAGTTGGTATGCCGTCGTTGTTGTTTCCGCTGTAATCGTTCGCATTTCCGTTCAGCGGCCACCAGCCGCATATGTGCCGTAAATCTGTAGGTGTTCCCCCTATGCCTTCGGCGTACAAAGCGGCAACATCATTTCCCGATAACGAAACGTTGTATATTTGCACATTTGAGAGCATGCCGTTGAAGTATTCCGTGTTGCTTGATTGTTTTCCTATGTATTGGCTGCTCCATGAGAAAGTTTGCAAGTTGTTTCCGGAACCTGCATTTGCCCCATTTACGTAATAGGCATAAGCACCATTTGCACTTGAATTGTATGTTACTGCGACAAAACTCCAAGTGCCTGCAGATACGTATCCTGTAGATGTCCCTATTCCAGTTATGTCTTCCTTGAGTGCTTGCAGGTATAATTTCCCCCCGGAATTTGCCAGTCTGAACTCGACGCCGCTTGGAGAAGAGCTGCCGGTTATGGCATTTCCGCTTAAATCGAGCGTTGCGGGATTTACCCATGCCGTTATAGTAAAAGTATTCGATTGCAGCAGCGAACTCTCGCCGGCATTTATGTAACTTGATTTGCCATCGAATTGCGCAGCATATTCAGGCAGTTCGCCGCTGCACGTTCCTTCAAGATTTATATCGTAATTCGTTCCAGGGCCGTTCGGTCTGAATACTTGACAGCTTCCAGGCTGTGCCTTCGGTGCGAAGTTTGACGGACTAAAAATTCCTAGCGAGTACAAAACACCTAGAACAACCGCAATGACTAGTATAGCCCATCCATATGTCATGAGATATTCCATTGCGGATTGAAGTTTTGATTTCATGTGCCTTACCTATGGTGCGGAATACCCTCCTTGCCATGTACCGACATACATCATGTTAACTGGAAACCCTTCCTCATTATTACCAGAATAATCGTTTGTGTTTCCATTTAATGGATACCATGCAATCAAATTTTGTATATGGATAGGAGATCCCCCGATGCCTGACTGATACAGTGCGGAAATATCATTTGCGGATAGTGACGTGTTGTAAATTTGGACATTGGCAATACGATAAGGAGGGATCTGATAACCAGTTGCAAAATCAGGGACAAAAAAATACATGCTTCCTGAGTTGTTATTTATTGCTGTCCAATTTCCTCCGTCAGAATATTTACCATTAAAATATATTTGCATTGAGAGTGCATTATAAGCGTATACTATCTCCGTCCAGTTATTCAACGGAATGGCGTTGCTTGAGCATATTTGAACCCATATTCCTGTATTTTTCGCACATGCTCCGTTTCCTGCAACGCTATATGCTATCCTATAACTTATACCGCCCGCATCGGATTTGATTTGGATGAAATTATTGTCAAGTGTGTTTGGAGGGTAACCTGTAAGGTACATCCAAAACGCTATAGATATTTGAGATGATGATGTTATTGGATGCATAGTAGAAAATCCAAGAGTTTTGAAATAACTCGATGCCCCGTCAAACTGTGCGACATACTGCGGCAGTTCACCGCTGCACGTGCCTTCAAGATTTATATCATAATTCGTTCCAGGGCCGTTAGGTCTGAAGACCTGGCAGCTTCCAGGCTGTGCCTTCGGCGCAAAGTTCGAAGGACTGAATATTCCGAGTGAATAAAGAACGCCAAGGACAACCGCAATGACGAGTATTGCCCATCCATAGGTCATGAGGTATTCCATTGCGGATTGAAGTTTTGATTTCATGTGCCTTACCTATGGTGCGGAATACCCTCCTTGCCATGTTCCAGTATAGATTACATTAACAGGTATACCGTCATTATTGTTGCCAGAGTAATCATTCGGATTGCCGTTGAGCGGGAACCATGCCACCAAATGTTGCAGATTAATCGGTGCACCACCTATTCCTTCCTGGTAGAGTGCCTGTATTTCATTTGTTGATAAAGAAGTATTGTATTCCTGCACGTTTGCAAGGTCTGCTATCAGCCCTTGGCCGTTACAGGATCCTCCGATCTTTTCAGGACATCCGAAAGATTGCGGATATACTACGCCGCCTTTATCGCTAATCATGATGCCGTTCAGGTACAAATAAATAGAATTTGTGCTGGTCCATTGTGCAACTAGATTGTAAAAAGTTGAAGGGGAATACGGATCGACTCTTACGTTAGTATTGAACTGAACATCGGAAACGTTGAAAACCCTAAAATAAAAAATAACGTTGCTGCCGGTACCGCTTGTCGATATCAAATCCATATCGTTTGCACTGCCGTCGGTGCCCATTGACCAAATGAATTGTCTTCCTGTGCCGGTTCCTTTATACCACAAACTTATCGTTCCGTTGTTTGTTTTAAGGTAACTCACGTTAATGTTTGATATTGACGACCTTCCGCTGAAATTTGCCACGTATTCAGGCAGTTCGCCGCTGCACGTTCCTTCGAGATTCGCATCATAACTTGTGCCGGGGCCGTTCGGGCGGAATACCTGACACGATCCGGGTTGTGCCTTCGGTGCAAAGTTCGAAGGACTGAAAATTCCGAGTGAATAGAGAACTCCAAGGACAACGGCAATGACGAGTATGGCCCAACCATAGGTCATCAGATACTCCATTGCGCTCTGGATTTTTGATGTGCTTCTTCCCCGTAACATTTGCCAACAAGCCTCTTTGCTGAATTAACCTCGTTGGGAAAATTTATATTTTGTACCAAACAACAAAGAGAGACGATGCCAATAAGGAAGGTATAGGCGTGCTTTTTATTATTTTGCACAGAAAGAGTATCTGAAGTCAATGATTAACATTAATCTGCTGTTCATATTCATAGCGGGCATAGCGTTTCTCGGTTTCGTAATAAATGCGCTGTTCGACAAGATACACATAACCAAGATGCTTCCGCTCATGCTTATAGGACTGCTTGCGGGACCGGTTCTCGGCATCGTAAATGGAGGACCGAACAGCACGATTGCGAATCTTGCACCGCTGATAACCGCAATAGCAATATCGTTCATTCTTTTTGACGTGGGATTGAACATCAACATACACAGGCTCCGCAAGATAATAGTACGTGGTACGATTTTCACCATGCTGCTTGTCATAGTTACGGGATTTGTACTCGCCGGCGTCGCTTTCTTCGTATTCAAGTGGAGCATAGTAGAAGCGCTGATATTCGGGTTCGCATTGAGCGGGCCGAGCAGTGCGGTAGTCCCTTCGATCATGAAGGTCGCGAACCTCGGAGAGGATATCAAAACGACGCTGATATACGAAAGCGTGATGTCCGATTCCCTGCAGCTTGCGGTTCCGATATTGCTGCTTGGGATTCTCGTAAATTCTCAGGTAACCTTAACCTTAAACGGTGCGGCGGAACTGCTCGGTGAAGTTATAATCGGTTCCGTGGTGCTCGGATCGTTATTCGCCATATTTTGGCTTTATGTCCTGAAAAGGTTCGAGAAATACAGCAAGACGTACGGATGGATGCTTACGATAAGCATGGTAATAGCGGCTTATGGAATAGCACAGGAATTGAACTACAGCGGCGCCATAACCGTATTCGTATTCAGCATAATATTCTCGAATTTCGGAACAATAAGATTGCATAAGAAAAAGAACGAAAAGGAAGAAAGCGACAGCATAAGAAAGGGATTCAATGCGATAATAAAGGCATTCTTCCACTTCACGAATATAGAATACATAAGGGATTACCAGCGTGAAATAGAGTTCTTCACGAGCACTTTCTTCTTCGTTTACATCGGGATGCTTTTCGATTTGCACAATATAAGCCTGCTGATGCTCGGAGTAGGAGTGGGTGCGGTAATACTGATGATAATATTGCGCAGCGTTTTCACGCTCATACTTAAAAAATACATGCAAGACGACAAGACAGGAGTCAGGAGGCTGGTATCTTTCAACGTTCCGCGAGGATTGTCCCCCGCGATAGTAGCAACATTGCCTGAAGCGTTAGGAATACACATCCCGGGATTCCTAAATTTAATATTCATAATAATACTTCTTTCAAACGTGGCTGCAGGAGTAGGAGTCTTCCTGTCTTCAAGAAACATTAAGAAACCAGAACAACCGCAGCCGCAGGCTAAAAGCGTAGCTCCGGCCTGATAATATGCCGTTTCCAGCTGTGCGGATTTTGCAGACGTTCAGTTGCGGACAAGAATGTCAAGTTCGGGATTTCCAACATATACAGACACGCCTGATCCTTCAGTAGGGAATATCCCCGTCATTCTTCCAGGCACGGTTACCGTTTGGGATTGCCCGGCAGACGTGCCGTTTTCACCGGTTACCGCAAGGCTGAGTATGACAAACTTGCCGGTTGACTGGGTAACGTCGTGTGCTGCGACTATTGCTTCCTTTAAGTGTTTGCTTGTACCGAAAAATATTATTTCGCTGTTCGTGCCTTTTTTCACAGGAACGCCTTCGTTAAGAATAGGAAGCTTGACTTCAGGAGCGGTGTAGCCGAAAACAAGAACTGCGCCGGGAACGCCATTGTGCATCTTAACTCCGGTGAAGGATATAGAGAGCGATCCTGCAGGAGGCATCGCATCTGAGCTCTTAACATATTTCCAATATGAAGGAGTTATGTTTACAGTATGGCCGAGTTTTAAGCTTGCCTCACCCATCAGATGTCCATTCGGAGCGTTTTCTGAAAGATCGGGATTTGTATATACCTTGAAGATTATGCTCTCCTTCTTTGTAGAAACGAATTCCAGGGAATAACCGTCTCCGGGCTTGCTGTACTGGTTGCCGGATATGCCTGCAAATACGGTCTGCCCTTTTTCCAGATTTGGCACGACATCCAATACCGAGATTGTTGCTGGGGTATATGATTCCGTTTCAGGCACGGCTGATGCAGCGTGAGGAGGAAATGCGAACACCAACGCAGCTGTAAGGGCTGCTCCGGCTGCAATCTTTGATACCGTAGAATTCCTTGTTTGCTCTGACAACGTTGCCTTTGCGGGTCTACTCTTGAAAATGTTCATGTAATCCGAAATAATGCGGTAATTTCTGATATTTAAACGCTGTGAAAGTTTGCAAACTGCTATAAAAGCTTGTTTATTTGGTACGTTTAAAAACAGGCTTGCCGGTGGCACCTTGACCGGCATTTTCGGCAAGTTTTAGCAGAAGCTGGTGTATGTTCTTCTCCGCCTTCTTCTTTATGTCAAGAACGCTTTTGTTTCCGAGAGACAATTCATGATTTATGAATATCAGCACGTCGATGTAATCGGCAAGCTTTACTATCCTCGCTTCCAGCGTTCCTTTTTCCTTCTCTTCCATCATAAGGTCGAAATACTTGTTGGCAAGCGTGCTGTCCCCGATCGTATTCAGTATCATCTTAAGGGTGAATATCTTCATGTTCTCCAAGGCCGCGCGAAATTCTTCAGATGTTTTTCCGAATTCGTATTTTGCATCATAGGGTATGTCGCCGTATATGGCTTCATCGAGGTCGTGTATGATTGCCATGCGCATTATTTTCTCGGTGTCAAGCTTCACTCCTTTCTTAATCAGATAATCCGATATCAGCATGGCGATGAGTGCGACGCTTCCTTCGTGTTCTAGGACGGATTGCTGCTGTATTATCTGCGTCGTATTGTACCGTCTTATCGATGAAGTCTTGTATATCACCTTGTCAGAGAATGAGATTATCCTGTATATGTCATCAAGCATACTGTTTTTGTTCGCTTTTGCCATCATACCATCAAGTCAACATACCATTATACAAATAATAAGTTTGTCTACGCGTTTATTTATGCGTAAAGGATGTTCTAAATTAGATGCTGGATTTACCATAGCGCTTTGCGGATTGTATTTTGTAGAGTTTTCGGATGAGATTATGCCAATCAGAGAGATAAAAAGCATGGAACCTGTCAGGTGGAACGATCAGAAAGTCGAATGGATACTGCAAAATAGAATCCCGTGGGAGGAAACATGGAAGAAAAGCTCGTCAATAGAGGAACTCGCGCGCGGAATAGAAACGTTGGAAATACGCGGCGCTCCGGTGATAGGAATTGCAGCAGCTTACGGCATTGCACTTTCGGCAAGCAACTACAATGGAAATGACATTGATGAAATGGCACGCCACATCGAAAATGACAGGGGAAGGTTGGCAAAGACGCGCCCTACGGCAGTTAACCTGTTCTGGGCTCTTGATCGCATGTCCAAAAAAACGGCGGAACTTGTAAAAAATTCCGGAAGTGTGGATGCGATAAAGAAAGGGCTACTTGCGGAAGCAGTTGCGATACAAAAGGAAAATACGGAAGACAGCATACGCATGGGAAGGAACGGAAAGGACCTGATACAGGACGGCGATGTCATACTGACGCATTGCAACACAGGGCCGCTTGCATGCGGAGGCATAGGCACTTCAACAGGGGTCATCCTTTCGGCATGGGAGGAAGGAAAAGATTTCAAGGTTATTGCGACTTACACAGCCCCTCTTTATCAAGGAGCAAGGCTCACGGTGTGGGAATTCATGAAGGCCGGAGTTCCGGTCACGCTGATAACGGACAATATGGCGGCATATGCCATGAAAAATGCAGGGATAACGAAGATTTTCCTTGGCGCAGACAGGATTCTCATGGATGGGCAGGTTGCAAATAAGATAGGCACGTATCAGCTTGCGGTGCTTGCAAATCACCATAAGATACCGTTTTATGTCGCCGCGCCTATGTCAACGGTGGATTCGAAGAGCAGCAGCATACCGATAGAAATGCGAAAGCCCGATGAGGTGCGAACTGTGCTTGGAAAACTCCAAATCACGGTGCCCGACGTTCCCGTGTTGAATCCCGCTTTTGATATAACACCACCGGATCTCGTAAGCGCCATTGTGACCGAAAAGGGAATTGCAAGACATCCGTACAAAAAATCATTGTCTGATATGTTATAATTTATCATAAATGCGATAATAACCATTTAATAAATACGTTTTGTGTGGCAATAAGTTATGTCAAAGCTTAATTTGATAATTAAAAAATTCCTTGTTACCTTGGCTGTATACGTTCGCGCAATTGTTAATGTCGAAAAAATAAAACAAACGCGTCTGACAAAAAAATACTGGATCCCTGCCCTGATGATTATTGCGGTATTGGGCGTTTATCTAAGCATAAAGACCGTTCTTGGTCCGGGTATGTACTTAGATTTAATGGATGACGTATATTATTTGTATTTTTCACATCAGATAACAACACACGGTTTCAGCAATTCCATATATGCAAATTTCTTAACCAAATACATATTGTCAGGAGTGCAGGCATTGCTATTCAGGCTGTTTGGAATCAGTCTTTTTACCGAAGGACTGTTTAGCATGATTTGCCTGATTGGAACGATAATATGCATATTTTTTATCGCAAAAATTCTTGATGGCACGTTCGCAGGTCTGATTTCGGCATGTACATTTATTTTTGTGCCCTTGATTGCTGCCGAAGGCGCAGCTTCCGGGGACAACATGCCTGTTGCATTCTTCGCAACATTGGCAGTACTTTTAATTCTACTGGGAATTAGAAAAAAGCAGATTGGATATTATGCGTTGTCCGGATTTATAGGGCTCACAGGCATATTGGGGGGAAGCGTGTTGAATTTTACAGTTTTCATGTTTCTAATACCATATCTGACATACGTATTTGTAAAAAATAGGAATAAGGTCCAGTTGATACGGTCCTTTGCGTTTCTTTTAGGAATGGTTTTGGCAGTTGCAATGATATTCACATTGGGTTATCTTTTGCAGTCGAATGCTATGGCTTATTTCATTACCCATTTTCAAAATAATGGTAGACCTGGTACATATATATCTTCCAGCACACCCGGAATCGGTGCGTTTCTTTCGCTATTGCTACCGCTACACGACGCATACAATAACGTATCTTATCCGTTCTTCTGGCCATTCGTTTCCGAATTTGGAGATTTTTCCAAATTTTCACTTAATGTATATCCGAATATTATCGGATTTTTCGGATACGCTATGATAATAAGCATTGTTTTTCTGGTAATTCTCTCAATCAAACAAAAACAATATGCCGCTTTAATCCCAATTGCATGGTTTTTACTGTTGTCCGCTTATATGTCATTCGGGGTGGACAGTCTGCCGTTTAACGGGTATATGCTATTTCTTCCAAGATTCATGATTATAGTGATTCCCCCGTTGTCAATAATCATCGGGATAGCAATAAGCAAAGGCCTTAATGAAATAATAAAACACAAAAAAGGACGAAAATCTATACCATTATCCTCAAAAGCTTTACTCATGGTCATAATATTTGGATATATGTTATTGATAGCAAATGCCATTCTTTTGATGGGAGCCATTCACCAGGAAAATGGTATTTTAACTGACGGATGGTCACAAATTTCAAAGGCCATTGCCGCACTGCCAAAGAATGCTACGATATATATCGTTTCAGGACTGAACAAAACTGACGTGATACAGCCGGCGTTGAATCCAGATGAATTCACATCCGTGTACCAATCCATAAATACATTTAATTTCCTTTATTGGATGATCATTGAAAGTTATGCAAATTATAAAGTAAATGTAAATTATTCGACAATTTTCGACAATTGCAGTTCTCTTACCGGTAATTATATTATCGGGATTTACAGCGTACCATATGATAACAAAGTACTGTCATGTACTAATCTGCATGTGGTATTCTCGCCGAACTTGTCACAATCGGAAACACAGTTTGGCAATTCATATGATATGAATAATACAAATACGGCTGTTTTATACAAAAGAAATCCGTAAAAAGTAAATGTTTATTGTGTGGCAGGGCGTTCTTTAAAGTTCAGATAAGAGAATATAGGCAGATGTTACCAGGAAAGCATTAATAAGGTTAGACACGCATATTCCACGTAAGGCGATATGAGCCCGTTTCGGGCTTGCGGAATAGGAGTATTGGCTCACATCAGAACAGATTGCGATAAGAGGTGAAAACATGACACACGTTGGAAAACCCCTAAAGGTAGCTGGCATCGGTATAGGCACCCATGCGGCAGTTGACAGGCAGTTCTTCCTATATCAGAAGACGTTGGAACTGCAAAGAAAGGACATGACGGCAAATGCCAAGATAGGCATTGAGGCAGACACCCTCAAGACAAAGGAAGTCGTGAGGAGATAACCGATGTTTTACACATGCGTATGCGGCAGGACATTCCTGCAGTGCAAAAACATGTGTCAAAACGGCGGAACTTTTTTTCATATTGAAAATTCGACGACAGAAATGAATGGGCCCGGAGAGATTTGAACTCTCGACATCTGGCTTGCCTATGCCTTTTGATTTAAACCAAAAGAGCAGTATAAGACCAGCGCTCTAACCAGGCTGAGCTACGAGCCCTCAAGATATCTTTATATAACAAAAACTATTAATAAATGTGTCTGTTACAGCTGTTTAAACAGCTCTATTTTCGAGGTCAAGGTCTTTTTGATGGATTTGGGAGAGGGTCTTAGGAAAGCGCTCGCAAAGCTGAGCGGAGCCACCATCATAGATGCGAAGACCATCAGGGAGTTTTCAAAAGAGCTGCAGAAGGCGATGCTTTCCGCGGATGTTGAAGTAGGTCTTGTATTCGAATTTACGAAAAGAATAGAGGATGCCGCCCTTAAGGAAAAGATGCCCAAGGGCGTAAGTCCGAAGGATTACATAACGAACATGGTGTATGAACAGCTTGTTGCCATGATGGGCCGCGGATATGCCCCGGAGGTAAAACCGAAAAAGATCCTTCTTGCCGGAATGTATGGTTCGGGAAAAACCACGACTGCTGCAAAACTCGCAAAATTTTACCAGGATCGAGGATTCAGTGCGGGAGTGATATGCTGCGACGTCACGCGGCCTGCGGCATATGAACAGCTTGAAACGCTCGCAAAGCAGGCAAACGTCAGTTTCTTCGGAATAAAGGGCGAATCTGACGCTTCGAAAATTGCCAGAGAAGGGCTTGTGAGGTTGAAGGACAGAAAGGTAATCATATGCGATTCCAGCGGAAGGAGTGCACTTGATGATGAATTGATAGAGGAATTGAAAGGGATCAATAAGGTATTCAATCCCGATGAAAAATTCCTCGTGATAACGGCAGATATCGGACAGATTGCCGGAAAGCAGGCATCCGAATTCGACAGGGCGATAGGGATAAACGGGGTGATAGTCACGCGTCTCGACGGATCCGGACGCGGAGGAGGTGCGTTAAGCGCGGTATCCGCAGCAAAGGCACAGATCGCATTCATCGGAACTGGTGAAAAACTTAATTCGCTGGAACTTTACGATTCAAAAAAATTCGTAGGCAGACTACTCGGAATACCGGATCTGGAAGGACTTATCGAAAGCGTGCAGAATGCCGTAAAGGAAGCAAACATAAAACCGGAAGACATGGAAAATGCTGAGTTGAATTTCGAAACTTTTTACACGCAGCTTAAGGCAATGAACAAAATGGGGCCGATAAAAAACATGCTTGGAATGATGGGCATGGCGGACGTCCCGAAAGAAACCCTGGATAACAGCGAAACGAAACTGAAAAAATACGGGAATATAATAAGTTCGATGACAAAAGAGGAAAGGCGTGATGAAAAACTCGTAAGGGAAGGAAACAGGATAAAAAGAATCGCGGCAGGAAGCGGGACTACGGAAAAAGACGTCAGGGAATTGCTTAATGATTTCAACAAGATGAAAAAATTCGCAAACATGTTCAAGAACAACCGGGATCTGAGAAGGAATCTTTCAAAATTCATGCCTAAAATGTGAAATAAAGAGAGAGAAAAAAAATAAAATCAACCCACCATTCTGTTTTTCTTTGCTTCAATTATCTCTTTGATTTTCTCTTTGAAGCTTTCTTTGAAGTCTTCTTTGAGGTTTTCTTTACCTTCTTTGAAGCCTTCTTCGAAGTTTTCTTGGCCATTGAAACCAACTATTCTATAGTACATACGACAGTTATTTAAATAAAATCTGTAATGGTCTATAACGCGATACAAGCTTTTATGATTTTTATGACGGCTGAGAATGCAACAGGAAGCAAATTAAAAGAATTGGAAGACGAATATTCCAAAACAAAACACAACAAAGCGACCAATAAACATCTGGGAATATTGCGCGCGAAGATAGCGAAGCTCAAGAAAGACCTGTCTGCAAAAAAAGGCCATGGCGGCATCGGATTCTCCGTGAAAAAAAGCGGCGATGCGACGGTCGCTCTTGTCGGTTTTCCGAATGCCGGAAAATCTTCTCTTCTAGGAAGGCTTACGCAAGTCGAATCCAAAGTCGCCGGTTACGCATTCACTACGGTGAGCGTGATACCCGGAATACTGGAACACAACGGAGCCATGATACAGATACTCGATCTTCCGGGGCTTATACGCGGAGCGCATGCGGGAAAAGGAGACGGCGCGAAAATAGCAAGCGTGATACGCGTTTCTGATTTGTTGTTGTTTCTAGTCGACATAAACAAAGCGGAAGAACTGTATGAATTGATAAACGAAATCAATCTCCTTGGAATAAGACCGAACAGGCAAACGCCGAGAATCAGAATAGAACGCCACCAGACCGGCGGTATAATAGTGGCTGCGAACAACCACAAGATCCCGGACAAGGATACGGTAGTCGGGATACTGAACGAATTCTCGATATTCAATGCTGATATCTATTTCTATGAGGATGCAACGGCAGACGATTTGATAGACATCCTTTCGGGAAACGTCGTTTACATAAACGGAGTCGTCGTGCTGAACAAGATAGACACGATGGAAAAGAATAAGGCGGAAAAAATATCCAACGAGATAAAAAAGAAAACCGGGATGGATGTTGTAAAAATAAGCGCGGCATACGGCACGAATCTTGACGAACTCGGGGATTTGCTTTTCAGCAGACTGAGACTGATGAGAATATACCTGAAACCGAAGGACGGCATTGCAGATATGGAAAAACCGTTCATATCGAAGGAAGGTGCAACCGTCATGGATGTTGCGAAGGCACTGCATTCCAAAACTGCCAAGAACCTGCGCTACGCGTATGTTGACGGAAAAAGCGTCAGGTTCAGAAACCAAAAGATGGGAATAGACCACGTATTGCAGGACAAAGACGTGGTGACTCTCGTATACCGGGAGATATGATCCCCCATTTCGGGCGGCGTTAGGTTTTTTAAGATGTACATGGATAGAGAATCATGGCGATCAAATACTGGGAGTTCGAAGATGCGGCACTTCGGGAAAAGATGAAAAGCCCGAACATCAAGGACGTTGCAAAAATTTATTTCGACAATGAGACCAAGGCATACAGATTTTCAAAAGCGCTTAGCGAGGTAAAGAAAGCCGGTTCGTTGAGATTGAAGAACTGCAACGGCGAACTGCCGCTTGCAACATGGAAGCGATACCTTGACTTCGGAGTCACCGTGGGAATACTCAAGCATGAAAACAGCGAGTATAGTTTCACCGACAGATACAGCAAGCCTTTGAAAAACATTGCAACGTACATAAGGGCGTGGATGGATGTCCCGAGCGGAGAAGACCTTGAAATACTTTTTGCATCCGCAAGGATGGAAAAGCAGAAAAAAAGAGGGGGAAAACCAGTTGCAACAAAAGAGGAAAGCGCATCAGATGAAACTGAAGAATAATGCAGTCATTTTCTATACCATAACGTCCCGTATTCGCTGTCTTCGAGCGTTATCCCGTGTTTTTCCGACAGTTCTTTTCGTATGAGATCCGCGGAGGCGTAGTTGCCTTGTTTTCTCATAGTCTCGCGATCCTTGAGCATGCGCGATTCTTCTTCCGTAAGGCGTTCTTTGTATTCTTCGCTGGTAAATATGCCGAATATGCGCGCCAGCTTCACTATGTGCGATATTGATTCTTCCTTTGATGCTTTCCCCACTGCAGCGCCGCTTTCCGCGATAAGGCGCAATGAGTCTATTGCGGCGGAGAGCTCGGACAATGCCAAAGGAGTATTGAAATCGGAATTCATTGCGGAAGTGAATCCGGTTTCCATTTTGTCGAGTATTTCTTTTATTTTGCCGTCCTGGTGTTCCCCGTCTTCTTTCGCGTTGTAAAATATGCACATTGCTGAATACATGTAACGGAGTCTCTTCGATGCCATCTCCATGTGCTTTTCCGTGTAATTTATCTCCTTGCGGTAATGCGTTGACGCTATCAGCATGCGCAGTTCCTCCGCACCGTGTTTTTTCAACATATCGCGTATAGTTATGAAATTCCCGATACTCTTGCTCATCTTTTCCCCGTTGACGCGAAGCACTCCTGAATGCATCCAATACATCACCATCGGGACTTTTCCGAATGCAGCCTCCGCCTGGGCTATTTCATTGGTATGATGCGGGAATATCAAATCGGATGCTCCTCCGTGTATATCGTATTGCGGGCCGAAAACGGCATTCGTCATGGCGGTATCCTCTATATGCCACCCGGGCCTTCCATCCAACGATAAGGATTTGTTATTGTAATTAAGCGTTATCTTCCATGACGGCTCCCCAGGCTTTGCGGCTTTCCACAGGGCAAAATCGTATACGTTTTTCTTGCCCTCCTTAGGCTCTATCCTGTGCCTCTCGAGCTCTTCAAGCTTTACCCCGGAAAGTTTCGTATAATCAGGGAATTTCGATACGTCATAGTATACGTCGCCTTCGAGAGGATACGCATATCCCTTGTCAAGGAGCAGCTGTATCTGTTCGCGTATCTGATCTATGTAATCGTGGGAACGTATGTACGTGTCAACGTCTTCCTTGACGTGAATGGCATCCATGTCTTCCAGAAATCTTGATTCAAAGTGCCTTGCAAGCTCTATCGGATCCATGTTGCGCTCTTTCGCCCTTGCGATTATCTTATCATCGACATCCGTGATGTTCTGCACATATCTTAAAGGATAGTTGAGATGCCTCAGCCATCTGGAGACTATGCTGAAGTTTATGTATACTTTCGCATGCCCTATATGCGCATCGTCATAAACGGTTTGGCCGCATACGAACAGGCGCGTGTCCTTTTCGGATAGAGGATGAAACTCTTCTTCCTTTCTGGAAAGAGTATTGTAGATTATAAGTGGTTTGTCCATCGGACATCAGCTGCATTCAACATTCTGACAGGCCGCATTTGTATCATATTATCGATGTGTTTACAAGTACGCCGGCGGTGTTGTGCGCATTTGTGCTGAGGTAGAAATCCCCTGCCGCAATGTACTCGTATTTGCTGGTATGCGTGTTTACCACGTCGGATACTATGCGCACGCTCGCGTTCTGGCACATTATCGGAGCCATGGATACGCTTATGTTTATGAAATTGGTTTGAGGGTTGTAGTTGCCCGCAGCGGCAAACGTGTCATAATGATTTATCATGAACGGCCTGCCGTTTTCCAGTATTTCCACATAAAGATAACCGTCCTGAGGAGATATGAGCTTGAAGTTCAGATACGGCTCGGTAACCTTGAATTGATCCGATGTTATGTTGCCGGGGCTTACCTCCGTCCCTATTTTGTATGTCGTTGCGACGAATGAGCCGCTGTAATTTGCCCATGGAGCGGCATAGTAGTATCCGTACACGTTTGCAAAGCTTATGTTGAATGGAACTGCTCCGAATCCGTTGCCCGTGGTATTCCACCCTTCATACGTTCCCGTTGAGAAGTTTCCATTCCTTATAGGCAAATAGGGCAGGCGCGTCATGCAGCTGCCTGCTACCGGACCCGTAGCGGTTGTATTGCCTGACGTTCCGTTTATCGATTGATTGCTTCCGGAACCGGTGGTATTTAGTTGAACCGTCGTGGTAGGCTTTACCGTAGGAGACGGCAGGATATTCTTGAATAAGTGCGTTGTTATGTAGTATATTGCGAAAATCGCGGCAAGAACTATTACAAGCAGCAAAAGATAAGATGCAGGGTTGTTTGCCATATTATTACCACTACCTAAGTAAAGACAAATAAGAGGTTCCTAATGAAAATATATAAAGGTATGCTGTGATAATAATTAGCTATTTAATCAGGTGTCACATTTGGGAAGTATCCCCAGAAAATGGAAAAAGAAAGGACGAATGCGCTGGAAATGGGTAAAGAAAAGGCGCAGAAGAGTCAAGAGAGCTCAGAAGAGGAGAGTAGGCGAACTGTGATTAGCCTGCAGGTTTCTTTATGGCTTAGCGTAAGCGCTGTGCAGACGTGCAATCGCGATAGATATTAAAATGCCTGAGTGTAAAGTAAGTCGGGGATATCGTGCCGGCACTGCTGTCAGAACTTGAAGAAGAAGGCTTCGCCGTTCCAAATATTGAAAAATCCAACCTTAAGGCAGGGCTGGAACTCGGAAATCTTGCAAACGGAAAATTTACCGGAAGCAGGGATAAGAAAATATTTCTCGTGGTAGACGCACTAGGCTACAATCTGATTGAAAGGATACGAAAAGAGAGGAAGGAAGCCGCAAAGATGCTTGAGAAGGCGGAAATCACAAAGATACATGCGGTGTTTCCGACAACCACGATGACAGGGCTTACGAGCATTTACGGCACAATGAGCACGGCGGAGCATGGAATCGTCGGAGACTCGCTCTTCCTCAAAGATGCGGGCATCATGATAAACAGCATAAAGATGTCCGCATTGCTGAGTCCTGACGAACTCGGCCTAAATACGTATAATCCCAGCTTGTTGTTTCCGAAGGCGAACATACTGAATGGTGCAAAGGAAGCCGGTCTGAGAATTAAGATCGCATATCCGAAGCAAATAACCAGGAAGAGAGGCCAATGGACAATGTTCCACGAAGAAAATGTCATGCCTTATACCGTCTTTGACGAGATGATTGTCAGGCTGCGCAAGGAAATCGAAAAAGACGGATGCGATTATATAATAGCATATTACGACATTCTCGATTCCCTGGAGCACCTGCACTCTTACAAATCGGAAGAAGTGCTTGAGCATCTGACAGGCATGCTTGCCTCAATAGACAGGAATCTGGTGCCGCTGCTGAAGAAAAAAGGGTGGAATCTCGTAATAACAGCAGACCATGGGCAGATATGCGTATCGAACAAGGAAAGAAAACTCGTTGACAGCAATGATAGGTTCCTGGATTTTCTCAGCATGCCCCCTTGGGGAGGCGGCAGGGCATTGTTCATGCAGGCACGGGAAGGGATGGATGCAAAATTTGAAACTTATTTTGAAAAAAACTTCAAGGACTTTGCCGTGCTCATGGATTCCGAGGAAGCGATATCTGCCGGGCTCTTCGGCAAGAAAAAAGTGGATGAAGCGTTGCGCTACAGATTCGGAACGCATATCGCACTGGCTAAAGGTTTACATTCGATATCTTATGTCTTTCCGGGAGAAAAACCGAAGGATTACGAACAGCTTGGAAAGCATGGCGGACTTGCAAAGGATGAGGTCGAAATACCGCTGCTGATATATTGAATCAGCTAAGTGTTCTTGACTGATAGCGGCCCCTGCGCTCCGTTTCGGCAAGCTGTTTTTTCACAGCCGTGCCGTTGCGCGACGCGTTAACGTATGCATGCTCGAAATGCGCATACATGCCTCTCGTAACAGATCGCTTCATGAGAAGAAGATCTACGGCTTTCTGCTCTGGATCAAGACTCATGTCCGCCAGGCCGAAATCTATTATGGTTGTTTCGTTTCCAGATATCATGATATTTGCAGGCGTGTAATCCCCGTGCACGATTCCGGAATCGTGCATCCTTGCCAGCTCCTTTCCCACTTTTTCCATGTATGTTTTTGAATTTTGAATGTCCTTGAGCAGTTTTCCCCCGATTTTCTCCATGTATATTGAAAATTTCCCAACGGCGATTACGTGCGGAACGTTTATGCCGGCTTTCGATGCCACAATCATCAATCCGGCTTCTTTTCGCGTCCTTCTCCTGCGCATCGGCTCGTCGATTTCCGGAATGCGGTATTCCTTCCTCTGCCTTACTTTCACTACCATCTCAAGGCCGAGAATGTTTTCCAAGTATATTTGCGCCTCGGCGCCTTCTCCGATAACCATCAAAACACCTCTGCCGAATCCACCCTGAATCTCTGCTCTATATCGCATTTGTCAATTGAAGTAGAATGTCCGGCGAGCAGCATGCGCTCCGCAACCATTGCGATCATGGCTCCGTTGTCTGCATTTAAAGCTCCTTCAATGAATCCGAACCTTGCCCCATGCTCCTTTGCCACCAAATTCAGTATCTGCTTTAATCTGCTGTTCTGCGCAACGCCTCCGCACACGCATATTTCATCGCTGTTCGTCAAAAGTAGTGCGCGTTCCGTAGTTTCGGCAAGCATCGAGAAGGCAGCTTCCTGAATTGAAAAGCATAAATCCTTTGCCGGAACGTCAGGGATCATGGAAACGGCTTTTGTTAACAAACCGGTAAAGGAGAAATCCATCCCCTTTACGCTGTAAGGCATTTCGACGTATTTGCCTCCGGAAGCTTTTTTCTCAATCGAAGAGCCCCATGAAGGTGTTAGTTTGAGTTCCCTTGCAAATGAATCAAGCATGTTGCCTACCCCTATATCAAACGTTTCGCCTAGTACGCGATAGTGCTTAAACGGCTTGTTATCCATTTTGAGGATCTGAGAGTTGCCACCGCTGACATAAAGAGCTATCGGGTCCTTCATTCCCGATATTAAACGCGTGGATTCTATGTGGGCGACACCGTGATTTACCGGGGCTATTGGAACTTTCAACTTCTTGGCCAGAGTCTTTGCAGAAAGATATCCGACCTGCAGGCATGGTCCCAATCCAGGACCGCGCGTGTATCCGATACCTTCTATGTCGGAATAATTCAAATTCGCACTTTTGAGTGCGCGGTTTATGACTTCTGCGGCATTGTCTGTATGGAATTCCGCAACCTCCGCGGGTATCATCCCTGTCGTTCCTATATGGAACATTTCTTTCTCTTTCGCCAGGATTTTTCCATCATCGACTATGCCGACTCCGAAAGTATGAGCGCTGCTCTCTATTCCGATGACTCGCATCTGTATCACAATACGAATGGTTTTAGTCCATTACTCTTTCTATGGGCTCAAGCCCGTACGCAAATTCCTTGCATATCTGTGAAAATAAATCGCGGTATTCTCCGCGCGTATCCTTTTCCAAAGTGTAAAAAAGCCACATGCTTACAGCATAGTCGCTTATGTCAAGCTGCATTACTTCTTCAATGTCGCTTTCGTTTATATCAGTCCACCCTTTTTCAAAAGCGTGCTTTTTCTCCTCGAGTATCGCATCCTTGTCGAATGGACCCTTTCCTGAAAGATATTCATACGTCTTCCATGAATGGCTTGATGAAAAAGAAGCAATTAATGACGCTTTTTTCTTCATGGACGGATCTAAATCCACCGCAGACCTGTTGCGTATGTAATGATGCATTTCGGATACAAACATGCTGTATTTATTTAATACAGTCTTCCCAGCCAAGAACCCACCTTTCTTTGACAAATAGTATATATATTGCACGAGCATCTAAAAAGGTTACTGTGAAAAGGGTAGCTGTCTTTTATAAGTTCGGCGATGTTTTTTTCTGAATTAGAACATGTGTTCAAGGCGATTTATTCTCTCGTTTATCGGCGGATGAGTGGAAAACAGATTTGAAATGGAATTTTTAGAAAATGGATTTGAAAAATATAATGATGCCGTAAGATCGTTTGCATGTTTAACGGGTTTGGCCGAAGGCGCTGATGAATAAGTCGATATTTTTTTCAGAGCCGACGCGAGGGATGCCGGATCTCTTGTTATTCTTGCCCCGTTTGCA
This sequence comes from Microcaldota archaeon, assembly GCA_021796225.1. Classification (GTDB taxonomy): domain Archaea; phylum Micrarchaeota; class Micrarchaeia; order Micrarchaeales; family CABMGC01; genus JAKAVK01. The sequence continues at coordinate 37,334 of JAJYOL010000001.1, read as the reverse complement.
TCTGCCATATATTCCCGCCTTCGCGATATAGCAAGTCTCAAGAGTATTGCAAACATGGGGGCGAGCAGGCTTATTGCGAGCGCTATCAGCACGAGAAATCCGCCGTTGTTTCTTCCCCTGTCGCCTATCGGACCGAAGAAGAATATGCTGCGTATGAACGCCGCGAGTATGCCTATTGCCCCTGCGAATACGACGGCGATGAGCATGAAGAGAATATCGTTGTTTGCTATGTGCGACATTTCGTGGGATATGACGCCTTCGAGCTCCCGCCTGTCCATCATTTTCAGAAGACCGGTCGTAGCTGCTATCGAAGCATGCTTCTTGTTTCTGCCGGTAGCGAATGCGTTGGGATTAGGATCGTCTATCACGTAAAGTTTTGGCATCGGCACTTGCATTGCAGCTGACATTCCTTCTGCCGCGGCGTAGTACGTGCGGTATTCGGATCTTTCTGCTGGAATTGCATGTGAAAGTTTCAGCACGAGTTTGTCACCTGCAGAATAGGAGAAAATCGCGTAGACCGCGATTATCGCGGCTCCGATGCCTAGGCCGAATATGCCAAGGCCGAACACGTATGAAAAAAGATAGGCAATACCCATGAAAAACGCGAAAAATATTGCCAGCATAGCTACGGATTTGAGTCTGTTTGCCGCTATTTCGGTGAAGAAGCTTGCCATTCGTTTCATCTTAAAATGTACACGTGCACGTTTATCGCAGCATATCGGAACGGAGCGTCATTTTTCCGCAGAAGAACCGTTCTTCTTTCTCTGATTTTTCTTTTGTGGGGATTTTGCCTGTTCCGAACCGTCACCGGTGAGATTAACCTTTACCACGTTTTTCTCTTCGTCAGGAGCCTTGAAGAAATCAAATTTCTTGAACCCCATCGGTCCGGCAAAGAGATTCCCGGGGAATTGCTGTATTGCATTGTTGTATTGAAGCACGTAATCGTTGTATGAGGTGCGTACGAAAGATATCTTGTCTTCCGTATTCGCAAGTTCTTCCTGCAGATTCTTGTAAGTCTCCGATGCTTTGAGATCGGGGTAATTTTCCGCCACGGCAAACAGGCTTTTGAGCGTCTTGCTGAGCATGTTATCGGCATTTGCACGATCCTGAACAGATCCCGCCATCAGCGAACTTCTAAGTTTTGTTATCTGCGTCATTACGCCTTTTTCGTATTTCATGTAGCCCTTGACGGTCTCTATCAAATTCGGTATCAAATCGTATCTTCGCTTCAGCTGAACGTCTATCTGCGCCCATGCATCCTGCACGGAATTGCGCTTTGAAATCAGACCGTTGTAAGTCAATACTATGATTCCGAGTATAGCCGCTACAACGATTGCCAAAATCAAGAACAGAGCCATGTTATCACGCTATCATAAACGTCAATCAATGTTTTAACGGTTTGTCTAATCCTCTTCGCCCTTCTTCTCCGAAGATTGCTGCTTGTGGGATTTGGATTGGGAAGGTTTTGCCAATTGCTCTATGCCCAGTACGCCCATGGGAGTCGGAAGACTGAATCCCCTGTTCTCCGTAGGTATGAATATTATCTGGTTCTTTCCGTTAAGGCTTATTTCATACATCATGTTAAGCGAACGAAGCTGCATCGCGTATTTGTCCTTTTCATACTTCTTTGCCGCTTCGAGTATCTTGTCTGCGGCAAGGGATTCGCTTTCCGCGAGCGCCACTCGTGCCAGCTTTTCCCTGTCGGCGGTCGCAACCTTGGCCATCGCATCCTGCAATTCCCTAGGTATCTTAACATCACGAACTTCTACAGATATTGCGCGTATTCCCCAACTTGCAACCCTGTCCTGTATCAGCGCATCGATGTCCTGCCCTATTATGTTTCTCCCCTCGAGCATTTCTGAAAGGGTGCTTTTCCCTATTACGTCCCTCAATGCAGTCTGTGAAGCAAGCTGCACAGAATCGTAATACGATTGCACGTTGAGTATTGCTTTTTCTGAATCGAGTATCTGCCAGAACAATATCGCATCGACGCTTACGGGAACATTATCCTTTGTCAGAGTCTGTTCGGCACTGAACGCGGTGTTTATGACCCTCAAATCTAATTTGTAAGGAGTAGTCTCTATGAACGGGGTAATCAACAGAAGTCCAGGACCGATTATGCCATTGTAATTGCCGAGATGGAGGACAGGCATACGATTCCATTCGTTTATGACGCGAATTGACAGGGCGAATAGGAATATTAGGGATATTATCCCGACAAAAATCCCCGAACCGGGAAACAGCAGTGCTGAAAATATTCCGATCACTGCGGCTGCAATTACGTTAAATATGACCGCGTTCTTTGATCCGTTATATATGTTCATGCAATTCACCAGTGTTATTGCATTATTCGCGCACGTAAGCTCCCGCATCGAGAACCGATTGCAGGAACGCTTCCTCCGGCTGTGCACCCTCCAGTCCTATTTTATCATTTATGACTATTTTCGGAACGCCCATTACGTCGAATTTGGAAGATAATTCCATGAACTCCTGCGCTTCTATCATGCTGCTGCGTATCATGCTGTTCTCCATTGCAAACTGGTGCGCCATCCTTACTGCCTGAGGGCAATATGGGCACGTTGGAGTGACAAAAACTTTTATGTCGACAGGATTCTTTATTCCGCGCAATTTTTCCTTTGTAGCATCGGAAAGAGCGGTCGTGCCTTTTGAAGCATCAATTATGTCTCCGAGCAGAGATGAAAATTCGTAACCTGCAGGTATCCCGTAATAAAGAACGTTGTATATTTTTTTACCCCCGACAACTATTGCGGGAACCTTGTCAACTCCGAGGAATTTCGCTTCCTTTGCACTGTTGTTTATATCGTATATGGAAAGCTTTATGCGCGAGTCGAGCGTGGAAACTTCTTTCAACAACTCTACAGTTTGAGCACAATACATGCATTTCTCCTTTGACGGATCCTGAAATAGCATAAGATTTACTTCTCCAGACATTTCAGTTGCCAACATCTGTGTTATCTGCTTCCTATCGCTGTCCTTAAGAAAAGTCATAGAATTCACTAAGAAAGTATTTCTTTTTTAGATATAAAAACCTTCACTCGACGGATATGGAAAATGCGGAGCGTGATTTATGAGGGATTAGGAATCCGTTTTGCGTTGCCATGCTATTTTTCCGTTTATTATCGTGGCGCACGCGTTTAACCCGTTAAGTGCATAGACTATATTAGATACGGCGTTGCCTGGAGTCAACGGAAGCCCGTTTGGTGCAGGATCAAGCAGTACGACGTCGGCAAGCATGCCTTCCTGTATACTTCCAAGCCTGCCGGCCATCCCTATCGCCTTAGCGCCGTTTAGGGTAGCCATGTCCAACGATTGTTGTGCGGTTAGTGCAGTCGGATCGCTTGTTTTTGCCTTCTGCAGAAGCGCTGCAGCCTTCATTTCCCCGAACATGTCAAGCCCGTTATTGCTTGCAACGCTGTCCGTTCCCAATGAAACATTTATACCGCCTTCGGCCATTTCGGTTACAGGAGCGGCAAAACCGTTGCCCAGCTTCATATTGCTTGTGGGATTATGTGATACGCTGACGTTATTTGAACGCAGTTTCCTTATGTCGCTTTGAGAGGCATACACGGCATGCACTGCAATGAGCTTTTCATGCAAAGCGCCTATTTTCTCCAGATACGAAATAGGCGTTGCACCGGTGCGTTTCTTGCATTCTGATATTTCAGATATGCTCTCCGAAACATGCATCGGAACTATGCAATCGTATTTCTCCGCTATCTCCTTCGCCTTGAGTATGGTATCCCTGCCGCATACGTATACGCCTTGCAATCCTATTCCAGGAACCACGAGTCCGGTCTTATTTCTGAAATTTCTTATGAATCTTTCGGCATTTTCCAAAGGATCGCCTTTTTGTGTCGTATATTTTTTGTCGAGTGCGACCCATGAAAGGAACGCACGCATCCCGGATTTTGCTGCGGCACTTGCGATTATATCTTCGGAATAATAAAGATCTACGAAAGTTGTCGTTCCGGTGCGGATCATTTCATTGATCCCCAGTTCGGCACCGCGTCTTATCGTTTTGCCGGTCTGTTTTGAATCAAGGCGCGATGTCCTGCTGAGAAATTCTCCGAGAGGAACGTCATCTACGAGACCGCGCATTCTTCCCATCGCGACATGGGTGTGCGTATTTACCAGTCCAGGCATTAGCAGCTTGCCCGTTCCGTCTATCACGCGATCCGTGCTTACGCGTATTTTCTTAGATACTTCGGCAATCACATTTCCTTCGATTAACACATCGTTGTAACGCACGCTGCGTTTCCTGTCCTGAGAAACGACAAGTGCATTCTTGATCAGTATGCCCATGGAAAGGAATAGGAGTAGGAAATTTAAAACCTTTCTTGATTGAGAGATATAAAAAGTCAGCCGCGTTTTCTGTCGATGCCTTCCTCGAGTTTGCGTATGCGGGCTTCGTCGGCCGCATCGGAAGCATGCAGTGTTTCCTCCAGTGAAGAACCTTCGCCATGCACGTATTTTTTCCCGCGGAAGAGTGATGCGAAAGCCGCGACGAATGAAAGGATTGCACCTATGTAAAATGAATCGTCAAGCGATTTCATGAATGAAGGTGCGATGGTGTTTGGGAACCAATCGGTCGATGTCACGGTTGCCAGCGTGCTGTTGCTTATTGAACGCGTATCGTTTGCGGGAAGCTGTGCAAGCATGGATGTGACGGGATTATAACCCAGGAATGCTCCGAACAATGCGGATGTCGGCGGTATGTGCGCTATGTCAGTCGATACGACCTGCGGTGCGCCGGCGGCGGTCATAGCACTGGAAAGTGCATGAGGCAGCGAAGATGCGAGGCCCAGTATCACTATGGTAAAGAATATCGCAAGACTTGCCGTAGAGCCGGTGTTTTGCAGCGTTGCGCGCATTCCGGAAGCCGCCCCCCTGTTTTCAGGTGGCACAGCATTCATGATCGATGCGGTATTCGGCGACGCGAACATCCCGCTTCCTATACCCATTACGAGAAGGATGGAAGCGAAGCTGAAATAAGTGAAGTTGAATGGCAGCGTTGCAAGCATGACGAATGCGAATGCTGATATCAGCATGCCAGCCGTGGCGAGAAACCTAGCCCCGTACTTGTCGGACAGCCAGCCGCTCAGCGGACCCATTATCACAAATCCGATAAGCATCGGTATCATGTATATCCCGGACCAGAATGGCGTTTCGGCGAAATTGTATCCGTGAAGCGGAAGCCATATTCCCTGCAGTAAGATAATCAGCAGGAGAAACACGCCTCCGCGTGCCATCGAACCCAGCATTCCTGCAGCGTTTGCAGCTGTGAACATGCGTATGCGGAAGAGCTCAAGGCGGAACATCGGGTCTTTGACCTTTCTTTCTATGAAAATGAATGCCACCAAAAGCAGCGCGCCGGATGTTATGGTTGCCAGTACAAACGGGCTGCTCCAGCCCATCACGCTGTTTCCGTAAGGAAGCATGCCGTAAGTAACCCCTACCAGCAGCAATGTCAAGCCTATCGCGAAGGTTGCATTTCCGTATATGTCTATGTGAGCGGTCTGCGGCTTGCCGAGTTCCTTGAGCTTGAAGTACGACCATATCGTGCCGATTATTCCTACAGGCACGCTTACCAGAAAGACGACCCTCCAATCGATTACGGCGAGAACTCCCCCGAGCAGAAGGCCGAGCAATGACCCTACGAGAAACGCCACCTGGTTTATTCCGAGAGCCTTGCCGCGTTCGTTATGCGGAAACGCGTCCGTGAGTATCGCCGCGCTGTTTGCAAATATGAATGCCCCGCCTACCGCCTGCACTATGCGAAAGAGTATTAGCTCCATTGCGCCGGCGGCACCGGTGCTTGGAGTCAGCGCGAGGAGAATAGAACCTACGGTGAATATGAGAAACCCCAAATTGTAGAGTTTCACCCTTCCGAACATGTCGGAAAGCTTGCCGAACGTGACGAGGAGCGTTGCCGTTATTATGTTGTAGCCGAATAGCAGCCATAGCAGATACTGGAATGCATCGCCAGATAGCGGATTCAGATGTATGCCGTTGAATATCGCAGGTATTGAAATAAGAAGAATGTTGGCATTTATGCTAGCCATTAACACGCCTAACGTCGTGTTTGAAAGAGCTACCCATTTGTATTGGACCATCAGACCCCTTTTTCTAAAAAGAATGTGTGAAGATTCACTATTCGTTTATTGATATCGGTAAACAAACCTGCAGAGAAACCGTTCTGACAAAAGCTATATGCGTGACAACTATTAAATACACACAGCTAACGGCACGGTTCCTTCACATGAAAAGAATTTACTTGCGTGACCTTTTCTTTTCCCAATTCACAAAGCAGTTGTAAACCAGGGCAAGGATCACTCCGCCGGACGCGCCGTCGAAGAATGCCCATATGCCTCCGATTATTCCGCCTATGAATCCAGGAGCATATCCGATATACATCGTCCCGAGTGCGGAAACGAATGCGTTAAGCCATCCGAATGATGCCATCCATCCAGCACATAATACGTATATGCCCCACGAAGCGCCTATGCCGAATGCCAATCCCTTTACGCTTAATTTTTCCATTTATATCCCGTGCAGACATCTGAATGAAGATTTATACACATTACCACGCGGCATTGAAACGGAATACACACAGCCAGTGCAGAAAGCGTACAGGGAAAAGAAAGTTTGGGGTTGTCGGGATTTGAACCCGAATTTGCAGGTAACGCCTGATCACAAATCATCGCTCCAAATCTTAATCATCGCATTTCGCTCATAGATTCCAAATAAACATCTGGAGCCTGCCGCGCTGCCAAGTTACGCAACAACCCCTTGGTATTGCTTTCTATTGTTTGTTATTTATTCTTTACGTGTTGTTATATATCTATTGTGACAGTACGGCGTTGCCGTTCGGTGTTTTTTTGAAAAGAAAATTTAAGGTAATCTTATTCGACCTCGGTGGAGTCGTAGTCGACGTTAACAATGACCATTATATAGATTATATTTCCAGGGTGAGCGGAAGAAGCTGGCACAAGGCAAAGGAAACCGTGTACAGGTATACGAGGCTTATGGAAAAAGACGGCATAGGAATGCGCGATTTCAACAGGGGAGTTGCGATGAGCTTGGGCATGAACAGAAAGGATGTCAAGTGGCTTGAATTTTATAAGAAGCACGTAGGAATAATCGACAATACGGTAGCACTGATCAGGAAGCTCAAGGGAAAGTATCGCATAGCATGCCTCAGCAACATAGATCACGTAAAATACAGGTATACGAGGAAGATTCTCGATTTTTCAATCTTTAACCGAAGATTCACGTCATGCAACATGCGCATGGCAAAACCCGAACGCAGAATATTCAGGACGGTTGTGAAAAAACTCAATGTCAAACCGGAAGAAATACTTTTTATAGATAATGACATAAGGAATGTTAGGGAAGCCCGTAAAGTTGGGATATGCAGCATACATTACATAGGCTTCAGACGCTTGGTGAAAAAACTGAACGGACTTCTTTCTGATGGTGTTTAAATTGGATGCAAAAAGCCAGAACCAGGAACAGGATAAGAAAGGGCTTACTGTAAAGAAAGAGGAAAATTTCTCCGAATGGTATACGCAAGTGCTGCTGAAATCCGGATTCATAGACTATAGCGACGTTTCGGGATCGCTTGTGTTTCTGCCGAGCGCATACGGTGCATGGCAGATAGTAACGCAGGTTGTAGATTCAGAATTCAAGAAAAATGGCGTTGAAGACGTTTACTTTCCGCTCCTGATACCGGAAAAATTGCTGGAACAGGAAAAGGATCATTTTGAAGGATTCGTTCCTGAAGTTGCATGGGTTACGGAAACGGGAAATACGAAACTGGAAGAGAGGCTGGCAATACGTCCGACTTCCGAAACGATAATGTACAAGAGCTATTCGAAATGGATAAGATCGTGGAGGGATTTACCTCTTAGATTCAATCAATGGAATAATGTGTTGAGATGGGAATTCAAGCATCCTACGCCTTTCATAAGATCGCGGGAGTTCCTGTGGAATGAAGGACACAGCGTCTTCGCAACGGAAGAGGAAGCAACGGCTGAACGCGACGCGATACTTGGGATATATCTTAAAACGCTTAGGGAATACTTCGCACTTCCGGGAATACTCGGAAAGAAGAGCGACGGGGAAAAATTTGCGGGAGCGGTTGCAAGTTACAGCATAGAGCACATGATGCCGGACGGATGGGCATTGCAAGGTCCGGATTTCCATCTTGACGGGCAGAACTTCGCCAAGGCGTTCGGGATAAGCTTTTTGGACAAGGAAGGCAAGAAGCAGTTTGCATGGCAGAATACTTATGCGATATCGACACGCGAGCTCGGAGTGATGGTCGCCGTGCATGGCGATAACAAAGGGCTCGTACTTCCGCCGAAGCTCGCATACATACAGATAATCGTAATACCTATTCTTAGAAAGGAAGGCAGCTCGGAAGTGCTAAAGTTTGCCGAAGAGATAAACGCTTCACTTAAGAAAAAATTCCGCTGCAGAGTGGATGACAGGGAAGGATATTCGCCGGGATACAAATTCAATGACTGGGAGCTTAAGGGAATACCTCTTAGGATAGAAATCGGCCCGAAGGAAATGGAACGCAAGGTCGTATCCGTTGCGAGAAGGGATACCGGTGCCAAGGAAGAAGTGCCCGCCGATTCCCTTTCATCACGCATTGAAAGCATAATATCGGAAATGCACGAAAGCATGTACGAGAAAGCGGAAAAGATGCTGCAATCGTACGTGCACGAAGCGGATGATTACGACACTTTGAAGGAAATGCTGACAAGCAAAAAAGGCATGGTAAGCGCGCCGTGGTGCGGAAGCGTCGAATGCGAAACTAAGATAAAATCCGAAACTGGGGCGAAGGTTACCAACATACCGATAGGGCAGAAGAAAATTTCTTCAAAATGCATATACTGCGGCAAGCCTGCAGAGGAAAGAGCTAATTTTGCAAGATCCTACTGAAAAGTTTGGATATACCTCAGCGACTCTCTTTGTCTTCACAAATCAGAAATACCTCGTCTCATCACAGGATAGTCCCGGCCAGATTCGAACTGGCGTACGCGGGTCCAAAGCCCGCGATCCTTGGCCACTAGATGACGGGACTCTGCATATATCCAATACCTGTTATATCTCGAACCCTTAAATATTTATTATCACATATATACCCGTGTGAGAAGATGACCGAGAAGCTTTACCTGAAGGACATGAAAATGAAGGAGTTCGATGCCACAGTAGTGAAACTGGACGGCAATTCCGTGTATCTTGACAGAACTGCGTTCTATCCCACGGGCGGAGGACAGCCTAATGATATAGGAAAGCTGGTATTCGGCAATGGGGAATTACAGATTGTAGACGTTAAGAAAGACGGCGATGACGTTGTGCATACCGTTCAGGATGCGAACGGATTGAAGGAAGGGGACAGTGTGCACGGAATCATAGACTGGGATACGAGATACGCTTACATGAAATATCATACGGCATTGCACCTTGTCGATGCCGTAACCATAAAGAGCTTCAGCAGCAACGGCATCATGACCGGCGGCCAGATATACAAGGACAGGGCAAGGATGGATTTTGACATGCCTACGCTGAACAAGGAGCTTGGACAGCAGATAATAGACAAGGCAAACGAAGAAATCTTGAACGGAAGGCGCGTCCTTGTAAAAGAAATAAGCAGGGATGAAGCCTTGAAAATACCTGATCTTGCAAGAACCGCTCCCGGACGGGAATTGATAAACAGGCTTGAGAGGGTGCGGATAGTGGAAATAGAAGGGCTTGACTCGCAAGCGGATGGAGGCCTTCATGTTGATAACATAAAAGAACTAGGAAAAATCGTGCTTAACGGGTACAAGAACAACGGGGCCCACAGCAAGAGGATAGAAATACGTCTGGAATGATAAGTTACAGATCTTTCGTATCCGCATCGATAGGTTTTTTCTCGTAGCTCAGGACGGCGTACTTCAGAGCGCGGAGCACAAGCGTTGCGCAGTGCATGCGCACGGGGCCGGGATCCACGTTGATTATCTTGAGCAGTTCCTTTTTGCCCATTTTCTCTATTGAAGAAAGAGGCTTGCCTTTGACTGCGTCGGCAACCATGTTGGCCGTGCCCATCGATATGACGCAGCCGCTTCCTTCAAAACTCATGTCCGCAATCTTTCCGTCCGTTATTTTTACATATACATCGATTTTGTCTCCGCAGGATATGTTCTCCTCGTGGTCTTTTGCGGATGGAGAGTCGAGCTTGCGCTTGTGAGAAGGATTTTCGTAATTCGAAATCATTTCTTCCGCATACATGTCGAGTTCCATAAAACTTCACTCAGCCCGCACTGAATCCGAGAGGGAAGAATGTTATTATTATTCCCCCAATCAGCGCTATGAATCCGAGAGCCGCGATGAAATAAACTATCTTCGACTTCTTTGCCATGTTGAGCAGGAAATCTATTAGGAACAAACTTACTATGGTTGCGATTACTATCGAAACGAGAAGCCCGTATATGCCGACATCGGCTACGGCAGTGTGAACGCTTCCGCCGCTGAATATCAGCGTGACGAAAACTGCCGCGGTAGTTGCGAATATCATGTCAAGGAAGGAAAGGCGGAATGCCTCGTTCGCTTCCATGTTCAATAGAAGCATCGTGCTGGTAGTCGCACCGGATCTGCTTACTCCGGGAAGGGCCGCAAGACCCTGTGCTATGCCTACGAGTATGTACTCCTTTATGCCTATGTTGCTAAGCTGCTTTCTGTTCTTGTCTATTGCATATTTTGAGCGTGAGTGCCTGATAAGCAGTGCGTCGCCGAACAGTATCAAACCCAGAAGTATCATCGGTATGCCTATATTGTAACCACCGGATATCTTGTCGACTATGAGATAAAGCGGTACGGCTATTATCCCGGTAACGGCAGTTGATATCAGAACGAAATTGAAAAGGCGCCTGTCTTCTCCGTGCGCCCTGCCTATGAGCACCATTATCAGCGTGTAAAGCTCCTTTCTGAAGTATATCACGGCTGCGAGTATCGTGCCTATTTCCATGAAGAGGCCGAACGCATACGCCTGCTGGAACGATATGTGCATGAGCTCGGTTGAGACTATGATTATCTGCGTTTTGCTGCTTATCGGCAGCCATTCCGATATGCCCTGCACTATGCCCAGCACTACTGATACGAATAATTGATATAGGTCAAACAATTAAAACACCGATTCGCCCTGTGCGAAACGTATATGTATTTTGATAAAGCTATTTAATAGTTATGCGCGTGTTCGTAGATACCAGTTCTATAGTATTTGCACTGTCGAATAGGAAGGATCCTCTCGCAGGGATACGGGAAGGCTTGCCAGGTTGCGAGATAGTGATTCCCAGCGGCGTGCTTGGAGAATTGAAGGGCATAGGATCGGGTACGGGAAAATTTGCGAAACACGCCAATGCAGGCCTTGCCCTTATAAGCGGGGCGCATGTCACCGTTGCAAGCAGCAATGGAAATGTGGACGACTGGCTTGTCGGGAGCGTAAAGCCGGGAGAGGAAGCCGTATGCACCAACGACATGAAACTCAAGGAGAGGCTTAAAAACAAAGGCATAACGGTATTCAGTATTTCACGTACCGGTGCCCTCAGATAACATTATAAATATGCATCTGGCATATTATATTGCGGTTTTCTTTTTATTACGCGTTACTTTTGGTGAGAAATTGTATTACATTAACACGATACAGGATACGATAAGCATAACCCCGAACTATTTTGGGGAAGACGTCAAGAAGTCTGCGGAAGAGATACTCAGAAGGAAATACGAGAGAACCATAGACAAGGATCTCGGGATAATAATAGCCTTATTCAATGTGAGGGATATCAGCGACGGACATCTGGTTCCGGGAGATCCCGCAACGCACAACGACGTCACGTTTGACGTTCTTACATTTAATGTCGAAGTTGATGAGATAGTCGCTGGAGAGGTTTCTGAACTCGTAGACTTCGGATGCTTCGTGCGCATAGGGCCGATAGAAGGACTCGTGCACCTTTCGCAGATTACTAGCGATTTCATAAGCTATGACAAGAGAGGGGGCTTTTTCGTGTCGAAGAACAGCGGAAAGAGCCTTAAGAAAGGCGACACGGTTCTCGCAAAAGTATCGACCATCAGCCTGAAGAACAACATAAAGGATACGAAGATTGCACTTACAATGAGGCCTGACGGACTTGGCAAGCCGGAATGGATGAAGGAGACCAAGGCACGTGAAAGGAGAGGCGGCGCCCCGAGAGGAGGAAGAGGCGGCAAGAAGAAGTGATATTTTATGGTAGACCAAGCGTGTAAGAACTGCAGGCTCATAATAACGCAGGGTACGGTATGCCCTGTATGCGGTTCCGATCAGCTTACTTCCAAATGGAGCGGCTATATAGTAATACTGGATGCCGAGAAATCGGAGATAGCCAAAAAGCTCGGGATAAAAGTAAACGGCACATATGCGATAAACATAAACGCATAGTGCCCCGTTTTTTATTTTACAAAATCAGGCGTTAGCGGGAGCATTTTCCTTCTGCCTTGTATACTCCTCGTTAACCAGTACCTTGCTTATGTCGGGCATGTATCTCAATATGGAATTGACCATGGCGGACTTGTTTATGAAATAATTCGCATCCTTCTCGGTCTTTTCGTTGAATGAGACTTCTGCTGAAGAACCGGATACCTTCACTGCACTGGGATCCAGGCTGCTCATTTTTGCAAGCGCGGAAACCTTCGCATCTGGTGCATCTACCTTTTCGACAACCTTTATCTCATAGGTAAGCTTCTCTCCTGCAAGTACATGATTGAGATCCACAGTCACTCTCCCGGAATTCACGCTCGTTATGGTTGCGATGTTTCCGTCGAGATCCACCTGCATTCCTGCATGCGGCTCTATATCGCGCTTTCTGAAATCCGCAACGTGCATTACGCGCACGAGTGCAGAATCGCGTTCGCCGAATGCATCCTGCGGTTCTATTTCGACCTTCTTGGTCTCATTGACATTCATTTCCGTTATGGCCTTCTCCGCACCCTTGATTATCGTATTTTTGCCAATGACGACGAGACGCGGGCCGTAGGTATTGCCTTCCGTGCTCGCACCGTTCTTTTCGGCTACGCTCTTATCCGTAGTATAAGCAAGAGAACCGTCGGAACCTCTCCACGCGCTGTATTCAACCTTTACAAAATCTCCATCCTTAAAGCTCATGCAATCACTCATGTTCTCATAACATTGGCACCTAAAGCTTCCTTTGCGGAATCCGCTGGAAGAGGGGTGCCTGCCGCTATGAATTTATAGATAATGCTCGCATAAGATATAAAAATGGTCGCGTAGCGGTGGATATAACCCTTAGCAGGTCATCAACAATGGTGAATCGATGGAAAAAGGAAAACTTGTCAAAATCCTATTTGCAGTGATATTCGGGATCATATTCGTAGTCTCTTATTCTACCGTATTTAATTTTGGTGCTCCGATAAAGAGCGCGAGCACTACGACTATCGGTAAGCCCGTTGGATACGCTACGGGAACCGGAAATGCAATCGTGTTCGGTTACACTCCGTTCATGAATATAACGGCCACATCCGCGTGCGGGAATTCCTCGGTTATGGCAAACGTCGTGCAGTCGATTTCAAAGAAGATATCGTTATTCCAGAATAATAATTCCGTCAGCACGTTTTACCCGATGGGAAGCACGGTTGTCGTAGAATCGGGAACGGCGAACACTTTTGCAATATACGGAAACCTGTATTCATCGTTCAATACCACTGAAAGATCGTGCATAAACTTCACTTCCGGAATTGCAGTATTGCTTCCGCAAACGGTAACACTCGCCGCGGGAAATGGAAACATAGCGTTGAATCTGAGCAACGACATAAGAAGCTACACGTTTGAAACGACCTTTTCACAGAATATGAGCACCATAATTCCTGTTAAGATGGCAGCGCTTTTGACGGCAAACGAAACGCTTTATGGAAATCTCAGTGTCACCGAGCTTGGCAGATGATACGCAATGGACAATGAAACACGTGAACTGATAATTAAATATGCAGTCAAGAATGCAAGGGATTACGGAACGGCCCGCGCTGGAACCGTCATAAGCAAGGTGCTTTCAGAAAAGCCGGAACTTAAAAACTCCATGAAGGAATTCGCACGCGAAGTTAACGAAATTGTTGCGGAGGTAAATGCATATTCTAAGGAAAAACTAGGGGAGGAATACGGCAAATACGCGGATGAATTCGATGTTGCAGCAAAGGAAAAGGCCGAGAAGACTGCAAAACCCAACATATCGATTGCAGAAGCGGTCATGGGCGAATTTACTACGAGATTTCCCCCGGAACCGAATGGATATATGCATATAGGGCATACAAAGGCCGCGTTCCTTGAACGTGAACTGACGGACAAGTACGACGGAAAAATGGTTCTTTTCTTTGACGATACGAATCCAGAAAAGGAACGGCAGGAATTCGTTGACGCGATAAAGCGTGACCTGAAATGGCTCGGTATAACTTTTGATTCCGAGTGCTACGCCAGTGACAGCGTTGAGAAAATGTACGGATTTGCCGAGACGGCAATGCGCGAAGGAAACGCGTACGTGTGCAACTGCAGTGCCGATGAAATAAAGAAAGGCAGGGAAAAGGGCATCGGGTGCGTGCACAAAACACAAGGCACGGATGCCAGCATTGCAATGTGGAAAGACATGCTTAATGGAGCGATAAAGGAAGGCGCGATAGTAAGATTGAATGGGGATATGAAATCCTTGAACACGGTGATGAGGGATCCGACATTGTTCCGAATAAAGGAAGGCAAACATTACAGACAGGGGGAAAAATACAGGGTATGGCCAACATACAACTTCAGCACGCCGATAATGGATTCGCTTAACGGCATGACGGATATAATACGCAGCAAGGAATACGAACTGCGTGACGAACTTTATGATAGGATACTCGATATGCTTGCTCTCAGAAAACCGAGAGTGCACACCATCTCAAGACTTGAAATACTTAACAATGTCACTTCGAAAAGGACGCTGAATGCGATGATAGACGAAGGGGTGATAAAGAACTATGACGACCCGCGCCTCATCACGGTATCGGCACTCCGGAGACGGGGGATAAGACCAGAAGCCATAAGGGAATTTGCACTCAGTTTCGGAATGGGAAAGGCGAACACAAAAGTCAGCCTGCAAAAACTCCTTGATATCAACAGGCGAATCGTCGAAGGAGATGCGATACGGTTGTTCTTCATGGAAAATCCCGTAGAAATGCGTGTTTCCGGGACAGGGAAGGAAGGCGTTGAGGTAACTATGAAAGCCAATCGCAATGGAAACGAAGAAAGAAAGTACGTGATAACCGATTCGGTGTATGTTGATAAAAACGAACAGAAGAATCTTACCGTAGGATCGCTTATTCGGTTAAAGGATGCATTCAACGTGCAGGTGGAAAAATCTGGAACAGATAACGTTTCAGCGGAATACAAAGGCACCGAACCGACAACTCCGCCGCGCGTGGCATGGATGGAAAAACAAAGCGCAGTCAAATGCAAATTGCTTATTATATCGGATCTTCTTGACGGTGAAAAACCGAATAGCAACGGCATAACGGAAATTGATGGATTAATTGAAGGATTTGCATCACGGTTAAAAGAAGGACAGATAGTAGACATAGATAAGCGTGGTCTTTTTAAATTTGATGATAGAAAGGATATGGTATTCATTTCTCTGTAGGGGGCGTTCTTGGCGACATTGTCAACGAAAAAAGATAGGGTGGAGAGTCAGCGGGAGAGGATTCCATCGGAAACTTTCGAAGCTGGTATACTCAAGAATGTGATACGTGAGACGTGGCACGGGGACACGAAGACAAGAGGGGAGGACAAGCAGCTGCTCTGGCAACTTGACTTGCATGCAAACAACATGAAAAGCATACTTGACAGCCTTGACTATGAAATATCCGCAATGCCGCTTGTGGCTTCGAATACGGCAAGCATGGACAAAGGCGATGTTAAGGCGTACCTTGCCCATCTGGAAACCATTGCACTCGGCTATTCCCACATGATCGGATATGACCTTACCAATTTATTGATGATAGGGCTTGCAAGGAAGGCAAAGAACTTGCAGTCCGTAGTGTACTATACAAACGTGCTTTTTGACAACCTGGAAAACAGGCAGAAAAGATACGAGAAGCGCATCGATACGGAAAACGGTTCGATGGAAAGATTATACAACGAAATTGCAATGCATAATGCAAGTTTCATAAGCAGACTCTTCAGGAAAGGCGAGATAAGAAATCTTAACCATAAACTCAGCGGCAAAAATGCCAGAGTGACAAAACTTAAAGGC
This sequence comes from Microcaldota archaeon, assembly GCA_021796225.1. Taxonomy (GTDB): domain Archaea; phylum Micrarchaeota; class Micrarchaeia; order Micrarchaeales; family CABMGC01; genus JAKAVK01. The sequence goes on along the minus strand of JAJYOL010000001.1, from coordinate 20,997 downwards.
AGACACGTGAGATATTCTTCGCTATTGTCAAAACTTAAGAGCCAGTTGAAAGACAGATAACGGCAGTGTTAGATCAAGCTGCGCACTGCAGATGCTATTTCTTCAGATACGTCAATCTGATATGTATTCGGAGCAGGTATGGTATTTGCACCGTATATCCCCGATATGCCTGATTCCCTAAGAGTTGCGAATGCATTACCGGACATCAGAAGATGAACGGCTATTGCAATAACATCGGATGCACCACGCGAATATGCAAACTTGGCTGCCTGTGCGGTAGTGCCCCCCGTACTTATCATGTCGTCAAATATTATTACGTTCTTGCCGTCAAATCTTTCGGCAGGCGCGTTTTTTATGGATACTTCTCCGGTGGAAATGTTACGTTCCTTGTCTATGAAAGTGCAATCGCAATTCAAAAGCTTCGCCGCTTCCTTTGCAAATGGAAAACTCCCCTTGTCTGGTGCAAGCAGATACGGATTTTCTATTTCCCTTAATGCATAATCCATTAGGGACTTGACAGGCAATACGGCTTTTGATTTTCCTTTAAATTTTTCCAACGTTTCGAGTTTGTGCGGCTGCACAACAACAAGATTCGATATCCCAGCGGAATATAGTAAATCCAATACCGCTTCCGCACTTACAGATTCCCCTGGAGTGAAAGGCTTGTCCTGGCGCAAATACGCGAGATATGGCACCACAGCCGTAATGCTCAACGGTTTTTGCTTCAGAATGGATTGGGATAGGAAGAATAATTCCATGAGATGCCTGTCCTGTGGGGCATATGTAGATTGCACTATTACGACATCTTCATTCTTGGCATCGCAATCGGCCCGTACAAGCATTTCTCCATCTGGAAACGTCTTGAAACTTGAAGATAAATATTCGGCGCCCAAGGATTTCGCAATATTTTCCCCTATTCCCGTATCCGCGGAACCGCTAATGACTAACATAGGACCAGTAACCTTACGTTCGTATTCAACATTAATAAATTTTACAATTGCCGTTTATGGAGGGGTATATCCGGATTGCTGCGTGGCTTTGCTGGATAAATTGAAATCTGTCGATTTGCCCAGTTTTATCAAGAGGACATTTAGCACGCGCCGACTGCTGAAGGCACGAGCATGCCGATAACAAATGGTCCGAAGATAATCATAAGAAAAGACAGTATTGCTAATCCCAAGAAAACGAATGACGCCATCTTTAATGTCTTATTTTGATTTCCGTTGCTTCTCATCAGTAATAATATGAAGAGCAGTAGAAATACTGCACCAAAAATTACCGATATGATTGGGATTGAGGCTATTTGACTGCATATTGCAACCCCCTGCGCAAACAGGAGTATGCTGATCAGGGACAAACTGATAGAAAATGTCGTAAATAGCAATCTAAAGTTCATACTCTTTTAATGAACCCGGTATATATAAATAGTGCGGTTGAAGTCGATTCTCTTATTTGTCGAAAAATCAGTTAACCTGTAAATTTCTACCTCATGGTGACGTATATCCTGACTGCCACGATCCAGTGAATAGTACATTGGTAGGTACACCGTCATTGTTGTTTCCGCTGTAGTCGTTCGCATTTCCGTTCAGCGGCCACCAGTCTACGAGATTCTGAATGTCAACAGGTGCACCGCCTATGCCTTCATCGTAAAGGGCGGTTATGCTGTTCTGATTTAGTGAGGCATTGTAAAATTGTATGTTTGCTATTTGCCCGTCGAAATAATCCGTATTTCCGCAATAGGAACATACGCCAACCGTTCCCCCAAGAACCCCAGATCCGGTCCCTGAAACAGTTGTAGTATTGGAAAGCTTGCCGTTCACATAAACGGTTTCGGTACTGCCGTTTAGTGTTGCTGTAAGGAAATTATATCCTGATATTAAGGAAGGAGTTGAACACAAATATCCTGTATTGATATTATTTACGTAAAGGCATGCTTCATTTCCTTGCTGCACATTAAAATAAAAACCGAAAAAATTCAGAATTTCATTTCTTGACGTGTCTGCAGGTTTAGTAACCCATGCGGAAACACTTAGTTGCGTATAGCTTTTTGATGGAGCGGAGGAAGACAACGATATGTAAGCGCTGGCACCGTTAAACTGAGCGGTATATTCCGGCAGTTCGCCGCTGCACGTTCCTTCGAGATTTATATCGTAATTCGTTCCAGGACCATTCGGTCGAAATATCTGACATGAACCAGGAGACGCCTTAGGTGCGAAGTTTGAAGGACTGAATATCCCGAGGGAATAGAGAACGCCTAGAACAACCGCAATGACTAGTATTGCCCACCCGTAAGTCATCAGATACTCCATTGCCGATTGGAGTTTGGTTAAGGTATTGCTTTTGAAACGTAATACACGCACTTTCATGATCTTCATGAGTACCATACAGTGAAAAGTAAATAAAGATGTTGTCGGTTGAAAACACAGATTAAAGGGCATAAATGAAAAGATTATTTAAACAGAAAAGGGAAACCCTTGTTATGACTGACAGACGGACACATAGGATGGGACAGATATTTCTCATAAACAAGGACATTGCGAAGATGGAAGCAGAGCATGCGAGGGACAAGCATGTGCTCGAGATAGGTCCGGGGCCGGGAATTCTTACCGAAGAACTTTGCAAACTTGCAAAAAAGGTAGTTGCCGTAGAGAAAGACAGACGACTGTATCGCGAACTCAAATCGACATTGCATTCGAAGAAACTTGTACTTATCAACAAAGATTTTCTAGACGCAACCGATGAGGAAGTTTTGCTTAAGGATACGGACATAGTAATATCCAACGTGCCCTATTCCATATCCGGAAAGGTAATAGGATGGCTTTCTGACAGAAACATGCAGGCCGTACTTTGTCTACAGAAGGAATTCGTGGACCATATGCTTGCAAAGGAGAATACGCGCGATTATTCGAAATTAAGCGTGATAACGTCACTTTCATTCCGCGTCACAAAAATATATGAAGTTTCAAGAGGGAATTTCAGGCCCATTCCGAAAGTGGATTCGACAATAATTTACATAAAGCCGTTAAGTTCCGGGATGACAGCGCGCGAGTCAGTGATAATAGGGGCGTTGATGCAGCATAAGAAAAAAAGGCTGAAAAATGCCATTGAGGATTCACGAAAGAGCCTGGGACTCGATAGGAATGACATTCAAAAGCTCTCGTCAAACCTTGAAAACGGCGAAGAACGGCTGTTCAAGATGCCTCCGCAAAAAATTCTCGAAACGGCAAGGAAAATTTTCGAGTATCAGAAAGAAAAAGATTCTTCCTGAATCTGTTTAATGATGGATGAATTTCTGGCGCGTTGTAGAAACTTTTTCTCCGCGACAGCGGCGCCTTCCTTTCCAAGCAATGCCTTGTAATGCATCGGGACGGCCCGGTTCAATTCCATCGCATTTGCCGCATCCGACGCCTGCTCGACATCCATGGTATACGTTCCGCCAATTGGAAGAAGCGCGGTATCCGCCTTCAGGCCCTTCATCTCGTCTATGAAATCGGTATCTCCAGCATGGTATATCTTCTTGCCTTCCACTTCGACTATATAACCAACCCAGCCGTTCTTTTTGGGATGCTTATCTAGTCGCTCTTTTACATTGTTGTAAGCAGGCACCGTATTGAAATTGACGCCGTTCGATGCGTATTTCGAATTAGGCTTAACTGCACGTACTTTACCGATTGGGATTTTTGACACGCTGTCCTCCGGAATAAATATTTCCGTATTCTCATCGGCAATCTTCTTTATGTCGTCTACGCTCATGTGATCGAAGTGCGGATGCGTTATCAGAATAATGTCGGCATGTTCAACTGCCGTGGTAAGCCTGAACGGATCTACGTATATAACCTGCCCGTTCGTCCTGAAAATAAAACTCGCATGCCCTATCCATTCTATTACATCCATATACTGCACCGTTAGTTATGTTTTATAAAAAGTTCAAGATATTAATAGGTTATGCGCTTCGGAGGAAACGAAAGGGTAATAGTCAACGGAAAAGAATACCCCGTAGTGGTAAAATACCTTAACAAAAGGAGCGGAAGCGCGACGGTGCGCGACGGCGTGATAGTTATACGCATGCCACGCTGGATGAACAGGAGTGAAAGCGCAAGAATGCTTGGAAATCTTGTTGCGAGAATGCAGAAAGCGCTGGAAAAGCATCCGGAAAGATTCCAAAGGCAGAAACCCGCATTTAATGACGGACATGTTGTAAACGTGCTCGGCACCGAATACGTAATAAGGATGAACAAGGATCCCGAACGGACCAGAACGACGGCCAGAGTTTACGGAAATGAGTTTAGAATCTCGTTGGCGAATTCCCTTTCCGGAAACCGCGAGGAAAAAGCGGTGGAAACGCGGATAATAAAATTGATGGAACGGGTAAGCATTCCTTCGGTTACGAAAAGGATAAACGAATTGAATGCCCAGTCGCTGAATTCCAAGGTTTCAAAAGTGAGGATCAAGAATCTCGTATCCAGATGGGGAAGTTATTCCCCGAAAACAGGCACGTTGATGTTGAATGTTAAACTGCTTACTGCGCCTGCGCACGTCATGGATTATGTGATAGTGCACGAGCTGTGCCACTACTACATACGCAACCATGGAAAACGGTTCTGGAAGATGGTAGAAATAAACATGCCAAGCTATGCTGAGAGCAGAAGATGGCTCAGATCCAAAGGCGACATGCTGACAGCGGGCGGTGCGACCGGAAACGGCGACAATGCACCGAACAGCTTGCCATCGGAGATCAAAACTTCTCAAACAGGAATGAGTTGAGTGCTTCCCTTATGAGAGGGTGCACCTGTCTGCGGCCCATGCCTGCGGACTTGATTCTCGCCTTGTTTCTGCGTGTTACCCCTACATTATTGTAGCAGGAAACACACATCATTCTCTTCCCGACAAGCCCCTTTCTGACATAAGGGTCGCGTTCCTGTATGTAGCTGGGAGGTACTATCTTTATCGAGCCCTTTTGCAAGGGATGGTTGCATGATATGCAACTGTTCTCGACAAGGTACCTCAGATCCTTTTCCTCCATGTCTGCGTGCAGTTCTGCAGGCGCAGACGGTCCGGATTCCTGGAAGCCCAGAGGGCCACCGAAGGAACCAAATCCTATTTGTTTATAGTCCCCCATTTTATACCCCCACTTTCCTTCACTGTCAAGTTTATATGGAGGTTTGCTGATATATATGCCTTATGGTAATAATGTATCGTATTAAGCACTTAATATGTAATATTAATACGTTTTAGGCTTGGAAATTAGCATATTTTAACAATATTTGGATAAAGTATCTGGTAGAATGCATCAACTTAAAGCGGATAGGACGTCTTCCAAGGCGGCATCGGTCTTTACACAGTCCTTGCCGAACTGCGTGCCGGCAGCGCGGTATCCCTGCTCCGAGAGCTTTGAGATAACTGTCCTCGGAGATATGGAGCTCTTCCGCAACATTTTGGTAAGCATTGAGACGGAGTAGAAGAACGGGGAGTCAGGCTCGTTTAGGATGGTTTCAAGCTGCTCCAAGGCCTTTTCAGACATGCCTTTAGGATCGGAAAGCATCTTCTTCACGAGAGCCTTGTCATATATTCCTTTCAGCCACATAGGTCCGGCCATTTCGCGCTTCGCCCCACAATATCTGCATTCCTTTTTGAGCGTGGAAACCAATCCTTCGACAGTCTCGAAACTGCGGCAGGAGGGGCAGAATGCTACGAAGCCGCTTGATTTCACAGATGCCACCGCGTTTGATGCGCCTGGCAGCAGTCTTATGAAAACGCGCATGTAGTGCAAATCGGAGACGCTGAGCATCACGGAAATGCCTTTGTTGAATTGCGCAGCGACTCTTGCGATGAATCCTATCAGTATTCTTATTCCGGCTTCTTTGCACAGTTCGTTATGCAACGGTTTCGCCCCGTACAATTTAAGGCATGCGTTAGAATGCGCACCGCAGAGCACCGCGGTATCGGTTGCGGTAACCATGAGAATAGCGTTGCCTGACGCAATCTTCATCGCATCGTTTACGTAAGGTACGGGAGTGCCGAAGGGATCCAGATCTATGATGTCGAACTTCTCTTCGGTTGAGGAAACGAAATGTTCGAGGCTTTGATTGAGCAAAACCGCTTTTATTTTGTTGGTTTTAAGGTTTTGCTTGGATGATTTGTAAGCGGATTCGTTTATGTCTATCAGCGTAATGTCGCGTATCCCGGCTTCTAGCGAATACCTTATGCCACGTATTCCGGTAGCGGAAGTCGCATCGAGAAGCTTTGCGTCTTTCTCCGCTGCGTGTTTCAGGAAAAGAACGGAGATGTCGCGCAGTGCATGCATGTTCGGATTGAGGAATACCCCCTTGTCCTGTTTGATAACGGCTTTGCCTTCGGTATATTCGGCCATCGTCTCACTCGGACATCCCTTTGATCTTCAATATCGAATCGAGAAGGCCGTGCGCATATGATATGCTTGAAAATGACGTATAGTAATCGCCCTTTTCGAGCCATGATTCCGAATCCTTCGCATACATTTCGGAAAGCTCGACCACATGCTGCTCTATAGGAGTGAGATCTGCGTTTCTTATCAGCTTTATGTTTGAGGAAAAGATGGATATGTCCTTCTCTATCCTTCTCCTTACGTTCCCGTTTTCGCCGTTTGAAGATTCTTCTTCCATTCAGTCCTCCATGTAAGGTGCAAGATAGTATATGATTTCCGAATCGCCTATCTTGTAGCTCAGCTTGAGCGGCTCGTTTGACTTCATTGAAAGGGATACGACATTGCCTGCAGGGCACGACTTGACCATATTCTCAAGAAATTCGAGATTGAATACGGCATCCGCATTCTTTGATGCATCGATTTTCCTCATTATGCTGCCGTCCTTGCTGTGCAGTTCCTCAAGCTCGCCGGAATCGCCGTGAGCGCTTGTGGTAAACTGATCCTTCGCTGCCTTGAATGCGATATAAGACGAAAGAAGGCTCGCGTCTTTGAGAATGTCCTTGAGCGGATCCCCGCTTATGTCGATATGCGCATCGAATTCTACGCTCGGTTCCTTTTCTACGCTCTTCTTAACTTCTATAAGCGGAAGCTTGTATCTCCTTCTGCTGTTTGACCCTATAAATTCAAGTGTAAGCTTTCCTTCGGCATCCTTTATCACGAGAGATTCGTCGTCTCTCGTTCTTGAAAGGATCTTGCCCATGTTCTCAAGGTTTATCCCTACAGAGGCATTCTTCTCTATATCGAACTTTGAAAATGTCTTTCCAGGCATAGTGAACGAAACCATGCTTATGCTTGACGGGTCCATTGCCTTAAGGCTTATTCCGTCCTTTGATATGTTGAACAGACCCTCATCTATCAAGCTGCCGATCGCTCCTATGCAGTCCCTCCAATACTTTGCGTTGTCCAATTTAATCTCAAACATGCAACCACTACAACTAAATAGATAACCGATGAGATATAAGGCAACAGAAAGTATTAATATGTGACTTTTTACCGATGTGCTGTTGATTTTATGGATGTTGGAATGATAAGTTCCGTTAAGGATGTTGCCTCATCCAATATGGCAAGATACATTGTAAAAGAGTACGGATTTTCAGAAACAGAGATAAAAGTGGATCACGTTAAGGAAGCCTTTTCCATCGGAAACCTGTCCCTATTCATCATAGACACGGAATCCTGGAAATTTACCGGAGCGGATGAATTGAGGGTGAACCTTGCCATTTTTCTGAGCAAACACAAGAGTGCGAAAGGGATACCCGCCCTTACGACACATTCTCTTGGCAATTGGAATGACAGAAACGAACTTGGCGGCAAACCGCACATGCTGTCTGCATCGGCGCCAGAGCAGATGCTTATGATGCTTCGCAGGCTCAATGGAATAGACGCCGACATGGAGAAGGTGTATGAAGCTACGCATCACGGCCCGTTGCTGAACGTTCCTTCATTCTTCGCCGAACTCGGAGGTTCCGATGATATAATAAATAATAACGAACTTGCGGAGCGTGTCGGATCTGCCGCGTATGAAACGGCTTTGGATATCGCCGATGGAAAAACGGATTCTGAGAAGATAGTCATAGGCATTGGGAGCAATCACTATCCGGAAAAGTTCTCCAAGTTGGCAAAGGAAAAGGGATACGCATTTTCATACATGTTTCCGAAATATGCGATGTTCAATCAGGATGGAAGCGGCAATTTCCACATGATATCGCAAGCGATAGAAAAAACCAAGGATTTGGATCTTGCCGTGATAGAATGGAAGAGCCTTAACGTTGCGGCAAGGAATGAAGTGCTGAAGTCTCTGAACGATGCAGGAGTCGACCACGAAAAGGTATGAACCGCAATTTCACGTGCAATGGAAATGCGGGCGCACATTTTTATTTGTTTTATCCGAAGGTAAGTCATGAGGATAGCACTTGTAATACCGCATAAGGGATTCAGGGACGAAACTGTTGTCGCGGTGCGTGATTTCCTGCAAAAATGGCACATAGAGCCGGTAATAGTCAGCCCGGATAAGGGAACGATGTGCCACGGCTATCATGGTGCGGTCGTTCATCAGGCATTGAACGTGGACATGGTGCGGACGGTCGATTTTGACGGGATATTTCTTGCCGACGGTCCCGGAATTGACCAGTATCAGATGTATGATTACAGGCCTCTGCTTGATATCGTAAGGCATTTCTACGAAGGGGGAAAGATTGTGGCAGGAGTTGGAAATGCGATTAAGATACTCGCCCGTGCCAACATTATAACGGATTTGAAGATAGCCGCGCCTAAAGATGAGGAATCGAGAAGGCTTGCTACCCTGTACAGAGGAGTGCTCACGAAAAATCCGATAGAAACCGAAAAGACCGTAATAACGCTTGGAAAGCCAGAGGCGCTTCCGCAGTTTCTTACAGGTCTGCTCCATAAATTAGGAGTAGAATAGCTATTTGTCTGAATGTTTGCCCTTTCTGCCGTAGAAAAAACGCGTTTCGTTCCCACAATCGCATTTGTATATTGCCGACGCTTTGGAAAGCCTTACCGTACAATTCCTTCCTGGAATGAGCACAGAATCGCATTTTTTGCAGAATTTGAGTTTTTCGGAACGCGGTATGCGTATCTTGTAGTGCGAACCGATTTCACGTGCCAACGCGACGTATCTCTTGCATAATATGGGATCGGGATTCTTTGAAAGATACGTTTTTTCGGAGAGCTCTATGAGCCGGGTAATCCTCTCCGACGCAATTTCCTTTATTATCTTCTCATCACGCATTTGATGCGCACCCGGCGAAATTTGAGTGTGGAGAAGCGTTACTTTCTTCCGCCGCCTCTCGATCTCGAATTTACAAGTATCATGTGATAGTTGTTGTCAAACCCGAGAGAGGACTTGAATATTTCAGGATCAAGCGTTATCGTATTGTCCGAATAAGGATCATTTATGTAGAATGCATCCTTGTCATAGCCCTTTACGACAACCCAGTGCGGCGATGAATCCATGTAGGGGTTTATCGTATTCGCATCTATGAGCACTATAGGTATGTTGTTGGACGACAATGCCTTCTTTATCGAATTTATGGTCACTATGCTGTGTTCCTCCCCGACGTTGTGCGCTTCCGATTTCTGCTTTATTTCGTTGTATGATGCGGTAAGCGTATCGAGATTTATGTTTTCATAAACTGCGAGCTTCTTATCGTATCCTTCGTCCTTCGTATTGCTGATTATCTTAGCATCCGCACCGCGCTTTGCCAATGCATATGCAAGCCCGTATTTTGATCCGTGCCATACGCTCCCGTTTACGGCTTCCTGCCAGATATCGTATTCGTTGTCCTTTTTGAATGGGAAATTGTTGTTTATGAACTTCAATACCATCATGGCGCATGCCGCCGAGCTCGTGAAATCCTCGGTCTGCGGGTAATGAGGTATGTCAAGCATTACTCTGTCCTTCATCTTTGCCTTCTTAGGTGAATGCTGCGGTCTCTGTCTTGAAGGGCTTGTTCTCGATATGCTCGTCTTTGATGCTGCCCTTGAGACCTTCCCAGTCCTGTTTGCCTTTTGGTGAGTTTTTGATTTTGCTGCCATATTATCACGTTTATATAGATGTGCAGGGGGAGAGATTTGTTCAAATGCTTTGAACTCCCGCAGGCCTAAGCCAGCAGATCTTGAGTCTGCCGCGTTTGACCAGGCTCCGCCACCCCTGCAACATCCATTAATTATCTAACACATATTATTAAAAGACTTGAACCCCTTCTATATGTTAACTTAACTTATATTTATAGTTTATGTTATTTTTCGCACCTAATGTCGATATAACAGTGCCAGTGAGCGGATGGAGATCAAAAAGATTAACGACGTAAAGTTCAGGATAGAGAAGGACGAATCGCTTGGAATGAAGACCAACGTGACCATTTATACCGACGACCAGATGCTTGAAAAGATGAAAAGGGACCATACGCTAATGCAGGCGCGGAATGCGGCAACTCTCCCGGGAATAGCCGGGGACGTCATGGTAATGCCTGACGGGCATGAAGGATACGGATTCCCCATAGGGGGAGTCGTCGGTTTCGACGCTAATGAGGGGATAGTCTCTCCCGGAGCCGTCGGTTTTGACATTAATTGCGGAGTACGTCTAATAAAAACCAATCTTGATGAAAAGGAAATAAGGCCGAAAATCGCACAGCTTTCTGATGCATTGTTCAAGAACATACCGAGCGGCGTCGGCAGCAGACTGAGAATAGGATTGACGGAATCGGATTTGAAAAAAGTCGTCGAAGAAGGAGCCGGTTATATAGTGGAAAAGGGATACGGCATTGACAAGGATATTGAACATACTGAAGAAAACGGAGCTATGGAAGGCGCGGATATTTCAAGCGTAAGTCAGATGGCAAGGAAGAGAGGGCTCACTGAGCTCGGAACCCTGGGAGCGGGAAATCATTTTCTGGAAGTGCAACGGATAGGGAAGGTTTTTGACAAAAAAACCGCAAAGGCCTTCGGTCTTTATGAAGGGCAGATGGTTGTCATGGTGCATACGGGATCGCGCGGATTCGGGCACCAAATATGCAGCGATTATGTGAGACTTCTTGACGAATATCAAAAGAGAAAGGGGATAACGCTCGTGGACAGAGAACTGAGCTATGCCAGAATAGAGGATAAGGAAGCTGAAGATTATCTTAAAGCGATGAAATGCGCAGTCAATTTCGCATTTACAAGCAGGCAGATTATAACAAATTCGATAAGAACCAGCTTTAAAGAAGTATTCGAAAAGAGCTCCGATTCGATGGGCATGGAGGTTTTATACGACGTGGCGCACAATATAGTGAAGCTTGAGGAGCATACGGTAAATGGAAAGAAAATGAAGCTGTACGTCCATAGAAAAGGCGCCACACGAGCATTCCCGAAGAACATGAAGGAAGTTCCGAAAGCTTTCCGCGATTTCGGACAGCCGGTAATCATACCGGGAAGCATGGGCACGGCAAGTTATGTTCTCTGCGGAAAGGAAGGCTCGATGGAAGAAACGCTGGGATCCGCATGCCACGGTGCCGGAAGAGTCATGTCAAGGCACCAGGCATTGAGGGAAATACCGGCATCGGCGACATTCGATTCGTTGAGCAAAAAAGGCATTGAGATAAGGATACGCACCCGCAAGCTGGTAAGCGAAGAATCCGAGTGGACTTACAAGGACATTGACAGTGTGATAGGCGTAGTGGAAAGGGCAAATCTTGCCGCGCCCGTATCGCGAAACGAACCAATAGCAGTAATAAAGGGTTGACTACTTTTTAGAGGAAACTGCATCCTCGTATTCAAGTATTGCCTGTACTAAACCAGCATGTGGAAAGAGTTGCGGGAAATTCCCAAGAGGTTCCCTTGTCTCGGCATTTACATGCTCTGCAAAAAGGAGCAGATCGTTGGCATAACTCAGCATGGTGTCTATTGTTGCCTTAGCCTTGTCGATTTCGCCACGTTTTATGTAGACTCTTGCCAGCCATGCGTTCAGAAGCGTAAACGGGTTTACTATGCTGCCCATCATGTCGGATTTGTATCGAATCATGAGCCCTTCCTTTGTAATCAATTCCTTTTCTATCTGACGCAGCGTTTTTGAAAATACAGGATCATTTGCATCGACAAATCCGTAGAGGGGAAGCAGAAGCAGGGATGAATCCGTTTCTTCTCCGTCATAATATTTGGTAAATCCGCCATGCGTCTTCGAGATCCCTTTTTCCAAAATGTCTTTCTTTATTTTGTCGGCTTCCGCGTGCCATTTGGCAGCTTCAGTGTTGTTTTCCAGCATTTGCGCCATTTTTGCCGCCCTGTCCATGGACACCCAGCACATGACCTTCGAATGAACGTAATGCCTGCCTACTTCGCGTTCTTCCCATAATGAAGTACCGTCCAATTTCCATGACGATTCCGTCCATTTCGCTATCGAATGCACGGCCCACATGTTCTCTTTAAGATAATTGAAATCCTGTGTTTTAGCCACATACGTATGCAAAGCGTCGATGAACGCTCCTTCGCAATCCATTTGGACCTGCTGATATGCCGCATTGCCGATGCGTACGGGTCTTGACGATTTGTATCCCTGCAGCCATCCCAATTCTTCCTCTGGAGGGGGGGGCGGTGCCGTCTATCTGAAAAAGAGGATGATCAAAGCTCTTTGATGATGGGTCGAGAACGCTTATCAGAAAATTAAGTATTCTGGAAGCTTTCGATACAAGACCCGCATTTGCAAGAGCCTCTATCGCATATGCAGAATCCCTTACCCACACGTAACGGTAGTCCCAATTCCTGCTCTGCCCGATTATTTCCGGTATCGATGAGGTTGGAGCCGCTATAATTCCGCCCGATGGAAAATACATGAGCCCTATCATTACAGCTATAGACCTGTAATACGCATCCGTAAAATTTTTCACGTCGCGTGCTGCAGATACCTGGCTCTCCCAATATTCCGTGGTTATCCCAAGAGCCTCTTTTGGAAATGGATATACGAAACCCTTCTTGCTGAAAAGGCCGTATTTGAAGTTTTTGAAATATATGGAGAGTATGTGCCCATTTCCGGGAAGAAATCTTACGAGACCCCGCCCTAATATCTCATAGTTTCCGGTAAAGCGGACCTCAAAACTTTCTGACGTTTTGTAATTTTTGAATACGTAACCCTGTTCCAACTCCTCAATGGATGGGCGTGTCATGGCATTGTCGAAGATAGGATCTATTTCCGCTATGAAAGGAATTTCTGATTCAAACATCCGAATTATCGAAGGCACGCCTATTGGCATAAAATCCGTAAGTTTCAATTTCCCGTCCTTTGTTGTAAAGGTGCTTTCCAGTGCAAGAGTCTTTGGGAGATATACGCTCTCAACGGAATATTCCTGTTCCGGACGGATTGAGAACTTCCCCCCGGATTTTTCATCAAGTATTTTACTGAATAAAGAGGGGGAATCGAAACGCGGACAAGGAAACCAATCGATAGAGCCGGAAAGTTCTATCGCGGAAGTCAGCCCATTTGAAAGAAATGCGCGTTTGTTTTCAGGAATGCCTGCCATGATATCCACCGATCTAATTGCGCGTTACATACATGCGATATGGAGTGTGACATCCTCCCACCCGTAAACGGTGTGGGCTTCCTCTGCATTCATGCAATCACTGCATCCCGCAAAGGATGTGTTTTATCGGTTCTCAGTTCTTCGAGAACTGCCTCCTGTTGAGGTCTTACATTCTCTCCCTGAGCGTGACCTTCCCTCTGTCCGAGGGTAGTTGCCCTATGCAATATGTTTATCGATGCGTTTATATCTCTGTCTTTTGACATTCCGCATCTCTGGCAGTTGTATGTCCTCTCCGAGAGTGGCATATCTTGGATGTTGCCACAATTACTGCATTCCTTTGAGGTGTTCCTTGCATCCACTTTGACTACACTCAAACCAGCACTTTCAGCCTTGTATGAGAGCAGTTGGATGAACCTGTTCCATGAAGCGTCATGAATCGCACCTGCCAACCTGTGATTCTTTACCATATTCTGAATTTGAAGGTCTTCTACTGCGAATGAAGTGTATCCTGAGGTCACCAGTGTTTTCGACAACTTGTGCAGATAGTCATCCGATTGGTTTGTTATGTGTTCGTACGCCTTCCGGAGACCTGCCTTTGCCTTCTCCCGTCTCTTCGAACCCCTATCTCTTCTTGCAACTCTTTTTTGCCAGATGGCAATCCTCTTTCTCTTTTGTTGCATGAACTTCGGTTTTTCTATCTTTGTTCCGTCAGAAAGTGCGATGAATGAATTTAGCCCCAGGTCTATTCCTACCGGATTTGAATTTTCCACTTCTGGAATCTTGATTTCAGTCATAGCAGTGAAAATTGCGTAATACTTATCGGCATCCCTCTTGATTGAAAGCGTCTTTATTTTGCCTTTTATTGGCCTGTGCAATTCTATCGGCATAGTCCCTATCCTTGAAACCCTGAGCCTTCCTTTGTGAATTGAGAAGGAACCGTTGTCCTGTGGATAAGTTATTGACTTGTATCTGTCTCTTGACCTGAATCTTGGGAAACCTGCCTTCTTGTTCCCTTCCTTGATTCTCCTGAAGAAGTTCTGGTATGCCTTCATAAGCCTGTATTCTATCTCGCATCTTGTCTGCGAATAGAGTTTCAGGAATTTCTTGTCCTCCGATATTACCTCCTTTACGAATCTGTTGAATTGCGCCATTGATACTTTGTGATTGCCGTTCTTATATGATTGAATCGATTTCTCAAGAAGTTTATTGTAGAACTGCTGCGCAAGAGTTAGTCTCTCGTCTATCTCTCCCTGCCTTGCTGCATCGGGATAGATTCTGAATTTGTAGGCTCTTGGACAGTCCGTTATAACCACATCTTTCTTACATATACGTATCAACATATAATTGCGATTGCGGTTAATATCGTTTGCCTCCGTTTTGCGTTACCGAGTGGATCCTTAAATCCAACAGTCTAAAGTCTTATCTTGTCTTCTAAATCTTGTATCTTTCCGAGCAGTGTCAGTGCTTTTGGCATGTATACCATGGAAACCAGAGATTCGAGGACCTTGCGGGCTTCGGGAACGTTATGTTTCTTTATGAGATTTCGTGCAAGATAGAACAACGCATTTATCTCGTTTACCGATGATACGCTGTTTATGTACGTATCTGCTTTTTCTCCTTCAGTATCTACATGATAAACCATTGAAGAATAGTGGGATGTTAGTGAATCCTTTGATGCGGAGAGCATGATCTTAAGTGACTGTTCAGCATCAAGCCTCCTATGGAGTTTCATCTGCGCTGCGAATACGAGATATTGCACGGATGGTAGTACGTTTGTGCCTTCATGCTTTGCGTTGTAAAGCAATTCGAACAACAGGGATTTTGATTTGGACAGCAGATGCATTGCATTATACTTGTTTTTGTCAAATTCATCATTTCTTTGAAGGGCATTCTTTTCCATAAATCCTGGAAGGGTGTAGTTTACTGCGCCGTAAATTGCATCTGAAAGTTCCCAATAAACCATTCCTGCACCAAACAAGGTTTGTATATCGTCAGGTTTGGAAAGCTGTTCGAGAGTGTCAGCCGCCGCGGAATGATTTCCTGCACGCATAAGTGACTGCGCCTTGAATATGACAACTGCATCGGGATTCGGCGATTGCCCTTTGAGCGTGGTGGTAAATGCCTCGCAGAAATGACAGAATGAGCCTGAATCCGGATGCGTACTGTAAACAGGAGAACCGCAACAATCGCACTCTAGTTCCGAGAAATGCATGTTCTTTATGTCCTTCAAATATTTGTTTACACGCATGTTTGATAATGCACTCGGAAGGATTTAATTAGTATTGCATTTAGACTTGCATTGCATTATCAGATTAATTTTTTCACAGACCTTTAAGGAGCAGTATATCCCGACTGCCACGAACCGGTGAACAGGACATTGGTAGGCACACCGTCATTGTTGTTTCCGCTGTAGTCGTTCGCATTTCCGTTGAGCGGCCACCACCCAACAAGGTTTTGGATGTCGATTGGCGCACCGCCTATTCCTTCGTCATAAAGAGCAGTAATATCATTTGTTGTGAGAGAGGTATTGTAAATTTGTACATTTGCGATTGAGCCATAAAAAAGCCTGCCTGGATCATCAGTAGAACCTATTGCAAAATTTTTGATAGCCCCATTTTGCTTTAGTGACATCGGCACAGCGAGTGTACCAGTTTCGGACAGATTATTCAAGTATAAAGTAACGATTTTGTTATTTACCGTTACAGCAATGAAATTCCATGAATTATAATTTACACTAGGTCCAGTTGAAGGAACATAATCGTTGGACCATGTAGCCATTGAAGGCCTCCCACTACCATTCTGTATGGACAAAAGGAGACCACTCCCTTGTATTGAACTTTCACCATCTATTCTGGCAATCCCGGAATATGATCCGCCACCTTGAAGTACTTCCGGATTTATCCATGCCATTATGGTGGCGTTACTAGTGCCATTAGGAAGTACTGAGGAAGTGTGTTCAATCCATGAATTTTTACCTTGAATAAACTGTGCCACATACTCCGGCAGTTCGCCACTGCACGTCCCTTCCAGATTAACGTCATAACCCGTCCCGGGCCCATTTGGTCTGAAAACTTGGCATGATCCCGGAGAAGCCTTCGGCGCGAAGTTCGAAGGACTGAATATCCCGAGGGAATAGAGAACGCCTAGAACAACCGCTATGACTAATATCGCCCATCCGTAGGTCATGAGGTATTCCATCGCGGACTGTAGCCTGTGCATGGTTTTTCTTTTACTGGAAACCATTTATTGATTATGGCATAGTAGGTATACGCGCCATTTCTTCCCGGTATCAAAGTTTCTTTAAAACAACGAAGAGGTGCATTCGGTCAAACGGTTCTATGTTGATTGATTCGATCAGTTTGAAATTCTTTGATACTTTCTTGATGAATGCATCGTAAACTTCTGCAGGTGCCTTCGATACGTCTATGCTCTGTGATTTTATCGCAACGTACGCCAATCCCCCTTTCTTCAGCAGTTCGCTGTTGTATAGCAGCATCTCCGCCTGGTCCGGCGCGGCTACGTCCTCGTATATCACGTCAACGGTGCCGACATCCTTTCCGTAAGCGGATACGTTCCGCGCATCCTGAAGCATCGGCAGGACATTGCCCCGGTGTTCGCACAATTTCAACAGGTCGCGCATGCTCCTCTCGGAAATTTCTATGCAGAACAGGCTGCCATTGTCTCCTATTATATCGCTTATGTGGCTGCAGGTCGTACCGGTTGCCGCGCCGAGATACAGAACGTTGTCTCCGCTGTTGATTTCCATGTGTTTGAGCCCTTTTTGCAAGGCAGCAGCGAGCTTGCTCCTATAAGGATTCCATGTTCTGTATTCTTTTTTCCCGTCACGTATCAATTCTTCATCATAAACCTTTATTCCTGGAGCAAGATTCTCCGTGGCAAGTTTGCCGCTTATGCGGAATACTCCGTTAAACAACCGTTCAACTTCCATAATCATACGCACAATTTAAAGTGTTGACGTATATTATAAGTATTGTGTTTTTATGCTGGAACTTGCCCCTGTGGAAAAGCTCGTATCTGAAATACAAAAGGCTGCGATAGAGTCTACAGGAGTAAACGACCTGCTTTCAAAGGCAGGACAGAGGATAAAACTGGCGCTCAATCTTGACCAGGTAGTAATCCAGGAAACGCTTGGAAAGGATGTGAAGCTCAGTGCCGCAGAAGAGATGTCGCTTAATACCGGAAAACCGTATGTTGACAATCAGCTCAGCGAGTATTCCGCATTCCCCGAGCTCATAGAATTCCACAGGGCAGGCTATAAAAGCTGTATTCTGGTGCCTATAGAAGCGGAGAACAGAAGGTTCGGAATCCTTATCATGCTATCCAAGGAGGAAGGCGATTTCGGAGACGAAATGGTAAACAGAATGTCGATTCTCAGCCGGGTGCTGAGCATAGAAGCATTCATGAAATTGGAGAAGGAACGAAGCGTCAGCGTTGCCAGATATTTTGATGCATCGTTCAACAGTGCGATGCCCCAAATGTTGATAGACCATTCGGGCAACATTGCAAAAGCCAACAAGTGGATGCTGAATATGGCTGATGTTTCAACTAAGGACATATCAGGAAAGAAGCTGAAGGACTTCTTCAACGTTGAAGAAGGCGAACTCGCAAATCTGCTGAAAGGCAAACCGATCAGAGCGGAATCGGCAAGCCAGAAGCGCGTGTATCTGCTCAGTGCTACAAGAATCAGCGACAGGCTGTCTCACGTCATGGCAAAGGACATAACGGAAAATGAAGAACTGCAGAACAAGATAGGACTGATAGATATAGGAAATGACGTCTTCATGCTTTTGGACAATACGTCACGCATTCTTTGGACAAGCGGAAATGTGGAAAAAGTCCTCAGATTGAGCGAAGATACGGTACTCGGAAGAAAATTGGCCGATTTGATTGCAGAACCAGAACAGATACTTCAGAAAATGACAAACGCAGAAAACCAACAGTTCTCTTCACAATTGAAATTAAGCGCAGGGAATGATATTTTCATAGACGCAAAACTTCTATCGTACAAAAACAGCAGAGGATTTTCGTGTATAATTTCCAGAGACTATGAAAAGGCAATCGCCTCCGTGCGCAAGCTTGTCGATCAGATAACCGGAATATCCAATGACATGGTAATAAAGATGGATTTGCTGGGCAATGTTTCCGAAATAAACAGTGCCGCTGAAAAACTGCTCGGATACAAAAGCGGGGAGTTTACCAGCATTCCGATAAGCGCGCTGTGTATTGATAGGGAAAGCCAGGCACGGCTCGGCGAGGCCTTGCTGCTCGCCAAAAGAAACAGGATAGTCACGCCGATGCTGCTCAATCTGGTCAACAAGAAGGAAAGTGATCCTCTGCCAGTCGAAGCCAGTGTGCTCAGTCTTACGGATCAGAGTGGAAAGTTGAGCGGTTTTATAATAAATGGAAAGGAGCTTGCAACGAAAAGATTGATCGAATTCTACAAGCAAAGTGCGGAAGAATTCAAGAAGCAGGGGGAAAGACTGAAATCGGAAAGCGATCTCAAAACGCAATTCATATACAACATATCGCACGATTTGAAGACTCCGCTGACAAGCATAATAGGCTATTCGAAGATAATTATCGGGGGGGAATTCGGAAATCTTACAGAAGAACAGAAAAGCATCCTTGAAACGATAAGCGGAGAATCCGACAGATTGCTGTTTCTGGTTTTGCAGATTCTAGAAGTTGCAAAACTTGCTTCGGGCAAAATAAAACTGGATATGCAGCAGGTAAACTTCAATGACATTTCCGAAAATCCAAGCATTAAGGCATTGGCGGAACGCGCAAAAAACGCCGGATTGGAATTCAAGATAAACATAGATTACGACACCCCCACGGTATTCGGAGATCCGAACAGACTGATACAGGTGTTCGTAAATCTGATAGACAACGCGCTGAAATTTACCGAAGAAGGAGGAATATATGTAAACATATTCAGAAAGGGCAAAAACGTAAGAGTCGAAATAACTGATACCGGAATAGGAATAAAGGAAGAGGACAGGATAAAGCTGTTTAGAAAATTCTATCAAGTATCAAGGAAGGACTTAACGATGCAGCCGCGCGCCGGTACGGGCCTCGGACTTTCAATAGTCAAGGAAGTCGTGGGACTCCATCACGGTAAAATAGGCGTGAAGTCGGTAATGGGAAAAGGCAGTACCTTTTATTTCACAATACCGATAGAAAAGCCAGCTGATAAGAAAAAGAGGAAGCAGGAACAGAAACCGGCCTGATGCGCGTCTGCGTATAATTCAGTCACGGAACATACGCTCCGCAATAGTTTGTCACGGAATTCTGCGAGACGTAGATTTGATCTACTTGTGTATATGTGCTGCCTGCAAACAAGCCTTTGAAGGTTGCATTCAGTACTGAACCCGAAGAGGCATTTATACCCAGCGATAAAATAGGACCAGCCGTAAGGCTGGAATAAGACTGCGCGCTGTATTCTATATTGTAGTTGTCGCCTTTTGCCTGCTTAATCGTGTAATTTATCCCATATGGGGTCGTCTCGTGCACCGATGCGAACGCATTTGGTCCTGAAGGCAATGAACCGTAGCGCTGATAGTAAGTCGAATTGTATACAGGAGCCGTGCATCCCTTGTCCTTCACATACAGACTGTTCAGATTGCTCATCAATATACCATAGCTTGTCTCGTTTGCGGCGAGCATTACTTCCGCGCTTGTAAGCCCGGTCTGCTTTGGTATCGTTGTCGTAAGAACGGTTGTTTTAGTCGTTGTAGGAGAGGTCGTTGCCGGTTCGGTAACCTTCTGCGTCGTTTGATTAAACAGTTCGAGAGAAGTGGCTTTCAAACCGAACGATTCGGGAACCCTTGTGAATTTGAGAATTGCCTTGGACGGCGAAGACGATTCAAGCGTGATCTGCATGTCGACAGTTGAATTGCCGTACGTACTGAAATTTATCACTTGGCCCGTAGACATAACGCTCTCGTATATCGGACTGGACATGAGAGGGGTCTTGCCAAAAAGCATCAATGCACTTGAAGATGAGATTCCTGCGAAGTAAACCGCGAATTCAGAACTCGTTCCGCTTGCCCGAATTATTATGCTCTTGTTTGCGCCTATTGTTATCGTATTGTTATGCGAAATCGTATAGACGTTGTTTTCTGCGGAAAGTCCGATATAGATTATTGCAATTAAAACGAGGATGCCTGCTGCGTATAGCACACGTCGGTCAATGCGTGTCTTTCTGCGCGTATTCGGCATTACTGCAGATATTAGCGAATGCTTCTTGTTCTTCGCGAAATGCTTCCCTTTAGATTGAAAGCCGAAGAGTTTTTTCTGCTTGGATCCGAATGCCATAGTTCTATGTAATACCAAGAACAGGTTTATAAACTTATCAAGAAGATTCCGCCTAGGAACTTGACATCTACATTGCACCACCTCGTCAAACCCCAACCATCACATCTTATATCGCAGGAGGTATGCGATAACGCAGGAAAACACATGTATTTTGACCTTTTTCAGTCCAAAGAACCTGTT
>JAJYOL010000010.1 GCA_021796225.1 Microcaldota archaeon | reverse complement strand
ATTCCTTATTCAGCATAAATACGGGTTGAAACACGACATTCAGGCGTGCTAGGTGGGGTAACTGTACTAGCGTATGAGTTAGATATATAGAAACATCTGCCAGATCCCATTGTCCCAACCCGTGATAAGATTATGGTTTGCCTGATTTATATATTTGTTTATTTTCTGAATTTTATTTATTGTTTTTTCGGATTTTTAAATAAACAAAAAGTTATTTCCAGATAAATCTATAATTTTCCTTTGCATCAAGATTTCTTAAAGGTAAAGAACCCTTCAATACTTTTTTTATAAAAGCATGTTTAGCCACAATTTCTTCCTGTTTTAGTAATGTCTTGTGCCATTTAACCCCATCATCAAAAGCCTTTTTCTTATTTTCATTAAAGACGATACCAAATGATCTATAACTACCACTTAATGGTGCTATCATTTGAAACGAGTTAAATGTAGGTAGTTCTTCATTTTCAGTCATATAATGGTGTCTCATCTGTGAAAATGCATTGCTAGTGGTATTTTTGTAAAACTTATAGCGCAATACATAAGCTAAAATATATCCATCACCATAATTTTGCGCTGCAATAGTAAATCTTCGTATTATACCTTTTTTCAAAAGCCTAAATATCCTATACCGTATTGTATCTTCATTAAGTCCTAACGTTTTTCCAAGTTCTCTATATCCAATTCTAGCATTTTTATTTAGAAGTTTAAGTATCTCTTTATCTTCGTTATCTACTTTTAATTCTCCACGTATAAAGTTTACAAATGATTCATTTAACGGGACATAACCCAATTGTGGAAATACGAATTCCGAAGGTCGAATATCTACAAGATAGTTCGACAAATCCGAAGCCAATTTTGTTTCCCAGAGTGTATAATTTATCGGTGTATCTGTTGCTGCAAAAATAAGCAAGTCAAAATCCCCTTCTGTCAAGTATACATCTTGTGCATATGGGTCATTAATGAACAACGCCTTGATGAGGTTCATATCCGGCAGACGCTTAAATTTTATTGTGAGTATGTGTCTATCTGAAAACCCAAGTCTTTCCATATCAATTTCCAAAGTAAACTTTATATCTAACTTTTCGATAAGTTTATCAAGAAATTTTTTAACTGTTACAATTGAACAATTTGTACTTTTTGCCAATTTCGTAAGGCTTACTCTACTATCTATACTAATTTCTCTCAATATTATTTTTTCCCTTGTCGTTAATTCTGCTTTTTGTTGCATGACTATCCATTGTTGAAAACGTTTTAATACTTAAGTATAAATTTCCGAAAATTCAGTAAACAATTTTAAAATTATAAAACATTTTTAAACAAGAGTTGTATTATTCTAAACATGACTGTTTCCAATAAAGGCCTTATTGCTCTTGCGATAGTGGTTATTGAAATATCGTTATGGCCGGTATTCCTGCAGGTCGGCGGAAGCAAAATAGGGATATTTCCAGAATTATTTTACGGTTTTCTTGCTGGATCAATAATTTCATTATTCATATGCGTAATCAGAGATGGGGGAAAAGGACTACTTTCAATAATTAAAAAACCAGAAATATTTGCAATAATGCTCATTGCGGGTTTGTTCAATGATGCATTTACTCAAATTTTCCTTGGTGTGGGTACTTTAGGTACGAATCCATCCATAAGTTCTATAATATTCAGAAGCTGGGTGATAATAGTAGCCTTTATGACACCATTTGTTTTAAAGCAAAAAGTTAATGCAAAACAGATAGCGGCAACCCTCATAGGTTTTCTCGGTATATATGTAATACTGAGTGGAGGAACGTTGTTCACATTCAATCAAGGACAAGTACAATTTATCGGGATTCTATTTTTAGCAACAATTTGCAGTTCTATTTCCATATTGATAATGAATCGTTACAATGTCGATACGGCCGGGGCGATAGCGATATTCAACGTAATTTCTTTCATAACCATAGCGATTATAATGATGCAAACACATACGAGTATCAACGTACCAATTACCACATCTACACTATTTTCGATATTATTTTTAGGTATAATAGCGTACGGGATAGGTACAATGCTGTATTATTACTCTGCAAAGTCATTAGGACCGCTTATTACTGGCAATGTAATATTGGCAGTTCCCTTTATGACGATATTATTTTCATTTTTAATAGTAGATACGCCAATCAAAACCTATTATATAATTGCGGCAGCTCTGACCACTATCGGAATATTATTCCAGCGTAAATATTCCTCCTTACCGGAACGCGTTACCCGAAAAGCAGCACTAAAATCGCTACAAATATTCGATGTTACTAGTGCTTTCATAAATAATAACAACAACAGCGTAGCTACCAACATATGGGGTGGAAACAGGGCATTTGCCCTGAAACTTGTCAGCATGGATTACGATATCCCTCTACATGGTGCAATTTTCAAAAAACATAATTGCGTCGTATTCACAAATAATATTCCACTCAATGGGGTAAAAGCAGAAGAAATTGTGAATGTGAATAAATTAACAAAAATCAATCCAAATTCCAACGAACAAATTTTAATTGGCATGGGAAATCCAAAAGATCTTGAAGAATCATTCGAGGAATTCGTGCTTCTATCTGGTAAAAATGCACATTCCGTATGAGTACCCGTCCGATCCGCACGAAATCAGGCAATCCTGCTCGGTTATTTTCGTATATAGCCTGGGAAACTTCAAGAGCAACTTTTATATACTCTACCATCTATAACTATTATTGTTTCTGAGCCTCATGGCAAATTTTAATAAGCCACAGGTTATAATGTGTAATAAATTGCCAGGGTGGCAGAATCCGGTAACGCGTGCGCCTGGAAATACAGTGCCCGTTAGCGCATGACTCTTTGAGTCTTTTGGGTTCAAAAGCATTTATGCTGAATATCCCAACCCTGGCGTTGGTGTTTAACATGGCTGAAGATAAGCGACAACAGAAAGAAAAAGCCGAAGATCTCGGTATAATTAGGATGGCAGGAAGAGACATTAGAGGTAACTACGGAATCGTAGGCGCCCTGATGCAGATAAAGGGAATAGGATACAACATGGCGAGATCAATAAGCCTTGCATTCGAGAGAAGCCACGGGATATCAACTACAACCAAGATAGGCACGCTTTCCGAACAGCAGCTTTCAGAGCTTGAGGAAACGATGAAAGAGCCTACAAAGCTTGGCATACCAAGATTCATGCTTAACAGGAGAAATGATGTTGACAGCGGAGTAGACATGCACCTTGTCGGAACCGACCTCACCGTATCGGTAAGGCAGGATATAGACAGGGACATACGCTCAAAATCATGGCGCGGGTTCCGTCACATGTACGGACAGCGCGTAAGAGGACAGAGAACGAGATCCACCGGCAGAACCGGTGCGACGATCGGAGTCACAAAAGGCAAGGGAGGTGCACCTGCACCTGCAGCCGCTCCGGCAGCATCACCAGCAAAGTCCGCGCCTGCGGCAGAAAAACCAGCAGCAGCGCCGGCACCTAAATGAAGTGATTAAATGGGAGACCCCAGACGTATCAGGAGAAAATATCAAAGAACAAAACTTATGTGGAACAGGCAGAGGATAGACTCCGAGCACGCTCTGAAGGAGAAATACGGTTTGAGGAATCTCAGGGAACTCTGGAAAGCGACAACGGAAGTAAGCACGATAAGAAAGAACGTGCGTGAAGTCCTTTCGGGAAGGGCAACGGAGCGCGTCGGTACTTCAATAATAGGAAGACTATCAAGATATGGCATAGTCCGCGACACGGCAACTCTCGACGATTTGCTGTCTGTAAATCCGGAAGCCATACTCGAAAGAAGATTGCAATCAGTGGTATTCAAGAAAGGCCTGTCGAAAAGCATGAAGCAGGCAAGGCAGCTTATAACGCACGGTTTCATAGCCGTAAGCGGCAGAAGGGTAAGCGCACCTGGCTATCTCGTTCCCAGGATAGAGGAAGAAGCCATCGCATACTACAAGCCTTTCAATATCGATCATTCAAACACGGAAGCTGCGACAGTTCCTGCGGCAGGAGCTGCTCCAACGGCAAAGGCTGAAGCGCCTGCGGCAAAACAGGTACAGGCGGAACAGCCAAAAGGTGAATAATCATGGCAAGTCCAAAAACCAAAAAGACGGCGGAAACGCATCAGGGCCAGCAGAAACAGAAGAAGGGACTTGTAGCGTATGAAAACGTAGTTTCAGATATACAGCAGAGAGTCAAACCGAAAGGAACGCGCTGGGGAGTAGCCCACGTATATTCATCGAAGAATAACACCATAATAACGCTTACAGACCTTTCCGGCTCGGAAACGATAGCGACCGGGAGCGGAGGAATGGTGGTTGATGCTGACCATGAAGAAGGATCTCCTTATGCGGCAATGCAGGCGACATACAAGGTTTCCGCATCCGCAATAGAAAAGGGTGTCACTCACATAAACATAAAGATAAGGGCACCTGGAGGTCACAATTCCAAAACACCGGGACACGGTGCGCAGGCAGTCGTGCGCGCTCTCGCAAGGAGCGGCTTCAAAATAGGCAGCATAGAAGACGTTACGCCTATGCCTACGGACACCACGAAAAGACCTGGTGGAAGAAGAGGAAGAAGAGTGTAGTCGCGTCATAAGTGCATGCACTCGCGAAGCGGGCAGGCCTCATGAACAAAAAATTCGACTATATCGTTGTTCTCGGATTCATATACCAGAAGGACGGTCCGCTGCATGACATGTTCACGGGAAGGCTCGATCGTGCAATCCGCCTCTACAAGAAAGGCATGGCAAAGAAAATGATTCTTAGCGGAGGCGTTACCGGAAAGGAGCACAAAGATTCCGAATCCGGAGAGATGTATGTTTACATGCGCGGCAAAGGCATCGGTGAAGACACGCTTCTTATAGAGAACAAGTCGCTAAACACGATAGGCAATGCTGTTTTCTCAAAACTTCTGATAAAGAAGGATTCCAGATTTAGGGATCCGTCCCTGCTCATAGTGACCTCCGATTATCACGTCCGCCGTTCAAGATTCATATTCCGAAGGATATTCGGGCCGTCATGCAGAATCGGCTTCTCTTCTACGAAGACACCCGCACGCTTCTCAAAGAAGGCATTCGATTTCGAACGCTTTTCGATGAAAAATACCGTTGCAAATCTGAAAGAAATAGATCACAGGAGCAGCGATGCAAAACTTAGGGCCGTTGCACGAAGTTCCGCAAGCAGGGGCATAACGGAAGAGATGCGCAAAGCCCTGTGGTACTGAACGGAATGAACGCAACTTTAGGTTTCTTTATAAACATTCTTGAACA
Source organism: Microcaldota archaeon (assembly GCA_021796225.1). Lineage (GTDB taxonomy): Archaea > Micrarchaeota > Micrarchaeia > Micrarchaeales > CABMGC01 > JAKAVK01. The sequence goes on along the minus strand of JAJYOL010000010.1, from coordinate 15,503 downwards.
TATATTATCGAATAACGCGAGCGTAGTCTAGCCTGGTAGGACTTTGCCCCTCCAAGGCAAAAAGCCGGGTTCAAATCCCGGCGCTCGCATTTTTCATATGCGATAAAATCATCGGGTTGCAACATGTTTGACGTGTACTCGAATCTTCTTGCAATGCGCAGGGATCGTTCCCACGAGTTCAAGGTGGCTGTGGATATAGACGGCACCATTGCCGACGTACATCGTGTCATGCTCTCCGAATTCAACAGAAAAAACGGTACGGACTTTTCCACTTACGACATCAAGGACTGGGGTTTCAAATCACTTGGCTCCAGTTACGCCGAAATGATGCCTTTTTATCAGGATGCGTGGAAGAACCATCACGACCAAATTCCGTTCGTAGGAAAAGCCTCAATGATTCTCGAACTTTCAAAATATTACACAGTGCATTTTCTCACGTCCAGGAGCAACGATGAAAATTCCATAACCGGCGGAACGGAAAAAGGCCTTTCGGAATGGCTCACGCTCCACGGCATAGATTCGATCCCTGTGGTATTATGCCCGCCGGAAGTAAGCAAAACGGAATTCGGTTATCAGATATACATAGACGATTCTCCGATGTTTGCAAAGGACATCGAAAAATCGAGAACTTCCGGAGAAGGTCGGATACTTCTTTTAATAGACAAACCGTATAACAGGGATACGAGAACAGGGAGCAATATCGTTCGCGTGCCCGACGTGAATTTTAGCATAGATCTGTTGATAAACGTTGCAAGGAGATCCGAATCCAACACGCGTATTCTCAGCAGGCTTCGCAACAGGTAAAACGGTAACGTTCCTTCCCGATTCCTTGTTTGCTGAAACAAACGTGATTACAATGCGTTACTTTCTTACCGTTCACGGAATAGTTCAGGGAGTAGGTTTCCGCGCACTGGTAAAGGGGGTTGCCATTGAAAATAAAATCTGCGGATACGTGCGCAACATGCCCGACGGAAGCGTCACGGTGCTGGCAATCGGCAATAACGAAAATCTCGATTCTTTCGTAAGAGGCATAGACGTCGATACGAATTGGGGTCCCAAGGTATTCGAAATCGAACTACTCAGGGACGGCGATGAAAACTTCCTATTAATTACCGAAGAGTATTCCGAATTCAAAATAATAAAAGAATAATCGGAATCGAAGCCGCGCGCATCATACGGTGTAATCGCTGCCGAGTCCCGGATGTATCGCGTTGTACTTTCCCTTGAGCGCTTCGAGCAACTCCTTCGCCTTTCCCGATTCTCCGTGTACTATGAATACGTTCTTCAACCCGGATATCCTTCCTATGAAGCTCATCAGCTGCCTTCTGTCTGCATGTGCCGACAAATGATATCTCTCGAGCGTGAATTTTACCTTGACCTTCTTTCCGTCGAGTTCTATCTCTTTGGCTCCATCGAGCATTTTTCTACCAAGCGTTCCGTGTGCCTGGTATCCTACGAGTATCATCTTGTTTTCCGGTTTCGGTGCCAGCGCCTCAAGATACTTCATTATCGGTCCGCCGGTTATCATTCCGCTCGTCGTGACTATTATGCAAGGTTCGCTTCCATGCATTATCTTGCTTCTCTGCTGCCTTGTGACAACGTTGAAGAAATTTTTGCTCTTGAAAGGGTCGTCATCGTTGAGGAGTATTCTCTTTTGCAGTTCGTCCTTGCAGTAAATGACGTTGTGCCTGTGTATTCTCATGGCCTTCCCTATCATGCCGTCCATGTATATCGGCACTTTCGGAAGGATTCCCGAGCGCATGTAATCGTCAAGCAGAAGCAGCACCTCCTGCGCCCTTCCTACCGCGAATGCGGGTATAACAACCTTGCCCCCTTTCTTTATCGTCTCGCTCATGCTTGCTATCATGACGTCGGCCGTCTTCTTCTCCCCTTCAAACGTATCGCTGTCTCCTCCGTATGTCGATTCCGTTATGAGTGTCGTCGCGTGCAGGCCTTCCGCCTGTGCCGCATCGAGAAGCTTCGTGCTCCTGAAGTTCACGTCTCCCGTGTATATGAGCGTCTCCTTTCCATCGTCCACTTCTATCATCGAGCTTCCGACGATGTGGCCTGCGGGCAGGAGCCTCAGCTTAAGGTTCTTTATCCTGAATTCCTTGTGGTATTCCACGATGTGGTAATGCTTCATCATCCGTGCAAGACCGTCCTTTTTCACGTTCTTGGGATTTGATATGCGCATGTAGTCGCTGAGAAGCACGTTCGTAAGTTCGAGCGTCGGCTTCGTCGCGTATGTCGGTCCGTCATATCCCGCGGTGTATATGTGTGGAAGATATCCTGAATGGTCAAGGTGCGCGTGGCTTATCACTATGCCGTCTATCGTTGCGAATTCCTGATCATGTATCAAAGGATATTCGTCATGCGCGCCGAGTTTCACTCCCGCATCAAGCAGTATGCGGGTGTCGTTCGATTCGATTAGTATGCAGCTCCTTCCGACTTCATTTGCTGCTCCGAAAAATGTAATCTTCAAAATCAAGCACCGTCTTCACTGGAGCTGCGCTTGGATCCCTTGCTGTCTTTTATGACGGCTATGTCTCCGAAGCTTATCTCCACTGGCTTGGGCTCGGGCGCCTTGCGCTCGTGTTGCCTTTGCTTCCTTCTTTCCTGTCCGGTGAGGTATCTTAAATTAGAATAAAGTTCGTCAAGTTTTCTGTCAACTTCCTCTATCTGCTTTTCAATCGTTGATATCTCTGCAGTAAGTGTCTCTATGTCTCCGTTCACGTATTCAACTTTTCTTTTGAGCCTGTAGCTCTTTATTGCCTTGTTCAATTGTTCTTCTATCTCGTTCTTTTTGCGAATCAGGTCCCTTTCCGCTTCAAGCGTAAATGCCTCCGTCGCTATTCTGAATTCGAGATTTTCCTTTCTCCTTCTCAAATATCCTATCTCCTTCGTGTTGTCCCTGCTTATCTCCGAGAGCTTCGCAAGTGCGGCCTTCTCAGCCAGCTTGTATGCAAGCCTGTGCCTGCTTCTCTTTATGTTGGCTATGAGCGGAGGTATCTTTTTCTTTTCCTCGTCAATGCTCTTCCTGAGCTCATCTATCTTCGTCATCTTCGCCACAGGAGCAGTCTTTGCTTCCCCACTTTCCTTTTGTGCCTCATGCTGCGCGTTGTTCGTTGCAGCTGTCTTGGCTTCTTCTTCGTTCAGTCAATCTCCCTTTTAATTTTTAGTCAAAACAAAATTATATGCCTTAAGCAATTCGTCAGTAGTATTTTCTACAGAAAACTTCCTTGCCGTATCTATTGCACACTTCTTATACGTCTCAGAATTATTTAAAACCTTTTCTATCTTTCTTGCACATTCGGTATAATCGCCGGGCTTGAATCTTTCACCGTTCTTTCCGTTTTTTATTATATCTCTCAGTCCCAGATAATCGGCTCCGACGACGGGTTTTCCCGTTGCCATCGCTTCGAGCGACACTACTCCCTGCGTCTCGAATGTGGAAGGTATGCAGAATGCATCCGACATCGCGTAAACGTTCGGCAGTATCTTTCCGTTTACGAATCCTGTAAATATCACATTATTACCTATTCCCATCTTTTCCGCAAGCGCCTTGTAATGCGCTTCGGCAGGCCCTGTTCCCCCTATTACGAATCTTATGTCCTTTCTCTTTTTAATGAGGATTTTTGCCGCTTTGAGAAGAACCTCGAGTTTCTTTTCCTTTCCAAGCCTTCCCAGATACAGCACGACCTTTTCGTTTTTCGCTATTCCATATTTTCTGCGCAGCCTTTTCCCGCATACGTCGGGATTGAATCTTTTCGTATCGACGCTGTTCGGAACGACCATCGTGTTCCTTATGTCCTGATTTGCGAGAAAGGTCTTTATAGAATTGGTCGGAGCTATCGTAAGATCGCTCTTTCCATAGAAGAATTTCGTGTAAAGCGAAAGATACATTTTTGCCACGCTCTTCAATCCCGCATTTTTAGGGTAGTAGGCATTTACAGCGCTTCTTCCCGTTACCATCGTGTGGAACGTGCTCACGAGCGGATATCTTCCGACCCTCGCGGCCATCATCGCGGCGAAGCCCATCACAAACGGGGTCTGTGCGTGCACTATGTCTATTTTCAGCGCCTTGAGCTTGAGCATGGAGTTGAACGGGAATATAGCCACGTTGTACTGCGGATACGGCTTGAACGGGACTCCCTTGTATATGTAGGTGTCCTTTCCCATCCTTCCGTTCTTCTTCCCGCTTGCGAATATGTATACCTTGTGCCCCCTAGCCTCAAGCTCGCGCTTGAAGTTTAGTATTGATACGACTACGCCGTCCATCGCTGGAAGGTATGAGTCGGTGTAAAAGGCGATGTGTAGCCTGTTCATAATATCTTTGCTTTAGTATGTTTTGTTTGCCGTACGACTTTGCATTCATTCGAGTTTTACAGCTTCTCCTCCGGCGCCCTTTATCTTTTCCTCGGCCTTTTTAGAGAAAGCGCTTGCCTTCACTATTGCAGGCTTGGAAAGGCTGCCGTTGGACAATACTTTGTATCCCCTAAACTCGAGCGTCGGCTTCTGATCCTTCGATTCTTCTGCAAAAACAGATATCTTTGTAAGACTTATTTCATCAAGAGCGTTTCTGTTTGAGATGCGGAATCCAGGGCTGCGTATTCTTGACTTTTCATATTTTACCAATCGCGTAAATTTGCCCTTTCTTCCTCCCTTTCCTACTCCTCCCCTGCTTCCAGAGCCTCTCCTGTTCTTCTTGTTTCCTCCTCCCCATGTTCTGGTTCCGAGGTATTTTCTGCTTCTCTTTCTTGCTCTTACTACCATGATGATCATCAAGCCATTCTTGAAACGAGTTTGTTTATCGCGCTTCCTCTGTATCCCAATGCGCCCTTCTTCTTGTATGAAAGCTTAATGCCCTCATATCCGCGCTTCGGAGGATGCAGCCTTATCGGCATTGCGGTTATTTCTGCAATCTTCTTCTTGCCCTTTGCAACGGATTCCAAATCTTCCGCGGATGCCTTTATGCCCTTCTTTTCAAGTATTTTTCCCATTACCGCATTGTCCGCTTCGCCATATGTGACGAAATCGTTGCATTTTACGACCATTCCGACGTTTGATTTCGTGCCAGGCACGAGAACCATGCTGTTTACCCTTGTGAGATTCAGCCTGTCCAGTGTCTCGGTTATGTCTTTTCTAACACCTATCCTTCCGCGCACTCTTACGACTGCGAGTAGCTTATTCTCAAAGTCTGTCGGCATAAAATACGACCTTCAAACTCACTTTATTTTGTTTATTTATCCCCGCGTGCACTGCACTCAGGAATATACACTATATGTAATGTATAAGATATATAAGCGTATGCATGGTCCCAAGATAAGGAATGGCACGCCTTAAGGTGACGTATACCCGCTCTGCCACGTATCTGTAAATATCACGTTAGTAGCCACGCCATCGTTGTTGTTTCCGCTGTAATCATTCGCGTTTCCATTCAACGGATACCATCCTACAAGATTCTGTGCCCTGATCGGTGCACCACCAATACCTTCCTGATATAACGCTTCAACTTCATTAGCAGATAATGAGATGTTGTATATCTGTACGTTTGATATGCCACCTTGCCAATACCATAAATTGTCTGCAGTGCTTTTTCCTATGTTCGCCGCATCAGATCCTGGCAATGTGGTATTAAGTGGAGATCCTATGTTTCCTGTCTGTGACTGTGAATTATAGTAAACAGTAACACTCGTGCTTCCGTTATAAGTGTATCCTATAAAATTCCACACGCCGTCGCTTGGTAAAAATGTTGTTTGAAAATCATCACCAGCACCTACAAAGTTTACATAGCCATTTGTTTTTTGTACTCTGAATCCCACGGCTTCTGTCCCTTTATTCTGGTCACCATACGATTCTATGGTAAAATAGTCATTGGCAGGCATTCCTGTGAAATATACCCACGCAAATGCACTTCTCGGTTCGCTGCCTATTGGTAAACCGTATGTACCAGTGTTGATATAACTACCATATCCATTAAACATGGCAACGTATTGGGGTAATTCTTGGTCACATGTTCCTTGTAGTTCAATATCATAACTCGTTCCGGGACCGTTCGGTCTGAATACCTGACACGATCCGGGTTGTGCCTTCGGCGCGAAGTTCGAAGGACTGAATATTCCAAGCGAGTAAAGGACGCCGAGAACGACCGCAATGACCAGTATGGCCCACCCATATGTCATGAGGTATTCCATTGCAGATTGGAGTTTCGATTTCATATTCATCCCATTATGGTGGTGTGTATCCGCTCTGCCACGTTCCTATGTACCCGACTCTTGTAGGCGCTCCATCATTGCCGTTTCCGCTGTAATCATTTGCGTTTCCATTCAATGGCCACCAACCTACGAGCTGTTGCAAGTTTACTGGTGCTCCGCCGATACCTTCCGCATATAATGCGTTAATGCTCACGCTGTTTAACGTTGTGTTGTATATCTGCACGTTTGCAATGTTGCCGCTTGCATCCGAGCCCCAATCCCCACTCTGCGAATAAGATTCTCCTACGATTAGATTTGCCGTGGTTGAAAGAGCAAGTGAATTAAAGGTGCCTTGCGTAGTCACGGCATTATCATTAATATAAAAAGTACTTCCCGATGAAGATCCTGAGAAGGCAACAAAATACCACTGCCCTTCAGACAACGGTGATCCTGCATAAGCAACGGAAAACCCTCCATTGCTATCCGTAACCATTGACAGATACTTGTTGCCACTTTGAACAAAGAAAAGGTATCCCGCAGTGTTTCCCGAAGCCTGTTTGGAAACTATCGGAAAATGATCGCTGGCTTTAGCTTCAAAGAAACCATTCGCTACGTTTATCCATGCTGTTACTGTTATACCCTGTTGCATGTTGTTTAATGCAAGGCTATTTCCTACGTTTATGTAACTATTACTGCATCCAGCACCGCATCCACTGAACTGTGCAACATACTGCGGCAACTCTCCGCTGCACGTTCCTTCCAAATTTGCATCGTACGATGTTCCCGGTCCGTTAGGTCTGAATACCTGACACGATCCGGGAGTCGCCTTAGGCGCAAAGTTTGAAGGACTGAAAATTCCTAGCGAGTACAAAACACCTAGGACGACCGCAATGACCAGTATGGCCCACCCATATGTCATGAGGTATTCCATTGCTGATTGAAGTTTTGATCTCATATTCATCCCAGTTAAGGTGGTGTGTATCCGCTTTGCCATGTACCTGTATACTCTACTTTTGTAGAAGCTCCGTTATTGTTGTTTCCACTGTAATCATTTGCATTTCCATTCAATGGCCACCAGCCGGCCAAATATTGCAGATTGATCGGCGCACCGCCTATACCCTCCTGATAAAGCGCATTTACATCATTTGTAGATAATGCTTCATCATATATCTGAACGTTAGTTATCGAACCGTTAAAGTTCGTTACTGAATTGAACGTGAATATTGATCCTATTGCGAATCCCTGTCCGCTATTTGCAACTATGCCCTGTGAGTTTAATTGCATTATGCCATCTTCCACTCCATTGTCATATAATATGACATTCGCCCCTGATACCACTACAGATACGTGAGACCACACGTCAAGCAATGACGGTACCGTAAACGTATAATATTGCAAGCCTTCGGCAGACGTTCTTTTTACAAAGGACAATCCAGTAGCATTGTCTATTTGCATCGCATAATTGATTGTGCACGCGCAGCCGTCTCCCCTATACACAACCATATTGTGCAGACCATAAGACTTCAACGGATTTATGAAAGACGGATTTATCCATACAGATATGGTGAGAGAATTTCCCATCGAAAGAATATTGCTCGTGCTGGCATTCACATAGCTGTTTTCTCCGTTGAATACGGCAACATACTGCGGCAACTCTCCGCTGCACGTTCCTTCCAAATTTGCATCGTACGATGTTCCCGGTCCGTTAGGTCTGAATACCTGACACGATCCGGGTTGTGCCTTCGGCGCGAAGTTCGAAGGACTGAATATTCCAAGCGAGTAAAGGACGCCGAGAACGACCGCAATGACCAGTATGGCCCACCCATATGTCATGAGGTATTCCATTGCAGATTGGAGTTTCGATTTCATATTCATCCCATTATGGTGGTGTGTATCCGCTCTGCCACGTTCCTGTGAATATCACGTTAGTAGGAACGCCGTTGTTGTTGTTTCCACTGTAGTCGTTTGCATTGCCATTGAGCGGCCACCACCCCACAAGATGTTGTAAGTTTACTGGTGCTCCGCCGATACCTTCGTTATAGAGGGTATCTATAAATGAGCTGTTAAGTGAAATATTATAGATTTGTACATTAGTTATGTCTCCTTCCAATCGTGTTGTAGATCCCGCTTTTCCTATATATAAATCAGAGGAATTGTAATCAATACTAAAGCCTAAATTATTCGTACCTAATAACTTCCCATTTACATATAATGTTTGGTTATCTGGTTGAAATGTCGCGACTATAAAATACCAACCATTTGTCCTAGGTAATGAATTTATTACCACAACATCTGTTGCAGTTCCCGCATCACTAGCTCTCCAATGTAAGTCATTACCATAACCCCATAAAAGGGAATACCCGTATTTAGGATGTGAATCGGGATATTTAGAAAGTATTAATTGATCGTAATTTGTACTTGTTGCAAGTAAATTGTTAACCCATAATGCAACTGTTATTTGTTGAGGAGCTAAATTTGCATTATTACTTACGACTATTTGACTACTTTGTCCGTTGAATTGCGCAACATACTGCGGCAACTCTCCGCTGCACGTACCTTCCAAATTCAGATCGTAATTTGTTCCTGGTCCATTCGGACGGAACACTTGACAAGAACCAGGAGAAGCCTTCGGAGCAAAATTCGAAGGACTGAAAATTCCGAGAGAGTAAAGAACGCCCAGAACAACAGCAATTACGAGTATGGCCCATCCGTACGTCATGAGATATTCCATCGCACTTTGCGCTTTTGATGAAACTTTTCCCAAAAGTTTCTGGTATTCCATCGCGCTCTGGGCTTTTGGATGAAACCTTTTCCCAAAAGGTTTCCGGTGTTCCATTGCGGACTGGGGTCTGCGGCTCTTTTTGTGCATACTCCTACTTTCAAAGTGTATTTTTAATAAGGTTATTATGGGGGTTTCATTGGACACAAACGGCACACTTTCGTTCTCATTGTAATATAAGCGTTCGATAAGACTCGATATCGTGATACCATGATAAAGGAAAACTCAAAAGCTCCTGATTTCTCACTGAAAGGTTCGGATGGAAAGACACATAGCCTGTCGGAATTCAAAGGCAAGTACCTGGTGCTCTACTTTTATCCGAAAGATAACACGCCGGGATGCACCACTGAAGCGAAGTGCTTCAATAGGGGCATGAGCGCGTTAAAGTCGATGAATGCGGAGATAGTCGGAGTAAGTTCCGACAGCATAGACTCGCATAACAAATTCAGCTCCAAATACGAACTCGGTTTCTTGCTGTTGTCCGATCCGGATCACAAGACGATAAAGGAATACGGCGCGTATGGGGATCGCGGCGTATTCGGGAAAGGCACACTTAGAAAAACCTACATAATAGGAAAAGACGGAACCATACTCAAAATATTCGAAAAGGTAAAACCTGACGGACACGACGAGGAAGTGGCATCGTTTCTCAAGACGAGGAACGACTGAAAAGCTTTAAAAAGATAAAGACGCAATGGGTAAACACGGGCAGGAATGGTTTTCCGGCCCGCATGGTGTGTGGATGAGAGCCTTATCTGTCATGGTATTAATACTCGTATTAACAGCCATGGTGGGGAATGCGTTCGCATATTACAATGTTACTTCCGTAAACACGACAGTAATACTCAACAAGACAACCACCGCAAAGGTCATAGAGACCTTTTACCTGTACGTAAGCAGCAGTTCCGTAAGCCAGTACGCCGCAAGCCGCGGTGCATACAACTTCACGCTCGGAGACTGGCAGAAGATCCTGCAAAGTTCGCTGCTCACACAGCACATACTCAATCCTGTAGAGAGTGCATCGGATTATTCGTTTCTTCCGGGAGCGCTTACATCCGAGGGGACGAACGGCGGAACAGCGGTTCTGATAATAAGCTATACCGTTCCGAACGTCACTACCGTGAGCGAGATAGCCCCGAGAAAATTCGAATACGATTTCAACAATTCCGTATTTAATTTCGAACACGCCGCGGGAGGGCAGGAATTGCCGAACGGTGCAAGGCTTAACTTCATAGTGCCTAACGATTCGCAGATAATTTCCGTATATCCGCTTCCGGATTCTCCGTCTCCAAACTACGAAGGCAAATACAAGAACATAACCGCATTTTCATGGTTTTCGCAGGAGCCTCTGTCGGGCTTTTCCTTCTCTTACATACTGATGGAATCGCCGCAGCAGGAGGTCCTCAGCTACTTCTCCAACATTTACTCATCATATACTTCATTCATATATGCGCTGGCAGTGGTGCTGTTAGGCGTCTTCGCCGCGTACATATACTTCAAGTTCATAGCGGTATAGTCTGCAGGGGGATTTCAGGATGCACAGATATGAAAAGACAATATTGGAGATATTAAAAAAGAAGCAAAAGTCGGATCCAGATTCGCTCATAAACGCCGGCGGATTGGGAAAGGACGAAACTTTATGGGCTTTGGAAAGCCTGAGCGGCAAGGGCCTCATAGAAATCACGCGCGAGAATGAGAAGCAGGTCTCACTCACCGAAGAAGGCATGCAGTATGTCAAGGAAGGCCTTCCGGAAATGATCCTCCTGAAAAGATTGAAGGAAGGAACGATTCCGATAAAGAATCTGGGCGACAAGCGTTCCATGATAGGCTTGCAATGGGCAAAGAAGAAGGGTTTCATCGTAATTTCAAACGGTTCGGTTCTGTTATCAGATAAAGGAGTAAACGCATTGGAACGTGGAATAGACACACAAAAGGATATGGAAGCGATAGCTTCGGGAAATACTGTAAAAGATATTGAAGAATTGATAAAGCGCGGACTCGCGCAGGAATCCTCAAAGAATCGCGTAAGTATGGTAACGATAACGCGCAAGGGGATCGATGCCAAATTAAACGAGGTTGACGAATCGCTCATAGATTCGGTTGACAGGAAGCTCATAGCGACAAAAGGGTGGGAGGGTAAAAATTTCAAGCCTTACGATATAAAATTAGAAGTCGAGAAGCCCGTTCCGGCAAGAAGGCATCCTCTTTCATACACGATAGGCAGGATACGCGAGGCATACGTTTCAAACGGATTCACCGAAGTTTCGGGCCCGATAATCGATTCCGCATTCTGGGTCTTCGATTCCCTTTTCGAACCGCAGGACCATCCCGCAAGGGACGCGCAGGATACGTTTTACATAGCGAATGCGGATGAAACGGAAGCCAGCCCCGAAGCGTACGTGAACAGGGTGAAGAAGGCACACACGAAGGGGTGGAAATACAGGTGGAGCCTTCCTACTTCAAGGGAAACGGTCTTGCGTACGCATACGACCAGCGTATCCGCAAGATACATATACGATATAATATCCGGGATAATGGAAGAAGGCAAAGCACCGGTGCTTCCGATAAAGCTCTTTTCCACCGGAAGAATATTCAGGAATGAAAACATAGATTACAAGCATCTTGCCGATTTTTACCAAACGGACGGGATAATCATAGGGGAGGATCTCCGCCTGGCGCATCTGTTCGATACGATACTTAAGCTTTATTCGTGGCTCGGGACCGAGATACGCTTCAAGCCCGCATACTTCCCGTTCGTGGAACCGGGGGCCGAACTCTATGCGTATTCCAAAAAGAGCAGCGAGTGGATGGAGCTCGGCGGCTCCGGCGTGATACGCCGTGAGATAACCGGGGTAAGAAACGGAAAGATAAGCGTGCTCGCATGGGGCGTTGGCGTGGAGCGCCTCGCACTGATAGGCAATGAAAGACTGAAGGGGATATCCGAGCTCTACAACAACGGCTTGGGATGGCTGAGAAAATCTGGTGATTGAATGCCCGTAATGGATTTTAACAAAAGATATCTTGAAAAGCTCATAGACGCAAAGTTCGATTCGATCGAATTCGAGGACATACTCTGGAAGATGGGGTTCACGGTGGAAGGCTCTACGGAGGACACGATAAGCGTGGAAATAACCCCCAACAGGCCGGACATGCTCGATGCGGTCGGGTTTGCCAGGGCATTTAGGCACTTCACCGGCAAATCCAAGGAATACGATTATGAGATAAAAGACCAGAAACTCGACGTTTCAATCACCGTAGGGAGCAATGCGAAGAAGGTGCGTCCGTTCATAGCTTCATTCACGGTTCACAATATCAACTTCACCGAAGATTCGCTTACAAATCTTCTCAACGCTACGGACAAATTCACTGATACGTTCGGAAGGAAGAGGAAGAAGATAGCTATAGGGATACACAATCTCGATACCGTTTCCGGCAACATAGAGTACGATGCGTACCACGATTCCAAGTACGTTCCACTTAACATGAACAAGGAAATGAAGTACAGCGAGGTTCTTTCCACTTCTGAAAAGGGGATGAAATACAAGGAAGCTCTGAAGCGCGGCACGAAACTGTACCCGGCATTGCATGATCACAAGGGCACGCTCGCACTCATACCGATATTAAATTCGGAAAGGACAAAGGTTACCACATCAACGAAAAATCTTCTCGTGGACATAACGGGTTCATCGGAATATCTGGTGAACAAGACTGCAGAACTGCTTGCATGCTCATTCATCGACATGGGTGCGACCGTGAGAAAGGCAGGGATAAAATATCCTGAAAAGGTCGCGGAAACCCCGTTGATGGATAAGCAGACAATTTCATTGACGATTAAAAGGATAATCGGAGAACTCGGCGTGAAAATGAGCTCCGATTCCATATTGGCAATGGGCCACAGAATGGGATACTCATGCACGCTTGACGGAAAGAAAATCACCTTCACCGTTCCGCAGTACCGTGTCGACATAATAAACGAGCAGGATGTCATCGAAGACCTTCTTATCGCATTCGGCTACGACAATATCGTTCCCGCAGCGGTTCCTTCCATAAATCCTGGCGCCTCTGAAGAGCTTACGCGCAAACGCACGAGCATCGAGGATCTGATGATCGGATCCGGATACAACCAAATGTTCAATTCGTACCTTTCAAATGACACTTATAATTTCTCCATGATGCGGCAGAACGCTCCGACAGATTCCGCGGTGCGGATAAAGAATCCTAAGACAGATGCCGCGACGGTAATGAGAACGTGGCTTACCCCGTCACTGTTGAGAAACGTGAGCCTGTCGCTCAACGAGCGCATGCCCCTTAACGTATTCGAATTGGATATGGCCTTTTCGGTGAAGGCGGGCATGCCGAGCGAGAAATACCATATCGCCGCGGTATCATGTTCATCCAAGGCGAACTTCAACGATGCAAAGGGTCTTGCGGAATTGATACTGTCAAATCTGGGATTGGAATATACGATAAGCGATTCCAAAAACGAATGCTTCATAGAAGGAAGGCGCGCCGGCATATTTCATAATGGAAAGGAGATAGGATTTTTCGGAGAGATTCACCCCGAGGTGCTGTCAAACTTCAAGATAGAGGAACCGGCGATAGGAGTTGAAATAACGCTTCCTTTCGAAAGCTATTCGTACATTGGCAATTCAAAAACAGCAGACCAAAATGTAAAGAAGACCGTCAAATAAACATTCAGGAAGAGAATTTGTAGTATTCGTACAGCGCCTTCTTGTCTTCCTGTTCGAGTCCTAAGCTTATGTAAAGCTTCTCAACCGCGTCTTCCCCGTTCTCCTTTTCCGTAGCCTTCATCATTCTGTATATCAAAGGCAGTCCGTCCCGTATTATGTCCTTCTTATTGGCATGAAGCACGTATGAGAGCTTGCTTGCTATTCCCATCAGGGTTTCCTTGCCCTTCTTCGCCCTGCTCAGGTGCATTATGTTCGTAGGGAAATTATAATTCTTTATCATGCTCACCCTGCCGCTGCCCGCAACAGCCACACCCGAAGAAAGCATGATCTGCGCGTATCTCAAATATCCGTAATAGCTCGTCCTCGAAGCATTGTTGTAGAATCTGCTCGCCCGCGATATCGCCCAATACGCGTTCCTTATGTCCCCTTTTGTCGTGTATCTGGTAGGTATGTTTTCATCCACCCAGTTTATCAGCATGCCCATGTCCGTATCCGTGCTTATCGCCGCGTATCGCGCCAGGTCGAAGTTTCCGGAAAGGAATATCTTGTCAAGGACGGAGAATATCTCCATCTTCCTGTCTCTCGGAGACAGCGATTCTATCAAATCCGGGTTTGCGTCGAACATCATCTCGAGGTCGTTCAGCGCTCCGCGCACGTCTCCGCTGCTCCTTTTCACTATCTCATCGATTATCTGCTCGGAAACCTCCTTGTGCTCCTTATCCACAATCCCCTTCAGGAACATGCGCATGTCCTCCCTGTCTATCTTCTTGAATTCCACCTTTTCGACTTTCGTTCGCAGGAAGCTTATCTTCCTGTCCCAGTAATCGTTCGCGGTGAATATCACCGGCTGCTTTGACGTGTTTACCAGCTTCGTTATCATCCGCTCCGCTCCCGAATCGAATTTTGAGGACAATTCGTCTATTTCATCGAATATTATGACTATCCGTTTGTTGAACAGGCCGCGCGTCATGCTTGCCGGCATTACCTTTTTTTCTATCGTTTCGGCATCGCGGTAATCGCTCGAATTGAACTCTATGACCTCGAACCCGTTTTCATACGCAACCGCGCGCGCTGCTGCCGTCTTCCCCGTCCCCGACGGTCCGCATATCATGACCGGCCTTGAAGGCTTTCCGGACAGTATCTCCACCCCGAACTGCTTCAGCCGCTCTACGGAATTTCCATTGCCTATTATCCCGTTGAGCGTAAAAGGAGTATACTTGTCCGACAGCATAAAATCAGCGATATTAATATCAACAAAAAGGGATATAATAGTGTATTGCCAATATTGGGAATGCTATTTGCTCCTATCATCTAGTCCGGTCAAGGATGCAGGCCTCTCACGCCTGAAACTCGGGTTCAAATCCCGATGGGAGCAAATCAAATTTTAGACGACAAACTCGGGTTCAGTTCCCTAGCCAAAGGAAAGAAATTTAACGCAGCACGGTTCGGTTCCATCACGGAGACCGAACCCGAAAAACTCAAGAAGCACATCAAAGAGGTGCTTCCGCAGCTAAGTTTCCACGAGATTAAAGACGTCCTGTCCGAAATCTACACTATCAAAAAGAGACGTTTCAGAGGCAACGCACCTCCAAAGTATGGAAGCCTGAACAAGGGTTTCAGTGAACAGGAGGTGCAAGCCTTCTTCAAGGTAATAGAGAACGACAAGTTTCGCCTATTGTTTGGGTATCAAGCGCAGCTTGGACTGAGGATAGGCGAAGCTGTCAAAGTGAGCGTAAAGGATATCAAATTTGAGACGCGTGAGTTAACCGTGAAAACGGAGAAGGCACACGTGATAGATACTATGCTCATTCCCGTACCACTTTTTCGGCAAACTGTTGA
>JAJYOL010000005.1 GCA_021796225.1 Microcaldota archaeon | reverse complement strand
GATTTATTTTACTTTTAGGTAGGCAAATTTCTATATGATCGATAATGGTTGCTCTTTCTAAAACTTCTCTCAATTATGTTGTTCAAGTATATTGTATTATTTGATACATAATATATCAAAAATACATAAAATGTTGCATAATTATTTTATATTAATTCCATCAAAAAACTATTGGTAATATGATATTCAAAGGGAAACGGATTAAAGATAGCGCAGATAAAGCCGTGCTTATGAACTTGGTGCGAGTCTTTCATCTATCTAAAGAACAGAAGAGTAATGGACCCAAAATAAAGACCTATCCAGATGGTTGGACGCAGATAGTTTACGAAGATGGAAAAGAACGGTGGACAGACAGATAAATGCAGTATTGAAAGTATAATCACAGGCGTTTTGAAGGGAAACGGATTATATTGGAGTTTTTCATAAGTCACTCGGCCAAGGCGTTTTCTATCCTATTAAAGTTTGTTCATTTTTGCAATCATCCCTGTCAAATAGGGCGATGTCATCCTATATTCGCCGTTCCCTGATTTCAAATGCGCTCTTTATGTTATAACTGCATTTTCTGGAAACAAAAGTTAGGCTGCATTTAAACGTATTCGCAAATTCCCAGTTTATCTTGGCATGGCAAAGCACCACCATCATATATTTAAATCCACAGTGAAAGGTAAATTTAGTGTATCCATGTCTGAAGAAGATAACGAACTCACAACAAAGGCTCTTATACGCCAGATTGTAGAAAAGCCAAAGGACATGGTGCAGCTGATAAACGAAATACTCTCAAACTTATCTAATTTGGATTCGGATAGGCGTAAGAAGGCGATCGAAGAGTTGATCAATGCCGCCCTTGAGTTTCAACAAGCTGATTATGACAAATTTGAGAATTTTATACTTCAGAGTTTGGCAAAGCAGACCGATCAAGTGAGACGCACCGTGCTGGAAAGCAGCATGATGATAACCGACAATGTGAAAGCCGACAAAATAGAGAAGGCACGTTTGGGCATGCAGCATTGTGCAAAGGATCTCATAACCAAGCCCGGAAAGGCCGATGACGTGATAATAACAGTATATGAGAGCCTGGCGTTCATGCGACCCGATACTGCCATTGATTTTATACGGAGCATACTCGATTCGACACTGGAAATGCCATCATTTCTCTATCATGACTTCATGAAAAGACGGATGATGCTTATGACAGGCCTTCCGGACAGCATGATGCAGAGGATACTAAAGTACTGGGTCACTGCGGTTGGTGAATTGCCTTTTCAAAAGTCACAGAAGGAAAAGAAGATGCGCGCCAAGATTCTATCAGAGATGCCGCTTGAGAAACAACGCAAATTTTTAAGGATCACAGAGTCGCTCGGTATATCTGCCGAATGACCAAAGGCTGTAGATCGCATAATATAAAATAATTCCCGTTGGTGTGAGTCGAACACACAGCCTGTCGGTATCCACTTCGATTTTTTTCGAAATAGGCTTTCAAAACTACAGCCGACCGCTCTGCCATTGAGCTACAACGGGTATTTGGTAATATAACGATAATAGTATTTATATATTACATATTGCATAAAAAATCATGTCGAAACCTGGCAAGGTTAAGGCTGGGAGGGGTAATGCAAAACGCAAAACAAGCCAGTGGAACCAAGACACATCACCGCATCCTACCGCTCCGTCCCAGAGAAAATACGTATCAATAACGCCGCTATCATTCTATTCGATCAAAGACATAATGAAGAGATTTTCAGGGCATAAGAATTTTCCTGACATGATAGCCGTCGGAATGGCAATGACAAGCCTTGCAATAGCATTTCCTTCTTTTCCATTGCCTGTAATAATTGCAATGATACTTGCCACGATGGTTGTAACATTCCTATATCCTCTTGCGGGCTTGATGGCTTTTCTTTTCGAATCTCTTCCGATAATAATATACCAGGCACCGCTTCTCGGATGGCTTTCGATGATAATAATCAGCGTGTCGCTGTTTCTCGGGTATAAGCATTACCGTACCATCCTATTCGTATACATAATGACTTTGCTTCCGTTGTCAATCCTCGGCTCGTTTCTGGAAATCCCTGTTTTCTTCATAGGCGTGCTGTTCATAGGACTAAAACGTTCCGCAGTTTCAATACTCGTAATACTTTTGCTGATTGCCGTATTTTCCAGCCTTAGCGGGATACAAAACACGAGCCCAATGGTATATGATTCTGTATCCATGCATTCGATGCTCATGGGGAATCCTGCGATACTGTTTCTCACGGCAAACAAATCCGGTACCAACATGGCTAACTTCGCGTCCGGGTTCGACTCCGCATTCTCCGCGTTTGTCAGCACCCCCGTAATCACCAATGTCGGAAACGCGTTCATGCTTGCCGGCCTTTCAATCTACAACGACATAGGTTTCATAGCCATACAGATGTTTACGTGGCTTATCACGATATTCGTAGTGAGCAATTACGTGGTAAAGAGCAGGTCGCCGTTCAAAGGCGCCGAAGCAAGCGTATTCGGGATTATAATACTCGCATCATATCTCGTATTGTCTTCAATATCCAATGTGCAAATAAGCCCTGCCGTAATATTCGGATTCTTCCTCGCACCCTTAGTATATCTTGTAATAGAATCAAAGGGGATAAATCTGGTTCGTACGCTTGACGTGGCGAAAGAGGACTTCATCCAACAATTTAACGACGGTGTTGAGGAATTCGTAGGAAACGCGCGCGAAACTCTCAAAGACGTTGCAAATTACGATCAGACGAAAGAGGAGCTCAAGACGGCGATTCTTGCGCCGATAGAACACCGTGAAATATCCGGTGCATACAACGTGAAACCGGCAAAAGGAATACTTCTATTCGGCCCTCCCGGAACGGGAAAAACCCTTCTGATGCGCGCTCTCTCAAACGAAATACGCGGACGATTCTATTATGTTAAAACTTCTTCGCTGCTGAGCCCGTTTCAGGGTGAGAGTTCCGCCAAACTCGCCAAAATATTCGCCACTGTCCGCAAGCACACGCCTGCAATACTCTTCTTCGATGAAATAGATGCCGTTGCGGGCAACAGGGAATCGAACAACAGCGACGAGTCACGGCAACTAATGTCTACATTACTGGGAGAAATGGACGGGTTCCAAAAGATAGAAGGCATAGTGGTAGTCGGTTCGACAAACATACCAAACATGCTGGATCCCAGCATAATGAGGCCCGGAAGGTTCGACAAGATAATCTACATGCCTCTTCCAGATGAGGACGGCCGCAGGAAAATATTCCGGTATTACCTGTCAAAGCTGCCGATAAGCGGCGATATAGATTTTACCAAACTCGCAAAGACCACTAACAGATACTCTGGTGCCGACATAAAGAACGTGTGCGATGAGACTGCAAGGATGATTTCCGAAGACGCGATAAAGTCGAATAAGGTGCTCGAAATAACTACCGACGATCTTCTTTCAGTGATAGGACAGACAAAGGCATCGACTTCGCTTTCACAGATAGAAACGTACACTTCATTCAAGATGGACTACGAACGCAGGATGCATCCGGAAAAGTTTATCGAAGACAAATCCGACGGGATTTTGATAGACGACGTGATAGGCCTTGAAAATGCTAAAAAGGCGGTATATGAGGCCGTTGAAGTTCCCATGATACATCCCGAACTGATCAAGAAATACGACATAAAAGGCACGAAAGGGATACTTCTCTTCGGCCCTCCCGGAACGGGAAAGACCATGCTCATGCGTGCGGTGGCGTCCGAAATTGGGGATGTCAGGATGTTCGTGCTTTCCGGTGCCGAGTTGAGCAAATATGGTTTGGAACGCGCAGTACTGACGATAAAACAGACTTTTGACAGGGCAAAGGAAAATTCCCCGTCAGTGATATTCATAGATGAAATAGACTCGCTGCTGCCTTCGAGAGACAAGTCATCGATGCTGGGCATAGAAATAACCAGCGAATTTCTGCAGGAAATGGACGGGATAAAAGAAACGGGCAGCGTGGTGGTGGTCGGCGCAACGAACAGGCCCGATTCGCTCGATCCGGCACTGCTCCGCGGAGGAAGATTCGACAAGCTGATATTCGTGCAGCCGCCAAATAAGACTGACAGGGAGAAGCTTTTCCAAAAGAATTTACAGAAGGCCCCCCTTTCGGAAGACATCGATTTCAGCAGACTTGCCGACGTTACCAGCGGCTACACAGGTGCAGACATAGCAAACATGTGCAGG
The DNA here is from genome assembly GCA_021796225.1 of Microcaldota archaeon. Classification (GTDB taxonomy): domain Archaea; phylum Micrarchaeota; class Micrarchaeia; order Micrarchaeales; family CABMGC01; genus JAKAVK01. The sequence continues at coordinate 61,886 of JAJYOL010000005.1, read as the reverse complement.
CAGGCAAAGATGAATGCGTTGGAGGCGAGCATAGATTCGGGAAAAGAAACAGGTATAACGATGGAACAGCTGCTCGACATAATAAACAACACCCGCCCTTCAGCACCAAACATATCGATGGGAACCTATCTCGGTTTTCTTTCAAGATACGGGAGGGAATGAATGAAATGATGATGGCATGCAAGCATTATATGATTTTGTGCGTTCTTATAGAAAGGAGTTGATTTGCAAATGTTTCTTCTAGCCGTTATTCTGCTGATACCGTTCATATCCGCAGCGGCGCTGCTTTTTGTTGATCAGAGGAAAGCGCATACCGTATCTCTGGTATCGTCATTTGCTGTATTTGCACTAATGTGCCTTTCAGTTCTCCTGGTTCATCTGTTCGGTCTTCAATCCCTCGGTTTCTCATTCACATACGTGCCTTCACTTTCACTGAATTTCAACCTGCAATTTACCTCGTTTACGCTGATTCTGTCGTTCATGACCTCGATAGTCTTCTTCGCGGCATCGCTGGTGGGTTCATATTTCATACAGAAATCGCGCCTGTATAACATGTTGTTTCTGATAGCCGAAGGTGCATCCCTGGGGGTTTTTCTTTCCGGGAATCTTCTGCTCCTCTATCTATTCTGGGAAATAGCGGAAGTAATGATGTTCTTCATAATCTTCGTATTCGGAGGATATGACAGAAGATATGCTGCAATAAAATTCATAATATATTCAATGGTCTCGAGCCTGCTTTTGCTTATAGCCATACTGTTGCTGTATACGAATTCATCCCCTTCAACATTTAACATAAGCGCCCTTGCGGCTTCTGCATCTTCAATGCCTCACACGGTACAGCTCGAAGTGCTCGCCCTAATGCTGCTATCATTCATGATAAAAGCGCCGGTATTTCCATTTCATTCATGGCTTCCCGATGCACATACCGAAGCACCGACGATGGGCAGCATGGTGCTTGCAGGGGTGCTTTTGAAATTCGGCGGATACGGCATAATACTAATGTTCCTGATGCTTCCCATAGCGCATTCGTATGCATTGTATCTTGCAGTCATATTCGGCTTCTCTTCCGTATATTCTGCATTCGTAGCATTAAGGCAATCGAATCTCAAGCGCATGATAGCGTATACCAGCATATTTGACATGGGCATAGTGGCATTGGGCATAGCCGCTTCGGGGGTCATAGGGACGTCGGGAGCGTTATATGCAATGCTAAGCCACGGGATTGCGATTTCCATACTCTTTCTCATAGCCGGAACGGTAGATGAGTTGTATGGCACGCTTGACATAAACAAAATATCCGGAGTGATATCCAATTTCCCTGCTCTTTCCTATCTATTCCTGGCAGGCATATTTTGCATAGTGGGGATACCGCTAACTTCCGGATTCATCGGAGACATATTGATATTCCTAAGCTCTTTCGATACGTTCGGATACGTTGGATTGCTGCCTCTTGTCGGAATGGCGGTAATAGGCGCTGCAATGTTCTGGACTTTTGAAAGGGTATTTCTGCATCCTTCCAGAGCGACCGTTCCATACAAAATACTGTCCAATTCGATAACGTATGCACTTGCATTCCTGCTGGCATCGACCATCCTACTCGGCATATTCCCTTCAATTCTACTGTCAATATGACGATGAAGCTTTCATCCGTTGAAAAGGACAAGAGTTATAAACTACATTAGGGCATATTATAACCGTTACAGAACCGGTGTTTTTTCTGGCATATGACGATTTACTTGAAAGGGCATTTACGATGCTGCCAAATCTCTCTGAGGAAAAGGTAGATTTCAAAATACCCGAAGCGGATTCCATAATACAGGGCAGCAAGACCCTCATAAGAAACATAACGCAGATAGCTGACGTTGCGCGAAGGGACAAGGAAGACATAGCAAAATATCTTTCCAAAGACCTTGCCGCCCCAATAAGCATAGACGGCAGCGTTCTCAGCATAAGCGCAAGGATACAGCCTTCGGTGCTCAATGAAAAGATAAAGAGATATTTCGAGACATACATAATCTGCAAGGAGTGCAAGAAACCAGACACGAAGATTCTTGAGACGCAGCGTGGATATGTCGTCATATCCTGCGAAGCCTGCGGGGCCATATATACGATTAAAAACTATCAATAATAACGAGCGATATTTATGCCATATAGGAATTACAAGCGAAAATCTGACGGCGGTGCCGGTGTTTCACACAAGCTTCTCCTACCGCACGACAACGAGGTCGTCGGACAGGTAATCAAGGCTCTGGGAGCTTCCAATTTTCTAATAGCATGCTCGGATAAGCTGGAGCGCACTTGTTCCATACCTGGAAGATTGCGCAGAAGATTCTGGGTAAAGGAAAGGGACATCGTGTTGGTAAAACCGTGGGTAGTGCAGGGGGACCAGCGCGGCGATATAATCTGGAGATACAGTATAATGGACAAGGATCTTCTCAAGGCAAAAGGATACGAATTGCCGAAGTAGTCATTCCGTTTTCTTTATTTTTTCCAGTTCTTTTTCCAAATCTTTCTGTAGTCCATACGTTTTTCTGAAATAAGTGAGTATATTCGCAATGTCACGTTCGAGAAATTCCATCGCACGCGGATGATCTGTCACGACCGCCTGACCGAAATCTATCAAAACAGGTTCTCCATTTTTTACCAATATGTTGTATTCGCTGATGTCTCCATGGACCAATCCGACGTCATACAGGCGCTTGATGTTTTTCAGTATGAGATTCAGCATATGTTCCGGGTTTTCAATTTCGATATCCCTGAGTCTCGGTGAAGGGACCCCGTCCGTTCCTATGAATTCCATCGCGAGCACGTTGTTGCTGAATGTGTACGGCTCGGGAACGCTAACACGCGCGCTTTTTGCAAGCTTGAGATTTCCAAATTCCTTTTTGCACCACGCGTTTATCAACTGCGTATCCGTGCTTAATCTTCTTTGAAATCTTCTGTCCCCAGTTATGTAATCGATTCTGGCCTTGAAACTGGATGTCTCAAGCCTGAATATCTTAAGCACCACTACTTCCTTATCTATCTTCTCTCCGGCATCCGCAAGATAGACATCCGACTCTTTGCCTCTGGCTATAATAAAAAGCATTCTTGACACTATGCCGCGCGTGAAGGTTTTCCCTATCGCCATTATCGTTCGTCTGTCGAAAACGCCTTCCTCTATCTTCAGCTGCTCCTTGAGCATAAATTCTTCGCGTGAAGGCTCTTTTCTCCTGCTGACTCGTCTTGCCATTGGGCAGCACCACAGATTTAAATTGCCACTGCTAATATATAATCATGCAAGAAATTCGGGTCCTGATCGATAACCGGGAAAGAAACCAACAACTTCTCCGCACGCTGGAATCAAGCGGTGCCAAGACTTCATTCATGCAGCTTCCCGTAGCGGATTATATAATTTCGGACAGGATGTGCATAGAACGGAAAACAATTACCGATTTTGAAAATTCAATAATAGATACGAGGCTATTCGATCAGGCGAATAGAATGGGAGAAGCATTTACCAAACCTATACTCATAGTGGAAGGCAGAGATTCGGATTCACGCCTTGGAAGAAACGTGATGTACGGTGCAATAACAAGCATATACTCTGATTACAACATACAGGTTATTCGAACCGAAACTCCGGAAGAGAGCGCATATGCCATATTCAAGCTTGCGGAAAGGGAACAGGGTGTGAAGGACAGGTCTCCAAAAGTGTTGGGCAGGAAAAAGGCACACAATACCCACGAATGGCAGATAATGCTGTTGAGTTCCGTTCCCGGGGTAGGGCCAAAACTGTCAAAACAACTTCTCTCGGAATTCAAATCCGTCCGTGGGGTTTTTTCCGCGAGTGTTGAAGAATTGATGGTAGTTGACAAAATAGGGAAGAAAAAGGCAGAGAAGATTTATACTGTTGTAAATTCTGTAATCGATCAGCTTGACAATGGGGATCAAGATGAAAATATTGGATAGTTTCGTCAGGATAGGGGAACAGGACATATTCATACGCGCAAGACAGATGGTAAAGCGCTCGGAAGTTGCCATCGGCATGCTTGACAGGGTAATAAACGAATCGGGCGGGATCAACGGGATCGCGGAGCTCAAGGCAAATTCATACCTTGACATGCTTGACATATCCAAATCCATAACATCGGGAGCAATAGCGCCAAATCTGATAACGGACATGCTTACCCTGATATCCCTTGAGAATAACATGGTCGATACCATATTCAATGTGGCCAGGTCCTTTGACCGGTTTACAATACCTGAAACAGCAGCGAGACGTTTTTTCAAAGAAAGAATCTTGCAGGCCAGTACTCTGATGCACAGTTCTCTGGATCTGTTGTACAAACTGCATACCATATCGAACGTGCAAAAAATGCGAAAATATCAGCAGGAGATAAGCAGGATGGAGGAAGAAGGCGATGAAATAAAAGAGAGCATGCTAAGCTACGCATACAATTCCAGAATAGCATTCAAGTCATTTTACCATATAACGAATCTCGCATATTTGTCTGACAATGTCATAGACATGTGCGAGGACATAGCCGACATGTATGTGAGCATAATGCTTTCTATAGCAACGTAGCGCGTGATATCGGATGGATTTGCTATTGTCTGTACTCTCATTCATTCTGGTGTTTCTGGTATCGGGGAACAATCTTTCCGCATCGTCCGGTTCCATCATAACAAGCCGAATGGTGCGGCGGCATGCCGGGATCGCGATATATGCCATAGGCTGCATTTTCGGCCTGCTTTTCGAAGGCCATCTGCTTTCATACGGGTTCAACCAAATTTTCCATTCCGTTCCCGGGAATCTCGTCGCGATACCCTTGCTGATAGGGATAATCATATTTCTAATAACAAACAAGCTTCGCGTTCCGCAATCCCTCTCCATAACGTTCACAACGGCTCTCATGGGTATAGGGTTTGCATTCGGGGACGAGATTAACTACCTGTTTGCCGGTTCGATAATACTGTTCTGGATAATTGCAGGTATTGCATCAATAGCCTTGACAATAGTCTCGATGCGCTTGTCTTCCGCATTCATACGAAAAAGGGACATTTGGAAATCATTGCGAAGGATAAAACTCCTTCTCGTTATCATTTCATTTTTCACTGCATTCACCCTCGGCGCAAACACGTTCGGTTTGATAATGGTTTCCGTGACCGGATATGTCAGTCCTTATCTGATAGCCGTTGCAATAATTCTTGGAAGCGCATTCGCAAGTTCCGGGACTCTGAAAAGGGTTGGCAATGACATACTCCCTACAAGATACCTCAACGCGCTGGTTTCACAGTCGATATCCGTTCTGCTAGTGGAAATCGGAACCCTATTCAGCGTACCCATTTCGAATACGCAGACGTACACTGCCAGTCTATACGGCGCAACGCTCAGCTACGATACAAAACTCTTCCGAAGAAAGCCGCTTATAGAAATGACATTCACGTGGGTGGGAACTGCATTGATAAGTTTTCTTGCAGGATACGCCTGCATATTCATGCTGGTGCATTGAAGCATCATTCAAGCATCGGAAAAAAATTCGCATAAGAAAAGCGCAGTTTCACTTCTCTCACGTTCTCCATGTTGTTTTTGAGAATGAACTCCTCTGCAAATGTTCTATCATTCGAAACTGCCATGAACTTGTTCCTATCCGTTGCAACGCATTTTTGTATCGCTTTTGATATGTTGAACGTACCGGCGATGAACAGCATGGTTTCGATATGTATCGATTCTGCGCGGGAATTTTTATCCTTGATTCTGACCCATGCATTAAGATAAGACGGCAGTACCCTGTCTGTTATTCCTTTATTTTCCTTCAGGAGCAGTACGAAGATTCCGTTCTTTGACGCTTTTCTGGCCTTCTCAATTAGTTCTTTCATCCCTATTTTCGATTTGCAGGAAAACGCCACTATCGATTCCTTCGGCGTTATGCGCTCCTCTTTCTTTTTAGCCTGCGTTTTCATGCGAATCTATTGCTTATTAAGATGCCACAATCCATATATATTGGTTTTATGGATTTCGATGCTGACTTTTCCGAACACACGACAAAAATTTCCGTGGGAAGCATAAGCTACAAAATGCACCGAGGATCAGGGGTAACTGTCGTATTCATTCACGGTTTGGGTGCAAGCTCGAGAACATGGAAGCGCCTTGTGAAATACCTTCCCGATGACATGGGCGTTTATCTTATCGACCTCCTAGGTCATGGGAAATCCTCGGCCCCGGAAACAGATTACACTATACCATTGCAGATGTCTGTCGTGAGAAAAGTAATAGAAGAAAACGATTTGCACGGTTGTTATCTATTCGGACATTCTTACGGCGGATGGATAGCTGCGAGTATGGTGCAAAACGACGGTGCATTTAAAGGGGTAGTTCTCGAAGATGCTGCCGGATTGATGGAATTCACCGAATCGAGAGAAGTGCAAAATCCAGAATACAGGGAAGAACTCAGCAAAAATGCGTTAATTCTGAATCCAAAACCTCACGTTATAAAAAGTATCGTAAGTTCGTATGGCATTGCCGATGAACTCACGGAAAAAAGTCTGAGCCGCATATCATCGCGTACCATGGTGTTATGGGGAAGCGAGGATAAAATAATAGAACCGAAATACGGCGAAATGTTCCAAAAGAGAATTAAAAATAGCCAATTGCAGGTAATACTGGGTGCGGGTCACACGCCACACTACGAAATGCCAGAAGTCGTAAAAAAACTGCTTGTTGACTTTGTCAAAGTAAAATAAGGTCAAGGATCCCAGTCTTCAAATCCTCCTTCTATTTCAGGGAACTTATCCTCTTCCATGCTCAGGAGCTCCATCGTTCCGTCTTCATTATACATCGTGTGGTCTTCCCTTTCCACTAACCTGTCTATTAACACGCTCCTTCTCCCCACTTTTTTATACTGACCTGTAGACATATGATCGCCGCTATATAGACTATCCACAGGCTTTAAATTCTTAGGTGTATCTTCCATATAGGGGAAGTAATAAATTTCCCTTATTTTGACGTCGATAATCCCAGTTGGGATTGCCGGTCAGCTAAATCCTATGAACGCAGTGCCTACGGCTATGAGAAGTATGCCAAACCATCTCAAAGGGGTTATTCCCTCTCCAAGAAGAAAATATGCCATTACGCTGGCAAAAACATAACTGAGTCCGCCAAAACTGTACGCCCAGCTGAGATTCTTGCGCCCAAGCACGTAAAAATACACGAGGGTAGAAAGCCCGTAGGCGACAAGTCCTGCAAAAAGATACGCGACGAGCAGCGCACCGCTACCGAGAAGGCCTTTCTTGAACAATACCTGGCCGATGCCTCCAAGTAGCGTGCTGAAGACGAGCAGCACGACGAAGAATATTTTTCTATCTTTTAATTTATTCAAAAAATCATCTCAATACGTTGCCGCTATGGCTGCAATCCCTGCGATTATCAATGCAACTCCTATAATCCTGTAAATGTTTATTTTCTCACCGAGAGAGAATTTGGATATCACAAGTACAAAAACAAATACGCTTGCAAACGTGGGATATACGAATGACAATTGTCCTCCACGCAATGCAAAAAGATAGACAACAAGGCTTGCAGCATAAACCGCTATTCCACCGATAAGAAATTTGTTTCTTATAAGCGACAGGATTCCCGCGCGGTTTACATGAAATGCTGGGATATTTCTTTTAAAGATGTACTGGGCAATAGCCGCCATGAGTGCGGATACGAGTATCGTAACGATAAGGACAAATTCGTTATACATCATCGACTCCTAGTTAAAACATTCAATGCAAACAGTCAGGAATCATATATTCCCTTTTCCTTCCTTTCTTTTATTTCCTCGGTTATCTCTTTTAAAAATTCCTTAACAGCAACTCCAAATTTCTGTTTTCCCGCACGCGTTCTTACTGCAACCGTTTTAGCTTCTACTTCCTTCTTTCCTATAACTAGCATGTAAGGCACTTTCAGCATCTGTGCATCCCGTACTTTGTATTCGATGGTTCGGTCGCTCACATCGAGCTCGCACCGTATCCCGTCCTTCAAAAGTTCCTCCAACACGCCTTTTGCGTAATCGTTTGCCTGTTCCGATATGGAAAGTATGCGCACCTGGACTGGCGCTATCCAAGTCGGGAATTTGCCCTGATAATGTTCCGTCAATATACCGACGAAACGTTCAAGAGATCCTAATATCGCCCTGTGTATTATCACTGGGGTATGTGCCTGTCCGTCCTCTCCGATATATTCTAGTTTGAATCTGCGTGGTAACTGGTAATCGACCTGTATCGTTGCACATTGCCATTTTCTTCCCATCGCGTCCGTAACATCAAAATCGATTTTAGGTCCGTAGAATGCACCGTCCTTCTCGTTTATCGTATACTTAAGGCCGTTAGATTCCAACGAACGTTTCAACGCATTAGTTGCCTTTTCCCAAAGTTCTTCATCACCCAAATGGTCATCGGGCATCGTGGAAAGCTTTGCGGAATAAGGCATGTTGAAGGTATCGTATACTTCTTTGACGAATCCCAGAAGAAGCTTCATTTCGTTTTCCAGCTGGTCTTCGCGTATGAATATGTGGCCGTCGTCTTGCGTGAGCTCCCTCACCCTAAACAAGCCTGTCAGCGCGCCACTGATTTCATTCCTGTACAGTTTGTCAAATATTGCGGTGCGGAAAGGCAATTCCCTGTAGCTCCATTTTCTTGACCTGTAAATAAGTATCGTAGAAGGACAATTCATAGGCTTCATGCCCATCTTTTCGTTTTCCGAATCGAAGACAAACATGTTGTCCCTGTAATGGCCTATGTGTCCACTGACGTGCCACAGCACAAGATTTGCCAAGGCCGGCGTGCTTATTTCATCATAGTCATATTTTACAAGCTTCTCTCTGAGAAAATCTGTAAGTCCCCTATATATGGTAAGGCCGTTCTTGTGCCAGTAAACCATTCCAGGGGAGACTTCCTGGAAGCTGAACAAGTCAAGCTTCTCGCCGATAGTCCTATGGTCGGTATCGGGAAGACCTGCCCAGTCACTTTTCCTTATTCGTGAAAACATATTTTCTTCATCAACCTGCTCAATCTTCACTTTCTGTTCCTTGGGCGTTTCCGGCACGTTTGCTTTAGGCGCAGGCGCCTTTCCCTTTCCTGGATATGTTCTTGACGTTTCTGCAAGCGGATGTCCTTTTATGTCAAGGTTCAGCTTTTTGTTCCAGCCGAAAGGAGCGGAAACGACGTTTATTCCCCTGTCCCCGAGATCCTTTCTCATGAGATTCAAAAGAAACATCGCCCTTTCTGGTGCTTCAAGATTGCTGCTCAGGTGTGCAAATGGATACAGGACAAGCAGGCGTATGTGTTGCTTTTCCATGAACGCCGAAAGATCTTTTACCGCGGAAGCAACATCCTCCTCGGAATCCCCCTTTTCTATCGAAGTAAGGGCAACCAGCGCATTCTTCAGAGAAACCGTCTTTTCGTCTGCATCTTCGTACAGTCTTGCCTCAGGCTTTATCATTTCGTATTCTATACTATTGACATCTAACTGCAATATTCTCATGAAACCATCCGCGGCTATAAATTAGAGATTAATCCTCATAATATATATTGATTCTCTACTGCCCTTTCCAATAAGGATAATCTTATTTCTGTTTTTTCAATTCAACGATAAGCGTGTGTCCGTAAAAGCTTTTCTTCGCGGTTTTTTTCACAACTTTTGCCGGCAGTGGTACATTTCTATAATATCTGCTGCTTGAATGGCTGCTATAACTGTACCCCTGTGTTCTCTTATGCTCCGTATGCGTGCTAACTCCCTGTATCACGACATTCATCTCTCCTATTTCCACCTTAAGGTCTTTGCTGTCAATTTCCGGAAGGTCCACCTTTACGGTAATGCTGTCTTTCCTATCAACTATTTCAACATCCGGTATTTCCCCATAGAACATATCGACATATCTGTCCGGTATGCTGAAAAAATCCCTAAATCTTCTCGGATGCCATGACGTATCAGTTTCCACCGGAACCGCCATGTGTTTATCGTCTTTTCCCGTTCTTGCTTTGGTTTTTGACACCAAATCACCATATACCACCTTCCAGTTAACTTATTAAAATCTAACTCCTCAATTCAAGCATGGGTACGATACCCGCACTTCAAATCCTACTGCAAGGCATTTCCGGTACGCTTCCGATAGAACTTGTCATAATACTGGTGCTTCTTGCAGCATTTGGGATAGCCGCAGAACTGATAAACCGCGGCACAGAGCGATTTGAAAAAGTTGTTGGGCAGGGGATGGCAGGCGGAGTCATATTGGGATTCATGTCCTCTCTTCCCGAACTCATATTCGTGCTTGTTGCGATAGGTAAAGGTTCCGCGAGCGTGGCACTCGGTTCTGCAATAGGTGGAAACATAATCCTGTTTACCATAGGCATTGGTGTAGTAGGAATAACGTATTTCATGAAGTGGAAAAAACCCTTAAAGATGAAAGACGACTACAAAACAGAAGTTCTATTCCTCCTCGTATCGAATCTTTCATTGATCCTTCTTGTCATTTACGGGAAGCTTGACTATATCTCAGGGGTGCTTCTGCTGTTAATATATGCCATATATCTGGCATACCGGTACATGCATGCCCATTCGCGTACCATGGCAAGCCTGCGAACGAAAAAAGGAAGGCGTGCGGCACTTGGCGGCATTGTCTACTTTTCAACCGGTATCATTGTAGTTACAATACTGTCAGACGTTTTCATACATTACATAATAACGTTTGCCGGAATGATCGGCGTATCTGCGTTGTTCCTTTCGATAGTCATAACACCCATAGCTGCCGATTTGCCGGAACAGCTCAGTGCATATCGCATGTCCGTAAGCTCTGAAGGGGGAGGTTCGACTGCGCTTGTGGGTTTCATAGGAAGCAAGCTTCAAAACAACACCGTCCTTCTCGGAGCTATAGGCATACTGTCCGCAGTTACTGTGAGATCGAGCTCTTCGCTTACGGCATTCCTGCTGGTAATAGGGATAAATTTCATTGCAATAGCGACCATATATCGCGGAACGCTCACATTCCGCAATGGTGTTTTCCTTGCCGCATTGTATTTCATAGCCGTTGCGACAGCATTCATCGTATGAAACTGCTTACGTCTCCCACTATCGCCTGATAAGCTTCGCACGCAGTCCAGTTCTTCGGTTCCTTCCCTTCACGTATAAGCTTTCTTATCTCGTTTGCCGCATCGTTTTTCCACAAAGGCTCCAAGCTGTAATCCGTTTCCCTTATATTTCCTATCTTTCTGCCCCACATTATCGATGGAAAGACGCTCCCGTAGCTGTCCATAAAAAGTGATGCGTCAAGGCTTCTGCTCTTCAAAGGCGCTTTTCCCGTTTCTACGTATCGTTCTAATTTTTTAAGAAATACTCCTTCTATCGCAGGTATGGCACCGAGTCTAAAATGCCTTTTTCTTACGAATTCGTGTATCTCTTTAGATATTTCCTCCGTCGGAGCCTTAATGTCCAAGTCTGCATTGTTGTAATATATATCGGAGACCTGTCCGACGTTTATGTGAAAATCATTATAGGTTACTTCCGGTATCTCTTTTTTTACCTCCTCCACGGTTTTTTGGAATTCCCCCTTGTTGTATTTGCTCATGGTGTATCCGAATACGAAGAAAAGATTTCTGTGTGCCTTTCTTAGTTCCATAAGCCCTTTAAATATGTGCATAGCCTTGTCAAAGTTTCCAGGGATTCCGCGTATCTTATCATGCAATTCTCTATATCCGTCAAGGCTTACCGTTATCGACAGTTTTGGTATTCCCGTGTCGAGTATCTCCTCTATTCTTTTCAGTAATGTCGTTCCATTTGTAAGGGAATTTGTCGGCATCGTTATTATGTACAAACCTTTGGAAAATTCTTCGAATGCCTTGACTATTTCAACTATGTCCTGCCTTAAAAAAGGCTCCCCTCCCGTAAGTTCTATCCATTTGAAATGCTTGTTCTTCGACGCAAAGTTTCGTATCTCGTCGAGGGTCAGTTCATTTACGGGTTTCATCTCCCAGATATTGCATGTCAGGCATCTGCTCTGGCAGCGATATGTGACCGAGAAAGTGAGTTTGTATGGGTGTTCAAGATGCATGAAATTGCTCTTCAATGCCGTCATCCCCAATCCGAATAATTTCTTATCCATGGTATTTCACGTCCGCAATTCAGCTAAAATCTGTTTTTTTCAGATATAAATAAGTTGTCTTTTTGGAGATAAAACTACTCTGTTTTCATATACCTCTTTTCTATCCTTGTTATCTTGTCTATTCTCCTTCTATGACGTTCGTCCCCTGAAAACGGTTCGTTGAGCCATATGTCTACTATCTTTTTAGCATCGGTATCTTTTGTGATCCTGCCGCCGAGGCAGAGTACGTTTATGTTGCCGTGTTCCTTTGCAACCCGTGCAGTGAATTCGTCCCAGCATACGGAAGCATACACTCCTGGAAATTTGTTTGCCGTTCTTTCCATGCCCTGCCCCGTGCCGCATATCAATATGCCTCTGCCGGAGCTTCCTGAAATCTTCCTGCAGACTTTTTCCGCATAATCTGGATAATCATCATCTTTGTCGTATTCCGAAGGCCCTTCATCGACGACTTTTACGCCTTTTTCCTTAAGCATGTTTACTACATACTTCTTCAGTTCAAATCCTGCATGGTCGCTTCCTACGTATACGGCGTCATTTAACGATCGATTCTCGTCCATTGCATCACAACTATTCGGCAGGTCAGCCTTTTAAGCCGATCCCCGCCGCAATTAATCCATCCATCTTATCCTTATTACCGTACGGAATACATACAAAAAAGTCGTGAACGCCGTTGATCTGTTTTATGGGCCCGAGGAGATTTGAACTCCCGGCCTCCCGATTATCAGTCGGGTGCTCCAACCAGGCTAAGCTACGAGCCCATGTAACAATAGTTCCCTGTTAAGTATAATAATTATTGCGTTAGCCCTCTTGCCTTCTACGGTCTTCTTTCAGAAGCTTGCCGAGCATTGAAAAGTCCTCTTCGATTATATGGACTTTTTTCTTTATCCTTACTGCCGCGGCCGGATGTATCGTGACGATATATTTTACCCCGTCTTTTTCAATAAGCTTTCCGTGGTTGCTCTCGACGCTTCCTATACCCAGGATGCCGCTATTCGGGACATTGCCCATAAGCACCACATATTCTGGTTTTATTATTTCTATCTGTTTCATAAGGAAAGGTTTGCATATTTCTATTTCCGCCTGCGTAGGGATTCTGTTCTCCGGAGGAAAGAATTGCACAATGCTCGTTATGTACGCGTTTTTCCTCTGTATACTGTTTTTCCTAAGTGTCCTGTCAAGAAGTTTCCCGCTCATCCCTATGAATGGTCTTCTTTCCGTATCCTCATTTTGTCCGGGAGCCTGCCCGACAAGCATTACGCGTGCGTCAAGTCTCCCCTCTCCTGGAACAAATGACCTGCTAAGCTTCCATTCCTTTTGACGTTCCGGAAGTTCTCCGTACTCTTCATTCAGCTTGAGCATGCGTTCATATCTGTCTATGTATTCTTTTACATGACGCATGACTTCCCGAAGATCCTTGTAAGCCAGATTTTTTCTCATACTTTCATAATCCATCCATTCGTATCCTCTATGCTCCTTCGATATTCTGACTTCAGCAGAATTTGTCCTTGCTATGAAGAATTTAACGTTTTTGTGTATTGTCTCCCCTTTCTGCTTGAAAAAATACTCCGTACCGGAACTGAACCATGGAAGAAATTCCGGTACGATTCCCGTTTCTTCGTAAATCTCCCGCTTTGCCGCATCTTCCGCAGATTCACCTTTTTCTATGTGCCCTTTGGCAAGGTCCTTCTCCCCGTTTTGTTTTGTCAGAACGAGAAACATGCTGCGTCCGTATTCGTTGAAGTATACAAATGCGCCTGCGGAGTATTCGAATTTCATGTGCTTACCAGATTGTGCAACATGCAATACGCATTGTCGATTTTCAAATTCGCGCTTTCGTTGTAGGCATGCGGATTCATCGCATTGAGTATCTGCGAGAACGCCGCATCGTAGCCACTAATACAATTTATGGTTCCTCCGCTTACCAGTGCTGCAGGCATTACCGCATAAATGCCGACGTCGGTATAACTTTGATTTTGATATTCATACGGAATGCGCGAATTATAGACCAGATACCCTTGTCCGTTGGATCCCAGATAATAAACGCTGTTTATGCGGCTAAGATTGTCAACGAAGTTGCGTTCTCCTATGAATGCGTTCTTTGAAACAAGCCCTTCCGTTTCGCTTGCGTTGTACCCCATAATTAGGATTTCTATGGGATATGTCTGATTGAATGTCGCATTGACCATCTGCATTTCTATCCTGTTAACCTGCGTGTCTGTGGATATTTCAGTATGAAATCCCGTATGGTTGGATATGCTTTCTGCAATGCCGTATGCCATGCTTGCATTGAACGGTGCCGTGTTATGCAACGATGCCGAAGATATCAGTCCGACCGAATCGTAACCGTATGTAAATACGAAATATAATGCTACGAAGAGCACCGCCACTGCAATGCCTGCCTTTCCCAAGATATCGACACTTCTCCGATGTTTTATGCTTTTCACGGCACCTTTTGGAAACTTCAATCCGAAAGTTCCTGCCAGAAGCACCATCGCCGCTATCGATATGTAAAACAAAAGCTCTCCTGCAAATTCATGGATTATCAAAACGGCACTGTTAGGCCCCCACAGAAGCCATGCAATGGATATGGAAAGCATTCTTGCAAGGTTCAACAGCAATACGAGGAAGAAACCGCTCATTACCCATTTGGCCTTGTCAAGCCTGTTTCCATCAAAAAGGTACGCGAGAGGCGCAAGAAACATTATAATGCCTATCAACACTCCGATGCCTATGCATGTCTCACCGATGCCTACTCTATATCCATTTGCGATTATTGTCATAGGTGCGAGGAATGTTGCACCATGGAAATAAAATCTGGACGCCTCGAATATTACGAGAGCATTTGCATACACGAATCCGGAATTCGCCGCACTGAGCCAAAGAAGCACTATGGGGGAAGCGAAAATGGAATATACTATGATCCACTTGAACCTGTTAATATTGGAAAATCCGAAAAGCAATGATACGAGTGACAATATCAGGAGCGGGAAAAAGAGCATATCAAGCCGCATATCCAGGAAGAGATACGAAAGGGACTCGCGCAGCACCACTGTTATTGCAATCAATACTGCAAAAAACAATACACCTGCAACAATGTCCTTTCTGCCGACTTTCGGGATTATGTCCTCTTTAAGCATGAAGAATGCCAGCAGCGGAAGCATTATCACCGCGACGCCTATATACGTGGTAAAATCCGAATCGCTTATGGTCATCGGCGTTATGTAAAAGGAATTCGCAAGTGCGGCGGTAATGAGCAAAGCAAAAAGCACAATCCAGGCTTTCCTGTTGTAAAGCATCAAAACACCATTGCCCTCAGCCGATATGGACTTCATCATATATCAGTAGTTACTCTTGTCTTCACGGGGCAATCTGTTATTAATTTGTTAAGTTTAATAATCTTGCTTAGACAAGGCGTAATTCATGAAAACACCTCGGTTCAGATATCTCCCGCACACTGCGGATGCTTCATTTATCGCATATGGCAAATCGGAGAAATCCCTCATAAACAACGCTGCACTTGCGCTTCTCGAACTCATGCTTGACATCAAGCTCATAAAAAAATCAAAATCCAAAAGTTCCCATGTTCGTATATCGGAATCAGCCGATTCGCTCGAAGATCTTGTCTGGTTTACCCTGCAGAAGGTGCTGTCAACTATCGATGCAGAGAAGCTGAACGCATATTCGTTCAGGGTTGTGGCATTGAAAAGGCAGAAAAATGGTAAATTTCACATAACGGCAAAACTGTTTACAAAAAAAATCAACGGCGATTTCGCGCTTCTTTCCGTAAAGGCCGTGACACCGCACAACCTTTCGGTTAAAAAAACAAGCAGCGGATATTCCGCAACCATCGTCGTCGATGTGTAAATACGGCATATTTGCAAAACTATTTAAGGTAACAAAGACAATAATGACGTTATGGAAGAGGCTGACGTTCAGGAGCTTATCATTTCGCTGTCAAAGGTACTTCCACGGTTCGAAGACGGCAGAATAAATTATACCAATGCGGACATAGCGCCGATAGTGATAGCATTCGTAAAATATTCCGACAAGGTGCTTCTCCTGAAGCGCAGCCACGACGTGGAAAATTACCGCGGAAAATGGAATGCCGTTTCCGGATTTCTTGATGTTCCCGGCCCGATAAGTTCAAAGGCGATAGACGAAGTATGTGAGGAAATAGGCCTTAGTCATGACGATGTGGAAGGCGCCACTTGCGGCAGGCCGTACATACAGACCGATTCAGATTTGAGCAAGATATGGATCACATGTCCCGCACTCATAACACTGAAGAAGCTTCCTGAAATAAAACTCGATTTCGAGAATACCGAATACAAATGGATAAACCCTGAAGAATTCGGCAATTATGATACGACCCCTAACCTTCCGGAAGCATATTCCCGCTGTTTCATATCATAATGCGGGAATCAATACCCTGCAAAATCAGATTTTCCATACTGCTGATCCGCTGCTTACCCTATGTTTTGTTTTTATCCCGACCGAATCGCCGCTTTCCGCAGACATCACATCCTCCCTGTCTATTTGCATGCTTTGAACCCGCATGCGCACGGCGTCTTCCTCATCCCCTATTTCTATTATGTCTCCGACTTCGAGCCTTTCCGTAAGCGATATTGCTGCAACGCTTATCCTCTCAAAAAAATCCTCGACTACGCCTATCTGCTTCTTCCTTCCGCTTTCAACAACGGTGCCGCCTTTCTCCCGTGCTTCCAGTGCTTCAAGTGAATCGATAGCATTATCAAGTTCGAAATCATCCATAGTATCGCATTTCCTGTTTGTCACGCCAAATTAAAAAATCTTCCCGAAGTCATCGCTCTTGCAGAATGCGGCGCATCAATGTGCAATCAGATGCGGAATCACAAACACGGCTACCATCAGATCAATAAATACTATAAGTGTTATCGCGGTGTAGAGCCTGTTTTTTTCAAACATGAAGAGAAATATGGACATGAGCACTCTGACTATGGGGGTGGCTATGAGGACCACTATACCTACAAGGATTATATCCAAGCCCTGGTATTCGCGTATGCCGTTCATCATGCCGTGAATCGTAAATCCTGACGTATTGATTGATGAATTGCTTGCGGCAATCTGCGCAATCGTGAAGCCGTCGCTTCCTCCGTTCATGAAAAGCAATATGGCTCCGCCGAGTATCAGGATAAGGCTTGCCGCGGTTCCTATCCGCAGCACTTCCGATATTATGTAATCCATATCCATCATGCAACACCTAATCCTCTGAATATCATTTCTATTCCTATTACGCATAGCATCGTGATGAAGAGCATGCGTATGCTCTTGCCTTTAGCCTTCTGGAGTAGTTTTGAACCGAAATATGCCCCTATCAATATACCCGCGACTATGGGTGCAACTACGAACGGCTGTATGTATCCCAGAGCCCAGTACACCGCGCTTCCCGTTGCAGCGGTCACTCCTATCATAAAATTGCTTGTCGTGGTTGTGACTTTTACAGGCAATTTCATCCCGAAGTCCATTCCCATGACCTTGAGCACTCCCGAGCCTATCCCCAAGAGCCCGGACATTATCCCTGCTATTCCCATTATCGCTTCTCCCAACGGCCAGTTGCATCCTGAGTATTTTATCTCTTCACGTTTAGCCTTGTCGTAATATTTTCCATATAGCTGGAAGAAATCCGTGCTCCAGTCCCTATTCATTTTGCGGAGGCGTGCTTTTCTGAATTCCCTTACCGATGGATAAAGGGAAAGGAACATGACGATGCCGAACAGCACGAAAAGCACTCGTTCCACTCCGTGAGCGTAGATATACGCGGCGAGCAGGGATCCCGCTATTGCACCGAGTGTGGTGGCCACCTCCAGCGACATTCCTATTCTAACGTTCGTGATCTTTTCCTTCACGTATGCACTTGCAGCGCCACTCGACGTGGCTATCGTTGCGACAAGGCTCGCTCCCGCAGCATATTCTAACGGTATTCCAAATAGGAGCGTTAGCGCGGGAATCACTATAAGGCCTCCGCCAAGCCCGCTCATGGACCCGACTACTCCTGCCGCAAGTCCCGTAAGCACGAGCGCGATGAAATAAACGATAATCATCATGTTATACAATGACCTCTTCATCTGCATGCTTATATAATTATCCCGTTCTTTGCAGTTTCATTTTGAAAGCCGGGAGCGGGGAGATACCTTCAGAATGTGCATTCGTAAATAATGAAATTTTTTATAATGCTATAGCATTTGTTATTCTTGATCCTTTAGAAACTCTTTAACTTGCACATAATATTGTTCAAGGCAGAACCTGACAAACGTTTCGGGGGCACCTTTCTCTACAGAAGTTGCTAATGTCTCAAAATAGTCTTCTTTGTTCTTCGATAAGTTAACCAATGGGAATCCGCCATCGATTAATATCTTGTTAAATATGAGTCTGCAGATGCGTTTATTTCCGTCAAGAAAGGGATGGATTCGGTAAAACTTATAATGAGCCATTGCGGCTTTTTCTATAGGGTTAAGGGTGCTTGTATCGTACCATTCGAGAAATCCTGTAAGTAATCCTACAAGTTTAGTATAATCTGGGGGTCTATACGATAATTCTATGCCTCCGAACGCCCGTTCTCCTTTGCGTTTTAGATATACCTGCTGCTGCCTAAGCCTGCCTGGTTTTTTGTCTTTGAAGGATGCCATTATTGTGCCATGAAGCTTGAGTATGTATTTCATATTCAACTTATGGTGCTCTTTTATAGAAGCAACCGCCTGGAGCATGTTTTTGCTTATTCGTTCACGTTCTGTTAACCCTGAATTCTTCATAACGGCATTCCGAACGTCTGCTAAATCTACCTCTACCTCCTCTGTTGTCAGAGTGGTTAGCACAAATGATACTGTCCTATCAATGTCATATTTTCTTTTGAACGATTCTTTAAGTGACTTATACTTCTTGGCAAATAATTGACTAAACAGCATGGTTTTGATAACATCGTCTTTAGAGATAAGTTCTGAGGAATAACTCTTGCCGTAGAGCCGCAGAATCAAATCATCCTTAAATTTATTTTCCACTTGCTCCAACCTGCCCTTTGACGGTCTTATTATTCCAATGTATCTGCTAAAACTCTTTGGATTAGCTAATAAGCGATAACTTAGAAATGAATAATAGTAATGCCTTCCTTTGATGGTTTTTATAATCAATGCCATACTATTATTAGGTAGACACCAACATTTAAATATGTCTACCTAACCGGTTAGGCATACAAGAACGTCAAATAATGTATACCTAACTATAACATGCCCAACAAAGCAGAACTTGAAACTGAAAGCCGGGAGAGGGAATTGAACCCCCCTGTTCCGCTCTGCAGGCGGACGCATAGCCAATCTGCCATCCCGGCATTTTATCGAGATATTATACTGTTTTGAGACTTAAAATTATAGTTCCGTATTTAAATATATGCGTAACATTATAAGTTTACTGATTCCATGCGCGAAGTGTTCGAAAATATACCCGAAGAATTTGTTGCAAAAACTGCTACTTACGACCAAAAAGTTCCGATAACGAGTGTCATCGGTGACATAAACAAGTTTGGCGCTGTTGTCATAACAAAAGATAAGCAATATTACGGCATAATAGATCACCGCACGCTCGTAAGACGCGGTTCCCTGCGTGTCGACAACAAATTTGCAAGCGGAAAGTTTGCGCATAAGGTTCCTGTAATAGCAAGCACGTCGTCTATTGCAGATGCGATAAATCTTTTCTATCATTCTTCAAGTAAGACCTTGCCTTACGCTGAAGGCAGCGCGATAACTGGAATTATCAAAAGGGACGAAGTGCTCAAGGCAATCCTGTCATTGCATCTCCTTTCAAAAATAAAAGTCAGTTCGATAATGTCTACTCCGCTCGTCGGAATAGACTATAACGTTGGGATAAGAACTGCAATCAAACTGATGTCCGAGAACAGGGTCAGCAGGCTGGCTGTATTTTTGAACGGTAAGCTTTACGGTCTTCTGACATATGGGAACATAGCCCGCACAACGGTAAAGACGAAAGGGCGCAAGCCTGAGATAGTATACAAAGATGTAAATGAAGGCAATGTTGGCGATATTTGTGAAAAGGGTCTTATGACAATAGATCACGGTGAAAAAATAGACGGCGCGATAAGGCAGCTTGTCAATAACAAAATCTCCTCATTGGTAGTTATGAGAAGGAACAAACCCGTGGGTATAATTTCAGTAAGGGACATACTCGAGAGTGTAATCAAAGGCTGGCAGTCAAAGGAGGATAACATCATATTAACGGGTCTTGGCAAAGGCGATGAACAATACCGCGAGGACGTTGTCAATTCAATATCCAAGACGCTTGCAAAAATAAACCGCTTTGGAAAATTTGACGTTGATTATGCCTCGATAAATGTTAAACGTGTAAAGACCAAGGGGTACGAGCTCAAGGCGAGAATCGGCCTTGGCAAACGCGGTGTTGTGCACGTTGCGGTATCCGGATATCTGCTGGACAAGACACTGAAGCTGCTGGAATCGAGGCTGTACAAGCTTATTGAGGAAGAGAAGGACATTACGGTTACTTCCAGGAAGGAGGCTGGTGCAACTTATGAGGATGAAGAGGTATAAAGCACAAGCGAGCTTCGAACTTCTGATAACACTTACCATAGGCTTAGCCATCTTGCTTCCGATAGTGACAATAGCATTCATACAAGTTTCAAGCGCCAATTCATCTCTTTCAGCAATAGAGGCACAGCAGGCATCGGGAAAGCTCGCGAGCATTGCAACTCTTGTAGGCAGCGAAGGTCCTCCTGCAAAACAGGTCGTGCAGCTATCGGTTCCTCCTGGAATAAGATACATATATCTCGGAACGCCGAACAACAGCGTCGGCCACGAAATAATATTCGTTATAAGCTCTCCAAGCGGATTAAGCTACATAACCTCATATACCCCTATTAACGTTACCGGTAATCTTGGGGGCATCACATCAACCGGTACATATCTAGTAAACGTGACATCTTATTCGTCGTGCCCTACATATCCACAGGTATCGTGCGTGTATATGTCCCCTGTAGTATAGTGTTTGCATGAAGTTACAAATCGCATTGGAATATATGGTGATATTCGCATTTGTAATCTTACTCTTTTCGGTTATATTCGTTACCATAGCAAATCAACGTGCATCTGTTCTCAATGACCAGTTGAATTCACATTTGCAGCTCGTTTCCCAGGATATAGCAAGCGAGCTTAACACCGCAGCTCAAGCAGGCAATGGTTACACATATACGTTTCAGCTTCCGGAAAGCGGTACCATAGAGTACTATTCGTTGAATGTAACTGAGAATGGTGAAGTATTTGTTTCATCGAGCATAGCAAAACAGGTGCTTACCGCGGTGGCATTCAGCCTTGCGGACGAAATAGCATCGAATCCTTCCTTCGTTGTTCCGAGTAATCCTGAAATGTACAGCATACCAATAACTAACGGTACCCTGACAATAACAAATTCGAACGGAAACATTTGCATAGACTACGCATGTCCGAATCTCGACAATGCGTCGGGAAGCATAAGTGTCTCATCGAAGACGTATCTTGCGCCTGCCTTCAACGGCAATCTCGGCAATATTAACACCACTCTCACGTACCCGTCAAATACGCTTCACGAGAACTTTTCGGTATCCGTCTGGGTGTACACGGCAGGCCCATGTCAAAGCAGCGTGTACTGTGGCATAATCTCTTCAAACAACGGTGCATACGGCTGGGGGTTGTCCGCGAGCCAGACGATTGCAGACTTCTGGGTGGATCCGAGCGTCGCAGGCACCACAGGAGATATGGAATTCGGGATACCGAATCAAAAATGGACAAACATAGTGGTTACATATAACGGTTCGGGAAGCAGCTATCTTTCAAATGCGTATGTGAATGGGGTTCTTGTAGATGCAAACGTGTTGAGGTCTCCGGTTACCCTGTCATTGCCTCATGCACTGCAGATAGGTATAGACGAAAACAATAACACGCGCGTGTTCAACGGCAGCATAGCAAACGTACAGGTCTACAATTCTTCACTGACTTCAAAACAAGCAGCGACTCTGTATAACAACGGCATAGGCGGTGCGCCTGTTTCAAATTCAATCATAGGCTGGTATCCGCTCAACGGAAATGCTAACGATTATACTGGTGTATCATCAGAAGGATCTGTAATCGGATACGTACCATTCGGTTCCGTTGCACAGGTTTCTGCACTCGTAAAAACACGGGACGGGACTCCGTTAAGTGGTGCGTTGGTGGGCTTCACTTCCTCGTTGGGGAATTTTTCAAGCAAGGGTCCTTACTATTCCAGTAAAACCAATTCAAGCGGAATAGCACGGGCATTTCTCACCCAGGGTAAAACGGACGGATACGCAAGCGTTACCGCGACGGCATTCAACGGCAATCTCTCCAATCAAAAATATCTCAAACTCTGGGTACCTTTAGATGCGAATTTCGGCTCGAAAGCATATGATATCAGCGGAAATAACAATACCGGAACGATACACAATGCATCATGGGACAATCCTTCATTTACGACACAGTTCAACGGCTACAGCAGCTACGTAAGTATTCCCAGCTCAAACGCGCAGAACGTGAGCTATATAACCATGTCGGCATGGATATACCTGAACTCGTATCTCTGCCCTTCAGATAGAGGGATAATACTAAACAAGGAAAATTCTTACGAAATGGGGACCACCTGCTCAACCGGTTATCTTTCATCTGCAATATCTCCTAATTGGGCATGGTACAATTCACCGATGGCAATACCGCTTCATACATGGACATTCGTTGCGGTTACGTGGAACGGGACTCACGAGAAGCAATACATAAACGGAGTACTCGAAAACAACATCGTCCCGGCGAATAGCAATACGATGGCGCATAATGCCGGCTGCATGAAGATAGGCGCAAGAGGCGGATGCTCGGCAATAAGCTCTTATTTCAACGGCAGCATATCAAATGTGCAGTTATACAACGCTTCACTATCTTCAACGCAAATAATGTCATTATACAAAGCAGGTATAGGAGCCTCTCCTTTAGTCACTACTGACATAGCTGCATGGTATCCATTGAATGGTGACGCGATAGACTACTCGTCGTATAGGAATAACGGTACGGGTTTCTATGTAAGCTCTTCACCTTTCAATCCAAAACAACCTGTTTATGGAAGCATGTCTCTGTTGACTCCGCAAATGAATGGCGTGTCAAAAATAACCGTGGCAAACAACTCCGCTTTGCAGCCTTCTGGTTTTGTGGCGGTTACATTATGGGAAAATGCGAGTGTTACTCAATCTTCAGCAAGCCCTGAATACTTTGCAGAAACGCCTTCTGGTCAGAATTATGGGTATTT
Organism: Microcaldota archaeon; assembly: GCA_021796225.1. Taxonomy (GTDB): domain Archaea; phylum Micrarchaeota; class Micrarchaeia; order Micrarchaeales; family CABMGC01; genus JAKAVK01. The sequence continues at coordinate 38,418 of JAJYOL010000005.1, read as the reverse complement.
GTTCGGACTTCACAACGGTTATTTGAATTTCACGGTAAAGGAGTCTACAAATACTTGGGGGAGCTGCTCCGCACAAGGCGCACAATATCTTTTCGACGGTCTTAATCACATGGTTGCCGGGATATACAACGGCTCGTCAATTTCCGTTTATGTTGATGGACAATTGGAAGCCAGCCATTCCTGTTCTGACAACGCCATAAATTACAATTCTACGTCAACTGCTGCAATTGCCGGAAATTTCCTCGGAACACTGAGTAACGTACAGGTATATTCAAGCGGCATAAATTCGAAGAGTATAATCTCAGAGTACCTTTCAGGTCCGTCTTCATTCCCGCAGTCACAGGCAAGCCTGATCGGATGGTGGCCATTGAATGGAAATACGAATGACTATAGTGCATATTCAGATAACGGCACGGCAACTTCTCTGAGCTACATAGACTACAATGTTACTCCCAAGGTTCTGTCCAACTCTTACGGTTCGTTCGGATTGAATTTTAATGGTGCAAACAGCAACGTTTCCATTCCGACATCAACTTCTTTTGCTCCTAATGCGTTTACCGTAAGCGCATGGATAAAATGGGATGGCATCAGATACCCCTCTTCAACAGGGGAAGACTACGCTGCGGTAATCGCAAAAGGCGTATTCAACAGCGGTGAATATACCATACTCATGCACAGGGTAAACGGCAGTTCTGATACAACTATAAATCTCTACATAAATGACGCATTGGCGTTGTCCTGGGCCAATGCCGAAGTCGACACGCAATGGAACATGGTCACAGCAACCTATAACGGCACTACGGCCGTTCTATACTATGACGGCAGCGAAGAGAAAAAAAGAGCAAATTTCTCGACGTCACTCGCATACACCTCAAATCCGCTGACAATAGGGAGCGAATCTTCCGGTTATCACTGGGGCGGATCAATAGCCGACGTGCTGCTATACAACACATCACTTACGCATTTCCAGGTGCAAGAGTTATATTCAAGCGGGATGCCTCCGACGCAATCCGAATTTATCCCAATGAGTTGGTATCCATGAAATTGCAATTTTGGTCCCTTGATGCTATCTTCGCTTCCGTGATATTCGGTACCGCGATAATAATAATGACCTTCGTATGGTATAACGTAAGCAATCAGTTTGCGATAACGAACGGGTATGGGGTGGAGAGCATAATGGGGCAACTTCAAGGGGTCGAGGCAAAATTATTGGGTCAAGGCGCACCGAGCAATTGGAACAACATCATCAACCCGTCAAATATTACAACATGGGACAACATGACCGTGGGCCTTTCTACCGGAAATCCCCTAAATATGTCAACAACCAAAATATTTTCTCTGATGGCAATGTCCAATTATAATTATCAATCCACTAAACAAGCATTGGGTGTCGGTTACGATTACTACATAACAATATCCAATTCACAGTTCAACTTCAGCATGGGGCTTAATCCCAATGGCAGACACTCCATGTCTGATCAAGTGGCAACTGTCCCTGTGATAGTCGGAGGATCCCCAGCAACGATGCAAATAATTTTATGGACAAATACGACGTTCGGTGTTGAATAAATGAAGGCAATAACATTTACGCTTGATGCCCTGTTCGCAATAGTCATAGCTTCGATAGGCGTGTCCATCCTCCTTTTCTTTCACCCTTATTCGCCAATGCCTTACATAATAAGTTCGGAAAATTCCGGACAGGTTCTGATAGCATTGTCAGAGGCCAACATGTCTTCATTAGCAAATACGAGTACCATCGGCACGACATACGACATACTGTCGCAATACAACGGTTCCGGGGAGACATGGACACAGTTCCAATCCGATTCGGGGAATTCCGGTTATAATCAGTATGGTCCGTACAAATCCATGCTATCTGAAATAATCCCGGTAAATTCTGTAGTAACTACGGGGATATCCGCGGATTACGGTGACATATTCTTCGGTGCAGGGTCAAAATTATTTTCAATGAACGCTTCCGGAAGGTCGCTATGGTCGCAGAGCGAAGCGTATAATATCGAAGGCACTCCCGTAATCTATGCCGGCAAGGTGATAATATGGGATTCACCAAACGTCACTGCTGTCAATGCGTATAACGGGAGCACGATTTGGACGACAAATGCCCTTTCATCGACATCTCCTTCCGCGGCATTGAAACTGTACAACGGGGAACTCATACTCGGGGCTGCCAACGGCTATGTTTACACGATGAATCCGGACAACGGAACCGTGATGTCGTCCGTGCAGCTTTCCAGCGGATATCCAACATCAATAGCGATTGCCGACGGATCGATTGCAGTATCGGGTTCCGGCAGAAATATCTACTTATTTACCAATCTCGAACATCTGTCACAACAGGTTGAGATATGGGCTTCTCCATTATCAGCTGCCGTATCAAAAATCGCAGCGATGGGGCAGCTGCTTTTGTACGGTGACGGCATCGTTGCAAACCAAACCAACATCAATAATACGTTATTTTACAGTTACGCTTCTCCATCTGGCATTACTGGTGTGGCGTACGCATCGCCGTATGCTGTATATCAAGGCACTAAAGGGGTATCCGTTTTGACATCAATAAAAAGCGTATTATGGTATTCAAATGCATCTTCATTATTTGGAACTGCAATGGCATCATCAAGTCCTGTCATAGGGGGCAGTGAAATATACACATTATGGTCGAACGGATATATCGAAGCGCAAAGCATGTCAAACGGGGCAATGCAATGGTACACGCGCATTCCGTATCCAAACATATACCCCAACATGACGCTTGCATACGGAAGGCTTTACGTGTCAGCAGGTAATACGATACTCGCATACGGCGCTTGCAACGTGAATCCATCGGAATCGTTACTCTCTTCAGCTACGTCTCTGTTCCTTTTCGGAGATGGAAGCTGCGGAGATTATCTTATCAACAGCGTTGCTCCGATGTCCAATTACAGCCTGTTCTATGATGGATATGCATTGCCCTCCATGCGCCTGGCAAATTTCAATGGGAAAAACAGTTATGCGGTAACCGGAGGCAATTTTATTCCTCAGGGCGGTCTTACAATGAGCGTATGGCTGTATCCTAAAGGAAGTACGGGAAAAACACAGTTTCCAATAGACAGCAATCCTGGAGGAACATGGCGCATAGGATTTTCCACCAATAATTCATTAATATTAAATCCCGGAACCGCAAATACAATAGACCTTTCAAATACCATACAGACGAACAGATGGCAGTCCGTTATCGTCACTGCAAGCAATTTCGGATCCAACGTGGTTTATGATGTATATCTTAACGGAACCAACATAAATTCGGGCGTCATATCTGGAGAGAGCATACAAGGGATAAACAATCTGACATTCAGCAATAGCACCTATGCTTACAATGGCACAATTGCAAATCTGCAAATATACAATTACCTTTTAACGTCACATCAGGCGGAGGCTCTTTACAAAAGTGGCATACAGGGCGCACCTCTATCTCACATAAATCTGCTATCATGGTATCCACTCGACGGGAGTTTCAATGATTTCGGACCGCTGTCAAATGCAGCGTATCCGTTCAATGTCACATATTCACGGGAGAATTACACGCCGCCAGGTATGACAGGGTCGTTCGAGGTATCAAAATCTGCATCCATGGTTCCCGCACTGAATCAGAGTTCAGACGCTGAAAATACCTATCAAATAGGGTTGTATTCATGGAAGTGAAAAAACTGCTACTAAACAATTCCAGAGCGCAGTTCATGACACTGATAGTTCTGATACTGTTTATTCTTATGCTGTCTATACTGATGATATTCGTAGTCGAAGAAGTAAACTATCAAAACATCGGTCAGAAAGTCGCAATTTCCAGTACAAGCCTGAATTACGGAAACATGCTTAGTCCGGAATTAACAACGTTCCTATTCATGAGCTCCGAACGGTCCCTATCTACCCTTTCATCGTTCGAACTGTCACCGTCGATGCGCAAAGGCGTGTTCATATCAAATCTGAGTGCGTACATGAGCGGATTGATAGCCAACGGTACGATATCGGGGGTAGGTCTCACACCATCACAAAATACTTTTTTCACTTCCGCAATGGGCAACATGACCCTTGCCTCATATGATGATGCCCTTGCAAAAATATCAAATTCAACTTTCCGTGTAGTTACGATAAACCAAACAGGGCTTAAGATAAGTTCTGATTCACACTCCTCATTAAACATTTCCGTAACATACAATGTAAAGATAAATGCGACAGGAGAAATCTATTTTTACCATTTACCGATAAACGTATCAATACCTCTTAACGGCACGCAGGATATTCTCTACGCGTCACAAGGACAACTGAAGTCAATCCAATTTGAACCATTGAAGCCTGCGATATCCATGTATGGGACAGCTACTGCGGGAAACTCCACCGGTATAATATATGGGACGGTCATTACCGTCCCTTCCGGCGTTACATGCTCATCGGGTGCACTGCCTCTTTCCAACTATGTGCCTTCACAGCTTGACTCCTCGCCGGTAAATAAATCGATAATACTTATTACGCAGAATGCTACTAAGATAACCAATTCCACATGTGACATAGCGGAACAATTCGGGGGCTTAATGACTTATAACATGATAAACATCCCAAACATACCGTTTCTCGAGTACGCAAGCACATCCGGTTATCTGAGTCATTTTATGACGGGCCAGAATATTCTTTTATACGGACCACGCCTTGCAGCAATGAATGAAACAAACCTGCAATCCGAAATAATGAATGGGTATTATTTTGCATCTCCATTCACTCCGTCATACAACCAATACTCTTCAGGATCTACGTACAATTCGTCCCCCGACGGCATGTTTACCTTTTTGAACACAAATCATGAAGTTGCGAATTTCAATGGAAACAACAGCAACATCACGGGAAAAGGTAATTTCGCCTATCCTCTTACCGTACTACAGTGGATATATCCGATTAACTACGGAACAAGCAACTTTGAAGTCATAACCGAATTCGACGGCGGAGGCTATTATAACGCACAATACCAATTCGCACTCTCAACAACGGGTCACCTGTTGTTATGGAATCGTACAACAAACATGGCCAGCAACTTTATTGCACCTCTTCACCAATGGAGTTTTGTAGGATATTCACTGAATTCGACTTATGCTACTATCTATTTTAACGGAGAACGGCAACTCATACCATCAACTACAAATGCCGTTACGTCTGCTTCTGATTACTGGGTATTCGGGATGCAAAGCGGCTTTACCACGCGATTTTTTAACGGCAGCATGGCAAACGTACAGCTCTATAACGGGTCTCTTAACGGAACGCAGGTGGAAACCATATACAAGAGAGGGGTATTTGGCTTGCCCATAGATACGCCAAATCTTTTCGGTTGGTGGCCTCTCAATGGAAATGCGAACGACTATTCAGGTACCAACTCATCAAGCATTACACACAACATCAACTATTCACGTCCCGGGAACTATTCCGAAGACAGCATATTCGGAACTCAAACTTCAAACACCATGGCATTTTCAATTCCCGGGATAATGTCATGTACCAACTACCAGTACTGCGCAAATACCCTACTACCCCACGTGACATTAGATTCACTTCCCATTGAAGTTGGTGGGCAGGGAACCAACGTGGCACAAATTCTCGGAACCGCTGCAACCACATCATATAGTAGCAATGCACGAATAATTGCCAATGTCCCACAAATTGCAGGTACAAATACTACTTACACTGCTGCAATGTGGGTATATGTGCCTAAGGACTCGCCGTCAAATATGCCTTTTTTTGGGTTTGGTTCTTATCAAGCATTGGAATTTTTTAGGTCTGGAGTTAGCACAATCTCAAATCAAATCGGTCTCCACCGTTGCACATCTGCAGACACGTGGGAATCTTCCATACCTCTTATGTCCCTTGACTATTGGCATTTTGTGGCAGTAAGTGTAAATCCTCCTAATTACTATTTCCAATTAGACAATTATAGTTCCAACGTTACGAATGCGAATAAGTACACAAATAATGCATTAGTTGTTATAGGAACTCAGACCTCCCAATGCGATGGATCTATATTTCCTGGGAATATAACAAACGTGCAATTGTATAATGCTTCATTATCGGAAACAACTTTACATAAGCTATTTGAAGAAGGGATAGCTGGTAAACCGGTACAGTCACAAAATCTTGTTGGCTGGTGGCCATTGAATGGCAACGCCAATGATTATAGCGGAAATAATAATAATGGTGTTGCCTATAACGTGACCTATCCGTTCCTTTCTGGAAGTACGACTTCTAATCTCAGTTCCCTATACACTGAAATTCAGAATGAACAGCAGTCTATAGGTTTTCCATGACTCTGTTGTTTCTGCCTTTAGACCCGCTGTCTATCTCAGTGATACAGGCTCGGCCGATTTATCTTCTTTCTCTATTCTCACGGCAGTTCCGTAAGCCACTATCTCAGTCATCATCTGTCCTATTTCCGAAGAGTCGAAGTTCATTCCTATTATTGCATTGGCTCCCCTACCCTCTGCGTCATTTTCAAGTCGCTGTACCGCGTGTTGCCGTGCTTCTGAAAGCATTTTCGTGTAAGCGCCAATCTCTCCACCTACCAGTGATTTAAGCCCTGCGAGTATGTTGCCCCCTATTCCTCTGCTTCTGACAACTATACCATAGGAAACTCCTATGACCTTCGTCACCTTGTAACCAGGCACGTAATTTGTCGTTACCACGACAAGCTTATCCCCGTTTTCCATTGTGATCACCAAACATCAAGTCTCTTACACTCCTTCAGGCAATAATCAGACAGATCCTATGCTTGAGAACAGTACTCCTATTATTGCGGATACCATGAAGAATATCACTATGCCCACAATGACGAATAACGGCGCGTACCGTATTCCTTTCAATGGCGCACCGCTGGAAATCGTCGATATGGTGAATGCACCGAATCCAGTGATTATTATTATTGCAACTATTGAGAAATCATAATACATGCCCGGGGTTATCTGCGGAGGACTTGGCTTGAGGAATGACAATCCTGCCGTAGGAAGCCCGCCGGGATTTTGGGCAAGTATGCCTGCCCATACCTTGTCAGTTATAGTTATCATTTGGAAGGTAAGTCCGTAAAGTGCCGGAGCGGCCATCAATGCGGCAAATGCTATGAATATCGTATACATGAAAAGCTGTCCGGATATTTCTTTCTGTATTGTCTGTTGCGAGCGCGTATCCTTCGCTATCTGATTGAGCAAATCTGTAAGCGCGCCTCCGTATCTGACGGCTTCCAATATAAGCCTTATGCTGTGCTGCAATACCGTCGACCTGTATTTCTTTGACAGGTTGTTCAATGCGTTCTGCATCGTTTCTCCTGAATACAGCTGCTTGTTCATGATTTCAATGTCGGTTTTGAAATATCCGAATTCGGGTTTGCTCGCAAGCAGCATGGCCCTATCTAACGATATGCCGCTTCTTATGTTTGCGGCAACGAGCTGTAGATAATCCGGAAGTATGTTCTCCACAAACGTCTTTCTCTTTTCGATTTGGAATTCGAGAAGTATGTAAAGCAGTATTTCAAAGAATACCCCTCCGATGAATCCGAAGAACACAGAAAGAATCTCAGAGAATTTGGCGTAGAACACCATTATGAACGGAACCGCAATGAAAATGGCAAAGAACCCCAAAATGGCTATCTTGAAGAATCTGTTTACCGAAAGCTTGCTGCCTGCAAGGTCCAACTCTTCGGAGACGTAAGTAACGACGCTTCTTGATACGAGCCTCTCGAATGTTATTGCCATAAACCTTCACTACATGCTGAATATTGGTCTTGAATTTTTCATTACCATGATGAATATGAATTGCAGTATTGCTATGAATATGAGCACGAATATAAGAAAGCTTGTCGTTACCGTAAACACGTTTACGAATGTCGTAAGTATAGTGAGCACTGCTACTCCCATACTCGGGAATATTATTCCGAAAAGCATGTAGAACATGGAAAGGGCATTGAGCCTCTGTCCGTATCTTCTCAATTCTATGACTCTTTCCTGCATTACCTGGTCAACCACTTCCTGCAATGCCTGTACGATATCGGCACCTTCCTTTATGCTCACGCTGGCCTGAAGCATTATTCTTTTAAATGTCTTGGAACTGCTTGAATTGCTTATCTCCTCCATTGCCTGGTCCATGGGCATGCCGAGCTGTATCAGGCTTATTATCTTGACGAATTCCTTGCTCGCCACCCCGTAACCCGAAGATACTGCCGTCATGGCGTTGAAAAGCGGTACTCCTGACCTAAGGCTTATTATCATATCCCTGGCAGCGAAGAGAATCCCTTTTTCTATCTCCTTCCCTTCGGATTTGGACTTCGAGAATGGAAATCTCAGAAACTGCCTAAAGAGTGCATTGTATCCTCCAAATGCTATTACGGCACCGAGCAGTACGGCTATTGGTGCAGGATTCGCAACCTTCATGGCCAGTATCTTGTCGAACAGGACCATAGTTATTATGCCTATTACTATGGCGACGATTATCGCGCTGAATAACATTCTCTTTACGAACTTTTCCGGTCCGCCTTTGATTCCCTGGTCACGCAGTATCATTTCCAGTCCTTTCTGCTTTGCAACCACCTTGGCCACGTAAAGTTGGAATTTCGTTATCGTCTGCTTATTGTTTTGTTGCGGCTGCTGCGGTGCGGATTGCGGTATTTCTGCGGGGATATCTTGTGGTTGGGGTTGAACTATCGTAGGCGGCATTTGCGATTGGGGCGGCGCCTGCGGTGTTACGGACTGCTCCGTCGTGTCCGCTTTCTTGTATATCGGTTTGGATTTAATCTTAAAGAAAAGGAACTTTTTAGGTTTTGTAAATCCTACAATATTATTATCGTTCGAATCCATGCTTCCCAATCAACTCATCGATTTTCCCAACTTTTCAAGAACCGCATTCAATCTCTGGTCCCGAAGCGCTTCCAACTCCGTCTGAGATCCCACCGCGACCCTGTTTCTCATCAACTTCCTTTTCAGGCTTACTACTTCCTCAACTATGATCCTCATCTGCTCTTTATTAAATATATTATTCTCAAGTCCCAGCCCTATCTTTTCGAGTTCGTCAATCTGTTCCGGAACAGACAGGTTCAAGAGCACCAGATCCTGTTCATTTTTCCAGCTTATGTGCGAGGTTATCTGGTCCATGAACCAGTTTCCTTTCGGAGCCGTCTTGTTGATCTCTTCAGCCGCATTTTTGATATCGCTTTCAAATACGTTTTGTTTCACCTGTGGAGCAACGTTTTGCTGCTGCGGTGCGGGTTCCTGCGGTATTTGTTGAGGGGCGGCTTGTTTTACAGGTTCAGGCTGTGTCGGTTCTTCCGGTTTGAATTCCTCTATCTGCGGTGCCTGTACCTTTTCTGTTTGTTTCTTTTTCAAAGCCCGGCGTTTTGCCTTTTCTTCCTCTGCTGCTTTTTTCGCCGCTTCTTTCTTCGCTTCCCGTGCGTCCAAGTCGGCTCTCAATGCGGCTAATGGGCCACCCTTTCTTCCCTTCTCTATCCTTTTCGATATCCACGTTATGTCCGCAACCCTTATGGGCCCGGCAAGTTTTTGCGAATATCTCTGCTCTTCCGTCATTCCCGAAGGGGCGGACTGCCACAAATTGTTTATCGTATTTACGGCTTCATCGTAGCTGTATTTTTTTACCTGTATTCCTTCTGCAAATATATCCTGCATGCTGAGTGTCACTATCCTGGCCTGTTCCTGCCCTGAATCCAATTCGCTTATTTCATTCACTACATTTTGATATGCGTCGGGTTCGTCCAAACATTACACCTAGCCAAACATTTTTTTGGAAAAGGCCGCGTTGTCTTTCACAGCCTGAAGGATCTTTGACGGATTCTTGTAGTAATTTGCAACTACGTATCCTGCATCATCGACCATCGATACCTTGTTCGTAACCATCCAGTTGAGTATCTCTCCTTTTTCTACTATATCCTGTGATATCTCCTGTCGGGTAAAGCCGCTGTAAAGTCCTATCGTATCGGCAAGCCTTGTCATGTCGCCTATTTTCACGAACGAGTCGTTGTTTATGTCCCATCTCTCTATTACGGATATGTCCCCGCTGCCGAGCATTTCACCGAACTCGAGAAGCCTCCTCACCCCGAGTCGTCTATGCCTGAAGAGATTAACTATGCCTCCCAATGCATTGAGTATCAGCTTTGAAATGTTAATGGGGGGATTGCTCATTCTGACTATCGTGTTGCTTGCATTGTCCGCATGAAGCGTGCCGTAAACCGCGTGACCGGTATGTATTGCCTCGAAAAGCGTCTGTGCGTCTTCCTTTGTCCTTATTTCTCCTACAAGCAGTATGTCCGGCCTTTGTCTCAGCGCGTTTATCATGAGGTTGTAAAGCGTGACTTCTCCCTTTCCTTCCGGGTTGGGCTGTCTCGTAAGCATCGGCAGCCACTGCAGGAAATCAGGGAGCGTAAGTTCCCTCGTTTCTTCAACGGAGATGACCCTCCTGTTTGCAGGCATGAATATTCCCAATGCGTTGAGGAAGCTTGTTTTCCCGCTTGCCGTTCCCCCAGATATGAGCAGACTGATTTCGTTCTGCACGCATAGCCACGTGAGAGCCGCCATTTCCAGCGAAAGGGTCTTGTTTGCAACCAGCGCTACCATGGACCACGGGTTTTTGGAGAATTTTCTTATCGTTATCGTGTTTCCTGCCTGGGATATTGGGTACAGTGTGGCATTGACTCTTGATCCGTCAAGCAGTTCCGCATCCATAAGGGGATTGAGGTTTGATATCTGCCTGCCAACCTTTCTTCCTATCTGTTCCGAATAGTCGTATATTTCCTCTTCATCTTTCAGTGCGATGTTGGTCTTGCACCATCCGTATTGTCTGTGGAATACCCACAGCATATCGCGCGATCCGTTTATTGCAACTTCTTCAAGATTTTCGTCGGACAGGGGCACCTCAAGTTCGCCAAGCCCCAGCAGCATGTTTATTATAAAAGCTACAAGCATCTTCCTTACCGCTTCAGTTGTTCCGGGAAGATATTTGTTTATTACAAGATTGGACGCGTCAGTATATTTGAGTATGAGTTCTGCTTCGTATTCCTTATCGTCGACTCTTGAAGGATCTATGGGGACGATGGAAAGCAGTTCCGGCCTAAGTGAAGTAAGCAGCACCTTTGTAGCGTTTCCTATGCCCTGCATGCTGACTTCGTATTCGTTTACGAAGCCTCCTTTATCGCGTATGATTACGTCGGCAATCAGGCCCTTCGCATTCAGCCTATACGTAGCAAGAACGTTTTTTTCCGCACTCTCTTGTTCAGCCATATAACGTCACTTTATTTTTAAGAACCTAGATCTTCGACATCCTTCTGCAGTGAATTCTTCTTTCCAACAAGCGTATCTGTTACGTCTTTCAACTGTTTTGCCTTCTTGTCCGCCTTGTCTATCGCACCAGGATCATTTTCAATATTCTTATTTGCACTGATTTCTTTGGACAGATCATCAAGCGCCTTCTTCGTATCGGCGACTTCCTTAAGCAGTTCCGATATCCCTTTGTTTGCATCATTCAATTTTCCATTGAACTCTGACAACGCTCCCCAACTGCTCTTCATGTTGTTTATGTTCTGTCCAAGTTTTTTTACTTCGTTGTCCGCGGTATTGTATATCCTCAGCACGTTTTCCCTATCCTTTATTGCGGAATCGAGTATTTCGGTGCGCACGGTTTTTATCCTCTTTTCGGTATCGTATGCCCGTTTTTTGTAATCTGAAACCATCCGTTGGTACTTATGCACCTTTGCACTTTCACTGTTTATCTTGTCTTGTAACGACATTACCTCGGACTTTATGTCGAGTTCCATGCGTTTCATTTTCCTTCTGTGCTCTTCTACAAGGTTGTCAAAATCCTTGTTCGCCTGCTCGACTTCCGCGCGTATTGCCCCTGCCCTCTTTATCATGTCTACCATGAGTCCCGCAGCCCCTCCCATATCCTGGCTGAAGTTGCTCGTTTCCGAGGAATCTTTCTGCAGCGTCGCCATTTCCTGTTCAAGCTTTCCGATCATCTGCGTTACCTTGTCTTTCTTCGAGCTTATGTCGGATGACATCCTGTTCATTTCATTTTCCAGGCTGGAAAGCTTCGCCAGCGTTTCCTTTGCCGCACCTGCTTTCTGTTTAAATATGCCTTCCGCATCCGTGACCGTCTTGCTGTATGTTTCTATCTTAGCGGTTATGTTGTTGAGTGTTATCTGCTGAGCGGAGATTTCATCTTCTATATTCTTCTTCTTTATTTCCTTTATCGACCTTTCAACTTCTGCCGAAACCCCTTTTTTCTCGCTTCTGGAAAGGTACATCTTGCCTATCTTATACGATATTTTTATCATGCCAGCCTTTTCCAGTATCCCTGCCCAATCGGAAACGGTCCTCTCGCTCACCTTAAGAAATGCGGCAAGGGTTATTGTGTCGGTTTCACCATGCTCGTTTAGGTAGTTAACCAAGGAGTCTATGCTTGTAGTTATAGGCTGGTCAGCCAATATAATCACTGCATAGTAGTAAGATACTTATATTTATAAACTGTGGCTAAAATCCCCTATAAACTTGGAAAATTGCCCCGGCCAAACCCTCAAAATACACGCCGATTTGAAAAACAGATAGTCCCAGCCAGATTCGAACTGGCGTCAACGGGTTCAGAGCCCGCTATCCTTGACCACTAGACTATGGGACTGTAAGACAGCATATGCTTTTCAGTCAAGTCTTATATATATTTATCTGGCAGATACTATTTATCCTTAAGCTCAGGTCTACGTTATGCTGACAAATTATCGCAGGCACATTTCCGGTTCTCGCGAGCTCCGCGAGATACTGATAGCCGATGCGGTGCTCATACTCGCATTTGACATGATGCTTAATGGCGGAATACCGTCATCGGCTTCCTCCTTTGGCGCGTTCATATATTTTCTGCCCATAACTGCGGTTGGTGTTACCCTCTCTTTCGTATTGCACGAATTGATGCACAAGTTCGTTGCGCAGCGCTTCGGGGCGATAGCCGAATTCGTGCATTCTAGAATGGGTATCCTGATAACCCTTGTCACTGCGATGTTCGGTTTTCTTGTAGGAATTCCCGGTGCCACTGTGATATATTCGAATACGTTCACCAGAAGGGAGAACGGGCTGGTGTCACTTGCCGGACCGCTAACGAATTTCGCAGTGTTCCTTCTGTTTTTGATTGTCGGACTGCTCGCATTCCCGAACTTCTCCGGAAACATACTCACCACGTTCGGCTACTACACGAAGCTCGGCTACTTGCAGAATATGATAAACTTCACTCTTTTCATCAGCATACTGCTCGCATTCTTCAACATGCTTCCCATACCTCCTCTTGACGGCAGCAAAATATTCGCATGGAACAAGCCGGTTTTCGCTGCAATGATAGGCATAATATTTTTGCTGTTCCTCACGATAATACCGCTTTACTCGCTGCTGGGCACGATGGTGCTGTGGCTTGTAATAGCATTTATATTGTCAATGTTTTACAGAAATATCGGACTTTGATGTCAAAGGCTTACGTCTATGCTCGGCTTTCCCGGCATCGATCTCTTCGCCCTTTCAGATTTAGATTCCGATTCCTTGACCACGTTGACTTTGCAGCCTAACATTTCGGATACGTATCCCGATGCCTCTTTCAGGAAAGAAAGTTCCTCTTCCTGTGTTATGTCGGTGTGCTGTATGCTTCCTATCCTCTTCGCGTTGCCCTTTACATAATCGAGTATCATTTCCACATTCATTTTCTTCGTCGTTTCTCCAAGAATGCTGTCCTTGTTGCCAGTTATGTTCTCAATGAGTTTGCCGACGTTCTTCTCCGCTGCCATGAGATTGTTCACTTCCCTCTTCCAATCCTCGGCGACAATTAGGTTTATTTCGCGCGGTTCCTTGTTCTCTTTTTTCCTGACTATATTCATTACTTCCCTCGCGTCGTCTATAGTCCTGTCTACTATATCTTCCTGTCTTTCCACCTTTTCGTTTACCATCGACTGATCCTGTTCCGGCCACTTCTCCAATGCAACGAAGTTGTCATAATCCAGCATTCTCCACAGCTCTTCGGCGATATGCGGGGATATCGGTGCGAGCATCAGAACCAACGAGTTTATATAATCCTTGATGACGATGCTGTTCTTTCCGCCGCGTGAGAAGTATCTTTTAAGTTCCAAAACCGAATTGTAAAGCAATTCCGTCGATGCAACCCTCAGTTCGAGTATGTCCATGGATTTGGATACCGTATCTATTTTTCTGTTAAGTTTCGAATACAACCAGTAATCTATGTGTTCGAGCTGACCTGCCTGCATGCTCTTCATATTTTCCGCTATTTTGAATATGTATTCGAACCGTTCTTTTATCCCGTTTACCGAATCATCGCTGTATTCCGAATCGCTGAAAAGGTCCGCTCCTGCGACTATGACGAATCTCAAAGGATCCGCGCCGTGCTTTTCAACCGCATCCATAAGCGGTACGATATTGCCAAGGCTCTTGCTCATCTTTTCCCCTTCACTTAGCACGGACCCGTTTACCACTATCTGCTTGGGCCAGTATTTCTTCTCAAGGATTGCAACGTGGTTGTATATGTACATGGTAAGGTGGTTGAAAATCAGGTCCGGTCCTGAATGTCTCGACGTGTTCGTATACCAATACTGGAACGATTCCCTGCATTTCTTTATCGTTTCGTAATCGATTCCCGTTGACTTTGCGATGACTTCTGCTTCTCCCTTTCCGAGTATGGCATAATCGAAAAATTCCGGTTTGAGTTTTTCAGGATCCGTATCGCGTATCAGGTTAACTATGGTGTAAAAGGACATGTACAACGTCGAATCGGACAGGGATTCGATTATGTAATTGTTATCTATCGGGAATCTGGTTCCAAGGCCCTGTGCTCTTGCAACCGCTCTCAAATCAAGCCAGTTTATGGCGGATTCGAACGCCTTTCTGCTTTTCGGCGGCAATATCGTTATATCCTTGAATGCCTCGTTGACGTTTTTCTTCCATTCTGCGTTTCCGTAATTTATGAACCATTGGTTATCCACAACCTTTACTACTATTTCAGTGCCGCATCTGCAATACACTGGCCTGTTTGCAAGTATGTGCATCTCGAATCCGTTGCCTTTTTGCATGAGAATTCCTTTCATCTTCTCCCTTGCTTCGGGTTCGGACATGTTTTCAAATCCACCCACCGACATTTTTCCCCAATGCGATTCCTCCTTATATTCCAATTTTGTTGCCTGTTCTATAAGATTGTCGGGAGATGAAACATCCGCTCCTACTGCTTTGAGATATTCGAGTGCCGGGATATCCGATACCTGCGCTTGCCCTGTTTTTTTATCCAAGGATCTGCCTATCTCAACGTCCACCACTTTTACCGGTTTTATCTCCGGAACAGGATAGCCTGAAGTTTTCAGTTTCTCTATCGCGACATAATCGAAAGGCGCATGTGCCGGGACGCTCATGACAACGCCTGTGCCTACGACCGGATTTACGAAGAAGCCCGGAAGCACGGGAATTTTCAGTCCTGTGAACGGGTTTGTGCATGACATCTTCAGAAGTTCTTCCCCGTTTATCTCACTGATTGCTTCTATTTTGAACTGATAACCAAGTCTGCTTGCGGCTTCTTTTGAAATGTAATATGTCTTTCCATCCTCTCCTATCCTGCATGCGACATACACGGCTTTTTCATTAACAAAAAGATTCGTCACTCCTGGAAGTGTTTCAGGTCTGTATGTTGCGCATATGAACGATGCGTCTTTCCCTTCTATTTCAAATCGCACTGCCATTTCTTTTTCAATGTCCGGCTCAACATCGTGTTTCGTGTCGTGCATTCCTACCGCATTGTTCTCGTTAGGGCACCATCCTACAGGGTGTTCGCCTTTTGTAAGCAATCCTTTGGAATTAAGTAGGTTTATCTGCCACTCTACGAATTTGCTGAATTTCGGTTCTATCGATACGAATGATCTGCGCCAATCGATGCTGAAGCCCACTGCATGCATGCCTTTTTCTATTTCCTTTATGAAATATTCCGCTATGTACACGGGGTCGGTCATTTTTTCTATTTCTTCGTCAGGAACGTGAAACATCTTAAGCTCGCGTATAAGTTCCGGGTCTTTATTCTGCAATCGCTTTGCAAACGCGAGTATCGGGGTCCCCGTAGCGTGAAATGCCATCGGATACAATACGTTAAATCCTTTCATCCTCTTGTATCGCGCCAGAACGTCGGCGGTGCCGAATACCCTGAGATGTCCTATGTGTTGCGGCGCATTAGCATAAGGAAACGCGGCCGTTACCATGTACGATTGCTTCTGGTTCATGCTGCCTTCGAATATCTTGGCCTTGTCCCACTCTGCCTGCCATTTGTTTTCAAGGTCCCTATAATTTATCATAAATAATACACCGTACTGCCTGCTATCCGTTTATATTGTTATATTAAATATGGTGTAATGCCTTATAATCATTATGCTAGGCATCTCGGCGGCACTTCTGATATGTTTATATACCTTTTAGTGTATATTTAAACTAGTTTAACTTTAAACTAGTGTAGAGATGAAAGACGAAAAGATGAAAAATTCCCTGATGAGATATCTTGACAAGGATACGGCCAGAGGGATAATGAAAACCATAATACTTAACTACATAGAACGCAGCAATACGTATCCGTATGCGCTGCTAAAGCACATGAAGAAACACAACGGCCCAATGGCCAAATATTTCAGCAAGAGCGACATATATAATATGACTTCCGTACTCGAGAAGGAAGGGTATATTAAAAGTAGGAAGAGGATGGAAGGCAAAAAGATGCAAAAGCTTTATGCTATAACTGTCAAGGGAAAGACGGTCATTAAAAACCGCGATATGCTTATAAAGAAGATGGCTGTTGAAATGAAGAAGATGTTGAAGGAGGAGTTCGATGAGTGACAATGCCGTATTGATACAAGATCTCGTCAAGAAATTCGGTGACTTTACGGCAGTGAACGGCATAAACCTAAACATAAAGAAAGGCGAGATATTCGGCTTGCTCGGACCGAATGGCGCTGGAAAAAGCACTACTATAAACATGATTTTGGGCCTCATAGCCCCAACTTCCGGAAAAATCCTCATAAACGGCACGGATATCCAGAAGGATCCGCGTTCTGCTAGAAAGCAGATAGGAATAGTGACCCAGGAAACCGTGGTCGAACCCGAACTGACTGCCGAACAGAATCTCATGATATTCGGAAAGCTTTATCACATACCGGAGCCTGAGCTTCAAAAAGACATAGACTTTGCACTCAAACTTGCGGATTTGGAATCGTTCAGGCATTCGTATGCGGGAACGTTTTCCGGAGGGATGAAACGGCGTCTGGAAACGGCAAAATCACTGATGCATGCGCCGGAGCTCATTCTCCTCGACGAACCTACGACGGGCCTTGATATTCAGAACAGAGCAAAGATATGGGACCTTCTGAGGAACATAAATCAAAAGCAGAATGTGACCATATTGATGACAACGCAATATTTGGAGGAAGCTGATCAGCTCTGCGACAGAATAGGCATAATCGATCACGGCAAGTTAATCGCCTTGGGCACGCCTGCCGAACTCAGGCAGAAAATAGGCGTAAGCAGCGTAATAGAGATTACAGCTGAAAGGGAAGATATTCCAAAAGTTGCCAAGGCATTCGAAAAAGTGGGTCTCGATGCGAAGGTGCTGAATAACAAGGTCACTGCACTGGGGGGAAGCAATGCGACTAAAAAGATAGAAATGCTCGTCAAGGAAATCACTGCTATGAAAATCCAGATACACAACATAAGCATGCACGAGCCTACGATAGACGACGTGTTTCTCAAACTTACGGGTTCCGAATTAAGGGACACTGAAGGGGCATACAGTACAGGGGCAAAAGGAACGTTCATGATGGGAAGAAGGTAGATGAAATGAGTTTGCTTGGCGATACGTATACGCTTCTGCTTCGCGAATTGCTCATATTCAGGAAGAATCTTGTGCCAAACATCATGAGATCGCTTATTTTCCCGCTTCTTTTCATACTTCTGCTCGGCAGTTTCGGCAGCATGCCAAAGAACGTGCCGGTAGCCGTAGTTAATTATGACAATGGGTTGGTCTCGACCAGTTTCATAAATGCGCTTGAATCCGGAGGCAGCATAAACGTTATGGCTCAAACGACGCAGCAGCAGGCAATGAATCTGCTGTCGCACGGCACGGTATCCGCAGTTATTGTGATACCTGCGGGATTTTCACAGCATGGCGGTGCAGGCAGCAAGGTGTATCTTTATCTTGACAATTCACAGCCCCAATCGGCAAGCGTTGTGAGTGCAAAAGTGGATGCGATAGCAGCAGAAACCGGGATTACCGCTGCAAATGCGGGTACGGTTTCGGTGTCTACTGATTACGTATACGGTGCAGGCAGTAATTACATCAGTTTCGTAGTGGGCGGATTGCTTGTCATGGTTGCCGCTTTCGGTGCGGTCTTCACCGCCGGATTCACGCTGCTCAGCGACAGACAGCTCGGCAATTTGAAGGCTTTCCTGACAACTCCGATAAACCAGTTCGCGATTTTACTCAGCAAAATATTATACGGCACGTTCCAGTCCTTCCTTTCCGCGCTTATAGGATTTATCGTCGGAATTCTTTACGGCGCGACGGTTGCCGCAGGTGCGGTAGGCGCAGTAGAACTCATATGGATAATATTCTTGGTGGGTCTGGGATTCAGCGCCATGGCCATGGCATTCGCTTCCATCGCGAAACAACTCCAGAACTATGCCATGATGGCTCAGACTACCGTAATGCCCCTCTCTTTCCTTGGCGGAGCGTTCGTTCCTGTAACTCTATTGCCTTCATTCTTGCTTCCCATAGTTGCGGTGAATCCGCTGACATATGCGGTCAATGCGATGAGGGATGTAATGATAAAGGGTTTCCTCCCGGTAGCAACGCTATTCTACACGTCTGTCATACTTCTCGTCTTTGCAGGAATAATGATGGTTCTTGCACTTTTCTTCTTCAGAAAGACGAGCAATCAGATATCCTGATAAATAATTAATTGATATTGGTGAAAACATGAATGCAAGAAATTTCCTTCTGGCTGTCGCTGCGCTTGCGCTGCTAAGCGGAATGGTCAGTGCGCAGTCGGTATACGACAACTCGCTCACATTGGCGAACATTTCGGTCTCTCCCAATCCTGTTGTTGCGGGGAGCAATGTGACTATAAGGTTCCAGCTGCATAACGGATATGACGAATGGCTGTACAGCACGGTGCTGCAACCTAGCGCGTCGTATCCATTGCTGAACGCATCGCCGCTGAGCGGCTATCAGGTGGGTACGGTAAATCCCGTACAAACAACGGGCTACTACGCCTACACCTTTTTCATACCAAACACCACTTCATCTGGCACTTACACGGTGACGATGACTGCTTCATATTTCATATATGCCGCAACCGGTACGCAAGTCGCAACATCTACAATGCCGATAAGTTTCTATGTTCAGAACAGGCCTGCAATAAAGGTTGTTGCATCAAGTCCGTCTCCATCAACGCTCTATGCCGGACATAACCAGACTATCAATCTGATAGTTGAAAATACAGGGTACGGCACGGCTAAAAACGTAAGCATAACTGTAAGCAGGGCGACAGGGCTCAACATACTGAGTTCAGTCAGGACGTTCTATGCGGACAGCATATCACAGGGTTCTTCCGTCACCGAGCCGCTTCTTGTCGGCGCGCAGAATGAAAGCGACACAAGCCTGCTTGTAAATGTAACCTATTATTCGTCTACGCTCAAGCAGCGCTTCACCACAAGCCAGCAGGTCAATCTTTCGGTTGCCCCCGCTGCACAATTCACCATAAGTTCGTCGGGTTCCGGACCTGTTGTCGGTGCCACTGACGTACCGATCAGCTTTGTGATAACGAATACCGGGACAAGCGTTGCAAATCAGCTTCAAGTGAGCTTGCAAACCACCTATCCGGTATCTCCCGTTTCAAGCACTGCGTATATCGCGAGCCTAGAACCGGGGCAATCCACCAACATGACATTCATGGTGAGTGTTGACACGTCCGGCGTTCCTGGAAATTATCCGGTAACGCTTACCGAGCAGTGGAAACAGCCAAATGGTGCTGTTAACCAGCAGTATTCCGGATCGAATAACTATTTCGTTCCGGTTTCACGCACTTCCGGTACGGGGAATCTTGCAGAAGACGTTCTCATAATAGCCATAATACTTATAGTGGTTGTGGTTGCAAGTAAAAAGCTGAGAAGGTCTAAAGCCAAGGCTGAAAGAAAAGAGAAGAAGTAATAGGTGCAAAAATGCCAGATATAGGTATAATAGGGGGTTCGGGATTGTATGAGCTTTTGGAAAGTCCGATGCATTTGCAGCGGGATACGGAATACGGTGCGCCGAGTTCGGAAGTCTACGTAGGCTCATTCAGCGGAACCGAGGTCGCATTTCTTCCAAGACACGGCGTAAAGCACACGCTTCCGCCTCATCTCGTGCCGTATCGTGCAAATCTGACTGCATTAAAGTCAATGGGTGTCAAAAGAATAATAGCAACGAATGCCGTGGGTTCATTGAATCCGGAATTCAAGCCTGGCGAGCTTGCATTCTTTGATCAATTCATGAACATGACGAATGGCAGAAAGGACACATTCTACGATAAGGACATAGTTGCACACGTAAGCATGGCAGATCCCTACTGTCCGCAGATGCGTGAAATAGCCGGCAAATCTGCCGACAAACTGGGGCTTAAGCATCACAAAGAAGGTTCTGTCGTTGTGATTAACGGTCCGAGATTCTCCACTCGTGCAGAGTCCCGATTCTTCAGCAAGTCCGGATTCGACATGATAAACATGACGCAATATCCTGAAGTGGTGCTTGCAAAAGAGCTTGGTATATGTTATCTGGGAATAGGTTTGGTTACCGATTATGATGCGGGGCTTGAGGGAAATAGTGAAATCAAACCCGTAAGTGCTGAGGCTGTCGGTAAGATTTTTGCCGAGAACATAAAGAATGTGAAAGCGCTTTTGACCGATCTGATCCCTGCTATGCCTGCGGAACGCAAATGCACATGCAAGAATTCGATGGATGGCGCGATACAGACCAAATAAATCTGCCGGTCAACATGAATCAAGACATTATCGTCAGTGGAGCGTCACAACTCAAATTATAAATATTCCATCCGAATAAAATGCTTATGGCCTGCAGAAACAGCAAACCACGATCCATGATGAAGCACCAGAAACTCCAATCCGCAATGGAGTACCTCATGACTTACGGATGGGCCATACTCGTCATCGCTGTCGTTCTGGGCGTGCTGTACTCTATAGGCATTTTCAATCCGTTGAACTTCGCGCCGAAGGCGCAGCCCGGCTCGTGCCAGGTGTTCAGGCCGAATGGACCAGGCACATCGTATGATGCGAACTTGGAGGGCACATGTAACGGCGAACTGCCTACGTATGTTGCAGGATTCAATGGCGAAGATTCTCTGGTGTGGATATCAAGCCTAAATCCTAGATTTTATCAGAATTCTGTTTCATACACTGGATGGATAGAAGTGTCCGGATTCAATTCTTCCAACGGGGTGCAGGAGTGGTGGTCTAACACGGAATCTAACAATGCCATAGGTCTGCAGTCATATCCTAACTCATATCCGGGGGCTACAAGCACTGGTTTTACCTTCTTCATACACGGCGGGTCCAGCGGCAATTGCCATATTAATGGGATCAGTATGAACAAGTGGTACTTTGTAGTTGAGACCATGAATGCCACTACATCGGTACTGTACGTATCTGGCCAGGAATGTTCGTTTTCATCCGGTGGCGCAGCAGGGCTTCAAAATGACCTTACACTAGGTGCGTATGGGTTAGGGCATACTGGTCCAGGTAATGACATGATAGGTTATGAGTCTAACGTGCAAACGTATAATACAACTTTATCGGCCAATGCAATAAGCGCTTTATACAGTCAAGGCATCGGAGCTGCGCCTGTAGATTTACAACATCTGGTCGGATGGTGGCCGCTCAATGGTAATGCAAACGACTACAGTGGAAACAATAACAACGGCGTGCCAACAAACGTGATATTTACCGGAACATGGCAGGGTGGATATACACCGCCGTAATCGGGATGAATATGGGATCAAAACTCCAATCTGCAACGGAATACCTCATGACCTACGGATGGGCGATACTAGTCATTGCGGTCGTCCTAGGTGTTTTGTATTCTCTAGGAATTTTCAGTCCTTCGAACTTTGCGCCTAAGGCGTCTCCTGGTTCGTGCCAAGTATTCCGTCCCAATGGTCCCGGAACAAATTACGATATAAATCTTGAAGGGGTTTGCAGTGGTGAACTACCACAATATGTTGCGCAATTTGACAGAACTGGATATGTTACGGTTGCAAATTCATTAATGCTGAATCCGACCCAGACGGTTACAGTATCCTTCTGGATGAATACCTTTTCCGCCACTGGTGCAGGGCAGTTTCCCGTTATGGTGGGCAAACACATAAACAGCCAATATTTCATGTATATGAATCCTAACAGCTTGGAGATTATCTGGTCCATAATTACTCCAAACGGACAGGCGTGGATTACCGTCACTCCGAGCGCAACGTTAAACAAATGGCAGTATTATACCGGAACGTACAATTCCTCTGCAAATTCCATTTATACGTACGTAAACGGCGTTCAGGCGTATAAGGGAACACTCTCTGGAAACATGTCATTCAATAATGCAAATGGCGATCTGTTCATTGGCATGGCTGGAAATGCGTCCTTTTCAATAGCAAACGTTCAAATATACAATGCGTCGTTAACCGCTAACGACGTAAGCGCACTCTACAATGAAGGTATCGGAGGCGTGCCTACAGACCTGCAACATCTCATAGGCTGGTGGCCTTTGAATGGAAATGCTGAAGACTACAGCGGCAATAATAATGACGGGGTGCCATATGACGTTCGATATAGCGCCACATGGCAAGGCGAATACGTCTCACCATAACCTCGTGGCGTGCATATGATATGAAAGTGCGATTTCGGATGCCTTCCAAACGCAATAATCCGCCATCATGTTGACGTTGATATTATATGCCGCTGGGTCGGGCGAACGTATATAAACCTATTCATACAAATTGTTATCTTGCTATAGCTTCATTCATAGTTGTTCTAACTATGTTCATTTATGCTGTGGCACGTGAAAATTCCTATTGGAATTAGATGTAGTCTTGAGCAATGTAAAGAGGCTCGCGAAACGCAATTGCTTTAGCATCATAATTAAGTTAATTAACTCCAGTCGATGCTGCTGGAGGACACTGCTATCAGATTTCGACAGCCATGCAAGTCAGCCCAACGGCTTCGTTGGGCGGCGTACGGCTCAGTAACGCGTGGTCAATCTACCACAGAGAAGGGGATAACCTTGGGAAACTGAGGCTAATACCATATAGGCTAGAAATTCTGGAATGAATTCTAGCTCAAAAGGTGTGCAAATTGCAGCACTACCGCTCTGCGATGAGACTGCGTCGGATCAGGCAGATGGCGGGGTAACGGCCCACCATACCTATTACCCGTAGGGGATATGAGAGTAAGAGCCCCGAGAAGGGCACTGAGACAATGGCCCTAGCGCTACGGCGTGCAGCAGGCGCGAAAACTTCACAATGCACGTAAGTGTGATGAGGGGAGTCTGAGTGATGCACTTCGGTGCATCTTTTGCCAAGTTTAGTCAGCTTGGAGAATAAGTGCTGGGTAAGACCGGTGGCAGCCGCCACGGTAATACCGGCGGCACAAGTGGTGTTCACTATTATTGGGCTTAAAGAGTCCGTAGCCGGCTAAAACCGTCTTATGTGAAATGTTGGCGCATAACGTCAACGAGTGCATAAGATACCTTTTGGCTAGGGAGCGGAAGAGGTCAGGAGTATTCATGGGGTAAGGGTAAAATCTTATAATCCTATGAAGACTACCGGTGGCGAAGGCGCCTGACCAGAACGCATCCGACGGTGAGTGACGAAGGCTAGGAGAACGAATCGGATTAGATACCCGAGTAGCCCTAGCAGTAAATTATGCAGACTCTGGTGTTGCACCTATCACGAATAGGTGCAGTATCGTAGGACAACTGTTAAGTCTGCCGCCTGGGGAGTACGGCCGCAAGGTTGAAACTTAAAGCAATTGGCGGGGGAGCACACAAGGGGTGGATGCTACGGTTTAATTGAATTCAACGTCGGAAATTTTACCTGGAGCGACGGCAGGATGAAGGCCAGACTAAAGATCTTACCTAACAAGCCGAGAGGTGCTGCATGGCGATCGTCAGTTCGTGTTGTGAAATCTCCGGTTAAGTCCGGTAACGAACGAGACCCTCATTGACAGTTGCTATCATGCCAGCGATGGCGTGAGCACTCTGTCGAGACCGCCTGCGTTTAAGCAGGAGGAAGGAGAGGGCGACGGTACGTCAGTATAGTCCGAATCTTCAGGGCTACACGCGGCATACAGAGGTTGGTACAATGGGCTGCAACTCAGAAATGAGGAGCCAATCCCCTAAAACCAATCAAAGTCCGGATTGAGGGTTGAAACTCACCCTCATGAAGCTGGAATCCCTAGTAATCGCTTGTCACTATCGAGCGGTGAATGAGTCCCCGCTCCTTGCACACACCGCCTGCCAAGTCATCCAAGTGAGGCCTTAGTGACGCAGCATCGTATGATGCTTTCGAACTAAGGTTTCGTGAGGGGGGCTAAGGCATAACAAGGTATCCGTAGGGGAACCTGCGGATAGATCACCTCATAACTTCATTAGAAGTTTAGAGAACAAACAAGTGTGCAAAGAAGCTAATTCCGTTTATTCGCGACCTCGCATTAAGCTCAAGACTACATCTATTCTGCTTTTTCTTTTCCATATTTCATTAGCGCGAGCAATGCAAGCAGTGTGCTTAAAAAATATTCATGTGTCTAAGATATGGGATTTATGTCAGTACGCTTGCACCATTTGAAAATCCAATCTGCAATGGAATACCTCATGACTTACGGATGGGCGATACTCGTCATTGCGGTTGTCCTCGGTGTTTTGTATTCTCTCGGAATATTCAGTCCTTCAAACTTTGCACCGAAGGCGCAACCTGGAAGTTGCCAAGTATTCCGTCCTAACGGACCTAATACCAATTACAATATTAATTTAGAAGGAACCTGTAGTGGCGAACTTCCACAATACGTCGCACAATTTGCTGGAACAGGGTATATTGTAGCTAATACATATCCGATAGCAAATATCCCTTCTTACAGTATAAATATGTGGATATATATGAACGAAGGCGGCACTTTTTTTGATGCGTATACCAACTATGCTGGAGATCCAGGTTGCGGTTCATATAACATAGGTGCAAGTCCTGTAGTTGTATCAACATGGAATAAAGATTACACAGGTAATTGGTATGGTTCATCATCCAATGTGGTGATACCTTTTAACTCATGGAATATGCTCACTATAAGCCTTGCTAACGGGGGTGCAGGCACGGGCACGATAACTATATACTTAAACGGTGTGGCTTCCGATTCGGTATCAGGACAAAATATATCCAGTAGTATTCCAAATCCATTAATAGAATTTGGGGGTGTTAGTACGGGTTGTCAAGGTAGTTTGGTAGGCAAATTGGATGGCAAAATGTCTAATGTACAAACATACAACACGTACCTTACGCCTGTAGAAATCAGTTCTCTTTATTCTGCAGGAATAGGGGGAGCGCCGGTAAAATTGCAGAATCTTACTGGTTGGTGGCCGCTCAATGGCAATGCAAACGACTACAGTGGAAACAATAACAACGGCGTGCCAACAAATGTAATATTTACAGGAATGTGGCAAGGCGGATATACCCCACCATAACGGGATGAATATGAAATTACGACTACAGTCCGCAATGGAATATCTCATGACCTACGGATGGGCGATACTAGTCATTGCGGTTGTCCTTGGCGTTCTTTATTCACTCGGAATATTCAGTCCTTCAAACTTTGCGCCTAAGGCGCAACCTGGAAGTTGCCAAGTATTCCGTCCCAACGGTCCCGGAACAAATTACGATATTAATCTTGAGGGAATTTGCAGCGGTGAATTTCCGCAATATGTATTGCAATTAAATGGTCGTCCTTTAGAAGGAACGCATTTTGCTCTTGCTACGACAAACTTTACTATTGCTTTATGGTTTTCAGATAATAATCCTGCCGGCACATATTATGGCGGTACCGTGGGATCACCTTGGTCAACACCGATATACGACATCTATAATGCAAGTACTAACAACGGCATAGGTGGAAACCAAAATTTTGATTTTTCAGGACTAGGTGCAAATACTGGCAATGATTTGACGTACGGAGAAAATTGGCCTTCCCTTCAATCCTGTTCTACACCGTTGAATAGCATAACCCCATATCGTTTTTACAACGTTGTTATCACTGTAAGCGAATATGATTCAATAATATTATATGTGAATGGTAACGTTTCCAAAACATGTACTTTTACTGCATTGGGTTCTAATGCATTGACAAATTTCTCTATCCCTGCGTTGAGTTTTGGAAGTAATCCTCCCGGAGGTGACGAAGTTTCTTCAGGATTGCAAATAGCAAATATGCAATTATACAACATGCCTCTGTCTGCAAATACTGTGGGCGCGTTATACCGGGAAGGAATAGGCGGAGCGCCAATAGAATTGCAGTATTTAGTTGGATGGTGGCCATTGAATGGAAATGCTGATGACTATGGCGGTAACGGATACAATGGAAATTCTGTTGATGCATCTTTTACCGCTTCGTGGGAAAATTCATATACGGCACCATGACCAGCAGCGTTATAAGGTGCAATTCCCTATAACTATTGCGATGCAATGAAAATAAAATTAACTCCTGAGATATGCTACATTGCAGGCCTCAATGCGCCTTTCAAGGAGAAGAATGCCGTAGGCGTTGAAACTAACATCAAGGAGATAGAGACTCATTTTGCGGAGCTCGCAATGAAATTATTTGAAGTTGACCCGACACGCATAATGGTTACCGAAGAGGAAGGACGACACAGCATATACTTTTACAATTCGCGCATAGCAAAACGCCTTGCTGAAATACGTTCCAAGTCGGACAAGCTTTTCAGGATGCAGAACGAGTTTTCCAAAAGTTATCTTGCCGGGATGTTCGATTCCATGGGCAGGATTTCGAAATCCGGTGTTTTCATGAACGGCATGCACCCTGTAGACGAAGTTTTTCTCGCCAACATGGGCATACACACGAAAGGTGGGCGCGTGACGAACATAAGCTCCCTCGTTTCCCTGATTAAGAATATCAGCATACTCGTTGGCATATCCTCCTCGTTAAAAAGGTCTGAAAGCTCGCCGAGTACAAAACATATTTAAAATCTTCATTCTGATTATAACCGGGTAATCCAGTGCTTCTCGGAATAAAAAAGATATTCGATAAAGTGGAAGTTACCGATGGTACCAGGGTGCTGGTTGACAGGCTGTGGCCAAGAGGGGTAAAGAAGTCCACGGCACACATAGACAAATGGATCAAGGACATAGCGCCAAGCAACGATCTGCGCTTATGGTTTACCCAAAATCCTTCAAAATGGGAAGAATTTCGGCGCAAGTATCTCAAGGAACTGGAAAAAAACGAAGAATCCGAGAGCATGATAGCGCTTGCGGATAAAACGGATATAACGCTTGTCTACGCCTCACAGGATGCGGAACACAACAATGCCGTAGTATTATCGGAATTTCTCGGAGAAAAGCTCAAGCTGAAGCAAAAAGAAGAAAAACCTGAATAAAAATCGGCGTAAAAACGAGAGCAGAATCACAATTCTATTTTCTTGAGCTCGAGTTTGTTTATCTCTGCAATGTTGAATATTTTCGAAGCTGCTTCTCTTTGAAGGGCGTTTGAAATCAACCCATTGACTATTTCATCAATGTCGTGTGCGGCCGTGTACTCCTTAAGGAAGTCCGCTATAACTCTTCTTATCGCAGTCTTCTTCGGCGTAGCAACCTTGTTTACCGTCATTATCAAAAGCTTCAGTACGAATGCCTTGCCCGTTTTGTCCTTGAGCGAATCGACAGTGTATATTGCGCTCTGCCTTCTCCTTACCAATGAGTGTATGTAGCTGTATGTCTGTTCAAGGTATTTCAAATCGGTATGTGCGGCCTCTCCGTTTATGCTGTTTATCTTCATGCCTACCGTTATGAATGAGTGTTCAGGCTTGTGGGTTATCCATGACATGTTTACCTTTATCATGCGCCCTATCATGCCTTTATCATCAGAGCCCGGTATCTCGCTTATGACTGTCTCTCCGAACAGTTTCGGAGCGAATATGTTGTACCACTTCTTCGCCTTCCATTTCTCTACTTGTTTAAGGACAGCCATTCAAACCAGCTTAGCTCTTTATCATAAGTGCAACTTTTACAGGATCGTACTTCCAATCCTTTGCCAGGATACCCTGCTTCTTGTAGTATTTGCCCAAGCGCCATATCTTGGATTCTATTCTGTTAAGTCTTACCTTGTTGTGAACGTCATTGTGGTTCTTCTCAAGATGCCTTCTCATAAGGATTGCCCGTTTGAGCAAATCCATCAGATCCTGCGGTATGTCCGGAGAATAACCCTTTTCTTTGAGTATCGTGCCAAGCCTCTTGCCATAAAACTGCTTTATGTAAGGAAGCCCGTTCTTTGACTTTAACAATTGCCCTATCATCGTCTGCGGGATGCCCTGCTTTGCATAGCCGACTATCGCTTCGTCTATCTCTTCCTTCGTACCCGTAAATCCTTCAGGTACTGTGTTGAGTTCCACGGCCGGCTTTCTCGACTTGGACTTGCCATGTCTTCCTGTGTGCATCCTTGCCATTCGATCACTAAATATTACCAAATTTATACTGTCAGGCTTTGATTTCAACGGAAAGCGCATCTGCGTTTCGTATTTCAATGCCGTTAGCCTTGCATATTGCCAGAAGTTCTTCTCTGTTCGTTTCCACTAGCGTATTATATTTGTCAGGAATGTTTATAAGTATTGTTGTTATCTGGTAGTTTAGGGCAAGTCTTGCGGAAGCCTTTGCTTTTCTGACCCCGGTTATTACTTCATTGAGGACCGTGGCGTCAGATTCGGATTTTTCATCCTTCCATGATGCATCTGCAACCGGGAATGTCTCCTTATGTATGCTTCCTCCGCCGAGTTTCGAGTAAAGTTCTTCGGCAGCAAACGGCGTTATCGGCGCAAGCATCTTCAGCGTTTTGGTTATCACTTCGTTAAGCACATATGCTACCGCGCTTTTTCTGACTTCGTCATTTCCGTACATCACGTGCTTTACGTTTTCTATGTAAAAATCGCAGAATTCATGCCAGAAAAATTCTATAAGCATGCTCGATGCCGTGAAGAAGTTAAACCCGTTGAAGCTCTCGTCGACTTTTTCTATTATCGAATTAAGCCTGCTCAACATCCATCTGTCGAAAACGCCGAGATTCTGCACGTTTGCCGTTTCATGCGGCGTGCCTCCGATTACTTTTTCTACAAACGCGAAAGAATTGAACAGCTTGTTTATGAAATCATGTGCGTATTTTACGTCGTTGAAAACGAACGCTCTATCCCTGCCTATCGCACCGCTCAGCGCAGCCCACATCCTTACCGAGTCAACAGAGAATTTCTCTATCTGCTCCTCGGGAGAAACGACATTGCCAAGACTCTTGCTCATTTTTTTGTTATCCGGTCCAAGCACCATTCCGTGTATCAGTATCTTTTTGAAAGGTATCTGTCCTGTAAGCGCCCATACTCTGTATATGGTGTAAAACGCCCACGAGCGAATAATTTCCGTTCCCTGCACTCTGAGATCTGCGGGGAAACGTTTGCTGAATCCGTCGCTATCTTCAGGCCAGCCTGCTATTACCATGGGGGTTATCGATGAATCTATCCACACGTCGCACGTGAGGTCCTCCCCGACGATTTCGCCGTTGCACTTCGGGCATATGCTTTCTTCCGGTTTATCGAGTTTAGGATCGACAGGAAGGCTGTCTTTCACTGCAGGTATTATGTAATCGCAATTTTTGCAGTACCAGAACGGCAGCGGCGTATCAAATCTCCTGTTCCTCGATATGACCCAGTCCCAGTCTATGTATTCCGCCCAGTCAAGCAGGTAGCGTTTCGTAAACTCTGGCTGCCATTCTATCGAATGCGCAAGCTCCTTTATCTTCTCCGCGAACTCCACGGTTCGCATGAACCATTGCCTGCTTTCCAAAAGCTCTATCTTGTTGTTGCACCTATCGTGCACCTTTACGCTGTGCTTCATGTCTACCTGTTTTTCCAATCTGCCTTCCTCCTTCAACTGTTCGAGTACCGTGCTTCTGGCGTCGGCAATCTTAAGGCCCGTATTCTTTCCAGCATTAAGTAGCTTGCCCGTTTCATCAACTGCGTTTATCTTGTTAAGCTTGTGCCTGTGATACATGACAAGATCCTGTTTGTCACCGAATGTGCTTATCATTTCCGCACCCGTTCCGTATTCAGCATCAACTTCGGTATCCGATACTACGGGAACGACGGTTCCATACAGCGGTACCTTTACCTTCTTGCCGAGCAACCGCTGATTTTTCTTGTCCGTGGGGTTGACTGCTATTGCAACGCATGCGTGTATGAATTCGGGTCTTGTAGTTGCTATCGTCAGTTTTCCGCTCCCGTCTTCAAGATCGAAATTAACATAATTCAAATTTGTGTTTTCTTCAATGTCGTCGGTTTCTTCCTTCGCTATTGCACTTCTGCAGTATACGCACCAGTAAACAGGATGTTCGCCTTTGTATACGAATCCCTTTTCATACATCTGAAGTATCGAAAGCTGCACTGCCGCCTGGTATTTGTCGGACATGGTGACATAGCCGAGCGACGAATCGACGGAACTTCCTATCCTGTCCATCTGCTCCGACATCATGTGCATGTTCTTTGTGGCAAGCTCTTTTGCCTTTTCCAGGAATTCCTGCGTTTCGAGTCCCTTGCCGAATTTTTTTTCAACCGCGCGTTCCGTGGGGAAACCCATCGTATCCCATCCCTGCGGGTAATAGACGCTAAAACCCTTCATTCTTTTGTATCTGGCTATGAAATCGATGAAAGAATAACTTAGCACGTGTCCCATGTGGAGAACGCCGCTTGTGTACGGTGGTGGCGTATCGATGACATAAAGAGGCTTGTCGCTTTCAGGGTCGAAATCGAAGAGATGGGACCGTTTCCACTCTTCCTGCCATTTCCCTTCTATGCTCCTGTCGTACATGAGATTACCAATAAGTGTTTACGTTAACTATCGCTGTTTGCCTTATTAACTCTTCTCGTAGCCCGCTTTCATGGCAAACGTGCCTATGTTTTAATGCCTGCATCACACACGGAAAATCATACCCTGTGCTTCTTGTCTTCGTCGGTAAATGCCACGTTGCTTATTTCCCTTGCAGCTATGTCTGAAGGATTTATTATCATCGTTGCGACGTGCAGGCTCCTTATGTGCCTTGCCGCCTCTTCCGTTGGTACGAGAGCAACGATGCGTCTTTCCTTCGCAAGGCTTTTTGCAACAAGAAGGACGTATATGGTGCGGGAACTGTCTTTTACGTCTATTACTATCATGCGTGCCTTGTCAAGATTGAATTTTGACATGTCCATGTCGGAAGTCGCATCAGCCACGAATGTTGAAAACCCAAGTTCCTTCAATTGGTCTGCTTTCTCCCTGTCCGAAGTGATCATTATGAAGCGTTCTCCCCTTTCCTTAAGTTTTTCAGCAAGGTAAAGATTCGTGCTGTTTGTTCCTATCAGTACAATGTGCCTGTTGAACATGCGTTTCTCGAATGCCGAGACTCTTCCGGTGAGTGTTTCTATTCTGCTATTCATAAATTCCCCTCCTATAACCGCAACCGCGCTGAGAAATACCCCCAGTCCTGCAAGTATAAGCGTCATAACGAAAATTTTTGCCAATCCTGTTGCAGGCGTAATGTCCCCGTATCCGACGGTGGCAAGCGTAACTACTGTATAATATGTTGCGTTGATAAGCGAGTCCTTATGCGCATTGAAGCCATTGAAGGCACCGCGTTCTCCGAGTAGGTATGTTCCCGTTATTCCATAACCGAGCACGAGCATCATTGCTATTATGTATGCAATCGTCTTTATTGACAAAAGTTGCATTTAACTCGCACCGTTCAATAATAAGCTGAAAATTAATTTATATACCTTTGTGAGAGAAAACGCATTCGAGTACAACATCTTTCTCACACTGGTTCGAACTTGTAATGATAGTATATGGGCCCTTCTTCTCCATCGACGTACATTTTTCTGAAAGCGGCCTTTACTTTTGTCCCTATGTCTATCTTTATTCCGTTTTCAAGTATGTGCCCTTCTACAAGAGGTCCTTCATCAAGCTTTACCACTCCCACCGTGTAAGGCGCTTCGTCTCTGAACGTGTCCGGAGGCACGCGTATTTCGGTAAACGATATTATCTCGCCGTTGCCGCTGAACGTCATGCTCTCCATCTTGGAGTTTCTGCCGCACTTCCTGCAAACGATTCTCGGCGGGAAATACGCCGTGCTGCAATTTTTGCATATGTTGCCCGACAGATTGTATCTGGGCTTTATTTTTCTCCATAATGATGCTGAAGGTTTTTCCATGGTAATCATCAATTTGCTCTCTTGTATATATGTACGACTGCGGTTGCGCCGCTTCCTCCGACATTGTGCGTGAGTGCGACTTCCGCTCCGTTAACCTGCCTTTCGCCTGCATCTCCCCTGAGCTGCCATACGGCTTCAACTGCTTGCTTTACTCCCGTTGCACCTACTGGGTGTCCGCATCCTTTCAACCCGCCGCTCGTGTTGATTGAAATTTTGGAATTTATCGCCGTTTCCCCGTTCATGACGGCTTTTCCCGCTTCTCCTTTCTTGTAGAATCCCAAATCTTCCATCGCCATTATCTCGGCTATGGTGAAGCAGTCGTGGACTTCCGCAACGTTTATGTCTTTCGGTGTTACTCCAGCCTGCTTGTACGCTTTTTCAGCAGCAATGGATGTGGCTTTTATGCTTGTCAGGTTGTCCCTTTCCGCAAGGCGTAGCGTATCGCTAGCCTGGGCGCTTGCAACTATCTTTATCGGAGTATCGTTGTACTTGCGTGCTATCTCCAAAGGTGCAAGAACCACAGCTGCCGCGCCGTCCGATATCGGTGAGCAGTCAAGAAGCTTGAGTGGATCCGATACCATTTTGGATTTCATCACTTCGTCTATCGTAAGCCTTTTATGAAACTGCGCATATTTGTTTTTCATTGCGTTTTCATGATTCTTGACGGAAACTGCTGCAAGCTGCTCTTCTGTCGTTCCGTATTCGTACATGTGCCGTTTCGCCATCATGGCGTAAAGCGCGGGGAATGTTATCCCCTGGAACAGTTCCCATTCCTGGTCTCCAGCCCCGCCGAGTGCGGTTGTGGCTTCGGATGATGTGACATCCGTCATCTTTTCCACTCCTCCTACGACAACTATGTCATGTATGTCGCTTGCAACTGATATGTATCCCTGTCTGAGTGCGCTTCCTCCGCTTGCGCATGCATTTTCTATCCTTACGGCCGGTATATTTTTGAATCCCAGCTGGTCCGACATAAGGGCTGCAACGTGCTCTTGTCCCATGAACCTTCCGGAAGCCATCGTGCCTCCGTAAAGCATTTCAACATCGTCACTTTTCAGATTTGCATCTTCCAAAGCCTGAAGCCCAGCTTCTGCCATGAGTTCCTTCAGTCCGGCGTTCCATCTCTCCCCGAACTTTGCAAGACCGACTCCTATTATAGCAACATCTCTGCTCATCGTTTTACCTCTTCTTTATGGTATTCCTGTTCTTCAAATAAGTCGAATAGTCGATGTACTTTTTGTGTGCATCTGCTATGTCCCTTACCTTGACAAGTTTCGCTCTCTTTGCGTCTATATTCTCCGTAACCTCTATCGCGAAAGAATCGCTTCCGGCTCCCGAGCCGAAGCTTGTAAGAAGTATCCTGTCGCCGGGCTTTGCGACGTCGAGCGTGGCGGCGAGCCCTATAATCGACGAACCCGAATAGGTATTGCCTATTATCGGAGTCATGAGTCCCGGCGCTATCTGCTCTTCCGTAAATCCTAGCATCTTGGCAACGTTTCTCGGGAATTTGCCGTTCGGCTGGTGAAATACCGCATAAGAAAAATCCGAAGGCTTGAATCCGGTATCTTCTAAAAGCATTTTCGTTGCGCTTGTAACGTGCCTGAAGTATCCTGGTTCTCCGGTGAATCTGCCGCTGTGTGTCGGGAAGCTCGCTCCTTCGCGCCTCCAGAAATCAGGAGTATCCGTAGTAAAGCTTACCGTTTTGATTATGTCCGCTATCGTTTCCGCCTTTTCCTTTCCAATTATGAATGCAGCTCCGCCTGCGCTTGCTGTATATTCCAGCGCATCTCCCGGTCTTCCCTGTGAAGTATCGCTTCCTGCCGCCATGCCGTATTTTATAATTCCGCTGTCGACAAGTCCCATTGCCATCTGTATTCCTGCTGTTCCGGCCTTGCATGCAAATTCGAGGTCCGCAGCCATCATCCTGTCATTTGCCTGTATTGCTTCTTTTACCACAGTTGCAGTGGGTTTGACTGCATAAGGGTGAGATTCCGAACCGACATAAATCGCGCCTATGGCACCGGAGTTTATCCCCGAATGCTTTATCGCGCGCCTTGCCGCTTCCACCGCTATCGTTGCAGCGTCTTCGTCTCTTCCCGGAACGCTCTTTTCAATTATTCCGAGTCCGTGCTTTATGGCTTCCGCGTCCTCGCTCCATATTTTCGCTATTTCCTCTACCTTTATCCTGTATATCGGTATGTAAGCGCCGTATCCTACTATTCCTGCCATAAGCATCACTGCAAATTCTATCTGTATTCTTCCATTATCTCTTTTACAACGTCCTTGGTCGGCATAGGCTGTTTCACGAGCGGACCGTTTTTCTCAGTCATGTCAAGACTGCTGTATGTAGGTCTATCTTCCTTGTAAAACAGTCCGATAGGGACCTTCTCCCACGCGTTCGTATCCGTTTCTATTGCCTTTTCCAAGGCTTTTAT
Organism: Microcaldota archaeon; assembly: GCA_021796225.1. GTDB lineage: Archaea > Micrarchaeota > Micrarchaeia > Micrarchaeales > CABMGC01 > JAKAVK01. The sequence goes on along the minus strand of JAJYOL010000005.1, from coordinate 3,362 downwards.
CTTGTTTGAAGCATCATGTCCTGTGCCTTCGAGCTTGTATACTCTTGATCTGTACCAATCGTATGTATTGAAATTATTGAAGGTTACGCACGGACTGAACACGTCTATTATTGAAAAGCCCTTATGCTGTATTCCGTTCTTTATCATATCTGCCATGTGCGCAGGCTCTCCTGAAAATGCCCTTGCGACATACGTAGCTCCGGAGCTTATCGCAACCGCGAGAGGGTTTTCCGGGGTCTCTATGCTTCCGAAAGGAGTCGATTTTGTCTTTGCGCCTATGAAGCTTGTAGGTGATGCCTGTCCTGTGGTTAATCCGTATATCTCATTATTCATCACTACGTACGTCATGTCTATGTTTCTCCTCGCCGCGTGAACAAGGTGTCCCACTCCTATTCCATAGCCGTCTCCATCCCCTCCTGTTCCTATCACGGTAAGCTCGTCGTTTGCAAGCTTGAGTCCCGTTGCAACAGGAACCAGTCTGCCGTGGAGGCTGTGTATTCCATAAGTGGAAAACGCATGAGGCATAGCCGAACTGCATCCGATTCCTGAAACTATTGCCACTTTGCTTCTATCCAAGCCGAGATCCGTTATCGCCTTGGTTATTCCTGCAAATACTCCATAATCTCCACATCCCGGACACCAAACGTGCTTGTTTGTCGATGCGTATGTCGGTTTCGGATTAACATTTATCGTTGCCATAATATCATCCCTTAAAGTTTTTTATGACCTCTTCGGCACTTTCCGCCAGGTCATCTCCGGTTACGGCTTCGCCGTCATATCTGAGTATCCTATTCTTTATTTCTATCCCTGTGTTGGTCTTTATTACCTGTGCCAGCTGCGCGGTGTAATTGCATTCGACGTCGATAAGCTTTTTACCCTGCAGCATGCTTCTCGTCTTATCGCTGTCCATCGGCATTATGTAATTGAAGGATATCACGCCTACCTTCATACCCCTTTCCGAAAGTATCTTTGCAGCTTCCTCTACCGGCTCGGTTGTCGAACCGAACGTCACAAGGAAATATTCCGCAGAAGGATCGCTTATCTCAGGCACGAATATTTTTTCATTCTTAAGCATCGTTTCGATTTTGCGCATTCTTTTTGCGTGCATCTGCCTTCTCAATTCGACATACTCGTCGATTCCCGAAAGACTGTCACTTATCAAATCTCCGTATTCATTATGTTCATCGCTTGGGGCTATGAATTCGGTGCCAGGATTGCCCGGTATTCCGCGTGGAGATATGCCGTCCTCCGTTATTTCGTATCTCTTGAATCGCTCACCTGTCGTATTTGACGTAACGAGTTTTCCTCTGTCTATTGTCACGGGATCGACATTGAATCCGTCGATGCTCTCGATCCTTTCCGAGAGATAAAGGTCAAGAAGCACCAAAACAGGGCACTGATACCGTTCGGCAAGGTTGAAAACCTCCGCTCCGATAGCCAGACATTCCTCTACGCTGCGCGGAGCAACGACTATTCTTGGAAATTCTCCCTGCGATGCGTGCATCACAAAAAGCAAATCCGCCTGTTCCGTTTTTGTGGGAAGACCCGTGCTCGGTCCGGTTCTCTGCGAATCGACTACAACTACGGGCGCTTCTACCATTCCTGCAAACCCCAAACCCTCTACCATTAATGAAAATCCACCGCCGCTAGTGCCGCACATTGCCCTTACTCCTCCTACAGATGCTCCAACTGCCATATTCATCGCGGCTAACTCATCTTCCGTCTGTTTGAACAGCACTCCCTTATTCTGGTGTGCGGCATACCAATGCAATATTCCGCTTGCAGGCGTCATGGGATAAGCCGAATAGAATTTGCATCCTCCGGCAAAAGTGCCTATGGAAAATGCCGTATTGCCGTCCATCGTATATCGCTGCTTTCCGTCGCCGTTTATTCCGAATACTGTGCTTACTCCTTCGTAATTGTAAGCGGTTGTCGCTATGTCTATATTATCTTTTACTACCTTCTCTCCCTTTCGCAGCCACATATCCTTTACGACACCCTTGAATACTTCAAGATCTATGCCTACGAATTTGAGTGTAGCGCCTATTGCGGCCACGTTTCTCATTATAGGGTCTCCGCTCACTTTTATCGCTATGTCAAGCAGCGGTATCTTCACGAGTCGGAATCCTTTTCCTTCTATCTCATCGGTATTGACTTTTGAAGGATCATATATCACTATCGCGTTTTTTCCAAGATGGCTTTTCTGGTACTTTATGGATTCCTGATTCAATGCTATAAGTATGTCTATGTCTTTTCCGTGGCTGTAAAGTTTTTCGTCACCAAGTCTTACCTGGTACCACACATGTCCTCCTCTTATTATGGATTGGTATCCTCTGTATCCGAACACATGAAGTCCGCTCTTTGACGCCACCTTCATTATCAGCGCGCCGCTGGATTCTACACCGTCCCCGTTTGCTCCCGCAATTCTTATCGAAACATTCTTCATCTAAGCACTTGTTTTTGTCTTTACATGTCCGTAATCTGCTCTGGTCTAATGCTCTTGGTGTATAGAATCTTTATAAAGATTACTAATGGCATTAGGCGACTGTCGTTTAATCCCGACCTTTTTAATAAACCTTGTCAGGATTCGTGTACACGGCAAATCGCTACACGAAATTAAAATCAGATGTGCTGGTTTCTGAACAGGGATTTCACTACGAGTCCCACATGCCCCGCCTCCTTCAATCTCCTATACGTATACGATATCCATCTCTCTCCGAATGGGATATATACTGATATTCTATTTCCGGAAAGAGCTAATTGCACCACATGGTTGTTCATTATGCCGTTAAGGAATGCGTACGTGACCATTCTTCGCCGCGCCCTGTTGAGTGTCATTGCCTCCTTTATCATGTCATTGTCGTGCGTTGCTATGGTAAACGTCTCAGCATTGTCGAACAGGTATCTCATCAGCTTCTCATAATTTTTCGTAGTGCTTTCCCTTGAAGTGTATGCATATTTCGCCGGAGCACTGTAAGCGCCTTTCACAAGCCGTATAACGGCATTGTTTTTCACAAGCCTTTTAATGTCGGCAATGCTGCGCTTGAGATATGACTGTATGCATATGCCGGTGCCTCCGTTCTTTGACCGTGACAGGTACAGCCTTATGGTCTGCGATACCGTACCGTACTCTTCCATATCAAGCCATACAAAAACGTTGTTTTTCCTTCCGGCATCGACTATTTTTTCGTAATTACCGCGTGCGAGTTCGTATCTGATGTGCATGCCGAGCTGCGACGGTTTTACCGATACGGATGCATTCAATTCCCGACTCTTTATCTCGGATATGAGCTTTACATATTTTTTTGTTGTCTGATCCACGTCGCTCTTTTCGCTGAAATCCTCTCCCAGATAATTTATCA
>JAJYOL010000015.1 GCA_021796225.1 Microcaldota archaeon | reverse complement strand
TGGCATTTGCATTGGCAGCGGTATATGTTGCGCCGTTTGCAGTGGTGGCTTGCCATTGGTACGTGTAAGGCCCCCCGGTCCCTCCTGAAGCGGAACCGCTGGCCGAACCGGTCTGACCTTGATCAACAACAGGTGTTGTTATCGCCATCGAGACTGTCGGTGCGGGAGCTGCGCTAACAGGGAGGAATATCGGGAGTGTGAGAACCAGCAGTAGCAAAAACAACGAAGCACGAACGTGATTTGCGATATTGAAATGTGCGCGCTGCATAGTTAAGGATGAAACGTGCGGTTTTAAAACAACATATGGTGCAAAAAATGAGACCTGTTTGGAACATTTTACGATTTTTAGGGACATTCCTTTCTCCGATAGGGTTTTTGAATTTTAGGGCGATACTATCTTCTCCGAGTATAAATTTAAAAACACACGGTATTATTAGATTACCGATTATATGGACAGGGTGAGGACGGGGATAAAGGGATTCGACGAACAGGTTGAAGGAGGACTGCCAAAAGGGTTCAACATACTTTTAACAGGACTTCCCGGGACGGGAAAAACGATATTCGGGCAACAGTTCCTGTACAACAATGCGAAGCAGGGAAAACCAGGAGTCTATGTATCGCTTGATATGTCGGATGAGATATTCAGAGAGCAGGGCGGGCAGTTCGGATGGGATATTGAAGCGCTGGAGAAGGAGAATCTTCTTTCCATAGTAAAAATACCGCTTAACCGCAATAAGATAAGCATCTTCGATACGATAGAGGAAGAAGTAGCGCATATCAAAGCGGAAAACATGGTATTTGACTCGCTTGCGGCATTTGCCATAAATATAGAGCAGTTTGCAGTGCCCCTGATATATGATGAAAAAGTCGCGCGTATATTGAGCACGTCGAACTTGGGAGACAAGGAGAGATTTTACGAAGGCAAGTCAAAAAAGAGGCTCACGTATCTCGCCATCAATCATCTTTCAAATTTGAAGACAACCAATTTGCTCATAACCGACCACGTATCTGAAGACAATAACGCCACCATAGACGGAGTGTCGGAATATGTCAGCGATGGAGTCGTGCAGATGTTTGATACGCTTGTGGGAGCAAAGCGCGTACGGACCATGACGGTTTTGAAAATGAGAAATACGAATCACAGCCCATACGTGCATGGATTCGATATCACAAAGGAAGGCATAGTGGTGCAGCCCGCAGAGGCGGTGTATCAATAAAACGTGCGGTTGACACGAATGAAAAGATACTCTCTTGATAAGTTTCCCGAAACGGTTCTGAGACCGGAAGTCGTAGCCAAGCACGAGATGCATAGGGAGACCCTTGCACCTTCGATATCAGGATATGTGAACGTCGGCCATAGGGACACGTCAATCTTCGACTGGTTGCTGAGAGTATTTGAAAATCTTTCGCTTTCCACTGTGGATCCGAAGTTTATGGATTCTCTCGCCGTGATTAAAACCAAATTTTCCATGTTCGTCATACTTCTCGACGATACGGTTGACAATGCCGACAAGCGCAACTTTGACCTTTATACCGAATTGGTGAAAATACCATTTCACCAGGAACATTGCGATTCGAGCAGACTCTCCGAAGATGAAGCGAAATATCTCGAATTTTCAATAAGCCTGTGGAACGACATAATCAAGGAGGTAAAAAGTTATCCCAAATATGAAAAATACAGGAACGCTTTCGAATTCGACATGCAGCAGATAGTAAATTCGATGGATTACAGCAAGTTCGTCAATGTTACCCCGAATGCGGTAAATCTTTTGGAGAATGGAGCATATGTGCACCATGCCATGATTGTGCTGATGCAGTTGGATTTCGACCTTATGTGCTCCGACGGCTTTGATGATAAGGAACTGGGAGCCATGCGCGAACTCGCATATCTGAGCCAGAAGATGGCAAGGATAGGAAATGTCATAGGCACATATCCGAGAGAGTTGGTTGAAGAAGACATGTCAAGCGAGGCGCTGATAAGATTCAGACAGGATTTTGGGGACATAGCAAGAAGGATAGAAAACGAGGAACGGCAGGACGTGCGCAGATACCTCGAATTTGAGGAAGAACTTGCAAAGGAATGGGAAAGCCAGTATTCTGAGGCGCGCATACTATCCTTGAAAGTAAAGTCTATAGATATGCAAAGATACCTCGAAGAAAGAAAATTCATCCAGGATGCGTATCGTTCGCTTGTCGAACAGTTCTGACTTCATGGCAGCTGCGTTCTGCACAGCTCGGAAAATTCAGCAGTCAATTTGGCTTTGGTATCGAGATGCATTATGCATTTTTCACCGCTGACGGCCGCGCAGTTTAATTCTATGGCATCTGTGTCCTGTCCCGTTGCCGCGGTTACTACCCCGGCAAGTATGCCGCGAAGGACATGATCTATTGGTTTTTTTACGACGCCTTTCAGCGCTTCGACAAACGGAGAATCCTTGATAAAAACGTCGCCAGGTATTGCAAAATTTGAATTTTCAAATTCGGCGAATCCGTAGCCGTATAGATTTATGTTGTTGCGCAAAAATTCCGCATGGCCTGCGGAAGACTTGAAGGAACTCGACAGATTTTCCTTATATTCCGAAAGAATCGCAGACTTGGACATTGAATAAGTATTTTTAACTGTCGTGTCGTCGTTGTTTACTGCGGAGAAGTAATTTGCAATTGGTGCCATAGGCAGCATCAGAACGCCTTTGCCGTAAAGATATATTCTCCCTTCTTCGAAGGAAAGCTTTCTGCTCATGAGAAGAAGCTCGAGGAAATTCATTCCCAATCACCGAATCGTTTTTGCATCTCACCGGGGAATTTTTCCTTTAGGTCTTTTTTCGGGCCCCAATAGTATACGCAAACGTCATTGCCGCTGCAGATGCATTTGGTTTCTATCACGTCAACATCTATCCTGAAGGTCCCGGAGATGGAACCCGCAATGAGCCCTTCGAAAAGCACGTCAGAGGGTTTGTTTATGCCTTTTGACCTCAGATACTGATGCATGGGGAGATTCTTTACGTATAGAAACCCGTGTCGTCCGTCTTTTTCCACCAGCTGGTAAGTTACGATGCCCCATCCGGCAAATTCGCAGTATTTTATCCATCGGTCAAGAAAAGTCTTCGAATCGAAAAGGTATTCCTTGCCTATTGCCCTTGAAAATTCTATCTGCCCTTTTTTCATCGACTCATAAAGAATGCGGGCCTGTTCCGACCCTTGCTCCGGAGCCAATGCGCATTCGCCGACCAGACCCACAGGAAACATTGCGATTCTCTGCCTGTCAAGCGTTATTTCGCCCTCCTTAAGGGTAACCTCACGTGATAGCAGGAACCTTTCAAATATATTCATAACTGGTCTTTTCAATAACGTTTTCCTTGTTTTTAAGCTTTTTCAGCGAATTGAAGATATAAACGTATAAAAAAATATTGCGGGTTAAGCGGTTTTATTTTTGAAAAAGAGTGCCTGCAGACAATAATCCAACCAAAGGCATTACCGCAGTAATGAAAGCAGTTCGGCAGGTATGTCCGGTTTGCATTTTTTGCATGGACGGTAGCCCTGTGCTATGGCATCCTCAATGCTGTGAAAGAAAACCCTGTTCTCGGGTTTCATTCTTATCCCACTCTCGCAATCCAGTCTTCCGAATATTTTCCCGGGTTTCCACCCGGCAAGCACTCCAGGCTGTTCGCTCATGATAGTACGTCCTTCTTTTTGAATTTTGTACAATTTCTTTGACTGTTGCATGTTATCAGAACGTTGATTGTTTGCGATGGAATTGCAAAAACATCAAATGTCATTATACACTTTACTCCTTGATCCTATCTTTATCACGAATATTATGATTTCCTTGTTTTTAATATCCAGGATTACTCTGTAATCTCCTATACGTAAACTATAAAGGGGAACACCGACTAAATGTTTAACATAGGATAACGGCCTTTGTCGTATGCTATCCAGCTTTGAAATTATCCTATTCTGCACGTTTTTCTCTAATGACTCAAGCTCTTTTTCAGCAACTTGGGAAAAAATGACTTTATAGGTCATTTAATCCCTAGCTTCTTCTTAACTTCTTCCAATGTGTAAACTTTTCCGGCCTTTATGTCTGCCAATCCTTTTTCTATCCCTTTTATTTCTTCCTCGGAGAGTGGTTCGTAGTCAATCTTACTGTCGGCAAGCCTTTCTATAAGTTGATCCATAGTCTCGTTGGGATAAGCCTTAAGCAGGTCCAGTCTCTTTTTGAGGGTCTTCTTTATCTGTATCGTTGTAGTTTCCATAGTTACTATATGGTACTATAGATATATATAGTTCTCTATAATATGGAGGCATAGGGATGTCGATGTAAATATACCCGTAAAACGCCCGTATTTGCTGGTAAACGCCGTTTTTAATGCCTGCTAGTATTTAATATCCATAATTTCTATAATCCGTTATGGAAATGGGGTTCTCCAAAAGCAACATAACGCTTAATCATAAAGAAATAACCACTTTAGACAAATTAGTCATTAACTTCATCGAGGCTATGGGTGATGTTGATTACGTAATAGTTAGCGGCTACATAGCAATCTTTTTCGGAAGGATAAGAGGCACTGAAGACATTGACATACTACTAAACAAAATGGACATAAAACAAATTCAGGAATTGCATGTTGGGCTTCTCAAAAGCGGATTTGAACCTGTAAATAATGTAAAAGATGCTAAAGAGGCATATGAACTGCTTTCTGAAGGATCGTCCCTGAGGTATGCTGAGAAAGGGACTTGGGCGCCAAACTTCGAACTGAAGTTCGCCAAGACATCCCTTGATAGGCATACTATAGACAACAAGATAAAAGTTACATTTAACGGCAAATACTCGATTTACATATCCCCAATAGAACTACAAATTGCATTCAAGTTGTGGCTAGGAAGCGATAAGGATTACGAAGATGCACGATATATTTATAATATTTTTAAGGCGTATATCGATACCAAGAAATTAACCGAATTTGTATCAGAACTTCGCGTAAAGAAAGAAATCGTAAGGAAAGTATTAGGCGGATCAGATGAAGCAAAATAGCATTCTAAATGGGTTGAAGGAGGCAAAAGAGATTAATCTTAGAAACAATTTTGAGTACATCGATGCATATTCTGCTTATGTAATAAAGACGGATAACAAGACATGGAGTAGAGGTCAGAAGAGATTTCTAGATATTTTGTACACTAAAAAAAGAAGATCAAAGAAAATACGGGTTTAATTCCATTAAACTGAAAAGGGGGAGTTGAGCCTAGCAATTTTGTTGATAAAATTAGTTTTTCTCCAAAAGTATCTTTCGACGACAAAATCCGGTAATGTAGGCACCGGAGATTTTCGTATAGGTTCAGTTTGCACAATGTGTATCTTTGTATGGCTACAAAATACGATTGCTACAGATTTATAGACATTAGCTATGTGACTACACTAATCGAAAATGTAGTCACACCTTAAGGTTCCTCTTTAGTCTCCTGTACTCTTTCAGAAGAAGAACTATCGTGGGCCTTATATCGCCGTCTAGTTCGTATCTTTGCAAGACATTATAGTATTCAGCCCTGCTTTCGAGCTCGATATTTACTGGTGGCAATCCATGTTTAAGTAATATGTTTATTAGAATCAATCGTCCAACTCTCCCATTGCCATCTCTGAATGGATGTACGTTTTCAAATTGATTATGGACTACTGCTGCTAAAACTAATGGAGGGTATTTGTGTTCGTTTGCTTTATACCAGGCAATTAACTCATTCAATAATGAAACTATGCTAGAAGATGGTGCACCACGATGGATAATATCATGCCTTGAATCAATAACTGCTACTTCCTCACCTATTTTCCTTAAAGTGCCAGCAAATGGTTTTGAATTTTTAAACACTATCCTGTGGAGTTCTTTTATTAGCTCAATCGATAGTTCTTCTTCAGTTTCTCTAATGTATTTCACTGCATCTGCAACCCCAAATGTTTCCGATATTTCTTCCTTGGACTTATCGGGCCATTCATTTTTCTCTAATATATTTGCTACTTCTTTCTGTTCTACTGTCGAGCCTTCTATAGCATTCGTATCATAGGTAAATGCTTCTGTAAATTTAAGCCAATCATCTTTACTAAGATGTGTAAGTTTTATTCTGCCCGCTGAAGTTAGTTTTTCAAGTTCGGCAAGTTCCGATTCGCTTAATGCCACTTTATATGGGTCCCTTATTTTTTTGATTTTGGCGAGGCTTTCCCTTAATTTCACTTGCGCTTCATTGACCTTAATGTCTAAGTCCTTTTTTGTTAAATTCCTACCGAGATACACACGTATCTTGCGTACTTTTCCAAACTTGCGGTAAGAGTGGGCAAGGTAGTAATATTTGATATCCTTTCTTTCCCTTACTTCAACGTTCATGCTAATTTATGTGACTACAATATATAAAAGATTTTCTATTAAGTGACTACATAGCTTTTAGCGATTCGCATTCCATTTGTATATCTGTTATAATGCCATATCTGTCTCAGTTCTATTACAACGATGTTTTAGCAGTAAGTTGTGTTTAGATGGTATTCCAGAAGCAGTAATTTAGTTCAAGCAGGAGTCTTAACACCCTTGTCGACGTAAACGACTGTATGGAGGCACAGGGAATCGAACCCCGCCCTTCACCGTGTAAGGGTGACGTCCTACCAATAGACTATGCCTCCATTTATTCATTTGGAATGCCGCTTGCAGAAGCGTTCTATCTTGTCGACCGCATCA
>JAJYOL010000014.1 GCA_021796225.1 Microcaldota archaeon | reverse complement strand
ACAGGCCGGTGAAACTCGTGCCTGACGGATACAATTCGTGGAGAATCGTATACGCGGATTGAACTTCTGATTCTTTAAAAAAGATGATTTTTATGGGATTAGTGGAACGGCTGTTCGGTACGAAGACGGATGAGAAAGAGAGGTATCTCTGTTGGATGTGCGACGAATCGTACGCACTTCCGGGAGATTTCCTGAATCATATAAAGGAGTGCAAGGAACGGAAGGAGAAGGAGGAATCAGGATCCTGCATAAGATAATGTTGAAACTTTAGAGGGTGGAATTATGGGAGAAGGAAAAATCAAGAGAATTAGCTATGGCTGCCACTATTTTTTCGTGAAGCCAGGCAAAAACGGCGACGTACACAGATATGCAAGAAGACTGATAGATTTGAAGGAGGTACATGAAGTTCTGGTAACGGAAGGGGAGTATGGATTTGTCATCAGAGCACGGGAACGCTATCCAGAAGAGGATATGATGAAGAAAATAAACACCCTTGTCAAGGGTGATTCGTCAGGGGTCGTCTGCCACTGCAGATATACGAAAAGGTAAATTATCGGCCTTATAACTGCAAGAGGGGTGTATGATTCTTCGTAGCGATTGTTTATAAAACACGGAAGCGCGTATATATTTGTTGCTTATGGACGGCGTTGTGAGGAACGTACATGGGCCACGAAAAGCGTTTGCGGTAAGGGAATCGAATCTGCGCGTGGACAGGAAACATACAAGCCTTTTCATGGACCTCGATATGACCCTTAGAAGGGATAATGCACCGGTGGATAGGGCAATGGCAAGACGGGCCGTGCTTCTCGGAAACATGCTTTATGGGGGAAGGATGGGCATTGCCAGCGGTTCGGATATAAATTCCGTTTCCAAAAACTTCGCAAATCCGATTATAGAGCAGATGCGGACTACACGCCTTTTTCCGAAGATGTTCATGATAGTTAACAACGGAGGAAGCGTGTACGCCATAGAAAAGGGTGAAATAAGGCACCTGTACGACGAAACACCGCTTAGCGCGTGGGAAAAGGAGAAAATAGCATACGCGGTAGTCAAAAAAACGCGCCTTGAAATGGCAAACGGGCTTCTAAGAAGAGAACCGAAAATGTACGATAGGGGAACGAATGTGGCCATAGCACTGCTTCCTGGAGCAAGTCCCGAAGAGAGAAATGCATTCGATTCCGACGGAAGCTATAGGGAAGCGTTAATGGCGTCGCTCAGGCTCATGCTGCCGCAAAATCTCACAGTCGAAAAGACGGGCAAGACAACCATCACGGTGCGCAACCACGTCGACAAACTTTATGCCATAGAAAAACTTGCGGGAATGAACAACTGGGACCTCGGATTCATGATATATTTGGGGGATGAAATGCATCCGGGAGGAAATGATTACCCCATGGTCATAGGATCTGAAAAACACGGAATACAGAGCGTCGAGGTAAACAGCCCGGAAGACACGAGAAGGATCATGGCCGTAATCATGGGCATCCAACGATACCTGGATAGAATAGACGATTTCAAGCATAATGCACGATAAACAGCATTATTGGCTGTCGTCTGAGAGGGGTAGCGGAATCACAAACTTTTGCAAACAAATTGCAATAAAGGATTGTGTTTAAATACCTCGGAAGGCATAATACTCATCGTGTTAAGGAATATTTTTTAACCCACCAACTTCTTATCCCACCCACTTTCCTTAACACACAACCCTTAATGTGATACGATGGCAAAAAAAATTATGAATAAACACAAGTTCGAAAGAGCAGTGAAGACGTTCGGGGGAGCAGTGACCGCACTTACAGCCGTGGGAGTTTTGGCATACGGCACCCTTGCACCAAAGGCAAACGTGCACCCGATAGATAATAATGAAGTTACCGTTCAAACCTCCAAGAAGAACGATCAGAAAGACCTTTCAAAACAGCTTGCGGAAATGCCCATTTCAGTGACCGCACAGGCAGACAACGCACAGATGGAATTGAGCAAACTTGATTTTTCAGCTGCGGCAAATTCATTCCTTGTTGCGGCTTACGGCGCAAAGCAGGCGGGAAGCATGGAAGTTGCAGCTTACTACGGAAAGGAAGCGGTAAACGCGCTTGCAACAGTAGGGAACGATTATGTTGAGAGCAATCCGAAGGTAGCGATAACGTACTATAAAAAGGCATCAAGCATAGCGATGGGCCTGTATCTTGCAGGATTTGGAGACAAGTTCGTTTCGTACATGATAGAAAATATGAAGATGGAAGAAAACGCTGACAAGAATGCGGCAAATGAAGCTTACCATACGATAAATCTGGGCTTTGCAAAGATAGGGATAGGCAATGAAAAACAGGCCAATGTATACTTAAAGGAAGCCGCAAAGGAACAAACGGACATAAACAGTCTCGAACAGCTTAAGAGAAACTGATTTTTATTACATGAGATATGGGTTCTTTTCCGCATACACCCATACCCTACCTTTTATGTCGCATTTACGCTTCCCACAATTCGGATTATAAATTTTTGCACGCAATATATAACAGGGTAATAATATGCAGACACAGTTTGATATAGGAAGTGCGGCACCTGAAATTAAATCCAAAGCATGGTTTCCTGAAACGCAGAAGATAGACGAATTCGATCTTGCTTCTTACAAGGGAAAGTGGGTAATACTTACATTTTATCCAGGGGATTTCACTTTCGTATGCGCTACGGACGTCGAGGCATTCATGGCTTCGTACGACGATTTCGTGAAGAACGACGCGGCGATAGTGGCAATAAGCACGGACAGCGTATTCTCACACAAGGCATGGAGCGAAACTTCGCCCAGAGTCAAATTGAGCAAGATACCTTTAATCGAAGATTTCAACAAGAGAATATCGACGGATTACGGCTATCTCAATGCGGAAACCGGTGCCGCGAGAAGGGGCACGGTGATAGTGGATCCGGACGGCATAGTTCAATACGCGGCAATACACAACGATGCCATAGGAAAGGACGTGGAGCACATATACACGGTGCTGATGGGTTTGAAGCAGATACGCAATACGCCTGCGGCAGCCGGCCACGTGTGCGCAATTCCGGCAAACTGGAGACCGGGCAAGGAAGCACTCGACATCGACGTTGTCAATGACATAGGGAAGCTTTGAGCGCTTTATAAAAGTTAATAAGCTTAGCTATCCCAAGAGTAGTGATACTTTATGCGCATGGCCGCAGTTGTCTTATTGCTCTTTGCATCATTATTTGCAGTGCAAGCGGGAGCCATGTATCTTGCGATACAGGGACCGGTAAACGGCACGCTTAACAACAACGGCAGCATTTATCTGGGAAAGGTAGGCCCGGGAGAAAGCTTCTACGTACTCGCATCCGCTTCGACATATAATGCGAACAATTCTTACGTTAACATCGGCTGGGACAAATTCGAAGCAGTAGGTCTTCCGAACGGATGGTCCGCCCAGTCTTCTCCGTTATACGAGAACCCGATGAAGCTCAAGATTACGGCCGCGCCTTATGCGCAGGATGGGGTTTACAAACTCGTCCTTAGAGCCGTTAACGTAGGCAACTATTCCAAACTGGGCAACATAACGATAAACGCGTATGTCAACATAACTCCTGACGTATTCAATCTGAATGTCAGCCCTTCCGTAATAAACACAGGGGTCAATAAGCCTTCCAATCTTTACATACGCATAAACAATACAGGAATTTCGGACGACCCGTTCGTAATAAACGCTTACGGGCTTCCGGCATGGAATGTGTCAGACGAAGTGATAACATTACACAGCACTTCAACGGTTTTCGTTTATCCCGTGTTTGTAAAAGAACCCGGATCATATACGTTCAATCTTACGGTAGGATCCGCGACAAGCCCGTTGATTACAAAGTCATACGCCATAACGCTTAATGCGCAGTCGAGCCTTGCAAACGATTATTACGCGCTGGGTCAGGGGGTAATCATATCCCCGGTCATAATAGAACCGGCTTACAGCGTGATGGTTCTTATATCGTATCTCGCGGGACTGTTTTCAGGCAAGTAACGGATTAGAAGAAGGGATCGCATGCCAAAAACCAAGGAGAAGAGAGGTACCAAGTTGCTCTATGTAAAAGCAAATTCCGTAGAGGATATAGCAAGGTTTGCGTACAATCCTGAATCGATTTCTAAAAATCTCATATGCTCAAAACACGACTCGGAAATAATGCTCGTCGCACTTGGCGAACATATCGGCGACAACATAATCGCATATTACACGGATATCAAATCAGAACCGATGTTCGTAAGATATGTGCTCCCGACCGAATTCAACGAGGAGAAAGCGGTGCTTATAGAGCATGGCGCAGAGACCGACAAGAACAGCATATTCGTATTAAGAACGGATCTCACGGTATTCGGTGAGATAAAAAATGTAGATTCTGAAGACATAATGCTTCTGCGCGTCGGCCATGCCGATGACATAGTAAACGCAGTGGCGATGAAAGTGGCGCACGAAGAACATCCGGGCACGCTTTACGTGTTTGAAAAAGCGGGAAAGGCATACATAGCAGGATTCGATCTGGTCGATGAACTCAGCGGCGATAGGAAAACCTTTTATTATGCGCCGTTAAAAGATATGAATCGTAGAGGCTTCATAAAATACAACTACAAGGACAGCACTTTCGTGTTTTCCGATTCAATCGACGAACATACATATATTTATTTGAAGGTATTAAACCTCTCAGAAGCATTTCCATTCTTTAAATTGCCCGATTAGCTCAGTGGTAGAGCGCGTGGCTGTTAACCATGAGGTCGCAGGTTCAATCCCTGCATCGGGCGATGTACTTCAGGTGCGATCCCTACGGGATCGCAGTGCAAGCTATGCTTTGTGGGCTAACTTTTCAGTCCTAAGTAATTCATTTAACCTGGCATACCTCTCGAGTATGTTGTTAAGTATTTTCTCCATTCTTAGTGTTATTCAATCAACTCTGAGATCCATGCTTTTACTTCCTTTTCACTGAACTTATTCTGCGCAACTTCGTATAAATAGCTTCCTATATCCTCATCCTTTCTCTGCTTTATTTTCTTACCATTCGCTTCCAGGATGAGCAACATCGCATTGAAGTCAGTCCTCTTGTTTCCTTCAAGGAATGGGTGTGATGTTATAATACCATATAATATCACTGCTGCTTTATCTAAAAGAGTTTTAGCATTCTTCTCTTTCTCGATCAAAAAGTGTAGATTTCCAGAATTTAGTACTGTTCCCTTCTCACCTAGCTTCTTATTTATCTCTACAATATCCTCGTAGGATAAATCTTCCATAATCCAATACCACATATATGTTAACACACAGATTAAAATCCTTGTCGGAGATGTGCCTGACGCACATCTTGTGCTTCGGGCGATGCACTTCAAGTACGACCTTTACTACTATCTATTTTTATAACAAGATCAGGAAAGCCCAGTACACCAATACGTTAAGCACCGTGACAACAATACCAACCCTTGCAAAGTCGAAGAATGACAATGACTTTTTGTATTTTCTCTCTGCCATCTGGACTATTATCACATTACTTGCAGCTCCAAGTATGAACAAGTTGCCTGCTATTGTGCTCCCTGCAACAAGGGCCATCGCCGCAGCCTTGGTGATATGCGTAGATGCCAGCAGTTTGAGATAGATCAGCACCATCGGCACATTTGAAATGAATTGGCTCCCTATAACGCTCACAACAAGCACTGTTGGAACATGGTTTATGTCAAGATGCAGGCCGTTTATGACATATTGAAAGAAACCTGATTGCCACACACTTCCCACCAGCACAAAAAGCGCTATGAAAAACACTATGGTCGACCAATCTATGCCCTTCACTATGAGGACTCTCTTACTGCTGAAAAGCACTATTGGTAGTGCTGCAATGATTGCAATGTACGCGAAACTTAGATTACTTGCAAAACCAAGAATCTCAATCACCGTGTATGTGATTATGGAAATGCCAAGCATTGCAAGGGATACTTTGCAGAGCTTAGCCAGCTCTTTGTCCTTTATCACGACTGGGCTGTGGATGAGCGATGTCTTGTGGAACTCGTCCTTAAAAAAGAGCTTGAGGACCAAATAGCCCACAAAGAGGTTTATCAAGGTAGGGATCAAAAGGCTCGAGAAGAATGTAATAAACGGCTCGTTCACGATATTGCTCGAAGCTACGAGAATATTCTGCGGGTTGCCGACCGGACTCGCAACGCTGCCTATTGTTATCGCAAATGCTAGGGACAAAAGCATAAGTTTCGCGTTTATCTTTTCCTTGATTGCAAAGAGCATGACTAATGGAGTGCCTATTATTGCCATAGTGTCATTAAGCATGAACATGGAAGCGAAGCCTATCGAGAAAAGGATGGCAAGCACTAGACTGTCTACGGACCTGAAGTGTCTGAAAAATTTGTAAGCTAGATATTGCATATATCCGCTCATGGTTAGCGCTTCTCCAAGTATGAAAATTCCTGTCAGGAAGATTATAACCGTAGGGTCTACATATGATATTGCAGCACCTACTGATATCTGCCCTGTTGCCAGCACTACGATTGCGCCGCCAAGGAATATCTGCCATATCTGCAGTCTGATGCTACCCGTTTGCCTTATGGCTACAAGCACAAACGCTGTTGCAAGCACTATAACTGAAAACGGTAAGAACATGGTTGATAGTGCTTTTCTTAAGCTCTTAAATCCTCTTTGCCAGAGATGTATAGGAACTTGACATCTACATTGCACCACCTCGTCAAACCCCAACCATCACATCTTATATCGCAGGAGGTATGCGATAACGCAGGAAAACACATGTATTTTGACCTTTTTCAGTCCAAAGAACCTGT
>JAJYOL010000013.1 GCA_021796225.1 Microcaldota archaeon | reverse complement strand
GAGTGATACGTGTTGTTGCTGTCGTCAGTTATGACGATGCATTCTCCTTCGCATTCTATCAGGCAGGCCTGGCAGAGTATGCATGAGGATCCCTGCACTGCGACAGATATGCCTCCGCTTCCCCCTTCGAATTTTTCCGCGAAGTGGTGGTGTCCGTCCTGCACGTTTGCCCATTTCTGCGTGACTTCCGGCAGATGCTGTCCCTTCCACTGCCATTCGGCAGGGGCGCTGTCAGCATTCACATCAGGAGATGCACGGTCGTGCATCTGAAAAACGGCTACCGGACATACGTCAAAACAGTGTGCGCATCCTGTACATTTCGGCTTTTCCACATAAACTTGCATATCTACACCAACGAATTCAGACTATTATCAGAAATCAACGTTTATAAATGCTGGGCATAACGTCCGTTATTCGTCTATCAGTATTTGTATTCAACTGAATAAAATTAAGAAAACAGGAAGAATAAGAAAGAAACGCGCGCCTAAAACGGCGCGCAAGGAAAAGCGCTGAAATCAACCGAACAGGCTTGCAAGCCCTCCGGCAGCTTCTTCTTCACTTACCTTCTCTTCTTTTGCCTCCTCTTTCTTGGCGGCTCCTCCCGCAGGCGCTGCGCTTGCAGCTGCCGGTGCGGCAACACTCACGTTCTGGGCATTCTTTATTATTTCCTTTATGTCTACGCCCTTCAGTGAATTTGCTACCGACTTGGCCATTGCCTCGTCAGCTGTTGCTCCCGCAGCCTTGACTACGTCTGCCAGGGACTTTTCGCTTATTTCCTTGCCTGCTGCATTAAGCAGTAGAGCAGCATATATGTATTCCATGTTTTTTACCTCTCTTAAGTATAATCATTCCTTTGCGGGTTCCTCCGAAGCCGGTTTCACGACGGAATTCGCCTTTATCGCTTCCATTACTGCCTTTGCAAGCAGCTTCTCCACGACTTCGGGTTCGTATAGCCCTCTTTCCACACCAAGGCCCATAGCCGAAATGTATGCCTTCTTCACGAGTTCGGATACGTTGTATTCGGTAACGAATCCTATTGACGTGCTGAGCATATGCGCCTGAAGGAAGTTTGCGGATATTTCGCGTTCCACGAATGCGCGGTCTATTCTGAGTGCCTGTTCCGTAAATAGCAATCCGTTGTTGAGAGCGGCCTTCAGTTTTGTGCCTGCTTCAAACGGCATTATGTCAAGCATCTTCAATGCCTTTGACACCGGCGTGGTTACCTTTGCGCCCTTTGCAACGAGGACCTTGCTTTTTGATATTACTACCTTGCCCTTCTGAATCTGGACGTCTATTCCGGCAGCCTTGAGGTCTGTAACGGCCTGTCCTGGAGCAATCGTTGTCTCTCCCGATTCGACATGTATGTCTTCCGGAGAAACCTGATTGGGCTTTGCAGCCATCTTCATCCTGTTCGCGGTAACGATTTCGTTTATTTCGGAAGGCTCCTTGTTTGTAAGTATCAATGCGACATTTCCGTTTACGTGTTCCACGAGTTTCTTCAATTCTGGATCATCGCCTATTGCATGAAGGAGCAGCGTCTTTCTCGCGACTACGAATTTTGCTTCCGGCTTGAGCTGATTCCTGACCTTCTGCACGAGCCTGTCCGGAGTCGCTCCGGTTTCCATGACTGCGCATGTCTTGTAAGTCTTAAGGTCTTTTGCGAGCCTTTTTGCAAATTCGATCTTTTCCTTCTTCTGCATCATAAATATCACTACACAAGCCTCAAAGGCTTGCTCATCGTAAGCTTCAGATAAACGGAACGGATGTGGTTGTTGCCTATCTTCCTTTCTATGCCGTCAAGCACTTCGTTTACATTCTTTGTTATCTTCTCGGCATCCATGTCTTCGTTGCCGACTATGCAGTGCACCGTGGGCAGGTTCTTTCCCCTATTCCTTATCACTATGCGCCTGTTCAACTCGTTGACTACCTTTTCAATATTGATATTTCCCAGAAGCGGCTTAGGCATTCTGTTCCTCGGTCCGAGGAATTGCCCAAGATTCTTTGCTATTAGCGGCATGAGGCTCGGTTGCGCTATCAATTCGTAATCGAGAAGTGCGGACATCCTTGCGCTGTCTTCCGTTATTGCAGGCATATCCGTATCCTTCATTATCTCTATTCCGTTCTTTTCGGCTTCTGCTATGAGGTTCTTATCGCTTGCAAAAAGTCCTATCTTCCTTGTCTTCCCCTTGCCGTTAGGAAGTATTATTTCAAGATTTATTCTGTTATCCTGTTTTGCGAAATCAATTCCCTTGAAATTTATCGCAAGCTCGACGCTCTGCTTGAATTTTCTCTTGCCCTTGTTTTCCGCAAGGAACCCTGACAGTTCTTCGTATTGTTTAGCCATAATTTCCTCCCTCCTGCAAAAGCAGTCTTAACGGGAAAAGAAGTAATATGTATTGTCTAGGCACATATATAAAAATCTTCGCACTTTTAAGGACTGTTAAACGGTCGACGTGCAGTACATGCATCTCTTCGCATTAAGCGGTATCTGCGAAAGGCATTCGGGACACTGTTTCGTGTTCGGCGCCGGTGCCGCCTGTCCCTTCTTTCTGCGTTCTTCTATCTTCGATATCGGTCTTACTATGAGGAAAAAAACGACGACGGCTATGACGAGAAAACTTATCACCGCATTTATGAACAATCCTATCTGGAATACGCTTCCGTTTATTGTAAAAGACAGCGAAGAGAAATCAAGCTTTCCGGGAATGCCTATCAGCGGCGTTATCACGTCGGAAACGAGTGCAATTATCACGGCATTGAAAGCGGTTCCTATTATCACGGCAACGGCAAGATCCGCAACGTTGCCCTTGGTTATGAACGTTCTGAATTCATTAAGGACCGGCACGAGATCACTGTAACACGTACGCTAACAATACTTTAATACTTATCTGAATGGTTTTTCAGTAGTACAAATCTCCGTGCCTGTCGCGTCTTCTTTCCGCGCACGTGCATCCGCAGAAGCAATGATTTCTGCATCGGCATCCGTTCATGCATCCGCATCTGCACCCTCCGCCGCACTCGCAGCCTCCACCCGCCCCCTGGTTCGCCATATTATCCCCTGTCTTACTGGTGGGTTATACAACTTGCAGCTTTATCACGCTTGCTGTTCTTTCGTTTTGCATGTATTGTAACTGTGTCCCCGTTCCTTTCGCATATGCGTATTAATTCCAGTTGAAAATTCTATCCGTCATGCACAGTACTACATATTTGCCTCTGCACGGGGGCAAGGCACCGCGATGGCTTTTCGGAAGAATGGTCAAGTTAGGCGGTGCCATAGGCGAGGTCATACTCGACGAATACGGTCCTGACGAACTTCTCGCGCGCCTTGCGAGTCCAAACTGGTTTCAGGCACTATCCTGTGCCATAGGCTACGACTGGCACAGCAGCGGAACGACTACCGTGACTATGGGTGCGATGAAAGAAGCGCTTAACAAGAGCGGCGAGATATTCATAGCGGGAGGAAAGGGCAAGACTGGATTAAAGGCGCCGCAGGAAATAATCGAGGGTACGGATTTGCTGTCCATTCCTGGAAAGGCCGATGAGTTCAAGGATTACAGCAGGCTATCCGCAAAGATAGACGGCACCATGGTATACGATGATCTCGGCATATATCATCACACCTTCATGTTCACAAAAAATTCCAAATGGGGCGTTGTGCAGCAGGGCATGAGTCCTTCAAGCGGAAACGCGGTAAGATTCCAGTGGAACAGTGATTTCATAGACTGCAATGACGTAACAAACGAACCGCATGCCGCAGTCTCATCGGAAAAACGAAAAATGACAATAGATCTCACATATTCCTCAAACCGCTGGGCCAGAGAAGCAAGCGTGAATGTCCTAAGCGATTATTCTCAAATAAAAAAAGCAACGGAATACCCGTCAAGGCATTTGATATACCCGAAAGTCGACATAGGCAAAAAAGGTCTGGAGCTCATACGCATGGCAAGCGACATCGCACCGCAGGATTATCGGGAATTGCTTTTGATAAAAGGGGTGGGCAGATCCACGATAAGGTCGTTGGCATTTATAGCAAGTCTTATTTACGACAAAAATCTTGCGGAAAGGGATCCTGTGGCATATTCATATAACCTTGGAGGCAAGGATAAAATTCCTTTCGAAATAAACCACGGTACCTACGATTCCGTGATAGGTGCAATGGATCACATAATAGATTCTGCAAGAATCGAGAAAACCGAAAAGTACGGTGCACTGAAAAGACTGCAATCAAGCCTGTCAAGAAATGGAAAATCCGTCCGATAAAATTCAGACTTGTTTGGAACCGCGCGTTTCTTCCCATCTTTCAAGTATCGCATTTATCCTGTCCAGTTCCCTCAGCGGATCCCTGGAATTGCAAATCGCCCTTCCTATTACCAAATAATCGGCTCCGTTCTGTGAGGCAACAAGCGGATCTCCGCCCTGCGTTCCTATCCCTGCAGCCATTATCTTCATCTTTCTGGAATTGTTTTTTACCCTCGCCATTATTTCGGGTCTGTTGCCTGGTGCGACAACTCCATAAACACCGGCATTTGCCGACAATGTGCACAGTGCATCCAGCTCTTTGTCTATGAATAAGGATGAACCGGGATGTGACATTGATACTATTGAGAATACCTTCATGTCGCCAGCATTTTTTACCACTGCTTCGAGTGAATCCTTTCCAATGATCGAATGCGTAACGATTCCCCATGCACCATGGTCCTTCACGTTTTCCGTTATGGCCTTATTCATATCGGGAATGTTTGCGAGACCTATATCGCATATAACCTTGCCATATCTTGTAATATCATTTATTATATCGGAGCTGGATCCGAGAATCAGCGGCCAACCTACCTTAAATGCAAATACTTCTTCCCCGATTTTCTGGGCTATTGCTCTTGCCTTTATCGGATCAAAGAGGTCCAGTGCGACGACTATTTTTTTATTTTCGGACAATTGAAAACCTGATGTTAATGGGGGCTCAAATATATAAAGGATCATTCATTTACTAAATCAGAGGGATCTGTGTGATAAAAGATAAGCTTTTGCAGGCAAACGCCATAATGTTCGGGGATTTTACATTGACATCGGGCAAAAAATCCGATTATTACGTCGATATGAAATCTCCCATAGCAAGTTCTCCTGAATTGCTCAATGAGGTTTCCGATGAGATTGCCAAGCACGTTTCCGCAAGATCTGTGGCTGGTGTGGAACTCGGTGCCGTTCCGATACTCGTCGCAACGGCGATGAAATTGCGGATACCCTACGCAATAATACGCAAGGACAACAGGGAGCATGGGATAACCGACCCCTTAGTCGGCGCACCGCTTTTCGGAACAACAGTCGATATAATAGAAGACGTAGTGACAACCGGAACTTCCGTGATGCGTGCGGCAAGCATTCTGCGCGGCAAGGGCCTATTTGTCAGCAAGGTGATATGCGTCGTAGATCGCGAAGACGGTGCAAGGGAGCTTCTCAATCAAAATGGCATGTCGCTTGTATCCATAGTGCGCATTTCCGAGATACTCCGGCGTTGAAGCGCTCCGTTCTTTCAATAGTTTTAATAAGATGTTCGGCAAATATTATTGCAATGCCTTGGTAGTGTAGTGGTCTAGCATACGAGCCTGTCACGCTTGTGACCCGGGTCCGAATCCCGGCCAAGGCGCTTTCTGTTTATTTGTATTTGTCTATTTCTACCCCTGCATTTTTAATAAAAAGTAGATATTTATATATCTGTAGGGGTATAAATTAGTTATGGCAATAATAAGAAAGGAGGAACGTAACGGCAACATATACTATTATCTAGAACACTCCTTTAGATTAAATGGGAAAACGCTGAAGAAGGAGAAATACTTAGGAAAAGCGATTCCGAAAAACATTGAAAAGATAAAGACTGACTTCTTGTATGAAATATACAAGAAAAAGTGGTACACTCAATTCGAACTGATAAGAAGCGCGTTCGGCAAAGAGCAAAATAATATGCCACCCGAGGCGCTAGAAAAATACACCGAGTCCTTCATGATAAAGTTCACTTACGACACACAGAGAATTGAGGGATCGACCCTAAATTTCAGGGATACCGCTAGTCTACTTTTAGAGGGCAGAACCCCTCCAAATAAGCCCATAAAAGACGTGAAAGAAGCAGAAGAACACAAAAAGGTATTTTACGCGATGCTGGAAACTAAAAAAGACCTAAACCTTGGTTTGATTCTGGAATGGCATTATAAATTATTCAAAGAGACCAAGCAAGATATAGCAGGCAGGGTCAGAGATCATCAGGTTGCAATAAGTGGGAGCAGATTCATTCCGCCATCACCTGTAGAACTTAATGCATTATTGGTTGACTTTATTAAATGGTATAATAAGAACAAGGACAAACTGAATCCTGTGGAACTGGCAGCCCTTGTGCATCTCAAATTTGTAACAATACATCCATTTACTGATGGCAATGGAAGAATATCAAGACTGTTAATGAATTTTGTACTAAACAAACACAAGTTTCCTATGTTAAATATAGAATACAAGAATAGATCCAGTTATTATACCGCATTGGAACGATCGCAGGTAAAACACAACGAAAGCCCCTTTGTCCAATGGTTTTTCAGAAGGTATCTGAAAAGCAATAGCGCCTACCTTAAGCTTAGACGCTTCGGCGTGTAGTGGTCTAGCATACGAGCCTGTCACGCTTGTGACCCGGGTCCGAATCCCGGCCAAGGCGTACTGTTTCTTATAGGGAATTCATTCAAAATGAATAGGACTTTGAGGGATTTCTTATAGAAAACAGATTTATTTTACTTTTAGGTAGGCAAATTTCTATATGATCGATAATGGTTGCTCTTTCTAAAACTTCTCTCAATTATGTTGTTCAAGTATATTGTATTATTTGATACATAATATATCAAAAATACAT
>JAJYOL010000009.1 GCA_021796225.1 Microcaldota archaeon | reverse complement strand
ACAGGTTCTTTGGACTGAAAAAGGTCAAAATACATGTGTTTTCCTGCGTTATCGCATACCTCCTGCGATACAAGATGTGATGGATTAGAATTTGACGAGGTGATTGAATGTAGATGTCAAGTTCCTACCATAATAGTGCAGATTAGATATAAAAGCTTGCGATGCACAGATTCCCATCAGGGTTGAGATATGTCTCGCTATTACACTGGAAAAGGGGATGATGGAAATACCGGTATCCTATCCTCAAAACGTCTTTCCAAGGATGATCCTATAATAGAAGCTATCGGAACCGTGGACGAACTGAATAGTTACATAGGCGTTGCCATTTTTTACATACACGACGATTTGGTGTCGAAAAAATTGCGGATGATACAGAACGACCTGTTTGTCATAGGTGCGGAATTATCCGATATCGAGGGCAGGAGCGGTGCGGCTTCTTTGAAAAAGGGCTCGGTTTCAATGCTTGAAGAAAGCGTTGAGGCATTTGCATCGAAGATTCCGGAATTGAAGAAATTTGTCATACCTGGCGGATGCGAGGGTTCGGTGCACCTGCAATATGCCAGAGCTATTGCAAGGAAAGCCGAGCGTTACGTGATAAAAGCGTCGAAGAAGACAGCTATCAGCAATACGGTAAAATCGTACCTGAACAGGTTGTCAAGCCTTCTGTTCGTAATGGCCATTTATTTAAACAACACGCAAGGCATAACGGAGGAAAATCCCGTTTACTGAAATCAGGAATTGAAGTACTCCTTGAATTTGGATGTGGTAATTACTTTCTTGCTCCTTCCGAATTTCTTCGTTTCTATGAACCCCTTTTCCGTCAATTCCTTGACGAAATCATAAGTTGCATATCCGAAGTACTTTACAAGCTCGCTCTGCACGATTCCGTTGTTTTTGCTAACGTATGCCAGGAGGCGCAATGCCCCTTTTGTGATATCTGGCCCACTTGCAAGTCGGCTGACCTTTGAAGCATATGGTTCCTTCAGTCCGAAAACGTACTTGCTGTCTATCTCGAATATTTCCAAAGAGGTATTTCCCGCCTTGTACGTGTCCATAAGGCCTTTAACTATCTCTTTCACCTTTCCGGCTGAAGCAATGCCGGTAACAGCGGATATGTCGGCTATGCTTATGGACGTGGGAGACATGAATATTGCGGCTTCGATGAGCTTTACGTAATCGTTTTCATCCATCGTATCTCCTCATTCCAATGCTATTATTATTTCGTCAAAGAAGCGTTCCTGAATCAAAACCACTCTGCTCTTCTGTGCCAAGAACAGCAATGGCACAAACAGGCCAGTCAGGACATCCGTTATGCGTTCCGCATGCATGAGGGCGCTGAAGGTAACCATGTTTGATTTGTCGACATTTTTCTTCACTTCGTCATAAACATTTTCTATCTCTTCCTCTATGTTCTGGCTTGCAAAAGTCAATGGAAACGGAACGTCTAGTACCTGCTGTTTGTGCGTTTTTGCCTCCTTAAGCTTCATCGCCTCGTCAAGAGCATCTATCAATTCCGGAAGAGTTACCCTGCGTTTTGGCGGAAGACGCAATCTGAAGGTAAGCGGTTCGACTATGACTTCCTGCCTTTGGTGCCCTTCTTCTCCAACGTCATCCGGTTCTTCCACGTACAATAGAACCTCGCTCTTGAATCGGAGCAGCATCGAAGCTGCGAGGATTATGTTTGCAGGAACATGCAAATCCAAAACTTTCAGTTCCCGCACCGTAGAAACGTACTTGTCGACAATGTTCACTATGTCTATGTTCCAGGGGTCGAGCTTCTCTTTTTTTACCAGCTCTAGCAATATGTCCTTCCAGGTAGCCTCTTTGACAAGGTCTGTAAGGTCAAGCCTTTCCCTACCCTCTTGTATCTCTGCCTGATTTTCAGTGATTGTCGCCACAAAAAGATATTCTACCCAAGAGAATAAATACCTTCTGCTCTCGCCAAGATGCCTGCCAATATACGAAGCTACTTCGGAAACACTGGTCCCTTTTTTATAACTTATACTGTAAATCAATTCATGGAGGGGTTTAGAAACGAGTCTACGTATAAGACGTTTGTATCAAACGGGGAAGAGAAAAGATTTGATGAACTCTTTGACAGCGCCGTGGAGGAGGCGAAGGCAAACATCCTGGGCAAGGAATATCCTATCGTAATAAACGGCGAAACGCTGACACTGAATTCCAAAATAACCGAACATTCGCCCATAGACGGCACGCTTATAGGAACGTTTCAGAAAGGATCCAGAACCGAAGCTTCGGATGCGATAAATGCGGCACGCAAAGCATTTCGCGATTGGTCGCATACACCTTACAAAGAGAGAATCAAGATATTCAGAAATGCAGCCAGCATCTTTTCCAGAAACAAATTTTCCATATCCGCAATAATGAGCATCGAGAATGGAAAAACCAGATACGAGTCCGTTGGCGAAGTTGATGAAGCGATAGATTTTCTAAATTATTATTCCGACGAATTGGAAAGGAATAAGGGATATTTGAGAAAGACCCAAATGCAAGGATCCGAATCCGAAATGAAGGCGGGATTCCAAGGGTCACCAGGGAAGGGCGAGAAGGTCGTCATACAGATGCGCCCATACGGCGTATTTGGTGTCATAGCGCCGTTCAATTTTCCGATATCGATATCCGTAGGAATGAGCACGGGAGCGTTAATTACGGGTAATACGGTGGTATTCAAGCCTTCTTCCACAGATAACATGGCAATGCTCACAGGTTTCAAGATATACCAGATATTCAAGGAGGCAGGGGTTCCGGACGGCGTGTTCAATTACGTGACCGGACCGGGATCCGAGGTCGGCGATGAGCTAGTGGTGAATAAGGACGTTGATGGAATCGCATTTACCGGTTCTAGAAAGACGGGGCTTTCAATGCTTTCCAAATCGCTTTCTCTGGGGCAGCAAAAGGTATACGTAGTTGAAATGGGTGGCAAAAACCCTACGATAGTATCCAAAAGCGCAGACCTTGATTCCGCAGTAAACGGTGTTGCAAGCGCAGCGTTCGGATACAGCGGACAGAAATGCAGCGCGTGTTCCAGGGTATACGTACACGATTCGATAAAGGAGGAATTCATAACGAGGCTTGTCGAGAAGACAATGTCGTTTAAGATCGGAGATCCCCTTCGGAAGGAAAATTACGTAGGGCCTTTGATAAGTTCAAAAGCGCTTGATAAATACAACTGGGCTGTCGAGGAAGCGCAAAAACACGGAAAGATTCTTTATGGCGGAAGGCAGGTTGGTGCATCAGGCAACGGCATATATGTGGAACCGACCATAGTCGAAGCCGGACAGGACAACGTGCTCATGCATGAAGAACTTTTTGTTCCTTTCCTTTCCGTAGGAACGTTTAAGGACATGAAGGAAGCGCTTGCGCATGCAAATGACGTCGAATACGGTTTAACCGCCGGGCTTTATTCCAAGAAGAGAGACGAAATAAGGCTATTCGAATCTGGCATAGAAGCAGGGGTGGTGTATGTGAATAGGGAATCGAGTGCGACAACAGGCGCGATGGTCGGCATACACACATTCGTAGGATGGAAAGGCAGCGGATTGACGGGAAAAGGAACGGGAAGCAGAAATTACCTGCAGCAATTCATGCGCGAACAAAGCATATCCGAATCGAAATGATAGTCATTTCTTGCCTGCGCGGTATTTGAAAATCATCAGGTCTTCCGGTTTCAGCGAAATGTCCTTTTTGGCTATCTTCTGCTTTTCCAACTGTATGGAATTCTCCAATTCGACATACCCGTACGTATTCTGAGCCGATTCGAACGGGATGTATCGGGATATGCGAATATATTCCATGTTGCCGCGTTTTGCACGTTTAAGCTCGCTCTTGTCTAAAATTTCGTAATTGTTTAACATCGCCGTTATTACACCTGTCAGATCAAGTGCACCTTTCCTGCTTAAGCCCACTATTTCCCCTTCTTCAATGCCTGTATTTAATGCTGCAGGGCGATTTTTAGAACTTTTAAGCCTCAGTTTTATCGAAGAAAGCATTATTCCATGAGTAATTTTAAAACTCGCTATATTATC
The DNA here is from genome assembly GCA_021796225.1 of Microcaldota archaeon. Taxonomy (GTDB): domain Archaea; phylum Micrarchaeota; class Micrarchaeia; order Micrarchaeales; family CABMGC01; genus JAKAVK01. The sequence goes on along the minus strand of JAJYOL010000009.1, from coordinate 24,116 downwards.
GTAAGTCACAACCGTTATGGAAGATTTAAGCCCAAGAAATCGCCTGTTGAGTATGATGACCCTCCTGTCAGTCGCAATTGCTACCGTAGGGAATAGCGTTGCTTTGTGAAAGCGGCGCTGCCTGGCTTTTGCCATTGTTTTCTCTCCGGGAAGAAGAACTCCGAGTAAGATATCGGATTCTTTAAGAGATAAATCTAGCATTACAATCTCCGCAATGATGAATAGTGTCTTGCAACCGCTATTTATGCGTTTTGTCCAAGAGGATAGCGTTAGAAGTCTGCAAGAAGGATTTATATAGCGTGATTGCGATATTATTTAAATGCACTTTGTGCGGAAACGGCCTCTATTCTCATGACAGCTGTACTAATTGCATCCTGTAAGAAAATTAAGTGGACTCGGCGTCCCTGCAGCTTTTTGTGCAGTCCCATCCGCTTTATTTAATATATTGTAGCTTTATGCAGCTTTATAGCCGTAAAGGAGTGCGCCAACGTTGCGTTATAAACGCTTCTTCTTGCCATGCGTATTACTTGCCGAGTTGCCTGTAATTCGTAGCGTGTGCGTTAAATGTGCGCAGGACTCTTAGAATAACCCTCCTTCGTACCTAGCGCAGTTGCACGGAGTTGGTTTACCGCCCAGCATATCCCGATCTTTATGGTTGCATGAGCCACCCATACTTCCTTTCTTGCCTTCCTTATGCTCTCTCCACGGATGCCCGCATTTACAGTCTTTGTGCATTTCTACCATAAAAGCACCAATTAGTTATTAACGTAAAGAAATATATTGCTTTAAACATAATGAAATACGATATCTTAAGGGGGCTAAATGGCAACAATATCACCATTAGGAAAGGAAAGTCATCTGTTAAATCCTAGAATGCACATAGACATCCCACTTTAAGTGCTTAATGCGGCAGATGGCTTCTACCTGTTAAATTTCCTTCTGTTTCAACCCGATCTGCAGGCGCAGATAAACAAAATCGTGTTTTAATGTTGGGCGTAGATATAAGAACTGTTGATACTATAACTTCTTATGGCAAAGGGCAGCAGAAGGAATGGGGCAGAGGGTCATACACTCGGCAAGACGATCAAAGATATAATCTGGATTCTGGCAGAAATTGTTGTTATAGGTGGTGGTTTACTGAATTTCTGGACGTCACCTTACTTAGACGAGCCAACAAAATACTTCGCTATAACTCTATTAATACTTGCTGGTATTATCTATTATATGGCTGTAAAAATAATGCCGAGAATAAAGGATCTGGAAGAGGGAAAGAGATGAGTAGAATACATAGGAGAGGTAGAGGAGATGGCGGCTTGATAGTCATACTGATAATCATAATACTAATTCTGATATACTTATTCCTGAAGAGTCGTGGCTTAGTCCCATAACTTAATCATTCGTGTTAGTAAAGGATTAACTTCCTGCCCAACCTACCACTTCCTGCCTCCGACGGCATACCAATCCGAAGATAGCCTGCAAGTTAATAGAATACGGAAGAAAGTAAACTGAACGATGACCATAACTATTTATAAACCTTTCGCAAAGCCAAAGACAAACTATTTATATCTGGAAAAAGAGATAATATTGTGTTATTATGGCAATTAGGACAACGACGAGACAAGCAGTGCAAGTCGAGTTTAGAGAAGTTAATACAACTGGTGTATTCCTAGCTCATACTGAGGCGAATCAGAAGGCTTCAATGGCATTGCTTAAACAGAATGGTTTTAGGGCACTTACTTATCAAGAGGCACTTGTAAAGATAGACCAGAACCCAGAACTTAAGGAGCAGCTAAAGGGCAAGTGGTTCTATCTAGACGGGAAAGGCTCTGCACTATCAGGATACTACACATTTAACGGGAAAGGAGAACTTACCCAGGGGAAAGGTGACATGGAGAAGACAGTTTGTGTTTGGAATGGAAACCAGCCGTTGTCGCTCGACGTGCATTCGGACTACGACGCCCGTGTCTCCGAGAGGCGTTTCTACCTCGATGCGTACGACTCGCCTGACGATGCTGCTCGGGTGGTGGTGGGGGTTAAAGACGCCCACGAAGTGGGCACGCCGAAAATTGAGGTTGCTCCAGCAGAGGAAGGCGTTAAACTTACTGGCGTTACAACCGAACAACTAACATCACTTCTGAGGGGATCTGCTCAGGAGTTATCAAGGGTTGCTGAAGCCTTTGGAACTGAGAGCCTTCCACAGACAAGGATGCTGATAGAAGCGTTAAGAATAAAAGAGTAAGACACTATCTTATTCTGCCTAGGTTAAGGTGGATAACCACTGCCACCAAAGACCATGAACAGCTAACCCCAGTTCATGGATGCAAACCCTAGGAACCACACACCCATCTATAGAGCCGTAGACTCGGACATAAAATTCAACAGCGATACTGAGTAAGTCGGACTGAAAACGTAAAGCTGTGGTGTCGCCAGTAATGGCATTATGGTAGATGGGTTAACATTGCGCCGTTGTCGCTCAACGTGCATACGGACAACAACGCCCGTATCAACGAGAGGCGTTTCAACCTCAATGCGAACAACTCGCCTGACAATGCTGCTCGAATGGTTCCTGCTTGCACCCTAGGCTTATATTGGATGATTGCATGGAAACTTTCATACATCTGTATGCTACTCTTATGACAATCTTTACCTTGCTTGGAAAAAGGCAAGGAAGGGAAAGACACTAAAGGATTATGTAATCGCCTTTGAAACCAACCTAGATGATAACCTAAAGGAGCTTAAGCACGAACTAGAGACATTTACTTATAAACCAAGTCCGCTTACTACCTTTGTTATCAGGGATCCCAAGACAAGAAAGATAAGTGCATCACACTTCAGAGATAGAGTTGTACATCATGCCTTGTGTAATGTGATAGAGCCTATTCTCTCAAAGGACTTTATCTATGACTCATTCGCCAATCAGATAGGAAAAGGAACACATCTTGCCATAAGGAGATTTGAGAAGTTTTTAAGGAGAGTGAAGTCGAAGCCACATTTCGTTGGGGGGGGGGGCAACGACTTTTGTTTAAGGAAACTTACTATGGATACGCACTCAAAGCAGATATCCGTCACTATTTCGACACCGTAGATCACGAAACCCTGCTGCACATAATAAGGCACAGAATAAAGGACAGAGACGTTCTCTGGCTTATAAGTATGATATTGAACAACCACAAGACCGAGGTTGCTGGGAAGGGCATGCCTATCGGGAATTTGACCTCCCAATTCTTTGCAAACGTATATCTTAATGAGCTGGACAAGTTTGTTAAACACACGCTAAATGCTAGATATTATCTCAGGTATGTGGATGACTTTGTTATACTGCATCGTGACAAGAGAGTCCTTGAAGCATGGAGAATAAGTATAGACCAGTTTCTCAAGGATTCGCTGAAAGTGGAGCTTCATCCTGACAAAACAAGACTTGTGCCTTTGGAAGAGGGTATTACTCTACTTGGTTTCAGAGTCTTTTATTATTATAGACTGCTCAAGAAGAGCAATGCGAGGAGGATCATAAAACGCCTTGAGAGATTCAGGGAACTATACAACAATGGTAAGATGAGCAGGGAAGAGGCACTGACACGCTTTGAAGGTTGGTTTGCATATGCAGAATTCGCCAACACTTATAACCTCAGGAATAGACTCGTTAATGAGTATAGCGATTTGCTGTCTATCCCCCATAGCGAAGAAGGACTTAATAAATGTATTACTTCCTGCTCTTCGCCTTCTGCACCAGCCACTCATGTATGACTTCCTCCAGGAATTGTGGGTTGTCTAGTGACTTGCTCATGGACTTCGCCATAGTCTGTTTATCTCGTTCCATTCGCATAGCCACAGTGACATCCATAACTGCACCACAGTTACTACAATAAGCAGCCTCCATTCCATTAGAATACTTACAGCGTGGGCATGCCCTTATAGTCATAACCTCCTTTTTATTCGCCATCTCTATGCCTCTACTACGTAAGAAGCTATTATCGAGTTGCTGTCCGCTGATATGCACGTAGACTGCAGCCATCTTCGAGTCTCCAGTCCATCCGAAGTAAGCCTTCAACTCCTGCTCTGTCATACGTGAAGCTTCCCTTGTAGCTGCACTGTGCCTGAAGTTATGCGGGTTTACATCTTTCTTGACTCCTGCCTTAGCTGCTATGTCTTGAAGTCTCATTCTTATTGCGCTGTAGTCTGCCTTGTCTGCGGTGTACTCCCTATTGTTGCTGTTTATTGTCTTCCACAAGAATGCATTAGGTTTATCCTTGTCAGGTAGCGAGTTTATGTAGTTAGCAAGATATGGAACGCACTCAACTATCGGTATCCTTCGCATGCCAGTCTTGCCATCAACGGTTATATGCGAAACAGGAGACGCTAACTCGACCGAGCTAATGCGCATGTCCATCAGCTCCGATATCCTTACGCCAGACCACCATAACAGACTTACAATCCCTTTATACTTCACACTATCAGCTGCGTTTACCAGCTTCGTATATTCATCATATGTTATAATCGAGGTAGATGTCACACGAGTCTTCTCGGTCTTTCCTGGCTTGAGCCACGATACCTGTTTAGGATATTGTTCATCATCTCCAAGATAATGCTTGAATACATACTTGACACGCAGGCGTACCTGTCGCTTTACTGATAAGGAGTAGTTGAGCCTTGTTAGCTCTGCCATAGCTCCCTGTAACTCCTCTCTGCTCATCTTCAGTAAGTCCTTGTCTTTAATCAGATCCAAGAATACCTTTAAACTGTAGATATTCTTCATGATAGTCCTGTCTTTCATCTGCGCTGCCACCATGAAGTTGGTGTAGTCCTTTACCAACTTCTTATTTGCTTCGCAGATCGTATCACTATCCGCTATGCTCTTCAGGAGTTTAGCTCTGCGTTTACCTGCCTCTTCCTCGTATGCCATAGTAAATAATAGTATAGTAAGTTATTTAAATGCGATAGGGAAGTCCATTGCACCCTACCACGAGGTAAATGTTGGTGGACTCGGCGGGGATCGCACCCGCGACCTTCCGCTTGCAAAGCGGACGCTCTACTACTGAGCCACGAGCCCGTGTTTTGAGATTGTGTATTGGATGTTTTTAACTGTTTGTGTCTATTTTCGTTAGTTTTGTAAGGATATGCCTGTAAACCGGGTAATTAAATAGGTTTAAATAATTTACTAATTAAGGAATGCTGTAATAATCGCCAGGTGAATAATATGGCAAAAAAAGATGAAGAAGAGGAAGACGAAGAAGATGAAGAAGACGACGAGGACATGGAAGACGACATGGATGAAGACTCTGAAGACGATTACGACGACGAATACGATGAGTAGTCGCCTTATCCTGTTACCCACCTAGTTGAATTTAGATTTACTTTTGCGGATTTATTGTATTTAGCCGCTTTATATTATCTACTGCTTCTACCGGGAGTTGTTTGCATACGTACTTTTCTTTCTGCCTGACGGAGATACCGTTCATATAACGCTTCGGCCATCTTCTTTGCAGGTTCATTCTCATGCGGGTCGAACCCTAAATCAATCGTGGGTAATTTAACACCATGGAAAGTTTGTTCCTCGGGTTTTGCAAATGGCCATGCATTCCAAGTTTTAAATCCTGCTGAACCTATCGTATCACTTATTAAATTTAAATCAGCTGCGACAGGATTCCTAGTTGTTTTACTCCAAAAGAAATTAAAATTCGTCTTGTCTTCAAATTGACTGTTGCGTTCTCGAAATTCCCTTAGTATCCGCTTAGATTCTCTTGCAAATCTTTGATTTTCTTTTATAGTGGCTCCTCTTTTATCGGTTACTGATGCATCACTAGCTATTGTCTGCAATCTCTCTGTATGCGTGTCAACAGCATCGGCATATTCTCTTGCTCTGCGATATGTTGCCCTTGACACGTTTTGAAATATCTCAATAGCAGAGTCTATGCGTACTATTGCAGGAGGTAACCTCTGCCTCTGCTCAGCATCACGATACTCAGCGGTATCCCTTAATGCAGGATCACCTTTGTGGATCAAATTGCCTTGTTCAAGTCTCTGTATTTCTCTATCAAGCCGTCTTCGTTCTGCACGAGACGTGCTTAGATTATCACGCAATAACCACTTTGCATCATGTTCTGCTTGGATTGCTGTAAGCGTGCCTTTTAATCCCATAGCCTTTTTTGTCAGATCTTCGACTCTGGTTGTATTTCGTTGCCATTTTGAAGGATCCCTGCCACGAAATATGAAAGGGGTGGGCTCAGAAGACCCGGTATTATACAATATTCCCCGTGTTTTGGGAATTAGTGCAGTTAAAATATAAATTGGTGGAGAAACTATGGCCAATGTTTTAGCAAATGCTTCTCTGCCTTTCTCTCGCAAGTCCGCACGTGTCGGGTGCCGTGCATCCTTCTCTGCTCTTGATAATTTAGGTGCTGCATGTAAGGGTTTATACGCTTTAACAAATGGAAAACGGACGGACATGCGTACCCGTTTACCCCCTAAACTTGCGTTATACGCCTTTAAATTTTTACGTTTCGTTTCTTTCCCAGCTAGTTCTTTTGCACTTTTTTTAGCCTTGTCCTCATTAATACCCTTTTCTGTCAATGGTTCTTTATTCTTTTTGACATTTCTATACGCCACATCGAAATCACTACCTTTTTTGAAAAACCTGTTTCCGAATCTATGGATGTTGGCTATTGCAGGTATGAGAGATAGGGATTTTTTTGTTCCTTTATTCGGCATTTTTTTAAGTCTGCCAGGTTGTCCCGAAATGGTACGGAATAAGAAGAATCTCCCCATTGCCGTTTTACCTTTCATGCCTCCAGCGCCGAGTCCAATTCCTGAAAGGGCGGCTATCCCAAATATGTTGAAGATGCTGTAGCCCCTTGTGGCTCCGGCAGCGGCAACGATGAGAAGCAATATTATGGCTAACGGTATCAGAGCGTTTACAGCCCCCAGTGACAGTAATACCCCAACCAACATGCAACACATCCTTACTTTTATACTGGCGCTGTTGTCATATAAATAGCTAATCCCCTTTATAAATAACCCTGCAAAAGACCTATTAGCGGATTCTTTTTCTTCCGTGTTTGATTATTTTCCTGTTTGTATTTCTTACCTTAAATGCCACTATTACGGCAGCTATCAATAGTGCGATTGTAGCATAGGAGAGATTCACTCCGCCAACACTTAAGAGCAATTCTCCAATCTGCGTACTGACTATAGTATCGTTTGGTGTAGCCGTATAGTTATTCGATTTGAAGGACGTTGAAGTAGTAGGATAGTTGTACGTTTTGCTTGCATATGGAAGCGCATTTTGATATACTGTTATGGGCTCTTTTGCAGGATATCCATAGAAGCTTGCGATTATGGTGCCGGTACCGTATCCACATACGACTGTGTTATAGGAAAACGATCCGTCGCTTTTTGTATTTACCATTGCCATGAGTCCGAGCTGCGAAGTACATATGCCCGTACCGTTTGTATATATCGGATAACAATATTGATCGTTCCCCGATGCGGATATGGGGCAGCTTTGAGAAAGTTGTGTGTGCTTTGCATTTCCATCGTTCCCGTATATGTTACAGTTCATGGTGGGACTTGCAAGCAGGCTTTGTGGCGGCAGTGAACAGGTATCCGTAGACATGCTGTTATAGGAAGTTGCAAAATTTACCGTATTTGCCACCGAACTCTGACCAACATTTGATGAACCAGGATTTGCCAAAAGGCAGTTGGTGTTGAACTTGTCTGAAAATGCACACAATATCTTGGTTACGATATCCGAAGCCGAAGTGTGTATGGAACCGGGATTTGCAACGTAGCCCTGTCCTGTGTAAAAGGGATTTCCATTGCTGTCGACGTAATTTATATTTCCGTCGTAGTAGAGATAAATGACATTATTTGACAGGGGTATGAATTTCCCGGAAACATCTGTAAATCCTGCAGTCCCGGAAATCTGAAGCTTCGTTTGATTTGCATTTTTATTGCTTACTTGAGGAGTTACGGATAACGTTATTTTTGTTATCCTTGCTATGTCGGCATCTATCGGAACGTATAGTGTATTGTTGAATTTATCATTTAATACATATATCAGACGCTGGTATCCCTGAATAGAATGTGCATTACCCAAATAAGAATACGTGCCAGTAGTGATTATACTATTCAAGTTATTGACATATGTTTGGGATTTGTACCAATCAAACAAAGCTACAAGTGAAGACAGAATACTTGTTGAATATGTTTGCGTAACAGGGCTTGAAAACACAATTTTTGCAGGATTTGCAAGAATTGACGGTATTTCCGTTCCGGACGTTTGTGAGGATATTATCGCTTGATATGCAGGACATGCGTTATTGCCGCAATTACCTTGAGTGTATGAGAGTAAATTGTAATTGAGCAGATGACTGACTGCGAGTATTGCCTGTTCGTTTCCTTTTCCTTCCAGAGTAGATAGTGTAACATTTAGAAGGATCGTACCGAATTCACGATTCGTCAAAAGGCTTGCTATAACCGCTTCAGGTAGAGTCGTATTGAAGTTCGTAAGTTGCGGTATGTAAAAGTTGCCGTTGTTTACGTATTGTATATAACTTGCTCCACTTTGCACGTTTGCCGTGAATTGATTTGAATTTGAAGCAGGAACTATACTGTATGTGTATATGGTACCTTTACTTGTTGATGTGCTGGTAGAGATGGTCGGACAGGTGGTATCCGGAGGGGGATTTCCAGACATGCTGCTTCCTCCAAATGTATGTGTTATTGAACTTTGATAATCGTAAGAATAGGGTACGATAACTTCCCCTTCAATGAACGTTGCCAGCGTACTACCGGAAACCGTTGTCGGTGTTGTTGTGCCGAACTTGGAATTCGCTGCGGTATTTAGATTGGTGCTGGTGAACCCGTTGATGCATGGTCCGGAATATTGCCCATTTTGATTCTGATTGCTGCATTTTGTCTGTTGATTTACCTGCTGTATTGTTTCGGACGAGGCCTGACCGTTTAATCCCAGCGTTGTGGAAAGTATTCCCTGTAATGGCACACTTTGGAATGAACCCGTACTCTCCAAGGTCTGAAAAGGATTCACCACTGCAGATATAGGTTCCGACATTTCCGATATCTTGTTATCTTTAGCGTTGGTGGTAGATGTACATGCGTCCCCAGCTATTCCAGAATCGCTAGAATAGCAGTTATAGGACGGGGATATTGCAGAATAACTGGTGTAATTTTCCACTTGGAATTTTGCAAGCAGCAATTCGTCCTGCAGGTTTGCCGTTCCAGGTGAAAGGGTTGGATTTGGAAACAGTATGCTTACATAATTATTCACATCGGCTGAAAATCCGATATTCTTTATCGTGGGAGATTGTGATCCGCTTGGAAAAACGGACTTGCCGCCTGTGCTTCCGGAATTCATGAGTAGAGGCCCAATAGGCTTGAATGGCGAATTATCGAGTTGCGCATTGCTTGGGGAATATGTACACTGATCAGATCCGCAGAAACTTACCGAATCGACTGGCGGTGCCGATGTGCCGGAAACGTTTGCGCTTAATATCCAGCCATATGGGGGAAATACGGTGGACGTTGTTGTATACGGAGTTCCTGTAGAATACCCGCCGTTGCCACTGTCTTGTTGTACGGAATATAATGCATTGAATTTTGTAGGATTAACAGGAACTTCTCCACCGGTATCATTGAATATCCTCATTGATAGGATTTGGAAATATATGCCCTGTTCCTGTGATGCGGTGCAACCGCCTGTATGGTATTGCATGCCGCTCGGAACGCATGCTCCTTGCCCCAGCGCTTGCTGATTGCTATTGCTCCAATCGTCAAGCACGTACAAATACCCGTTCTGATCGGAAATTGCAAGCGGGTGATGGAAATTAGGTGCGTCGTACTGATAGTTTGATAGTGATGAATACTGACTTGAAAAGAGATTTTTCAACTTTGTTGATTGAATGGAACTTTGTGTTACGCCTATCCCGTAAATACCTCCATTCGCTATGTAGTTGCCTATGTTCAGTGCGACTGTGCTTTGTCCCACTGTAGATGTAGAACTAGACACAGAACCAGATGTAGATGTAGAAAGGCTTGATGACACATAATCCAGGTTTATGTTGCCGATAAATGAAAGACTCTGACCGTTGAAGACCGAAATGTATCCTATTTGTGGAGATGCAAGATAAATGGATGCCCCTGTCGGAGAGACCGCTATTTCATCGAAATTCTGCGGATCGGGACTTATGCTCCCTACAATTTTATTACCTATTTTTAAATTTGATTTCCAATCAGAGAGTTTGAATGGGGTCTGTGTTAGATACGAACCGAATAGTGAAGGTGTCCCAATCGTATTTGATACGACCACGATACCGGGGATATAGTAATAGCCTATTGATGGTCCAGGATAGACACTATTGCAATTTGATGAACATGCACTTATTTTGAAATTCCCTGTTATGTAAACATTGTCAAAATTATCTACCGTTATATTTGAAGGTATGAAACCTTCATTCTGTACGTCGTAATACTTGGTACCACTTACAGTAATAGTGCTTTTAAGGCCGGGTATGCCACCGGTGTTTATCGGAATCTGCTTTGTTACATATACCGATCCACTTTGAAGGTTCTGCATCTCATTCCAATATGTATCCCAGCTTGATTGCCATGTTGAGCTGCTCTGCGACGCAGGTACTGTTGACGGTGGAATATTCGTCGCATTGAAATAACCTTTAGGTATTAAACGCAGCATTTCCAAATAATATCCTGAACTGCTACCGCCGCTGCCAGGCGTGTATGCCGTAGGGCATTTCGGCGTAGTCATCTGCAACCCGTGTTCCGCTGCATCTGCAGAACTGAATTCGTAATTCCATACGTAACACGCATCGGAAGACCCGATTATTGCATCGCCTTCTGCAGAGCCGATAGAACTGCTGCCATACAACTTAAACGCTTCTATCAACATTGCACGAGGATCAACCGCAGATACCGTTCTTGCCCAAGGCGAACCCAGATACATAGTTGTTGCGATGGTGTTCGAAGTAGAAACACTCCCGTAAGGCGCAAGAAGCTGGAAATCGACAGTGCCACTCGTATAGCCTATTATGTCACCTGCCTGCACCTGTACGGAATGCGTATCTATTTTTGCAGACACGCGCTGGGTCAGTGGTCGTCCACCGGGACCCGTACCTGTTGTTGCACATTGAATGGATAACGTGTATGCGTTACCGCCCTGTTGTTGTATTAAAGGAGCTATACTGCTTAGATCGCCATATCCTAGCACCCAACCATTCGGTAGAGTAAGAAACGCCCTAAGTCCATAATTACAGGTACCGTAGTTCTCCCATGTTAAGGTACCGGTAAACATTGCATAGACGGGCTTGTCACCTTTATTTGAATTGTAAGTGTTGCCTATGTCCGTTTCGACACCGCCTATTGAGGTGCATGCATTTCCTTCCAATGCAAAACAATTTGCATAAGAAGAGTATATTGAAGGATCGAATGGTACTGCTACTGGACCGCCAGTTTCGGAACTTATGCTGGAAGATGTTCCAGTTATACTGTTAGTAAGCACAAACGTGTAATCGTTGGGTGATGAAGTAACGGAAATTGCATTGAATGTGAATGTGCTAGTCACAGGGGTAACTGTGGCAGTAGGTCCGGATGAGATGCAACCACTACCTGACGGTGTTGACGATGCAGCTATCTTCTGAGCCCAATTAGGTCCGAAGAGGTCTTCCAGTTCTCTCGTTGTAGAGTCAATATACGGCGTAGGACTTGAATAAGGATTTAACCCACCTGGACCCGTAACCATATTCGTTACCCATGTGTCAAGATTCGCAGTTCCTATATCACATCCCCCTGAAGAAAGGTGTTGATACACATTTTCACGGCCAGCCCAGTATGTTAGAAACTCTCTGTTAGCCGCTGTCATAGACGCCACGGGATCGTTGTTAATATTGAAATTCTGCATGTCATATCCGCCAGCTCCGTTAAAATCTCCGAAGTTATAACATTTTGCAGGGTTATTTGGATTAACTTCTTTGTCATTTATCATTGGTCCGGCTGTACCGCCAGTTGTATAGCTCCAGTAATTATAACAGTTTTGTGAACTTGTTGGAGAACTTTGGGACCCCATAGGCCATACCATATAGTTACAGTTTTCACATTCCTGACTCATTAATAGCGCGTACATATATTCCCACGGGAAACCGTATTGAACTGCCAGTTGTTGCACGCCTTGAATCTCATACTGTGCATACTGCGGTTCAGACATGAAACTTCCACCATCTTGACGGTGTATCACGGCAGCTATGCAATTAAGATCCGTTACTGCACAAGATGATCCGCCAGAACTGCTGGAACTACTCGTACTGCTGCTCGTACTTCCACCGCCAATAGCAAAACCAGATTGTGCATCTATTATCTGCGAGGCGGATGAAAAATCCACAGATGGCACGCCATTTGTCCAAAGCGACTCGGTATATATTTCGTAAGGAGTGAATGCGCCTTTGAGATTTGCAAAAACGTAGCTGCTGGTGTTTATTGGGAATGGGTCTATGCTGTTCATTGGCGTTGCGTAATTTGAAGGATCGTATATGTCATAGGTTTGATTGATGTAAGTGGAACTTGGAAGTGAAGGAACCGAGAGGTTGTAATCGTACAAAAAGAATGGCATGATCAAGGTATTCGTTTGCCCTGTCGTGTATACGAATGGCATGTTGAGATTGTTGAAGTTGCTTGCAGTATAAGATGCCGATACGCTGTATCCGTATGTACACGTGTATTTGTAAACCGTGTCCGTTATAGTATTCGTCACTGTGTGGTCTACTTGGTAGGTCAATCCGCTTTGCGAATCTGAAAAATGAAGATCTCCGGCATTCTGCATATTGGCGTACTTTGCAAACCACGTCCATATGCCTTGCTGATTCGTCGACGGTACGCTGTCAAAAATATTGGATTTTGTTGAATAGCCGTTAGATATCTGCCCGTCGACCATGGGGGAATATCCCAGATTCTTCAAAGTTACAGATGCAACATCGGAAGGCGAAATCGTAGTGCTTGCGGTTGCAAGCGACGTCGTAGACCATGAAAGAACCATCGAACCGCCAACTGTCGATGTGAGAGGAGTTGCAGGCGCACCGCATACGTCTCCAGCAATATACGGCACGTCACCGGAATCGATGTATTCAGGTGTGTTGGATCCCACTTTTTTTGGAGTGGAAGGACAGGTAAGCAGCCATGCGGCAGTGTCGTTGTTGTATATTCTCGCCTGTGTAACCTGTGAAATTTGATTTGTAGAAATGACTGATGGTGTTATTGCAGGAGAGTAATACGGATTGGTATACTGGGTTTGGAACGTGTTGGTATGCGTGACTACCGACGTGCCTGCGTTTACCGTGAATGCAAAAATCAGGATGAGTGCAAGAACCGGCAGAACCGCTGATAAACGCTTTATATTAACCATAGGGACCAATTCCTGCGCTGACCTTATGATTAATCTGTCATTGCTATATATTTATACTTTATTGTGTAAGCGGAGCCCGATAGGAAATGCATCATTGCAGAGAGAGGAGCTTGATAATTTCTTCCCGCTCTTTCTGGAATTCCTTGCGTATCGGCTCCAGAATCGATGAGATGCTCCTGCCAACGCTTGTTTTGAGGTCGACAGGATGAAGTTTCTTTTCGGAAAACGCACCTTGCAATTCGGCGTAAGAATGAAATTCCTCGTCTCCACCGTACTTTGCATCTCTTTCAACGGTTAGATGCCCCAATGTTGGAAATATTACGTACTTGCACAATTCCAGCACGGGATTTTCATCGACTATCCCAAGTGGGCACCAGGCATTCTTCAGCGTGTGCATCACTTCCGAATCGCTTGCGAGTATGGATATGGCGGAACCGGCTTTTGATTTACTCATCTTCATTGCTGCAACTATCTCTTCCTTATCCGAGCTCTCATGCACTTTAGGAGGTTCGGCAAGACTTGCCAGAAGGTGATGATGCAACGGCACTATGCCGTTAAAATCGAATTCTTTGAACAGTTCTTTTGCCAGCATGTGAACGCGTCGCTGGTCTATGCCCGAATGGGGTATGTCAACGCCGAGTTCGCGTATGTCGTTAATCTGCATTATAGGATAGATGTACTGCGAAACGTGAAGAACGTCCTTCTCACTCCTTCCCTGTATTATCATCGTGCGGGTGGCGCGCGCCATCGTAACCTTTCTCGACATTTTTATAAGCGTCTTCCAGTATTCGTCATTGTTCTTGTAAAGTTCCGAACCCAATACCACGCGCGTGTTGGGGCAGACCAGATTGAATAAGCGTCTGTAGAATTCCGATGCCTTGATTATGCGTTCCCAATCCCCGCCGAGCTTGTTGTTCGCTACAGTGTGCCAATCGGCCAACAGAACCTGCGTTTTTATTCCTGCTTTGTCGAGATCATTAATCTTCTTTCCTGCTACGAGTATGTGCCCGATGTGCGGCATCCCGCTTATCTCCAAGCCTATGTAATGCACAGGATGGCTCTTCGTCTCAAGAAGAGTACGCATGTCTTCCTTGGTAACCACTTCTTCCGTCGGTAGAGAGTGAATAAGGTCCAGTTTCGTTTCAATATCCATGTAACAGCCCGTTACACAGTTATCATATGTAAATAAATAAAAGGATACCATGTAGCACGTGCGTGGAAAATTATCAAACGCTTAGCCTTGTTTGTACCGGAGGGGGAATTGCATGCATTAAAGCGGGGTAAATACTCTCAAGAAAAACTAGTAGTATTTTTATTACTTTGCTGTATAATACCTATAAAAATAGGCACCGATTCCATGACAGAAAACCCTGCACCGCTTAATCCGAATGAAGTATCAGTAGACGATGAAGAACTGCTTAAGTTCATCGAATCAGCAAAACCTAAAATATACGTTGTCGGTGCTGGAGGCAGTGGTTCCAATACTGCAACAAGAATGTCTGAATTAAACATAGAAGGAGCTACGCTTATAGCAATGAATACGGATGCGCCCCACCTCGCACGCACCAGGGCATCGAGAAAGGTTCTTCTCGGAAAAAAATCAGCGAAGGGACTCGGTGCGGGAAGCGATCCCAAGATAGGCGAAGAAGCTGCAGTAGAAAGCAGGGAGGATGTCAAGCATCTATTGAGCGATGCACAGCTCGTATTTCTAACATGCGGCCTTGGCGGCGGAACGGGTACGGGTTCGATACCGATAATAGCACACGAAGCAAAAGAGGCGGGAGCACTTACGGTGGCAATCGTAACCCTGCCGTTCAGAAGCGAAGGAAAAGTAAGGATGAGAAACGCACTTGAAGGGCTTGCAAAGCTGAAGAGAGTCACGGACACTACGATAATAATACCGAATGACAAGCTCCTTGCCGTGGCGCCGGATCTTCCGCTCAACATGGCATTCAGGATAAGCGATGAGATACTTGCAAAGGCTACAAAGGGCATAATAGAAATGGTAACCAAATCAGGGATGGTAAACCTCGATTTTGCAGATTTGAGAAGCGTTCTCAAGGATTCCGGCTATGCCGTCATAGGGATAGGAGAAGCCAGTTCGACGCAGTCAACCGACAGGTCGATAGTTGCAATAGAAAATACGCTGAAAAGCCCGCTTCTTGACGTTAATCTTTCAACGGCGAAGAAGGCGCTAGTAAACATAGTAGGAGGAGACGACCTGACACTCCGCGAAGCTGAAAACATATTCCAGGAAGTTGCAGGCAGAATCAGCGAGGATGCAATGCTTAAATGGGGTGCAAGGATAGACCCTTCCCTCCAGAAGAACGTACTGCGCATAATGGTGGTTCTTGGAGGAGTGGAATTCGCCGAATATACTGAAACGGGAATAAAGAAGAAAATACAGGACAGCGCCCCCGACACTGATCTGGACAGCATTTTCAGCGACGATGATGCTGCAGACAAGTAACTGGTGTACCGATGAAAAATCCGATGCGTTCCTTCAAATCGTTTTATGCAGACGCAAGACACATATTGAGCGTAAGCTACAGGCCGGACATAGATACGTTCAGACGAACTTTGAAAATCGTTCTTCTGGGAATCATGATCCTCGGAGTGATCGGCTTCGTAGTGTTTGAACTCATAAAACTGCTGGTAGGATAACACATCCTGCTGATTTTACTTGCCAACGGCAACGAATGCGGTCTAAGTATTATATTACTTCACGTGTCTAGTTTATCGTGTTAATATGGATGTAAGGATAGATTTCACGAAGTCCGCGCAGGAAAACGCGGAAGACTATTTCCTTATGTCCAAAAAGGCAAAGAAAAAGGCGGAAGGCGCGGAGAAATCGGCAGCGGAAATGCGCAAGGCCCTTGAAAACATCAAGGCGATAGCACCGAAGACAAAAGAGATGAAAAAACTTCGGGAAAAGAAATGGTACGAGAAATTCAACTGGTTCTTCACAAGCAATTCGATGCTTGCGATAGGAGGGAGAAGCGCACAGCAGAATGAATTGATAAATTCCAGGTTTTTCGAACAGAACGACATGTTCTTCCATGCGGATGTATTCGGCGCTTCGGTAGTGATATTGAAAGAGGGCATTAAAGCGGACAGGGATACGTGGCAGGAGGTTGCCCAGTTTGCCGCATGCCATTCGAACGCGTGGGAAAACGGAGAAGCGGCAACCAATGTGTACGCACTGGGACGAGAACAGATATCGAAATCTACCGGAAAGGGATCCTTAGGCACGGGAAGTTTTCTGATGAAAGGGGACAGGGAATGGTTCAAGGGCACAACACTCGAACTTTATGCATCGCCAACGGAAATTGACGGCCAGAAATTAGTTATCATCGAACCGATGCTTACTGCGATGAAGCGCGGCATCACAAACGGAATCGTGATTAAACCGGGAAACGTGAAAAAATCCGACGCGGCAAAGAAAATAGCCAAGAAATTCGGATGCACGGACATAGATTACGTCATGCAGCACCTTCCCGCCGGAAGCTTCAGCATAAAGTAAGCAGGATAGGAAGTAACATTCCTGAAAATCACCGCCTGCTTGAATCGTTACTTCTTTCCGGCGCGCGCTATGCCTTCCAGTATTATCGTTTGCGCTTCCTTCGCACTTATCCAACCGCCTACTTCCGCCCATTTGCCCGGCTCTATGCTCTTGTAATATGAAAAGAAGTGGCCTATGAGCTTCTTTGTGTGTTCTCCGAGATCCGAAACGTCCTTTATTTCAGCTTGGTCCGGATCGACCTTTTCCATAGGAACGGCAATCAGCTTCGTGTCTATTCCTTCCTCGTCCTTCATCTGCAATGCACCTATTACGCGTGCCTTGACCATTGTGAAAGGGTAGAACGGCGAAGATGTTATTACGAGTATGTCCATCGGATCTCCGTCTTCGGCAAGCGTGCCCGGTATGTATCCGTAATTGTAAGGATATACCATAGACGTATGCAGTATCCTGTCAACCTTGATTATGTTCAATTCCTTTTCATGCTCGTACTTTACGTTGCTGCCTTTCGGAATCTCTATTATTGCATTGACCTTTTCAGGAGCGTCGCTCCCTGCTGTTATGTTTGACATAAAAACACTGTTATCTCATTTGTATGGAAATTTATAAAAGGATGATACAACCCGCACGCGCATTTATCTGCGTGCGAATTAACTTCGCAAAGGGTTTTAAACTTTTTTCAGCCAAGTAAATCATGCCTACTAAATATATCGTTGTGTTAGGTTCGCTCATGAGCGGACTGGGAAAAGGCGTTGTAACCTCTTCCATAATCAAGATGCTCGACTTCTATGGATACAGCGTTCTACCTGTAAAGTTTGACGGGTATTTGAATTACGATTGCGGAACAATGAACCCGTACAGGCACGGAGAGGTTTTTGTGCTTGATGACAAAAGCGAAGTGGACATGGATTTCGGAATGTACGAACGCTTTCTTAACAAGAATATCACGGGGGACCTTTCGATAACCGGCGGAAAGCTGTTTTCATCCGTAATAGCTAAGGAGAGAAAAGGGGATTATCTCGGGGAAGACATACAGATAATACCACATCTTACCGACGAAATACATAAGAGAATAGAGGCGCTAGCGGCAAAGAAGAAGCCGGATGTGCTCGTGATAGAGGTCGGGGGAACGGTAGGGGATATAGAAAACAGCTATTTCATCGAGTCGATGAGGCAGTTTTCGCTGAAACACGACGTCGTTTTCATAAACCTGACGTACGTGCCGAGCCTCGAAGTTGTCGGTGAACAGAAAACGAAACCCGCACAGATAGGATTCAGGATGCTACTTCAATCAGGAATACTGCCAAAATTCATAATATGCAGAACCGACTCGAAGCTTCAGGAAAAAACCCGTGAGAAGCTTGCAATGTTTGCAAGCCTTGACAAGGAACGCATAATAGACGATTCAAACGTGGGCACCCTGTACGAATTGCCGCTGCATCTCATGTCGCAGAACTTCGATAAGCTGCTGATAAAGGATCTTGG
Source organism: Microcaldota archaeon (assembly GCA_021796225.1). Lineage (GTDB taxonomy): Archaea > Micrarchaeota > Micrarchaeia > Micrarchaeales > CABMGC01 > JAKAVK01. The sequence continues at coordinate 5,691 of JAJYOL010000009.1, read as the reverse complement.
CCTTCGCTTGAGAAAAAAAGACAGTGCAAAATACCAGCTGTGGAAGGAGAAAACGAACAAAGTAAAAAATCCGAAATCGAGAATAAGCGTTGCCGTCGTAGGCAAGTACGTGGGGCTCAAGGATTCGTATGCAAGCGTGAAGGAAGCGCTGGTTCATGCCGGAGCACAGGAAAACGTAGGGATAGACATCAGATGGATAGAATCAGATGATATTGAAAAGAAGGGCATACCCGAGGAACTTTCAACGGCCGACGCATTGATAGTGCCGGGAGGTTTCGGAAAACGCGGCACGGAAGGGATGATAAGCGCGATAAAGTTTGCAAGGGAGAATGATGTCCCATTCCTCGGCATCTGCCTGGGAATGCAGCTCATGGTTGTCGAGTATGCAAGAAACGTTGCAAAACTGAAAAATGCCGATTCTTCGGAATTCAATCCGAACACTAAATACAAGGTTATAGACATCCTTGAATCCCAAAAAGACATAGAACTCAAGGGAGGTACGATGCGGCTCGGTTCCTGGAGATGCAGGCTCACGAACAAGGATTCCATAGCGTATAAGTTATACGGGGAAGAGTATGTTGATGAGAGACACCGCCACAGGTATGAATTCAACGGAAAATACAAAAAAATACTTGAAAATAATGGGCTTAGGATAACAGGAGTTACCAAAAACGGATCACTTGTCGAATTTACCGAATGGAGCGGTGGATTTGGAATAGGAACGCAGGCACATCCGGAATTGAAATCGCGTTTTGAGAACGCGGCGCCTTTGTTCGTAGGATTGGTAAAAGAGGCAAAATCAAGAAAGGAATGATTTCAAAAGAGCCAATGCCTGTTTTGTTCCCGCTTTGGACAAACCGAATTCCCTCTGCCTGAACGTATACGGCACTTCACCTATTTTTATGGAATCGGAAGAGTTTATGCATTTCAACAAATCGAAGAGGACCTTGTATCCTTCGCCTACAAACCGGGGTCTGTTTTTCTTGATTATGGGATAAATGGAATTGCGCCTTATCCCGAAAAATCCGGAGAATATGTCACGTGTGGTTTTTTTGCCGCTTGCAAGCAGGACGATCATGCCCAAAGCGCTTAAAGATTGTGAGATCAGCTTGCGGTAAAGCGGCCATCCGTCAACCCTTTCCCTGAAAGCCACAGCAATATCGTTTCCCGAAGACAAAGAGCTATAGAGATTTTTCACCGTGTCGATAGGATGTTGCAGATCCGCATCCATCACCGCTACGAATTTTGTCTTGCTTGTCATCATTCCATCAATGACGCTTGCCGTAAGACCGCGGGATTTGCCGCGCCTTTCGAGCAGTGAAACGGCATTGTCCGATTTCGACAGTTTCCCGACTATCGAATCGGTACCGTCTGTGGAACCGTCGTCTACTACCAATATGTTTATCCCGGAATACTTTTGTCTCAATCCCTTCACGATGCGTTCTATTGACTTGGCTTCGTTCAAAGTGGGCATTATGAGAGTCAGATCTTTGTAGTTTGCATTGGCTGCCATGTTAAATCATCTTTTATGTGGAACGAAATATGATGCGTATGAAAGCGCAGCCATCGCAATTCCGCCGAGTATCGGCAATTGTTCAACTGACGCTTCCAATCCGTGAATGTCGCTTGTGGAAATCACACGCATACGTGTCAATATTATCGGATAAATGAGCAGTGTGGAGATGCCTCCTATAAGCAATTCGATTGCCATGGTAACATCACCTTGCGAATGCGCAAACACGCTGCCTACGGAAAACAAAACCGCAGCTATCATAGCACCAAGCAATAGATTGGCCAGAAGAACCGAAAAGACGCGGCCGTGAGCGAAGTTCATTCCGAGCATCTTGTGCGCGCCGTGTATCATGAGAAGCATCGACACCGTATTTCCGACTATGAAAATGGCAAATATGTTACCGTATACGGTAAACGACGGGGTAAGCAGAAATACCAAAGCAAGTTCGGATATAGTTGCAACAAGATTGTATTTCAAAACAGTTGCGGTCTTGCCTCTCGACACTATGAGCGCGCTTATGAAAAGGCTGGTAGTGCTTATTATAGCGCCGAACATTATCAGCGACATGTAATTAGGTGCGGCAAGATAGCTTCTCGATAAGAACAGGTAGATGGCAGGCTTGGCGTACACCATCAAGTACACGAGTATCGGCAGCGTTATCATGAGCGAATAGATGAGGACCTTGTTGTATGTCTTGTGAAGCGATGAACTTTTTCTTGTGAATTTTGCAGTTGAAAATGCGGGCAGAAGCACGTTGTTTATGCTGTTATTCAGAAGTATTGCGGCGCTGAATCCCTTCAGTGCGGCGCCGTAGTTTCCCAACACGGCTTTTGATACGAAAAATCCGAGGAATAGAATCGAGAAGTTTTGCATGCCATCGTCGAGAACGTTGTTTGCACCCATAGGAAACGCAAAGCGTGCCACGCCACGCAAGTCATTCAGTTTGGGTTTCAGAAACGAAAAGCCGGTAGTGCGGCGCACCGTACGTAAGACAAGAGATGTTGCTATGATGGAACTTGCAATGTAACCGATAAGCATCCCGACAAGTGCACCTTCAACGCCAAAGCCGAGAAGTATCAGACTTACCCCACCAAAAAGCTGTATTGAATTTCCTACGATTCCGCTAAGGGAAGAATAGACACCTTTTGACAGGCCTATCAATGCTTGAACAGACGCGGCCTGCAGCATGACAAACGCAATCATGAGCGACGCGGTTATCAGCGTTGTTTCCGGTATGTCCAGACTGCGATATAACGTATGAGAAACGTATCCCGTGAGGCTCAATGCCGTAATTGTCAGAATGGCCGCAACAATGAATAGAAGCACGTATCCGGACGAAAGAACCGTTGATATTTTTTTTCGATCGTTTGCATAACTGTATATCGCAAGATGTCTGTTAAAATACGTGCCTATCCCGAATCCGCCGACAGCATCTATCAGGGAAGCAAAACCGAATGCGAATACGTATACGCCGTAATTGACAGGGCCAAGCAGCCTTGCTATGAGTATTATCGTAATTCCGGTTATGAATATGTTGAGTATTTGGCCTACCATCACTGCGGATAGAACATGTGCGGTGCGCTTTCCCAGACCGTCGGTTTTGTTTTTTCTCGCCATGTACAAAGCCAATTTCATTTAGGTATCTGCGTCACGGTTATGTTCTTTGCACCGAATAGAAGATAGGAACTTGGAACGGCGGTACTGTTCTGCGTGTAAAATATTACCTGATTAAAACCGGAAGTGAGATTGAGCGTGAACGCGTATTTTGAAAACGTGCTGTTGAGGCCTATTTTACCAACAGCCTTGGTGCCGTAAGTCGCACTGTTGTTCATGTATACGTACAAAGGAGTATCATTGAGATAGGAAATTGCTTCCATGCTGACATTCACCCTGATTGCATTTGGAGAATATATCCCCATGCCCCTGACGTTACTGCCCCACCATGTTGACGCTATGGTGCTGTTGCAGTATTGGGAACAGAAGGAATAACCAGGGATCCATGTTCCTGCAGTGTAGGCGACAAGCGATTTTCCCGCCCTTCCGAGAACGGCATTGCTCGTTGAAAATACGAACGTAGTGTTATCCGAATATACTGGACTTCCGAAAACACCGTAGAGATAATTGTAAAGCACCGCCTGATCCGTAAGATTGTATGCGCTCCTTATCAGGGATACGAACTTTACATTGTACATCGCAAGCCAGAGCAGCGTCGTATTGCTTGAATTTGATATTATCGGCGAAGGATAGATGAATCCTTCCCCAGCCTGCAGATATCCCGCGGAAGCGGCAAGCGGTATGGAGTCTACCGAATTGTACTGGGATATGTTGAAGCGTGACGTGTATCCGCCTATTATTGCCTTTCCTTTCATTGCCGCCTGATAGTACATCTCAAGTCCCGGATACAATTCCGGAGATTGCGATGACGTATTCATGAGCGCGGGAAGCATCAGCACGGAAAAGTTGCCTTTCAGTTGCCCGATTTGTGAATATGCTATTGGAACGGATGCGTTCATGCGCATTGAACCGATCGTTGCGCCCGAAACAGGAAAACCCACATATTCGAATATTATAACGATTGAAAATATTATTGCAAGCGCAAAGACGTTCCGTGCGGTGGTCTTCTTTGAAAGATAATCGAATCCAATCGCTGCGATAATGGCAAAACATAATGTTGCCATCAGGTCAAATCTTCCGGGTTCCCTGATAAGGTTGAATAAAGGCACGTGGCGGTATAAGGCATATATCGTTGGTATACCCGTGACAGTGCCCATCGTTTGAACATACGGACCCAAAGACAACCATGCGAATATCGCACCGATTATTATCCATGGGAGTATTTTACGCAGCTTGCTGTTCTTGAAATCGAAGTATATTGCCAGCAGCATCAAGAGTATTACCGAATACCCAAGGTATGAAATTTTCTCATTGACATCTGTATTGTAAATGACGCCCTGATACGCTAAACCGTACAATGCTTGCATATGTGAGGAAGCGAATTGATTCAACTGCTGGTTGTAGTAGCTGGGTACGAAAAATGATACGAGATTGTTGCTCCAGAGCAAGTTATGGGGTATGTCGGAAAGCTGCACGGCAGTTGAGAGCGTACCGGGCTGCAACATGCCTGATATTATCGGAACGAGAAACGGACTCCCGAGTATCAATGCCAATATGATGAATCCTGCAAACAGTTTTGCGAATTCCGCATTGAGTATTTCCTTTCTTTCCTTGGATATCAGATATATTGCAATCAGCAATATTATGAACAGAACAACTTCTATGCCCTGCAACAGGTCTCCGAAGAAATTCACAAGAACGAATGCAATCGAAGCGCCTATCATGTAGCGCATTTTCTTCTCGCGTATCATCATCAGAAGCATCAGCACGAACAAAGGCACGAATTCTATCGACGCCCAGTTGAGATGCCCGACGGCCTGTGCTATGTGCATCGGACTGAATGCAAATACCAACCCGCCGATGAATGACGCATACTTGTTCTTCGTCAGGTAAAATATGAGCATGAAGGTGAAAAGACCCGAAAGTATGAATCCGAGAAGCAGTATAGAATTATATGCAAACGGCAGACTTACCAATTGCAGAGGATAAGTCAATATGCCGGCAAGTGGCATCAACGTTTCCGTTATGAGGTTTGCCCCTATCGGAAAATATACAAGATGTGAAAAGTACGGCGTTACGTGCATTGCAAATATCGATGCAGGAACCCACCACAGGCTCCAGAGGCTTTGATAGACATCCCCGCCTCCGTTTGGAACCGTATTCCACATGCTTATTGCTATATACCAGTATAACAGCAGGGTTATTGCAGTGTAAATGAGAAACGCTTTGACGTACAGTTTGCAGTTGTCGCTGCGCAGGAATTCCTTTGCCAAGGCCTTAGCCTTGTGGTGCGGCATTTTCCTCTCGATCGAAACAGACTGCGGTACTTGCACAGGTTCTTCAGTATTTTCACTCAATTAACCACACTTTTAACAGATAGACAGATGAAGTATATCTCACTTTTCTATTTAAATAGTTTTTGCGGGATACTTCCGAATAGGAACTTGACATCTACATTCAATCACCTCGTCAAATTCTAATCCATCACATCTTGTATCGCAGGAGGTATGCGATAACGCAGGAAAACACATGTATTTTGACCTTTTTCAGTCCAAAGAACCTGT
>JAJYOL010000008.1 GCA_021796225.1 Microcaldota archaeon | reverse complement strand
ACAGGTTCTTTGGACTGAAAAAGGTCAAAATACATGTGTTTTCCTGCGTTATCGCATACCTCCTGCGATACAAGATGTGATGGATTAGAATTTGACGAGGTGATTGAATGTAGATGTCAAGTTCCTAACAACGAGCCGCCGCATGAAAGGTATTTAAACGTTTACTGACATATACTATTGTCAAACGGCCATAGGGACAAGGAAACGCCCGAACCCATTCCGAACTCGGAAGCTAAGCTTGTCCACGATATGAAATACTGCCCCTTGGGGTGGGAACGCATATTGCTGTTTGGCATTTATTATTACCGTTCAGCTTCAGCCTTATCCTTCAAAATTATTTCTTTCTTACGTACATTTCCGTCATTGCCGAAAGCAGTATGTCCGTATATTCTCCTGCCGGAAACAAGTTCCTGTATTTCTCAACGGCATCCTTGGCCATCTGCCCGTGCTTTTCCGCTATGCTGGTAGCATATTCTATGCCTTTGTATTTTTCTATCAATCCCACGAGATATGCTATTTCCTGCGGAGTCTTCTGCTTTCTCGTTTTCATGTATATCCTGTCCATCTCCTTTTTCTCATCTTCCGTGGCATTTTCATATGCATGCAGAACAATCAGCGTAAGCTTTCCTTCATATAAGTCTCCGTATCTCTTCTTTCCGAATATTTTTTCATCCGCAGTCATGTCCAATATGTCGTCCGTAATCTGAAACGCTATGCCGGCCGGATATCCTATCTCTTTCAGAATATCAAGCGTTTTTTCATCCCTGCCGGCGAGTATTGCACCCAGCTGCATCGGTCCGTACACCGTATAATGGCAGGTTTTCGATTTTATTATCTTGTAATAAAGTTCCTCGCTTGCCTTTGAGAGTACTTTTACGTTGAACATGAAGTTTGTTTCTATATACTGGCCTTCAACGGTTTCTTCCAATATGTCGTAGAATTTACCAACGAACTTCTTTTCGAAACCTGTTTTGCCGTTGTTAAGAACGTCTATGAGAACCTTCCACATTGCCAGATGAACGGCGTCGCCGGCATTTATCGCTATCTCGCTTCCATATATCTTATGGAGTGCGGGCTTGCCCCTTCGCAGTTCTGAATCGTCCTCAACGTCATCGTGTATCAGTATCCAATCTTCCGACATTTGCATTGCCGCTGAAGGAAGCAGCAGATCGTTTTCCGAAGCTCCAAACATCTGTCCGGTAAGCATAAGCAGTCCGGGCCTTCGGTAACTGCCTTGTCTCACACTGTAATCCCTTGCTATTTCGTAATGCTGCTCGGGATCCTTTTTTCCTATATATTTGTCTATCTGTGAAAATATTTGGGATCTATGTGCTTCGACATACTCCTTAAAATTCATAGAATCGCTATCTTATCGTTCGGATAGTATTTAAATTGATTTGCAGACTTCGTCTAAAGGACAATTTTCGCAAAACGGCTTCGTGCGGCAGAATTCCTTACCGAGCCTGACGAACTGCGCATGGAAGTCCTTGTATATCCATTCGCGTCCTTTCAGGTTTTCGGAGATGGTTTTTTGCAGTTCTTCATATCCGATATCCTTTTCGAAGCCATATACTCTACTGATTATCCTTTTTGTATACGCGTCTATGACAAATATGCGCTTGTCTGCGGCATACAGGATTATGGCATCGGCAGTCTCATTCCCTATGCCGTCGAACTCCAAAAGCGCTTTTCTAATATCTGTCTTTTTCATGTGCAGAAAAGCATCAAGCGAACCATACTGCCCGATCATGCTTGCCGATATGTTACGCAGCCTTCGCGCCTTTTGCCTGTAAAATCCTGCCGGTTTTATTATCCGTTCCAGCTTGCGCTGCCCTATTCTGGATATGCTGTTTATGCTGAGCGCATTTTCCCGTTTCAGGTTCGCGAGTGCCTTCTCCACGTTTTTCCAGGAAGTCTGCTGTGTCAGTACGGCTCCTATGACTATTTCATCGGTGCTTTCCCCCGGCCACCAATGCTGAAAGCCGAACCGTCGCCTAAGCATCGAATAAATCGAATAAAGTGCCGGTTCCGAAAGGTCTTGTCTTTGCGATTCCGCGCCGGTCAGAGCTTTATTTCCCCGCTCTTTACCTTTGCGATAATCTCCCTTGCGCTTGCTCCTTCGCATGTTATATTCATACTCTTGCATGTTCCAAGCACTTGGTTGACTCTTGATGCCAGGCTGTTTCCATACATTGACATTTCCTTTGCCTTGGCTATCTTCTTGACCTGTTCGAGCGTGATATTCCCTGCTATCTCTTCCTTCGTCTTTGCGCCGCTCTGTATTCCGAGCTCTTTCAGTATCATCGCGCTTGTCGTAGGCGAGCCGACTTCGACCGTGAACTTCTTGGTAACACCGTCAACGGTAACCTTCACAGGCACCTTTATGCCTTCGAAAGCGCTCGTCTTGGCGTTTATCTCGCTTATTATGCTCGCTACGTTCACTCCGAGAGGACCAAGTGCAGGCCCAAAAGGAGGACCGCTAGTAGCCTTGCCTCCTTCTATCAAACCGTTTATTACTACTTCAGCCATATTATGCAGCCCCTGTTTTTTCTATAACCCTAGCCATATTGGATTTTGTAGTTACCGGTATCGGTACTGCAACGTCCATAAGCTCGACAGTTATCTCTTCTTTTGAAGAATCAACCTTTATGACCTTTGCCTTGTATCCCTTGAAGGGTCCGGCAAGGAATTCAACAACATCTGAAACCGCTATTTCCTGTATGTGCTTCTTCGTTATAAGCATCTTGTCCAATTCGTCTTCGGACAGCGGCGTAGGCAATATGCCCTTTACGTGCGGTTCGTTCATGACCATCTCTCTGCATGAGAGCTCATTCTCGGCTTCGACTACGAGATAGCCGCGCATACCTTCAAGCAGCACGATCGCATAAACTCCCGTATCCGTTTTTTGGATCTTATTTTCGAGTATGTCTGCGGTTATTTTCTCCTGGCTTGACGTTACTCTTACTACGAAGTACAATCGATTCACCAAATGCTTTTTAGCTTTTTATTTGCATGATTCTTCCATGCTCGGAATAAAGGTAGCCAAGAAAAGCGCAGAGGCCGTTAAGGCATATCTCAAAGCGCATAAGCTACTCGATAAACAACACTATGTATTTAGTAGGGGCGCTTTTATATACTTTCCTATTCTGGACAAAGGTAAAGTGCCAGATGGCAGGCTGAGTCTTTTAGGGGGAAAGGCCGTAGATGCCAAATTCAAGCGCTCCGGCGAAGCATACGGCTACAAGGAACTGCTGCTCAAGCGCGTCGGGCGGGAAGCATTTGAAAACGCTGTGAAAAGCTTCGATCTCATAGGAAGCACCGCAATAATAGACGCACCGCCGAATATTGCAAAGGTCATTGCAAAATCTATAATGGATTCTAACCCGAGGATAGTCCGTGTAATAAGCAAATCCGGAGCAGTGTCCGGCGTTTACCGCACTAGAAAATTCCGCCATGTTGCCGGTGAATCGGGATACGAAGTCACATATTCGGAAAACAACATACGCATATCATTGGACATACGCAAGGCATTCTTTTCTCCAAGACTGGCATATGAGCGCAAGAGGGTCTCAGATTGCGCAAACGACGGCGAGAAGGTAATTGTCATGTTCGCCGGCGTGGGTCCGTTCGCCGTGCTAATTGGAAAGGAACATCGAAAATCTGAAGTCGTGGCGATGGAACTTAACAGGCACGCGTACAACTACATGAAAAAGAACATATCGCTGAACAAGCTTTCCAACGTGACTCCTCTGTTGGGCAACGTTAACGAATTCGCTTCCAAATACAAGGGCTTTGCCGGCAGGATAATAATGCCTCTCCCAAAAGATTCGAAGGATTTTCTTCCGGCTGCCGACAAAATGGCTTCCAACGGGTGCGTCATACATTTTTACGCATTCGGGGCAAAAGACGATCCATACAAGGAACCTTCCGAATCAATAACCGAATTTTTCACCAAACGTGGAAAGAAGGTGCGATTTCTGCATAAGCGCATAGTGCGCACGTATTCTCCTGAAACCGTGGAAGTTGTCATTGATTTTTCCGTTTCAAAAAAGAGGCAATCCGGATAAAACGTCGGTTTCATCCCCACATTTCTGCTTTTATGTTGGATTCCGGTGCTCCCAAGCTTATCAAAGCATCTTTCATCGCTTTCACAAAAGCGGGAGGGCCGCATATGTAGCTTACCCGTTCTTTTGCATCCGCAACGTGCCTGAGTATCATCTGTGCATCAACATGCCCCGTTTCATATGGCACTTTCTCGCCTTCCGCTGGCCTTGTGATCGTTATTACCAGTTTTGCGCCTAAGCTTTCCGTGAGCGACGTGAGTTCATCCTTCATTATTATGTCATTGCTGTATTTTGTGCTGTATATCATTGCGCAGTCCACTTCCGTTTTATTCTCTTTTGTCAATCTCAACATGGAAAAGAACGGTGCGATCCCTGTTCCTCCTGCGAGAAAGAGCAGTTTTTTGTCGCCCTGATCGAATTTGAACTGCCCGTAAGGCGCAGATACGTAATACGTGTCTCCCACCTTTGCGGCTGCCAGCTTTGACGTCATCCTTCCGTTTATCAATGCTATGAAGAATTCCAAATAGTTTGCGCTTGGCGAATTTGCAATAGAGAATGCTCTCCCTATTTCCTCTCCCGTTGCCTGGTTTTTGTAAAACAGCATGGCAAACATTCCCGGTACAAAGTCTATCCTGCTGTTGTCTTCCGCGCGGAATCTGAATGTAGTTACTTCTGGCGTCGTTTTTTCCATCTCGCTGAGTACGTAAGGTTTTCTTATTATCATGTCGCCATCCCTGTCAAGTATTACTAATCCTTACCAAATAATATATAAACAGGTGACAAAATATTCAATTATGAAACTCGATATTCTGGATCTTAAAATACTGGAAGCACTGCAGAAGTCGTCAATGCTTACACCAAAGCTTTCCGAAATAGCAAAGGAGGTGGGTACGACAAACGCAACTGTATACCGCAGAATAGCCGCATTAAAAAAATCAAATGTGATCATGGGCCACACGACAAACATAGATTCCCGCCTTATCGGAAAGAGCGTAAAGGCGTTCATTTACATGGATCTTACAAAGCCCTTGCTTGCCGAAGACAAAATCAAGGCAGTTGCAAAATTAACGGAAATGGATTCGGTCGAAGCGATATACGAGCCCATAGGGAAATGGACGTATGTGATAAAAACTTCACACAACAACATAGACGATTTCAATGCATTTGTCAAAAACGAGATATCCAAAATCCAATGCGATGAAATACGCATAGAGCTGATATTGAATACGCTGAAAGAAGGGCATACCTCAATAAAAGGCTAATCCGTCCCTTCCCCGCTTCTTTTAAGAAATCTCGCAACGCTTCTAAGTTTTGGCGTTTCCACGAAGTCTTCCACGCGCATGGCTTCCCGTCTACCTACTTTGCCTTCTCCGGTAAGATAAATGACTTTGATTGGTGGATACAGGTTTACCGTTATCCTGTCTATAAGCACCAAGTACGGGTTGTTGCTGCTGTCTTTGACAATTGCCAGTCTTTGCATTTCAGGCGTATCCATTAATTTTTGATATGCCATGGCACCGTTTTTTTCCAATTCCTTGATCTTCTCCCTGATCTGTTTTCGCGTAAGCAAATCCGAATCCCTGACTCCGAGTATCTTGTCTGTATCGATTTCCCCATAAGGCGTCCTTACTTCCCATCTGTTAGTAGCTACGCTTTGTCCCTTAACGATATCCGCTATCTTATTCATGTCCCTTGACGGTTTTTGTTTTACCGGCATTTCTATCGCACATATAGGAACGGACATGCTATTTATAACTACTGTACAAAGACGTTTTTCAACGTGGTAGTGCTGCAGAAATAGAGGATTTTGCGGAAATCACTTTTTCATGCTGGTGATGTTTTCCACTACGCCTTCAAATTTTTCCATCGCTTTTATTATCTCCTTAAGCTTCGGGTTTATATTGTATCCGAGATCGTAACCGCGCTCTGTACGTATGTGTGTCGGTTGCAATATGTTGAGGTTCATCGAAAGATTCCTCAGCGTTATTATGAGCGTCTTCCTGGTAAAACTCTTCCCGAGTACGGTATACAACTCCCTGGTAGTTCTTGGCGCCTTTATCATAAGGAGTTTCAATACTGCATAATTTGGCTTGCTGAATAGCTTCCTAAGAAGCCATATTTCATCCTTTTCTTTTTCTGTTTTAGGCATCAATATCCCTTAATTGTCCGCAAATCCGATGCTAGACAACCACACAACTATGGTGTATAAGAAAAGTATATATACCTTTTCGTATTATACTTAGGTATAAGATTTATACAAAAGGTAAATATCTGATACCATGATAAAATTAATGTGGCGGACGGCGTTTCCTGCAAAAAAATCCGCGGAACCTCCCGTTATGCCTTCTTATCCAATATCTTTTTCCATTAATGCATTTCCGAATGCGCCTGCTGTGGAATTGTTTCATGATGTCGCAAATTCCGCAATCGTAAAAACCGGGAGGACGTTTTCTTACATTATCGGATACGGGATGCGCGATTCCGATTTCAACGTGAAAGCCTTCGGGTTTTCAAAAAAGGAAATGGTGGAAAAGATAATCAGAGAACATCTACAAGACGATCCCTTTCTCATGGATAAGGCATACTCCATTGCAAGGGAAGAACTGTCAAGATACATAGACGGAAAAGCTGCAGAAAAACTGTCTCCTTTTCTTGCGCATGACGTTGTCGGAAGCGGTCCGCTCAGTTTATTGGCGCTAAACAAAAAAGACATGGAAGAAATAGAAATAAACTCTCCAAGCGCGCCGATTTCAGTATACATGAAGAAATACGGCAGATGCGTTACCAATCTTCGCTTTTTGGATGCGAATTCATTCCGTTACAATATAAACAGATTTATACGAGAAACGGGCAAGGAAATTTCCGAAGACAGCCCAATAATCGACGTGCAAAACAACGATTCGAGAATGCATGCACAAATATCTCCATACGCGCGCAGTGGTGCAACCGCAAGTATCAGATTTGGAGGCGAAGACCGTTTGTCTGCAGAATTTCTGATCCGCAATGATTCATTGACCCCGGATATCCTATCTTACTTGTGGATGGCAGTCGCTTCGGGGATGAATATCGTCCTTTCCGGTCCTCCCGCAACCGGGAAAACCACTTTGTTGAACGTGCTCATAGGTTTGATACCACGTAGCAACAAGGTAATTGCAATAGAAGAAGACATAAATGAAATACAATTCGGGGCAAAAAGCGGCAATGTAGTCTCATTATACGGTGAAAAAGGCAAAGTTTCGTCGAAAGAGCAGGTAATCAATGCGCTTCGGTTACGACCCCAATGTTTGGTGATAGGGGAAATAAGAAGCGAAGAAGCAAGAGACCTGTTTGCCGGAACTGGGATGGGGATACAGTTTATGACTACTTTACACAGTGCCGATGACCCTATGGGTGTTATAAGGCGTCTTATAACCCGTCCAATGAACGTCGAAACAAAAAACATAAGCATGCTTGATCTTTCCATACATCTGTCAAACAACGTGTCGGGTCGCAGGATCGAAGGCATATACGAATACAACTGGCTCAGCCGTGCAGAAACCGAAGATGGGGTAGTGGTAGACGATCAGGATAGGGTGCGCATAGAACAATCTGTAAGAAATTCTTCCCTTAACCCGGCCTTCATTTTCGGATCGAAAGTGGCGGGCCGATACGCAAAAATGCGCGGAATTTCGAGAAAACTTGCCGTCAAAGATTTCAACAAAATCCAATCTTTCATAGTCAAAACCATGGAAAAACCTATTTCCGGGACGACATTACAGGAATGCATTGCCGATTATGGGTATGGTATATGAATGTAAATGATAGAAAGATGCGATTTGCTGCATCAATACTTTTCGGGATACCCGTAGGCATTCTCGTATCGTATCCTTTCCAATTGTCGCATGTCTTCTGGTTATTTTCCTGCTTCCTCTTATCCTCATTATTTTTCCTGTTTTTCAATGTCACATTGGGCCACGTGCAAAATTCGCTCGCCCATGCAGAACTGAAGGGATACGCGTTCGACAGCATGCATTCCATGCTTTATCTTAAAGACGGCGGAATGTCTACTTACGATATCCTGGCCACTCTCTCAAAATCATCTGGGAATGAAACATTGAAGGAAATATTTTACGAGATAAATTCGAGATTCAGATTCGGGGTAGGGTTGGAAGACGCAATAGACACGTGCAGGCACGGCGAAACGAGAAAATTATTCAGCAGCTCTGAAGGCCCGATAAATTTTTCCGACAGCACATCTATACGGAATGCAATGCAGTTACACGAAGACGCCTCTTCTTCAAAACGGGCTTCCTTATATGAAGCCGCGCAAAGAAACGCCACGATAAACATGTTTATCTCAACCGTACTCCCATCATTTGCAATATTTGGATTCGTAGGCAGTTCGATTATTGGAAAACAAACATATGACATGTCCCTGTTTTCCATGACCATGCTCATATTTTTCCCATTTATCTCTCTTGCAATAAACGCATTGTCTACCAGACGATCTTATGGATAAAAAAATTCAAGGGTTAGCATACGCATTGCAATCTTCACTGTTGCTAATGGCTATTCTCGGAATCGTAAGCCCTATTTTCCTTATTCCTGGAGCGACATTTCTCATTTTCGGATTTAAATCTAAAAACGATTCGAATAAGACCATCCTGCTGTCCTCAAATGTCAATTATATCCTTTCAAAATACAGGTTAGGTTTGAAAAATGCCATCCGTTCCGTTGGCATGGAAAAAGGCCAGGTGCCCCGGAAACTTAACGATCTGTTATGCCGGTTTGAATTGGGGAATTACGAAGCGGAAAACACTGTCGGACTGCTTTCCGGCAATATTGAATCGGAATTCGTATGGATACTTTCCCACGGATTGTCTACTGGGAGAAATGTGCGGAAGATATTGGAAAGATTTTCCTACAAAATGAGAAATCACATAATGCATGATGCATTGCTTCTGTCAAAATCCTCAAATTCCAATCAAATAGCCTTACTCGGGCTTGTATTCTTCCTCCCGTTATTCGGTGGGATAAGCAGCACCATATTCGGAATGTCTTCTTCAATATCCGGCACTGCCGTACATTTTCTAAAATGGCAGTTTACTCTTGTTTTGCTGTCTTATATCGCACTCGTAATGTCAATAAATTCGATTTTCAGAAATCCAAAAAAAACAATTGTGAGCTCTGTCTGCGAAATAATTCCCATGTTTTCAATATCTGCGGCGATAATGCTTTTGTCCGCCGCGTACATGCCTTATGTTGTATAACGTGATAAAATGAATATACGAAAAATACGAAAATATGCGGGTCTTCTGCCGATTGAAGTGCGTGTCATGCCGATGTTGTTGCATCATGGCAAGGGACAAGGTTCCTTGGAGTATGTGATGATGATAGCAACGGCCAGCATCGTCATAGTGATGGCACTGGTGATGATAGTAAAATTGAAAACCGCAATACCTACGAGCGTAATCGTAAACGGCACAAATTACAGCGTTCCAGGGGCGATATCCCAGCAATTGTCTAAATTATCAATAAGCTGAAAAAGTCCATGTCCGGCAGTTTCAAATTGCAGCTTTCGATGGAATGGTATCTTTACGTTGCAGTATCCGGAATAGCGTTGTTGTCATCCATCGGGATGCTTGCATCAAAATATCCCATCATGCGCAACGAAGTGCACTCTTATGAAATATCCGAATTTGTCGATGAAGTCAATACCGCCATCTACTCTGGCAACCTATCCATTCGTGCATACATACCCGACGGCATGTGCAATTCAACCGTTTCATCAGGCACTCTCGAAACAAGTGTCGGATCTTTTCAATTTCTGGAAAACGTATCGTTTGCGGGCAACATTCTGTGCACTACGGGAAAGAGTGCAATTCTAAAAATGGATCATACCTCTCTTGATGATGTGGTGATATCGTGCGGAAATTGCAATTAAGCATAGAAGCACTCCTTGCAATGAGTGCTGCAGTGATATTTGCGGCATTGACCATGCCGTTAATTTTGCATTTAGCATCAACATCCGAAGCGACGTTAAAAGCCGTAAACGCAAGCATTTCGGTCATTGGAAAATATTCCATGGAATTAAACCACTGTTCAGGCTGCATAAATATAAGGTGATATGCGTGACGATATCCCTGGACATAGTTGTCGCATTGCCCATTGCAATACTGTCTCTTACCATTGCATTGTATTCGCTTCACTCCAACATCCTCTATATTCAAGGCATGTCGGTTCATCAATCCATGCTGCTAAAAAACGTGTCACTCACACAGTCTGTACTGGAAAATGCCTATTCTTACAATATCAACGCGGAGAATCTATCTGCGGTATTCAACGGTTCATATTCCTCGGCAGGATTGAAAGTTCATTTTATGCCTTTGAATGACGCATCTCGATGTTGGGCATCGTTTTGCCGCATAATTACGGTTCAAAATCATTCGTATTTAATGTTGGTAAAATGACCAAACTTCAAACGAGCATAGAATTCCTTCTCATCCTCGGTGCAGTAGGGATGCTTTCATTAGGGGTAATATCGCTTTATGTAAAAAACATATCAATGGAACAAAGTGCTGTTAATTCGATAAATCTCAGCCAAGCATCGTTCGATGCGCAGAATAGCACATTCCTGCCTTCCCCTTCGATATCCGTTCTCTTTCCGTTCAATTCCACCTACAACGATACAAATGTCGCACAGCTGGTTTTATACGGGTGCGATAACGGACACGGAGAAATATCCCTATACTCCAATACGCTGATACTGAACAGAAGTGCGTTTAACATCTCATTTTCAACAATTTACATTGGCGAAGTACAGTTTATCCCTGCCAAATATGGCAGCGACAATCTCACAGTGAATTCGTCTATCCTCTGCGGCAACAGTTCCGTTTACCGTTCGGAATCATATTCGACATATGCGACATCGCCAGTTCCCGCATTATCTGGGCCAGAAACCTACTATGCATCGATACATCCTTCCAACGAATATGTCAAATATTCACTTGATTCCGGGACAAACGTTTCCTCTCTCAAGGAATGGAATCGTTGCACCGAATTGGGTTTTTGGGGAAATCCTTACGACATTGGTACACAATGCGGTACGTATAATGCATGGGAATATTCTATCTTCTCTGAAAACTGCTATACGAACGGTGACGGTCAAACGGTCACGTACTGCATAACCCCAAAAGATACGGGATACGAACCGATAAACACGACAGAAGCTGCATCCTATGTTTATTCGGCTAACGTGTCCGTGTATACTTCACACGGGATTATTGACATACCAATATCCAGCAATTCCTTGCAAAATTATGCATATCTCTCGGGAATCAAGATAGGAACCGCGACTGTTGAAAACGTTTCCTCGTCTAACGCGATCAAAAACAATGCATTTTTGCACGGAACGTCGATAATGGACACCAAGGCTTCCTATTATAGGAACTACATACAGGCGTCAGAAAATGCCTATTCTGTTTTATGGTACTACAACAAAAGCAGCGTATCCGGAGCAACGCAGTCTTCAATCCAGCAGGCTATCGCATCCTTTGAAAATGCGTCATCACTGCTTATTGGATCCTTATCACATTCGAATCAATCCTGCAATACATCCGGCATTAATGGAACATGTTCTATCCCTGCCAATCTGTCGTATGTGGTTCTTGTTAATCTTTACAACAACACGGGAATTTCACCCGGAACGGCTTACGCAACGGATTTGAGAATAAGCATAGTGTGACTGATTATATGAAACTTCAATTTGCAATCTTCGAAGCGACAATATCTGCGGTTTTTCTCTTTTCCCTAATTTCATTGATGGCCGTATACATTTCCGCTTATTCTGCAAAATATCAAAACAATTCCGTTCGATTGATTGATACGTATGCTTCGTACGATTTCATACGTCAGGCGACTTACAA
The DNA here is from genome assembly GCA_021796225.1 of Microcaldota archaeon. GTDB lineage: Archaea > Micrarchaeota > Micrarchaeia > Micrarchaeales > CABMGC01 > JAKAVK01. The sequence goes on along the minus strand of JAJYOL010000008.1, from coordinate 18,905 downwards.
TTTCTCAATGCATCAATGCATTTACGGAACCATTTATGAAAATTCCTCCTGCCTTGCCAACTATTTCGGATATTACAAAAACGCATACGGGATAAATAACATACGATTGTATCATGCTGGGTCGGCAAAAAATACTATTCAACGAATGGAAACGACCTGCTTCCCGTATTTTTACAACCGCTCGGAACTAACTCTGTGCATTGGCGTGGATTAAATGTCATTTTACGGATTTTGTATAACGGCTGCACTCGCATTGGGGCTTGTTTATGTGTTTTTTACCGTATCTTCCTTAAACATGTTACAATCTGCAGCTTTCGATTACGCTTCCGCATCGCGTGCCATAACCCTTAGCACGTATTACGGGTTTCTGGCCGATAATGCCTCGATCTATCAATACGTAAATCAGGCAGCATCCGTAAGCGGCATAAAGATCGTGCGCGAGAACGGTCTGTTTTACATAGAAAACGGCTATTCCACATCAATACTAAAGAACGGTTAAAAAACCCTGTTGCGTATGTTGTCCATGGGAAAAGAAAAATACCTTCTTTCCATACTCTCTAAATTGGAAAAACGGTACGGCAAGGATCTGCATACGGAACTCAAAAGCAGAACTGATGTCGACCTTTTTGTTGCAGTTTTCCTGTCTCCACAATGCACCGATAAACAGGTAAACAACGTTACAACCATTCTGTTTAAGAAATATAAGTCATTCGAAGACTATTCGACGGCAGACTACGCGACCCTAAAGCGCGATCTTTCAGGGCTTAACTATTACAAGACCAAGGCCCGGCATCTTAGGCATGCTGCCAATATCATATTGAGGGATTTCAACGGCAAAGTGCCGCGTACGTTAGCGGAATTGATGGCACTTCCCGGAGTAGGAAGAAAGGTCGGCAATGTCGTGCTTAATGAGATGTACGGCATAAATGAAGGCATAGCCGTAGATACACACTGTGCAAGGGTGTCAAGGCGCCTTGGATTCAGCAGGTCCGAATCTCCTTATAAGATAGAAATGGCGTTGATGGCAATAACGCCGAAAAGAAAACGCGGGGAAGTGTCAAATCTGTTCATAGCGTTGGGCAGGGATACATGCAGTGCGATAAATCGGAAATGCGGTGCATGCGTACTTAAGAAAATGTGTCCCAGCAGAATACTTCCGTAGTCATGGAAGGAAGTCCTTCCTCTTGATCTTGTCCTTTATGTAATCGTCAACGAAAGTAAGTCTCGGCCCCTGGAGTGCATCCTGCTCAAGCTTTTTCTTCGATTTTATCATGCGCTCAAGCTCTACGACCCATTCCGGACTCTTGTTTATCCAGCTGTAATTGAGCATTTCCTGCGCCCTCTTCAGGTCTACTTCGCTGGCATTTATCGTCATCTTGTTAAGGAAATCATATTTGTCAAGGTCCGACATCGTGACTCCTATGAATTTCGCCTCCGGTGTCGCAACATCCTTTCCTATATATGCGAGGTTTATGCTTCCTGTCTTTATGGTCCAGTATATGTACCATCCCCATGCATCGGAGTCGGTGAATACGTAAACCGGAAGGCCCATGTTTGCAAGCTTTCTTATTATACGCCTGGTTCCCCTTGCCGCCTGTCCTTGTGGAGTTATGAGTATGAAATTTTCCTTCTTCCACAGCCCGTCTTCGTTTAATCGCTGCCACAGCGCGTCCTTTTCAACGACAAGCACGTACTTTGCCTTGACATCGACGAAATCTATGTCATTGTCAACGTCGCTGGGTATTGCCCATCCGCTTCTGCCCTGTTTGCTGCAGTCTATCTCAAGCCTTTCGTTTCCGAACGTATCCATTACCTTCATGTTGCCTGCGAGCACGCCTTTTCTGTTCGCATTGAGATTCAGGTTTTCCCTCTTGAGCTCCAATGCGACTTCAAGGTCTTCTATGAGCGGATTGGATTCCGATTGTTCGCTGAATATGTTTTCGTCAATATCTTCGCCAAGGGAGTATTTCAATTGGTAGAAAAGACCCCTGATTGTCGTGTGCAGATTTTCCTTTACGAACTTATGGCACTTCGAAGCTATTGCCACCGTCTGCATAAACCGCTTCGACTGCGAATAATTCAGGAAACTTCTCTCTTCTTTCGTTTTCCCTAATTTAAGATACCCCTCTTTCTGGTCGAATATTATGTTTGATCGCGAACGCACCAGAGTGCTGAACGTCGGATTCTTCCCTTTTTTAATATCCTCCAGTATGTCTTCTCCTAACTCTTCCAGTCTCTCTGTCGATTCTGCCGTCTTTGTCGCCATAAGATCATTCCTGCGTGTCAACTACCAGCGGTTTCCTTTCGCGCGAATCTCCCGTTATGTAATTTCTGAGTTCGCGTATCATATCATCGCGTCTGTTGCTCTTCCTGAGTGCGTGTTCAAGAACGTCTGCGATGTTCGAAACCGGTATTACCTTTATCTTTCTCAGCATCTTCTTTTCTATGAATATGTCTTTGACATTGGTGCTCGGTATAAGAACGGTCTTCATGCCTACTTCTATTGCGGCAAGTATCTTGTTGGTTATGCCTCCAACCGGAAGGACGTCTCCTCTCACGGAAAGTGATCCTGTCATTGCCAAATCCTGGTTGACCGGTATGCCTTCCATTGCCGATATTACGGCAACAGCTACAGATATGCTTGCACTGTCCCCTTCGACTCCTTCATATGTCTGAAGGAACTGTACGTGAATGTCATAACGCGTAACGTCCCTGTTCATATGCCTTTTTATTATGGCGCTGATATTCTTCACCGCCTCTTTTGCTATCTTTCCAAGCTTTCCCGTAGGTATGAGCTTTCCTTCTGTCTTGGAGCTTGCCGGAGTTACCTCTGCAACTATCGGAAGGACTATTCCTGCCGAAAGATATGAAGAACCTACTATTGCAAGGCCGTTGACTCGTCCAATTGCAAAGCCAGAAGTCTTGAATATCTTGTAATCCTTTCTGTATTCGAGAGACTGTTCGACGAACTGCGCCTCTATCGGTTTTGCCAGCGTCAATGCTTTGTACACGTCATCGGATGTGACTACCTTCGCTCCACGTTCTACTGCAATGTCTCCTGCAGCGCGTATGAGCCCTCCAAGGTCTCTGAGTATAAGAGTAAGCCTGTTTTTTCTTCCGCTTCTGCGTTTTGCTTCGTCCATTATCACTTGGCATGCTTCATAGTTGAAGGCAGGTATTTTTTTGTCTTTTTTGACTTCCTGCGCTATAAACCTTATTATCATGTTCCTGTTTGCTTCAGTATCTGGCATCGAGGATTCCATGTAAATTTCATATCCATACCCTCTTATCCTGGATCTTAGTGCCGGATGCATTTTCTGTATATCTTGGAGGTTTCCTGCCGCAACAAGAAGGAAATCGCACGGTACGGGCTCCGTTCTAACTATTGCTCCGGAGCTCAATTCACTCTGTCCTGTTATCGGGTATTTCTTCTCCTGCATTGCCGTCAGCAATTCCTGTTGTGATTTAGGTTCAAGGTCTGCAACCTCGTCTATGAAGAGAACTCCCTTGTTCGATCTGTGTACCGCTCCGGCTTCTACCCGAAGGTGTGGTGGCGTTCCTAATCCTCCCGATTGGAGCGGATCATGCCTAACATCTCCAAAAAGTGCACCTGCTCTGCTTCCAGTCGCATCAACAAAAGGAGCATGCGTCATGCCCGTATTGTCTATTATCAGCTTGGGTTCATTGGAATCGAACATTCCTGGGAGAACCCCGCCAACTCGTCTGAATCCGCTGATGAACATCGCTACCGAACCGACAAGTGCTGCTGCAATTATTGCCGCGGAGAATACGATGAGCTGAAATGTGTTGAAGAAGCCCATCCTCGCACCGATCAAGGCGGCTGCAAAGAGCGCTATAAGTATAATAGTAACTATGGGGCCGATGTTGTTCTTGCCCTTGCCATAATCGAGCCTGCTTTTCATCTTTTCCTTTTGCACTATCTGTCTGCCCTGCCCGTCCGGAAGGGCTTTTGTCATGTCCTGGCTGTTTTGATAGGTCTTTACGCTTTTTATGATGGGCTTGTTCTCGTCATTTTGATTTCTGTAAACGAGCACGTCTTCAAGATCCGCTGCCGGTAGGAGCTCTGCCATGGCCTGCGCAAGCATCGTTTTGCCCGTGCCTGGTTCTCCTATAAGAAGCACGTTCCTATGCTGCGTTGCAGCCTTTCTTATTATGGCAACTGCCTTTTCCTGGCCTATGACTTGGTCTACTATTTTATTAGGAATCTTTATGTCTTCAGTGGTCGCGAACTTTTTCATAATAGCAACTTCGCTTGTTAATCTTTATAATACTTATCAAATGCTACATAGTCGCAGCGGTAAATGCGTGCGTGATTTAACAAAAAACACGGCATTGCAAAAGAACAAGTATCGTCGGTACTATCCAGTAAAGTAAATTTTAAATGGAAGCGTTTAGAGGGTGGGGAAGGATAAATAGAATATGCTCTAAACGCCAAAATAGATAAGAAGGATAATATTTATAAGTCTTTCTCTTCCTCTGTAGGACTTAATTCTAACTTTTATATCGGAGAAGGGCGCCTATCCCGCTGAATCCGAACAGGAACTCCTTTCCATAGGAGCTCTCGCTCGATATGAACGCGGTTTCCACACCGCTCTGATCTGCCAGCGTTATCAGGTCGCCGACGGCATCGTGTTCCTCAACTATGGCAAGATTTCCTCCGCATTCATGTTTTGTTTTGCGTTCCGGGCCTATCTCTATGGCATTGAATATCTGATTGCATGAGTTGCACTTGTACTTCACATCGTGTATCTCAAGCTCGTCGTTGAGTATGAGAAGGCTGGCCTGGCTGTTTTCCAGCACCCTTTTGGTATTTTCATATCCGTATACCGCCAATCCGTTCCTGACGATTTCCTGCTTGAATCTTTCTATGACTTTGCGCTCCTGAAATGCCTCCTGTTCCTTGAGCAAATCCGCAGCCTTTTCCACGAGTTCGTTAAGCCCGTATTCGTCAGTATAACCTGTATCGTAAACACCGAGTATTTTTACCTGATAATTTAGGGAATTGGACTTTGCAAAGTTCTCCTTTGTGGGCCCGGGCCCCCCTACGATGAGTCCTTTGAGTTTGAACTGATTCTGCGCAAAAGTGGCATTCACCACCTCTGACACTCTCGTGTAATATTCGCCGATGCTTTCCTCTATTACTCTCTCGTATCTTGCGGCTGATTGTCCTCCCTTTCTTACCTTTGCATGCACCATGGAATTGAGCTTCTTTACTACCTGTATATGGGATCCTCTGAGCGTTGCTATGGTGGCTTCTCTCCCATCCATTACTACAAGCGCATACATATCCTTGGATCCTACCATCTCTTCGATAGGCCCGAGAAGGAATGTCGAATCGCACCTGTAAATATTGATTTTCAAAGGAAGAGGCGGTTCTATCGAAAACAGCTCTATGTCTGTTTTGCCCTGATTTTTCGATATATTGCCGCAAAAGACTACAAGCCCGTTCTTCGGCGTTTCCCTGAAAAGCTTTAGATACTGTATTATCTTGTCTATTGCACCCTGCACGTTCGTTCTTGTGGATTTTGACTTTATATTGCCGGATTCACTGTGTTCCTGCCTCAATTTCGATATTTCTTCAGATATCTGGTATCCTGCCGGCACGTATATGCTTATCAATTCCGTTCCAGAGCCCCGTATCTGCATCAGTCTCTTAATATCCCTTATTATGTCGTATTCCTTTTTCATTCTTGATAACCTTGAAAATCAACCAATCCTGTTTTTGCCCATATATGGCACAAGGGCGTCCGGAACGGTTATAGTACCGTCATCATTAGAATAATTCTCAACAATCGCCACCATGAGCCTTTCTATTGCACTAACGGTGGAATTCAGGGTGTGGGCATACGTGCGCTTTCCTTTTTCGTCGTACTTGATGTCAAGTCTCAAAGACTGCCAATCCGTGCAATTCGAGCATGAAACCATCTCCCTATATTCTCCGCTTGAAGGCATGTAAACTTCAAGGTCATACTTCTTTGCAGCGACTATTCCTATATCTCCCGTGCAAATGTTTACTATTCTGTAATGCAATCCCAGCTTTTGGAATATATCCTCAGAATTTTTTATCATTTCCTCGAACATGTCCCATGATTCTTCCTGTCCTGTAACTACGAACTGCTCTACCTTGTAGAACTGATGAACCCTGAATATGCCTTTCGTATCCTTTCCGTGTGCCCCTGCCTCCCTTCTGAAACATGGGCTTATACCGACATATTTAATCGGAAGATCTCTCGTGGAAAATACGTTTTCCGCGACCAAGGCCGCCATCGGATGTTCGGAAGTGCTGATCAGGAAAAGCTCGTCCTCTATTTTTTCAAGATTCTGTGCGCCCTGCGCTTCCTTCGGTTCAGATACTTTGTAAAGCGCTTCTTCAAAATCACCGAGCGCGGTTGCGCCTTCGTAATACTTTTTCTTAAGCATAAACGGCGGAGAAATCAGCGTATACCCTTTGCTTATCATTACGTCTATCGCGAACCGTATAAGTGCCTGTTCTAGCAATGCGAGATCCCCTTTGAGGTAGTAGAATCTTGCGCCTGAGACTTTTGCCGCAGTTTCCAAATCCAGCAGATTGAGTTTTTTGAGTATATCGACGTGATTTTGCGAGGTCTTTCTTCTCGGCGTGCCCCATTTTTTAATTTCCGTATTTTCTCCGGAATCCTTTCCATACGGCACGCTGTCGTGAAGCACGTTTGGCATGTTCATTAACAGATAGTCTATTCTTCCCTGGTATTTCAGCAGTTCTTCCTCTTTTTCTTCGATGCCTTTCTTGATCTGCGACAATTCAGCGACTTTTGAATCATCTACTACCTTATTCTGCTTCTTTGCCTGTGCAACTTCCAAGCTTCCTGTGTTTCTCTTCGCTCTAAGTTCTTGAAGTTCCGTGCTTATCTTCCTGCTTTTTTCATCAAGGTCCAAAAGCTCTGCTACGGGGTAATCAGAATGCCTTTTTTTCATAGATTCGTTTATTTCATCTATGTGCTCCCTTACATATCTTGTAGTTATCATTCAAACAGAATAACCATATACGAGCAAATATAAATACCTTAAACAGCAAACTGCTATCTGCTGCAGGGGTGGCAGAGCCTGGCCAAATGCGACGGGCTTAGGACCCGCTTCCTTATCGGATGCGAGAGTTCAAATCTCTCCCCCTGCACCTAAACATTTGCAATTTTCTCTGTCATCCGATTTCAGAGATAATCCTTCATTTCAGAATAAGTGACATCGCTGTACTTCATTGCGTCCGCCAATTTCTCCGCGAGTCTGCCGTTGAGCACTAACGGAACGTTGAGATCTGCCGCGGCCCTTCTCACATCATAATCAATGTCTCGCGTATTTCCATCTGTGATTACCATATCTATCTCTTTCGTCTTCATTTTTGCGACTGCTTCCTTCACGCTTAAACTTTCGGCATCGCATGCTTCTGCATTTGAAAGCGTAACTATCCTATTCACATCAAAGTGGTTTGCCGTTGCTTGCAGGTGATTTACGTTTGATTTGCCGTAGATGAGTATTTTGGATTTCGGTATTCGATTCGGAGAGGCGCCAAGCCAGCTCTTGACGAGTGCATCTTCAATAGATTTGCCGAATGATGCCACCTCTCCGGTGCTATGCATTTCCGGGCTCAGATGTGGATATGCTCCTCTCAACTGGCTCCATGAAAATTGCGGTGATTTAACTAGGTATGATTTGTGTTCCGGTTCGTAAAATCCGTCGAAATCGAATTTGCTTTCTATCCCTTTTATTGCATGCTCTATCAGGTTTATCCCGACTGCCTTTGAAGAATACGGCATGGATCTGCTGGCTCTAAGGTTAAGTTCTATGACATAAATTTTTCCATCCTTCACTACGAATTGGATGTTGAACGGTCCGCGTATGGACATCTCATTAGTAAGCATTACCGCAACTTCCTTCATTTTATCGTAAGCGGGTATTGTACAAGGCGTTACGATTGTCGCATCGCCGCTGTGCACTCCCGCCTCTTCCAGATGCGACATTCCAATACCTATCACATTCCTCGAATCGCCAACGCAATCCAGTTCTGCTTCTATGCTGTTTCCGAAATATTTTGACACAACTACCGGCCGCTCCTTTGAAATGGCAACCGCTCCCGAAACATATTTTTTCAATTCTTCCCTGTTGTTTACTATCCTCATTGCAGATCCGCTGAGCACGTAACTCGGTCTTACTATTATCGGAAAACCTACTTTTTCAGTGAACTTCTCCACTTCCGAAAGCGATACTGCCGATATCCATTCTGGTTGGAGGATCCCGAGATGTTCTGCAAGTTTTGAAAACTTTTCCCTGTCTTCGGCAGTGTCAATTGCCTTTGCCGATGATCCGTATACATTCATGCCGCGTCTTTCAAGTCCCGTTGCCATGTTGTTTCCTGTCTGCCCTGCAGTAAACAACGCAACACTGTCGAATTTCCCATAAGTATATATTTTCGCAACCGTATCCTCCGTTATTTCGTCAAAATACAATTCCCCTATCTCATCCCAGTCTGTCGAAACAGTTTCCGGATTACAGTTGAGCACGGCACTTCTTCGTGTTCCGTTGAATCCGCGCATTAACGATACGGTGCTCCAATCAAATTCTAGTGACGTTCCTATCCTGAATCCGCCAGCACCTAGTACGAGTACACCCCCTTTTTTATCCAACGCGGTGTCGCTTGCACTTCCGTTAAACGTTGAATACAGGTAATTTGTGTTTGCGGGCCATTCTCCTGCAACGGTGTCTATCCTTTTTATTTTCGGCATTGTCTGCTTCATGTGCAATTGTAATTCCGAGAAGCCAAGGCGTCTTGCAGTGTCGGCTTCCTCGTCGTTAAATGCTCTGTTCCTGAATCTTTCATAAAATTTCACAACACCTTCGATTTTTTTCAGGAAGAATCTGTCTACGTGTGTAATTTCATGCAATCTCTCCACGCCTATTCCATCCTTCATTGCCCTCGCAGCATAGAGGAACCAATAAGGTCTTTTTTCTCCAAGTGCATCAAGCACTGCGTCCGTGTCCAAATCCACGGAATCGTAAATTTTTCCACCAACGAGCCCTGGTTCTCCAATATCCAGCATTCGCACTGCCTTTTGCATTGCTTCCTCGAATCCCCTCCCTATGCTCATTATTTCTCCTGTACTTTTCATTTCGGTACCGAGGCTTTTGGTTACGCCGTCAAACTTCTCCAAGTCCCATCTTGCCGCCTTTATCGTTATGTAATCCAAACTCGGCTCAAAGCACGCAGTTGTGTATCCCGAGACGGTATTTCTTATTTCATACAAGTTGTAACCCAATGCAAGTTTGGCGCTCACATATGCAAGCGGGTAGCCGGTTGCCTTGCTTGCCAGTGCGCTTGATCTTGACATTCTTGGATTGGTTTCTATCACGCAAAATTCCCCGTTTGAAGGATTGAGTGCGAATTGGACGTTGCATTCTCCGACAAGCTTCATGTCTTCCGCAACGATTATTGCCGTGCTTCTCATTTTCTGATATTCGCTGTCGTTAAGAGTCTGTGACGGCGTTACGACCGTGGATTCTCCCGTATGGACTCCCATCGGATCCATATTTTCTATGCAAGCCGTGACAGCGCAGTTCCCAAGCCTGTCTCTCACAACTTCATATTCTATTTCTTTCCATCCCTTGAGATGTTCCTCAAGCAGTATCTCACCGGTTCCGCTCTGCGCGAACGCCTTGTCAAGCCCGTCAACAAGTTCCTTTTCATCATGCGCTATTATGGACCCTCGCCCTCCAAGACTGAAGCTTGCACGTATCATTATCGGATATCTGAGCGTTTCGGCGCCTCTGACGGCTTCTTCACGGTTTGCGGCGGAGACGCTTGGAGGTATTGCTATCCCTATTTCCTTCATTCGTTTTTTGAAGCCTTCACGACTGAGGGCGATTTCGACCTTTTCAATATCCGTACCGAGCATCTTGACATGGTATTTTTCCAACACCCCTTTTTTATAAAGTTCGACTCCTGCATTAAGTGCGCTCTGCCCTCCGAATCCTATCATTATGCCATCAGGCCTTTCTTTTTCTAGTACTTTTTCCACGAATTCTCCGGTGATCGGAAGCAGATAAATTTTATCTGCCATATTCTTGCTCGTCTGTATCGTTGCGATGTTCGGATTGACTATCACGCTTTCTATGCCTTCTTCCTTCAATGCCTTCAGTGCCTGACTTCCGCTGTAATCGAATTCCGCCGCTTCAGCTATCTTAACGGCTCCGGAACCGACTATTAAAATCTTTCTAAACGTGTCCTGCATCCTCGATCATCTTTTCAAAAAGTCTGAATACGAATTCCGTGTCTTTCGGCCCCGGGCGTGCCTCCGGATGGAACTGCGTCGTCATCAGATTTTTCCTACGCAGGCCTTCTATAATTTCGTCATCCGGACTTACGAACCATATGTCCGATTTTTCAATTCCCTTCCCCGATGCTGCATATCCATGGTTATGTGTTGTAATGTACGCCCTTCCGCTATTCCGTTCCAAAACTGCCTTGTTGATGGCTCTATGGCCATACTTCATCTTTTCTATCTCTCCTCCCATTGCCAAAACCGCCACTTGGTGCCCCAGACATATTCCGAATATCGGTATATCGCGTTCGAGGAGTTTGGAGAGCTCTCCGGCTTGCCATTTTAGTTCGTTGGGATTGCCCGGTCCGTTGCTGTATACTATGCCCACCGGGTCGTAATCCATTATTCTGCTTTCGTCAGAGTCATACGGCACTCTCACGATTGTATATCCTGTATCTGCAAGGCAATTCACGATGCCCTGTTTCGTGCCAAGGTCAACAATTACTATATTTCCCTTTTTGCTTCCTGCATATTTGATTGGTTTGGTAACCGATGCTTTTTTGACAAAGCTCAGCGGTTCCTGCTTCGCAAATTTCGAAAGAGGATTATCCTCCCTTTCCTGCGAAATTACTCCGCGCATGACTCCTTTTTCCCGTATCTTTTTCACAAGCTCACGCGTGTCGATGCCTGATAGGATAGGTACACCGTTCTCCCTAAACCACGAATCCAGCGTTCTATCTTCTTCATGGTTGCAGTTTTCGGTAAGTTCGCTTACGATAAGTCCTTCGACGCTTATGTGCTCGGCTTCAAGGTTCTGCAGTCTGCCGTTTGAAAATCTCGGTGCAGGCACGCCGTAGTTTCCCACAAGCGGATGTGTTATCACAAGTATCTGCCCGATGTAAGACGGATCCGTAAGGCTTTCCGGATATCCGTTCATGGCCGTGGTGAATACTACCTCCCCTTCGCGCCTAGATTCACCCCCAAAACCGCTGCCTTTCATTACGGTGCCGTCTTCCAGATAAAGCCATGCTTCACGCTCAGCCATAAAGATGCACCCCTGAAGTTTGAAAACGGAAAAAAGGAGAAAGGAAAGACGCAACAATCGGCGTATCCTTCATATAATCAAATATATTTAATGAAACATGTTTAAATACGCGACAGTAATGCCATGTGTAATTGCATACATGTGGGTATTGTCCGGACAACGGCATGACTGCTCTATGTTGTCACTATAAATATTTTGGTGAAACGAACCGTCGGAATAACTTTATAGCTTTTTCCAGCCAATTAATATCTGCTACTTATTGCTGATTACATGGATGCCACTGGAAAACCTTGGACGGAAAAATATAGGCCTGCGAAGCTTTCAGAAGTCATAGGCCAAACAGCCATAGTGGACAAGCTGAAAGAATTCGTTACTGCAAAGAGCTTTCCAAGCATGATATTCGGCGGCCCTGCGGGTATAGGAAAGACGACCTCGGCCATTGCAATGGCAAGAGAGCTTTACGGCGATGACATAAATGCCGCATTTCTCGAGCTCAATGCGTCTGACGCGCGCGGAATAGACGTTATAAGGGGGCGTGTCAAGGAATTTGCACGTACGCTGCCTTTGACAAACGGGCTTGTAAAGATAATCTTCTTGGATGAAGCCGATGCACTGACTTCAGAAGCGCAGCATGCACTGAGAAGAACCATGGAGAAATATTCAACTTCAACCCGATTCATATTAAGCGCAAATTATGCCAGCAAGATAATAGAACCGATACAAAGCAGGTGTGTGGTTCTCCGTTTCAAACCTCTGAAGGAGGACGAGATGCGCGAATACATAAAAAGAATTGCGGATACGGAAGGCTTGCAGGTTGATGACAAGGCGACGGAAGCACTCATATACGTAAGCGACGGAGATTTGCGAAAACTTACCAACATACTTCAAAGCACGGCAGTTTCCGAGAAGAAGATATCAGAAGCGGCAATCTACGAAATTGCGGCCAGGGCGCGGCCTAAGGAAATAGTCTCCATGTTGAAATATGCGCTTGCCGGAGAGTTTCTCAAAGCAAGGATGGAACTCAACGCATTGATACTGTCACAGGGGATGAGCGGCGAAGACATACTCATACAGTGTTACAGAGAAGCGTTGAACCTTGACGTCAACGGAAGAGTAAAGTTGCGCATAATAAGCATGATAGGCGATTATAATTTCAGGATAGTCGAAGGCGCGAACGACCGCATCCAGCTTGAATCGATGCTTGCAAACATAGCATTGATCAAGAACGATTAAACCTGTGGTTGTTTTCTCTGTTTTTTTGCGAACACGAGATACGCAGTATGCCATATTCCTTTTGTCGAAGGTCTTACTCCTTCCTTTCGCACCAGCATGTCCCTCACCTGCACCTCTACCGTGTATATGTCGGTGAATTTCAACGATTCGAGTTTCTTCACAAAGGCCTTTACCTGTTCCATATGCGGAAGATATCCCGCGACTCTGCCTCCTTCTGCCAGCGCTTTTTTAACGTTGGATAGCGCCTTGTCCGAGCCCGGCATGTCTAGTATGGCGAAATCAAGCTCCTTTTCCATTATTTTCTTTGTAACGTCGCCCTGCTTGAATTCAACGTTCTCAAGCCCTAGGCTTTTTGCATTATGCATGCCTATCTTGAGAAAATCATCGCGCAGATCGTAACTGTAAACTTTTTTACATACCCTTGCAAGGCTTACCGTCAGCCATCCGCTTCCCGTCCCGGCCTCCATACCTGTGTCTTCCTTGCCAATTCCAAGATATGCCATAAGTATGCCTATGTCTTTTGGCAGTATTACCTGCGGACCACGTTTCAATTTCCTGTAAAATGAAGGATATATGAACAATTCATTCACCTGCGATAAGCATGATTTATACTCTTGCCAATAAACATACCGGGCTGTTTCCATATACGTTTGCAGTAACCGTTTCCCCGATTTTTACACCGTTTCCGAGTAACGCTATCTGCCTGTAAGCTCCGTCACGGCCAAGCACAGACTTTCCATTGTATTCGGTAGTTAATATTTCTACCTTTTCGCCCAAGCCCTCTTTCAATGCGGTCATTTCATAATGCCTTGCTATTCTATGCATATCCGAAGCTCTCCTCTTTACAATGATGCTGTCTATCTGCTCAAGTTTCGATGCGGGTGCATGTTCCATTGCGCCGAATCGTGAAATATTGGTCCTGCTGAACTTCAATTCCTCTATCAATTGCAACGATTGCTGAAAGTCCTTCTCCGTTTCCGTAGGGTATCCGACTATCATGTCCGTAGCTATGCTTATTCCGTTTACGGAATTTTTGAATTCCTTAGTCATGTCTGCAAATTCTCTTATCGTATATCGCCTGTTCATATCGCGAAGTATCCTGTCGCTTCCGGACTGCACTGGAAGATGTATGAATTTGTACATTTTCTTATTCGCGTATGCTTTTTTCAATCCGTCAATGTATCCCGGAAGATGCTCCGGATTCAGCATACCGACGCGCACCTTGAAATCCCCTTCTATATCGCACACGTCTTCTGCGAGTTCCGCTATGTCAGTGCCTGTATCCCTTCCATATGCGCCCACATCCTGCGAGGTAAGGTCTATCTCGCGTGCACCGTTGCGCAGGGACATTTCCACAGCTTTCAATATCAGTTTGCGATCAAAGCTCTTCAGAGGCCCTCGTGCATACTTCGTTTCGCAGAACGAGCAGCTGCTGAGGCATCCTTCGCTTATCGGGATCCGCGCAATCACATTCCCGTTCGCTCCAAGCATGCCTGCTTTATCTATCCGTCCGTATTTTACCGATTCGTATGGTGCATCTTTGCCATCAGGACGCAGCGCTTCGGCTATTTTGGCTATGTTTGTCGTGGATATTATTCCTGCCCTGGGCGCAACCTTGCGTATAATCTCACGGTTTGCACTTGCAAGGCATCCTGCGACTACGAGTCTGTTTCCGTATGTGCTGTATTTGCGTATCCTTTCGACGATTTTCTGTTCAGTCGGTTTCTTCACCGTGCATGTGTTTATGACTATATAATCGTAATTGTCGTTATTGTCCGCATGTTTCCTTATAACTTCAAAACCCTCGCGTTCCAGGATTGTCTGCATTATGTCGCTGTCCGCACCGTTGAGCGTGCACCCATATGTCTCCATCAAAACTTTGGTCATAAAACGCACTGCCTTACAACTATATTTTTATATCCTTGCGTTTATAAGATAGTTGTTAATACTTACACACGACTATTACTGGATGGTATATATGGATGATATTTCTGGAGTTCCTGGAAAGGTATGTTCTTCATGCGGGAAGCTTACCAACAGGTATGTGGATCTGAAGTGCCCGCAATGCGCCGAATACACCGTAATAAGGTGTGACGAGTGCAGAAAGACACACACGAAGTACAGGTGTCCAAAATGCAATTTTGAGGGACCTTGATGAGCACAGTAGCAACCGTATTTAAAGTATATGTTGAACCGGGAAAGGAAACTGAGGTATTGGACAATATAAAGAAGACCATGAATCCGAAGGCCATGCAGTCTGACGAAGTCGCATTTGGCATAAAGGTAATAAAGGTCATGTTCGTACACGAGGATCAGGAAGGAAGCACCCTGTTCGAAGAAAAATTGCGCAAGATAAACGGCGTAACGGAAGTCGAAGTGGATCAGGAAAGCCTGCTCTGACAGTACTTCGTGCAATTTCTAGTCATCTATAAATAAGTTATCTGCCCTTATCGTAGATTATGCCCGTTGATGTCCTATGCTGAATAACATAGAGTTGCAGAACTGGAAGTCTCACGGCAACAGCGTGCTCGAATTTGCAAAAGGCACGAACATAATAATAGGACAAATGGGTGCCGGGAAAAGTTCGGTGCTCGATGCGATATCCTTTGGGCTGTTCGGAACATTTCCGTCAATACAGCACAGAAAAGTCGGCGTTTCCAACTTAATCCAAAACAGGCCTTCCGAAAAGGAATCCGCAACCGTAAAACTTTCCTTTAGCGTTGGCAATGACCATTATGTCGTAACAAGACAGATAAGCACGTCCGGTTCGGCGAAGGCCACTCTTGAAAAAAACGGGGAATACGTGCAGTCGCAGCCCCAGCGCGTAAACGAAGAAATAGTGCGCGCCTTAAAGGTCGATTACGATCTTTTTTCAAAAGCGATTTATTCAGAACAGAATGATCTCGATTACTTCCTTAAACTGCGCGCGTCGGAACGCAAGAAGCAGATGGACGAACTGCTCGGACTTGACAAATTCTCAAACGCGCAGGAAAATGCCGGTTCGGTGATAAACAAGCTTAAGGACATGGTATCCGAAAGCGAACGCATAGTGTCGACTCTAGACATAGAATCACTCAAACAACAGCTCGAAAAACTTACCGCGGAACTTGTGCGTCTTTCATCGGATAAAAAAAGACTGGAATCGGAACTGGAATCCAAATCGGCAATAATATCCGCCATGGATTCTAATCTGAAATCGATGAAGGTTCTGTATCAGCAAAAGATAAATCTTGAGAAGGAAATAGCATCAAAGAAAAACCGTCTTTTGGTGCTGAATGCCGAAATCGGAAAGATAGACGCGTTGAAATACCCCGCGCTTCATGACCTGGAAACGAAAAAAGTATCGGTAAACGGGCAGCAGAAGAAGGCAACTGAAGATTCAAAGAACGCCCGAGATCAAGAGACAAAATTACAAGGCATTATAGAAAGAACAAAATCCCAGATTTCGGAAAACCGAAAAAAGAAGGAGATAAGCGACAAGGTGCTCGAAGACCTTTCAAAGATTGATCGCAAAAAACTTGACGAAGAGATAACTGCATTGAAATCGTCCATAGACGAAAACGGCAGAAAGATTGCGGAATATGCATTCAAAAAATCCGAGAGCAAACGGTGGATATCGGAACTCGAGAATCACGTTCAAACGTGCCCGATATGCGAACGCGAACTTGGGGAGGAAATGCAAAAAAAACTCCTTGCAGACAAACGCAGGAACATTGAAGACATGGATTCCGAAATAGGCAAAGCATCGCTTCTCGATACGGAATACAGGGAGAAATTAAAGCGTGCGGAAGCGGAAAATACGAGAGCAATCAGGCTCGAAGCGCAAATTCACGATTATGTGGATCCCGCACCAGAGATCTCGAAACTCTCCGGGACTCTTGCGTCAGCGGAAAAGGAAATTCTATTACAAAAGGGTCTGTACGATTCTTCGACAAAAACACTAAACGAATTGAATTCAGCCGAAACGGAGCTTCGTTTGAAAATAGACGCGCTGAAACGAAGGGAAGAATACGCAAAGCAGGTATTGGCACTTTCTACGGAAATCGGCAATGACGAGTTGTCCCTGTCGAAACTGGATATCAACACGGAAAAACTCGATGCCTTGCAGGCAGAATTCACCGAAGCGATGGCACAAAACGGACGCATTCTTTCAGACGTCGCAGCAAACAGGAAATATCTGTCCGATGCCGAATCCCAGATATCCGATAAGAAAACGGAAATATCCAAAATAGAAAAGCTTTACACCGATATCAAGACAAAACGCGACATATCTGAAAATCTTGTAAAGTTCCGCACGTCATTGCAGGAAACGCAGACCGTGTTAAGGACAAAACTTATCGATTCCATAAACACGATAATGCACGAAGTCTGGCCGGACATATACCCTTACGGTGATTACACCAGCGTCATGCTTGAAGCCGATGCGGACGATTACGTATTGAAACTGCGTACCGGTTCCGTCGACAATGGCAAATGGGAAAACGTGGAGTCTATAGCAAGCGGAGGAGAGCGCAGCGTGGCGTGCCTTGCGATGCGCATCGCTTTCTCACTGGTTCTTGCACCAAATCTCGGCCTTCTCATACTCGATGAACCAACCCATAACATAGACCAGCAGGGGCTCGAAAAATTCGTAAAAACCTTCAATGAAGTGCTGCCTAAAATCGTAGAACAGACTCTTATAATAACGCACGATCCTATCCTGAAGAAGGCATACAATTCCAAGGTATACCTGCTAAGCAGGAATAAGGACGAACATGGCGTAGCAGAAGTCGGAGTGTTGTAGCTGCTCCTAATTCATATCTGGTAAATGCCGGAATTGTTATCCTGCTCTGCACTGTTGTTTCCCAAAACAGAGCTTCCCGATACTCCAGTGAATATCGCAATTACCTCTACGCGTCCAGCATAAGCGGGATCCAGTCTTGCGCCCCATATCACGTTTGCATTTGGTGATGCGGATTCAGTGAGCTTGGAACCTATGGCATTTGCGTCTCCAAGCGTCATGTCCGGGCCTCCCGTTATGTGAAGAAGTATGCCAGTTGCGTTGCGATAGTCTACGTCAAGAAGCTTGTTCTTCAGCGTATTTTCGACCGCTTCCTCTACCTTGTTTGATCCCTGTCCCGTGCCTACGCTTATCATGGCAAGTCCTCCTGCCGCCATGGTTGTGCGGACGTCGGCGAAATCCGTGTTTATCAAACTCGGCTGTGTTATCGCTTCTGTTATTCCCTTTACCGCCTTGGCCGTTATCTCATCCGCAAGCGCGAACGTTTTTTCTATGGGCAGGTTCGGGTACAGCTGCACGAGCTTCTGGTTGTCTATCACGATGAGCGTGTCTATATTGCGCCTTAGTTTTTCTATCCCGCGCCTTGCCGTTTCAAGTCTTACTCTTTCCAATGCAAACGGTATCGTTACAATACCTACGACTATCGATCCGCTGTCTTTCACTATTCTTGCGACTACGGGAGCGGCACCCGTTCCCGTTCCTCCACCCATTCCTGCCGTAAGGAAGGTCAGGTTTGTATCGCGCACAAGCAGATCTACATCTGTTCTTGAGAGTTCTGCCGCCTTTTCCCCTATCTCGGGATAACCTCCCGCTCCTAGTCCGTGCGTTATCTGTTTTCCAAGCATGAGTTTCGTGATATTGGGCCCCAGCATCCCAAGCTGTTTTGCGTCAGTATTGAATGCGAACAAGGATGCGCCTTTGATATCCATGCGGCTAAGTCTGTGCACCGTGTTGTTTCCTCCTCCTCCGACTCCAACTACTGATATTCTTGGTTTGAAAAGTTCGTAATCCGCAGCAGTAACACCTTGTTCATGTGAATCGATTGAGTCGTACATATGCACACCGATATCATTTGACAATATGCTGATAAATACCTTTCGCACTCTCACCAACATATTTTCAAGGCAATATCTGTTACCACAATCTATAAGGTAATTACCTCTTCATATACTTGCAATGGCACATAATGTTGATGGAAGTACCTCTGACTGCGGTGTTTATCTTCCTGACCGTATCTGAATGAGATTCTAATACGTGTGTCTTCACTATGAATCCGTACTCTCCCTCTGTTATAACTACCTCTTTCACCTGTTCTATACTCATCAGTTTCTTTGCATGCATATGCACATCGCCGTTTTTGCCTGGCTTCACGAAAAAATAGTGGCAGCCATAGCTAATTCTCTTGATTCTTCCTTCTCCCATAATTCCACCCTCTAAAGTTTCAGCATTATCTTATGCAGGATCCTGATTCCTCCTTCTCCTTCCGTTCCTTGCACTCCTTTATATGATTCAGGAAATCTCCCGGAAGGAGAAGGAG